>DATBIM010000054.1:0-9635 GCA_036556905.1 Candidatus Methylomirabilota bacterium
AGATCACGCCCAGGGGGACGGCCCACAGCAGGGCGACCACGATGGTGAGGAAGGCCAGCTCCATCGAGCGCGGGAAGCGCTCGCGCAGGATCTCGGTGACCGGCCGCCGCTGGGTGTAGGAGTAGCCGAAGTCCCCGCGGATCACCCCGCCCAGCCAGCTCAGGTACTGGATGGTCACCGGCTGGTCGAGCCCGAGCTCGGCCCGGATCTGTCGGATCTGCCTCTCCTGCACCGCGCTCGACTCACTGCCCGTCTGGTAGACGAGGATCTCGGCGATGTCGCCCGGCACTACGCGCAGGAGCAGGAAGATGAGCAGGGAGGCGCCCACCAGGGAGGGGACGAACAGCAGGAGGCGCCGGATGACATACTTGTGCATCGTCGCTGCACCTCGGTCCGCGCGGGGCTGTGCCCGCGCGTATAATAGCCTCTCTTCCACCTCTCGACCATGAGCGACGCCGACGATCTCGCCCGGGCCACCGAGCTGTGGCGTGAGGCCTACCACCGGCAGATGCAGGGGGACCTGGAGGCCGCCATCGACCTCTACCGACGATCGCTCACGGTCCGTCGCACGGCCGAGGCCCACACCTTCCTGGGCTGGACGCTGAGCTTCCAGGGCCGGCTGGACGAGGCGAGGCAAGAATGCCTCAAGGCCATCGAGGTCGATCCCGACTTCGGCAACCCCTATAACGACATCGGCGTCTACCTGATGCAGCAGGACAAGCTCGACGAGGCGATCCCCTGGCTGGAGAAGGCCAAGCGGGCGCCGCGCTACGAGCCCCGACAGTTTCCCTTCATGAATCTCGGCCGGATCTTCATGCGTAAGGGCCGGTGGGCCGAGGCGGCGCGTGAGCTCGAGGGCGCCGTGCGGATGGCCCCCCAGGATGCGGAGACCCGCAAGGCGCTGCACGGCCTGCTGGCCCGGCTCAACGGGCACGCCTCGATCCGCCATGACTGACCACGCCCGGCGCGCCTGAGCGACGCGGCGGGCCCGCCATCGGCCGAGCCGCGCTGAAGATCGCCCCGGTTGCCCTGCTGCTCGTTGGCGGCTTCGTGCTGGCGAGCCTGCTCGCCTTCTGGCTGGCCGTGCGGCCACCCCGGCTCGCCATCGACCTGCGCCCGGCCGATGTCGGGCTGACGGTGGAAGCGGTGACGATCAGAACCGCCGACGAGCTGCACCTCTCGGCCTGGATCGCCGCCCGCCCCGGGCAGCCGGCCGTGATCCTCCTGCACGGGTACCCGGCGGACAAGCGGGATCTGCTGCCGCTGGCGGCCGCGCTTCACCGGCACTTCACGGTGCTCCTCGTCGACCTGCGCTACTTTGGCCAGAGCGAGGGCCGCGTCACGACCCTCGGGCATCGCGAGCGCGACGACCTGAAGCGGGTCATCGATGTGCTCGAGGCGCGCGGGCTCGGCCCGGTGGGAGTGTTCGGCTTCTCGTTCGGCGGCGCCGTCGCCTTGCTGACCGCCGCCGAGGATCCGCGCATCCGAGCGGTGGCCGCCTACGCCTCGTTTGCCGACCTCCGCCTCCTCGGCCGCGATCTCTACCGGGGCCTGTGGCTCCTGCGCGAGCCCCTGGTGGGCCTCATGCGCGTGTGGTCGCGCCTCTTGCTGGGCGTCGACATCACGCGCCCCTCGCCGGGGGAGGCGGCCCGGCGACTGGGCGTTCCCGTCTTGCTGATCCACAGCCGGGTGGACGAGCAGATCCCCTTCCACCATGCCGAGCGCCTGGCCCGGGCGCTGGCCGGCAACCCCGGGGCCCAGTTCGTCTTCACCGATGAGGGATACCACGGCGGACTGGGCGGGGAGCTGCAGGAGCGGCTCGCCCGCTTCTTTCTAGTCTCATTGCACTAGGCAGTGGCCAACGCTCCCGCGGTTTCTTGACGCCTACCGACGCCACCATCTGCCACAGTGGTTGCGTGGCCACCGCGCGCTCCACTTGCTCGAAAGAGCGCTCGTCGCGGACCCGGTTGGAGGGGGCATGAACCCGGAATTCAGGTCGTTGAAAATCGAGGACCTCAAGGAACTGCAGGAGCTGGTCGTCACGTCGGTCGCCTCCATCGAGCCCGGGCTTCAGCTGCTCGATAGCCAGGCGGTACTCGGCGGGAGCACCATCGATCTGGTCACGATCGACGCCGAGGATGTCCTCACGCTCATCGCCCTTGGCTTCGAAGCCGACGACGAGATGATGCTGCGGGCGCTGGAGGCGTACTCCTGGTGCCTGGAGGCCCCGGACGAGCTCCACCAGCTCTACCCGGTGGTGTCGTCCACGGAGCCGCGGGTCATCTTCATCGCCGAGCGGATCCCCCAGGGGTTCCTCCGCAAGATCCGCCACCTGCGCTTCCGTCGCGTCGACTGTCTCGAGTTTCATTTCGGCCTGCAGTTCTCTCGGGTGGAAGAGCCGGAGGCTCCGGTCGAGCCACCGCCGCCTCGCCCGCGGCCCGTCCCCCGGGCCCCGCGCCTGGAGCCAGCCGCCCCGCCCCCGGTGGCTCCGCCGCCGCCCGAGCCACCGCCCCCGCCGCCCCCGCCGCCGGTGGCGCCCGCGATGGCCGCACCCCCCGCCCGACACCATTCGCGGGCGGACGCGCCCCCGCCGCGGGCGGTGCATCGCGCGCGCATCGACGCGCCTCGCCGCGAGGAGCCGGTCGTGGTTCCGGGGCCCGCCATTCCTGCGGTGCCCATCGAAGAGTCCCGGGCCCCGGCCGGGCGCGCCGCCGCCGCGGTGAGCGAACATATGGTGCGGACGGTGCGCGAGTACCTGCAGCGGGAGTTTCCCACCGCCGTCATCTACGATTTTTACGCTCACGACCGTTCCGTGCAGATGTTCCACCTGCAAGACAGTCACGGGGCGGTGATCCACTCCGCGGTCGTGGCCGAGGAAGTCCTCGGCGAGGGCGGCGAGCCGCAGCTGCGGACCCTGCTGGAGAAGCACAAGCTGGCCCGCGTGCTCCGGCAGGCGGGCTCGGCCGCCGTCGCCGTCACCAGGACGGGGCTGAAGATCGAGCGGCGGTGATGGCCAGCGCCGGCCGGGCGAGCCTGATGGTGGCGGCGGTGCTGCTGGCCTCGGCGACGGCCGCCCTGGCCGAATCGCCCACCGACCAGGTGCGGCGGTACACGGACCACGTGCAGCGCATCCTCGAGGACGCTGCGCTGCCCCACGACGCCAAGCGCGCCGCCGTCCGTGAGGTCGCCGCCCAGGTGTTCGACATGACGGAGACGGCCCGGCGCTCGCTGGGCCGGCACTGGCACGGGCGTACGCCGGCCCAGCAGGAGGAATTCGTCCAGCTCTTCGCCGATCTGCTGGAGCGAACCTACATCGCCAAGATCGACCTCTACGGCGGCGAGCAGCTGCAGTTCTCCGGGGAGACCATCGACGGTGGGTATGCCGTGGTGCGCGGCAAGGTCATCACCCGGCAGCGGGCCGAAGTGCCCGTCGAGGCCCGCCTGCGCCGGCGTGACGATCGCTGGCTGATCTACGACGTGGTCATCGAGAGCGTCAGCCTCGTCGGGAACTATCGCTCACAGTTCGACCGCATCATCCGCGCGAGCTCCTACGAAGAGCTGGTGCGCCGGCTGAAGACCCGTCGCGACGAGTTCCTGCCCGCCCGGGAGGGCCGGCCGACCCGTTCCTAGCCTTGCAGCCGCCCGGGCCTCCTCCGTATAATCGCCCCGCCGATCGGCGCAGGAATTTCCCCTAGCCAGGCGAGGTCAGTGATGCCGACAGCCAGGACGACAGGTCGCCGCGACGAACCCATCCAGGCCCTGCTCAAGGAAGGCCGGAAGTTCCCACCGGCCAAGGAGTTCGTCAGACGCGCGGTCGTCAAGAGCGCGGCGATCTACAAGGACGCCAGGGCCAATCCCCTTCGCTTCTGGGAGAAGCAGGCCCGCGCGCTGCGCTGGATGAAGCCGTGGAAGAAGACGCTGGAGTGGAAGCTGCCGTACGCCAAGTGGTTCATTGGCGGCAAGCTCAACGTCTCCGACAACTGTCTGGACCGCCACGTGGAGGGGCCGCGGCGCAACAAGGCGGCCATCATCTGGGAAGGGGAACCGGGTGACACCCGCGTCCTCACCTATCGGGACCTCTACCGCGAGGTGAACCAGTTCGCCGCCGCGCTGAAGCGGCATGGCGTCAAGAAGGGCGACGCCGTCACCATCTACATGCCGATGATCCCCGAGCTGCCCATCGCCATGCTGGCCTGTGCCCGCATCGGCGCCCCCCACAGCGTGGTGTTCGGCGGCTTCTCTCCCGAGTCGCTCCGCGACCGGATCAACGACTGCAAGTCCCGGATCGTCATCACCACCGACGGCGGCTATCGCCGGGGCTCCCAGGTTCCCCTCAAGAAGAACACCGACGAGGCGCTCAAGGGCTGCCCGTTCGTGTCGACGGTGATCGTCTACAAGCGCACCGGCCAGGAGATCGACTGGCAGCGCGACCGCGATGTGTGGTGGACCGAGTTCATCAAGGGTGCCGACGCCTACGTCAAGCCGGAGCCCATGGACGCCGAGGACATGCTGTATCTGCTGTACACGTCGGGGTCTACCGGCAAGCCCAAAGGCATCGTGCACACCACCGGCGGGTATCTCACCGGGATCTCCGCCACGCACCGGATGATCTTCGATCTCAAGGAAGAGGACGTCTACTGGTGCACCGCCGACATCGGCTGGGTCACCGGCCACTCCTATATCGTGTACGGTCCGCTGGCCAACGGCGCCACCGGCGTGATGTACGAGGGCACGCCCGATTACCCGGACAAGGACCGGTTCTGGCGCATCATCGAGAAGTACGGGGTGACCATCCTCTACACTGCGCCCACCGCCATCCGGACCTTCGTCCGCTGGGGCGAGGAGTATCCCAAGCGCTGCAACCTGACGTCCCTGCGCTTGCTGGGCACCGTCGGCGAGCCCATCAACCCCGAGGCCTGGGTCTGGTACTGGAAGGTGATCGGGGGCGGTCGTTGTCCGATCGTGGACACCTGGTGGCAGACGGAGACGGGCCAGATCCTCATCTCCCCGCTGCCCGGGCTCACCGTGTGCAAGCCCGGCTCGGCCACGTTCCCGTTCCCGGGCGTGGATGCCGACGTCGTCAACGACAAGGGCGAGCCGGTGGATGCCGGCTACCTGGTGCTCAAGAAGCCCTGGCCGGGGATGCTGCGCGGCATCTACGGCGACCCCGAGCGCTTTCACCGGCAGTACTGGAGTCAGGTGCCCGGCATGTACTTCACCGGGGACGGCGCCAAGCGCGACAAGGAAGGGTACTTCTGGCTGCTCGGTCGGATCGACGATGTCATGAACATCTCGGGCCACCGGGTCTCGACCATGGAGGTGGAATCGGCGCTGGTCGACCACCCGGCCGTGGCCGAGGCGGCCGTGATCGGCCGGACCCACGAGATCAAGGGCCAGGCCATCGCCGCCTTCGTCACCATCAAGGCCGGGCGGACGACGTCGGAAGACCTCAAGAAGGAGATCAAGGAGCACGTGGCGCGCAAGATCGGCTCCCTGGCCCGGCCCGATGACGTCATCTACGCCGCCGAGCTGCCCAAGACCCGCAGCGGCAAGATCATGCGCCGGCTGCTCCGGGACGTGGCCGAGGGGCGGGCCCTGGGCGATACCACCACGCTGGCCGACGCCACCGTGGTCGCCGAGCTCAAGCACAAGTACGAGGACAAGGAAGGCTAACCCCGGGGGGCTTGACACCGGTTTCATAGTTCAGTAATCTTCGAACTATGAAATCGAGGCTGCCGCTGGTCGACCTGCAGGCCCGCGAGGGGCACGTCGAGGCCTTCAAGGCCCTGGCCCACCTCACCCGGCTGCAGATCTTCTTCTTCCTGGTCCGGGCGGGACGGGAGCTGCCGGCCGGGGAGATCCAGGCCGAGCTCGAGGTCCCCGGTCCCACGCTGTCCCACCACCTGGACCTCCTCCGTCGTGCCGGCCTGGTGGCCAGCCGGCGGGAGGAGCGCTTTGTCTACTACTCGGTGCGACCGGAAACGGCGAGTGAGCTGGTCCGCCTGCTCACCGCCTGCTGCTAGCAGCAAGGAGCGTGACATGAGCGACGACATTCGGACGACCGTCCGGGACAAGTACGGCAAGATCGCCCTCGCGGTGACCCGGGGTGGCGGCGGCTGCTGTGGCGAGCGCTGCGATCCCATCACCGGCGATCTCTATCAGGCCGGCGAGACCGCGGGCCTGCCGGCCGAGGCCGTGCAGGCCTCCCTCGGCTGCGGCAATCCCACCGCGCTGGCCGAGCTGCGCCCCGGGGAGGTCGTGCTCGACCTGGGTTCGGGCGGCGGCATCGACGTGCTGCTCTCGGCGCGCCGGGTGGCGCCCACCGGGAAAGCCTACGGCCTGGACATGACCGACGAGATGCTGGCCCTGGCCCGGGAGAACGCCCGGAAGGCCGGCGCCACCAACGTCGAGTTCCTCAAGGGCGAGATCGAGCATGTGCCCTTGCCCGACGCCTCGGTGGACGTCGTCATCTCCAACTGTGTCATCAATCTGTCCCCCGACAAGGACCGGGTGCTGGCCGAGGCCTTCCGGGTCCTTCGCCCCGACGGACGGTTCGCCGTCTCCGATGTGGTGGTGCGCGGCGAGGTGCCGGCCGCTCTGCGCCGGAGCGTCGAGCTCTGGATCGGCTGCGTGGCGGGAGCCCTGGAAGAGTCGGAGTACCGCGACAAGCTCGCGCGGGCCGGGTTCACCGACATCGACATCGAGCCCACGCGGATCTATCACGTCGACGAGGCCCGGGAGCTGCTGGCCGGTGCCGGCATCGACGCGACGGCGGTCGCGCCCCTGCTGGACGGCAAGTTCATGAGCGCCTTCGTCCGCGCGCGCAAGCCCGGCCCGGCCGGGCCGCGGGCTGGCGCCGCGAGCATCGAAATCGAGGGGGCGCGTCCCGGCGATCTCGAGGCCGTGCTGGGCCTGCTGGATGACGCCGCCATGCCCCGGGCGGGCGTGACCAGCCACTTCGGGGAGTTCCTGGTCGCCCGCGCCGCCGGCCGCGTGGTGGGGGCCGTGGGATTGGAGCGTTACGGCGCGAGCGCGCTGCTGCGCTCGCTGGTCGTGGCGCCATCCTCTCGGGGCCGGGATATCGGGACCGCCCTCATCCGGCGCCTGCTCGAGTCGGCCCGCGCCGGGGGAGTCGAGCAAGTGTTCCTGCTCACCACGACCGCGACCGACTTCTTCTCGCGGTTCGGCTTCCGCTCCGT
The DNA here is from genome assembly GCA_036556905.1 of Candidatus Methylomirabilota bacterium. Classification (GTDB taxonomy): domain Bacteria; phylum Methylomirabilota; class Methylomirabilia; order Rokubacteriales; family CSP1-6; genus 40CM-4-69-5. Next base: position 7,200 of record DATBIM010000054.1, read on the forward strand.
GGCCCGCGAGGCGGTGGATCCGGCCGTCCACGCCTCCGGCGAGTTCGTGGCCACGTGTTGCCAGTCGGCGGTGGCCATGCGCCTCGAGCTCGGGCCGCGCCCGGTCGCCCTCGTCCCTCGCGTGCACACGCACCTGGGGGTGACCGACCTCGCCCGCAGCCGCGCCTTCTACGAGAAGTTCCTGGGCATCGGCCCCGTCAAGGTGAAGGACGGCTACGTCAAGTTCCTGCCGCCGTGGGCGCCGCTCAACCTCGCCCTGTCGGAGCACTCCGGGACCTCGGCGCAGGGCTGGCGCGCCCATCTGGGGCTGCAGCTCGGCTCCCGGGCCGAGGTCGTGCGCCAGCTCGAGCGCGTGAAGGCGGCCGGCCTCGCCGTTCGCGAGGAGTTCGGCGTCGATTGCTGCCACGCCAACCAGGACAAGTTCTGGGTCGAGGATCCCGACGGCGTGGAATGGGAAGTGTACGTGCTCAACCACGATCTCGAGGAGGAGCGCCCGGCCGCCGGTCTGCGCCTGGCCCAGCCCGGCGCGTGCTGCGGCACGGGTCAGGGGTGACCCGCCCCGAGCGCGGGCCGTCTCCGACGGCGAGCCGCCCCGGCGCTTCGGCCGTGACCGTCGAGGTGGTGAGCTGGATCACGAAATTCACCGGTGGCGACGGGACCGGGCGGCAGGAGTTCCGCGAGCCGCTGCCCGCCGGCGCCACCGTGCGCTCGGTGCTCCGGGCGCTCTCCGACCGGTTCCCCGAGCTCGAGGCCGCGCTCTGGCACGGGGCCGAGATCGGCGAGCACATCGAGGTGCTCGTGAACGACGCCGTCCTGGGGATCAGCCACGCGCTCGACTCGCCGTTGCGGCCCGGCGACCAGATCACGCTGCTCGGCCAGTACATGGGCGGCTGAAGCCGGCGGCGATGGCCACCTACCAGATCGTCGCCTGGCGGGGCATCCCGGCCAGCGTGGAGACGCGCGACGGGACCGACACGGTGACCCGGCAGCTCTCGGAGCGGTTCCACATGCTCATCGACTCCGCGGCGATGCAGCTCGGCCTGCACGAGTCCGACGCCTACATCGAGCAGTGGGGGCGGAGCGCGCCCGCCGACCGTCCGGGCAGCGCCATCGAGGTGGCCGACGCCGTCGTGGCCGAGCTGGAGCAGCGCTTCCCGGAGTTCATCGGCCAGGCCTTTCGGCATTGAGCGACCGCCCCGCCGGGAAGTGAGCGTGGACGCGTGGCTGGCCACGCTGTGCGCCTCCCGGGCCTTCAACATGCTCGTTTTCCAGACCTACGCAGCGGCCTTGCCCGTGCTCTGGCCGACGTGGGGAATGACCGCGGTCCAGGCCGGCTCGGTGTCCACCGGCTTCCAGGCGGGCTACGCGGTCTCCCTGCTCGGATTCTCGGCGCTGGCCGATCGCATCGGGGCCCGGCGCGTCTTTCTCTGGTCGGGCTGGCTGGGCGCGGCGGTGGCCCTCGGCTTCGCGCTCTTCGCCCGCTCGTATCTTTCCGCGCTGCTCCTGTACACGCTGGTCGGGCTCTCGCAGGGGGGCACCTACACGACGGCCATCATGCTGATCGCCGACCGCTATCCGCCGGCACGCCGCGGAGGCGCCGTCGGCTGGCTGCTGGCGTTCTCGTCGCTCGGCTACGCGCTGTCGCTGCTCGTGACCGGTCTGGCGCTGACTGGCGGCTATCCGCTCGCGTTCCTGCTCACCGGGATCGGCCCCGCCATCGGCATGGCGCTGGCCTGGCTCGTGCTGCGCGTCACACCCGACCGGGTTCACGCTCGCGCCCGGGGTGGCCGCTTCGGCGGCGCCGTGCTACGAAATCGGCCCGCGATGCGGCTGATCCTCGGGTACACGTTTCACTCCTGGGAGCTGCTCGGCATGTGGGCGTGGACGCCGGCATTCGTGGCCGCGGCGATAGGGGCCACCGGGGCCACCCTGCTGCGCGCCGCCGAGGCGGGCGCGTTCATGTCGGCGGCCTTTCACCTCACCGGGCTCGTCGCCTCCTTTTCCATGGGCCGCCTCTCTGATCGGCTGGGCCGCCGGGCCGTGCTGGTGGCCATGGCCGCCACGGCCACCGTCTGCTCGTTCACCTTCGGATGGCTGATCGGGTGGCCGCTGGCCCTGGTCTTTGCCGTCGGCGCGGTGTACGCGTTCACGGCGCTCGGGGACTCGCCCGTGCTGTCCACGGCGGTCACCGAAGCCGTCGACCCGTCGTACCTGGGCTCGGCGCTGGCCCTGCGATCCCTGCTGGGGTTCGGGGCAGGGGCCATCGCGCCCCTGGCCTTCGGCGCCGTGCTCAAGGCCACGAACCCGCCGGGCGCGACGCCCGCGCTGTGGGGTTGGGCCTTCGTGACGCTGGGACTCGGCGGGCTGGCCGCGACGGTCTGCGCGTGGGGATTGCCGCGCTCGCTCACCTCGCGTCGCCTCGCTCCAGAATCGTGA
>DATBIM010000055.1:0-1842 GCA_036556905.1 Candidatus Methylomirabilota bacterium
TACCGCGGCGCCTTCAACAACACCCACGGCGCTGTCCTGGGCGGCCACGTCATCAAGCACGCCGTCGAGCGCGCTCGTCTGGAGCCGGGCGAGGTGGAAGACGTCATCCTGGGCTGCGCCATGCCCGAGGGCGCGACCGGCCACAACATCGCCCGCCAGGCGGCCATCCGCGCGGGCCTGCCCGTGACGACCGCCGGGGTCACTGTCAACCGGTTTTGCTCATCCGGGCTGCAGACGATCGCCATGGCCGCTCATCGGGTCATCGTGGATCGCGTGCCGGTGGTGGTGGCGGGTGGCTTAGAGTCGATCAGCCTCGTGCAGAACGAGCACATGAACCTGCACCGCTTCCGCGAGGCCTGGCTGGAAGAGCACAAGCCCGAGATCTACATGTCGATGATCGAGACGGCCGAGGTGGTGGCCAAGCGCTATTACATCACCCGCGAGCGGCAGGACGAGTACGCCCTGGCCAGCCAGCAGCGCACCGCCGCCGCTCAGCGCGAGGGCCGCCTGGCTGCCGAGATCGTGCCGCTGCCCACGGTCAAGCTCGTCCAGGACAAAGCGACCGGCGAGGTGCGCGAGGAAGAAGTCACGCTCACCCGTGACGAGGGCAACCGGCCCGACACCACGCTGGAGGGACTGGCCGGGCTCAAGCCCGTGACCGGCGAGAAGGGGTACATCACGGCGGGGAACGCCAGCCAGCTCTCCGACGGCGCCTCCGGGTGCGTGGTGATGGATGCCCGCCTCGCCGAGCGACGCGGATTGCCGCCGCTGGGAATCTTCCGGGGTTTCACCGTCGCTGCCTGCGAGCCCGACGAGATGGGGATCGGCCCCGTCTTCGCGGTGCCCCGGCTGCTCGAGCGTGTGGGCATGCGGATGGACCAGATCGACCTCTGGGAGCTCAACGAGGCGTTCGCCGTCCAGGTCGTGTACTGCCGTGACCGCCTCGGCATCCCCATGGAGAAGCTCAACGTCGACGGTGGGGCCATCTCTATCGGGCATCCCTACGGGATGAGCGGCGCCCGGCTGACCGGCCACGCCCTCATCGAGGGCAAGCGGCGCGGGGCCCGCTACGTCGTGGTCACGATGTGCATCGGCGGGGGCATGGGGGCGGCGGGACTGTTCGAGGTCGCCTGACGGTGATCCGCTCGGTACCCGGGCGCACGCCGCGCATCCATCCCGGCGCCTGGGTGGATCCGGCCGCCCAGGTCATCGGCGATGTCGAGATCGGCGAAGCCTCCAGCATCTGGCCGGGCGCCATCGTGCGCGGCGACCAGGACAACTACATTCGCATCGGGCGCAACACCAACGTGCAGGATTGTTCCGTGCTCCACGTCACCCCGGAGCATCCGTGCATCGTCGGCGACAGCGTCACCATCGGCCACCGGTGTGTGGTCCACGCCTGCACCATCAAGGACAACGTCCGCATCGGCATCGGCGCCTTGGTGCTGAACGGAGCGGTGGTGGAGGAGTGGGCCCAGGTGGGCGCCGGCGCGCTGGTGCCGCCGGGCAAGGTGGTGCCCTCGGGCTGGCTCGTGATGGGGGTACCGGCCAAGCCCGTGCGCAAGATGAGCCAGGAGGAGCTGGACGACATCGCGCGCAACGCGGTGGACTATATCGAGCTCTGGCGGCGGGACTACGGCAACCGCTGAGGCGCCGGACGCTCCGGTTTGAAGAGACCTATCCCGCGGGGTCGCCGGCGTTGACGGCGATGCACTGGCCGGAGATGTTGCGGGCCAGGGGACTGCAGAGGAAGAGCGCCATCGCCGTGATGTCGTCGGCGGTGACCATGCGCTTGAGCGGCGAGCGTTCGATCCAGCTCCGGCGCATCTCGTCTACCGGCAC
>DATBIM010000056.1:0-5919 GCA_036556905.1 Candidatus Methylomirabilota bacterium
CGCCGGCCGGACGGCCGGCGCAGCATAAGGGGGTCGCATCCGGATCCGTCGTCACCAAGCCTGGCCGATTCGACGAGCTACCTCGAACCAAGCGGGCAATCCCGAACCAGGGAGGACTGACGATGACGAGGAGAGGCGTAATCCAGGCTCTCGCCGGTGCGTGCGGAGCCCTTCTCATAATGACCGCGGTTCCGGCGGCGAACGGCCAGCGGGCGGGCAATGAGGTGGTGCTCGGCGGGGCCATCTCCATGACCGGCCAGTACGCCGAGCCCGCGGGCCGCCAGGTCAACGCGATCAAGCTCTGGGTGGACGAGGTCAACGCGCGCGGCGGGCTGCTCGGCCACAAGATCGTGCTCCGGCTCCTCGACGACAAGTCGGACACCCAGACGAGCATCAAGCTCTACGAGAAGCTGATCACCGAGGACAAGGTCGATCTCGTCCTCGGCCCGTATTCGAGCGGCATCACGGAGGCCGTCGCCAACGTCACCGAGCGCTATAAGAAGCCGTTCGTCGCCTACGGCGCGTCGTCCACGCCGATCTGGGAGAAGGGCCGCAAGTACATCTTCAACATCGTGGCCCCGGCCGAGGACTACCAGAAGGGCGCCGTTCACCTGGCCAAGCAGATCGGCGTCAAGCGCGCCGCCATCATCGGCGAGGACAGCCTGTTCCCGCGCCAGGCCGCCAAGGGCACGCGCGACTGGGCCAAGAAGCTCGGCATCGACATCGTCGTCGACGAGAACTATCCGCTCAAGCAGACGGACTTCACGGCGCTGCTGCAGAAGGTGGCGGCGTCCGGCGCGGAGGCCGTGTTCTCGAACAGCTACTTCGCCGACGCCGCCGCGCAGCTCCGCCAGATGCGCGAGCAGAACGTCAACTTCAAGCTCTACTCGAGCACGATCGGCCCCGCGCTGCCCGGCTTCCCGGAGCAGCTCGGCGCCACCGCCGAGTACGTGCTCGGCTTCAGCCAGTGGGAGCCGCTGCCCCAGGTGCTGAAGCTGCCCGGCATGAAGGAGTTCATCGAGGTCTACGAGAAGCGCTTCGGCGAGAAGCCGAACTACCATGCGGGCGGCGCCTATGGCGCGCTCCAGGCCACCGAGGCCGCGGTCAAGAAGGCCGGGAGCTTCGACGGCGACAAGATCCGTGACGCTCTGGCCACGATGGAGGTGCAGACGGCGTTCGGCCGCTACAAGGTCGACGCGCGCGGGATGAACAGCCACGAGGGGCTCACGTTCCAGGTTTTGAAAGGGCAGCGCCTGGTCGTCTACCCCGAGAAGTGGGCGCAGACCAAGCCCGAGCTGCCGATGCCGGAGTGGAGCAAGCGGTAGCCGCGCCTTGACCCCGGCGGCCCGCGGATGGAAGGAGCGGAGCGAGGTCCGTAGCCTCTATCTGCTGGCCGCCTTTCTCGTGGCCGCCTACGCCCTGCCGTTCGTCGTCGGCGTGTCGGCAGGCACGGTGCGCTTCGACCAGCGGTGGCTGGCGAACCTGGCCAGCGTCGTCCTGGGCGGCTTCATGCAGGGCGGCGTGTACGCCATGTTCGCGGTCGGGCTCACGATGATCTTCGGCGTCATGCGGATCATCAACGCCGCCCACGGTGAGATGGTCATGATGGGGGCCTATCTCACCTGGGTCGCGTTCTTCTTCGTCGGGCTCGATCCCCTGCTCTCGCTCGCGCTCACGCTGCCGATCGCGTTCCTCTTCGGCATGGCCCTGCAGCGCGTGCTGCTCGACAGCGTCGTCGGCCAGCCGGAGCTGACGGCGCTGCTGATCACCTTCGGGCTGGGGCTGGTGATGATCTATACCGCCGAGCTGATCTTCACCACGGACTTCCGCACGATCCCCTACGCCCCCGGAACCGTACGGCTCACCTCCACCATCGCGGTGGGCCAGAACCGCGTGATCAGCTTCGCCATGGCCGTGGCGATCACGACCGCCGTGTTCCTGTTTCTCAAGCTCCACCGCCTGGGCAAGGCCGTGCGGGCCACCGCGCTGAACGCCGAGGTGGCCATGGTGTGCGGGATCAACGTCCGGCGGATCTATCTCATCACCACCGGCCTCGCGGTGGCCCTCGCCGTGGCGGGCGGCGCGCTGGTGTCGATCCAGTTCGGCTTCAATCCGGAGACGGGCGTGGTGTACACGCTGCAGGCCTTCGCCATCATCATCCTCGGCGGCCGCGGCCATTATGTGGGTGCGCTCATCGGCGCCGTGATGCTCGCGGTGCTCGAAAGTCTCGTTTCCCTCATGATCCCCAACGGCACCGCGATGGTGGAGCTGGCCGCCTACGGCCTCATGATCTTCGTGCTGCTCATCCGACCGGGCGGGCTGATGGGCGTCAAGGAGGCCTGAGTGGCGCGACGCGAGCACCTCCGGAACCTCCTGCTGCTCGTGGCGGCCCTGGCCATCCTGACCGTGCTGCCCGGGGCGCTCACCGTCTATCTGCGGTCGTTCGTGATGTTCACCATGATGTACGTCGTCCTCGCCCTGAGCTGGAACATCATCAGCGGGTTCACGGGCTACACGTCCTTCGGCCACGTGGCGTTCTACGGGATCGGCGCCTACGCGTGCGCCATCCTGGTCGCCGACTACGCCTGGCCGTGGCTGCCCACGCTCGGCGTGGCGGCCCTGGCCGGCGCGGTGGTCGCCATCGCCGTCGGCTATCCCGTGCTGCGCCTCAAGGGTCCGTACTTCGCCATCGCCATGCTCGGCACGGCCGAGGGCACGCGCGTCATCGCCACCGTGTGGGACGGTCTCACCCACGGCGGGCTCGGCATCAGCCTGCCGAGCGCGGAGACGTCGTGGGCAACCTACTACGCCATGCTCGGCCTGATGGCCGTCACCATCGTGGTCGCCTACGTCGTCGGGCACTCGCGGTTCGGCATCCGCCTCAACGCGATCCGCGAGGACGAGGTGGCCGCCGAGGCGCTCGGCATCGACGCCACCCGCTACAAGCTGGCGGCGTTCACGCTGTCGGCCGTGTTCCCCGCAATGGCCGGCGGCATCCAGGCCTACAAGGTCCTGTACATCGATCCGCCGTCGGTCTTCTTCGTGCAGATCACCATCGCCATGGCGCTGATGTCCATGCTCGGCGGCAAGGGCACGGTGATCGGGCCGATCGTCGGCGCCGTCCTCCTCTATACCGTGCAGGAGCTGACCTGGGTCAATTTCCCCAGCGCGCACCTCATCGCGTACGGGCTCTTCATCGTGATCGTCGCGCGATTCGTCCCGCGCGGCCTCATGGGATTCGCCATCGACCGCGGCTGGGCGCGCAAGGGCATGGTCCACTGATGAGCGCCGAAGGCATCGCCCTCGAAGTGCGCCGTCTCCGCAAGGCGTTCGGCGGCGTGCGCGCGGTGGACGACTGCAGCTTCTCCGTGCCGCGCGGTCAGATCTCGGGGCTCATCGGCCCCAACGGCTCCGGCAAGACCACGACCTTCAACCTGCTCACCGGCATCATCCGGCCGGACGGCGGCGAGGTCGTCTTCGAGGGCGAGAACGTCGCCGGCCTCAAGCCCTTCCAGGTGTTCCGGCGCGGCATCACGCGCACGTTCCAGATCACGCGGGTGTTCCGCGAGATGACCGTCTTCGAGAACATGCTGTCCGTCACCGGCCTCGGCCTGCCCGATCGCGTGGCGCGCGAGCGCGCGGAGGCGCTCATCGCCTTCGTCAACCTGACCCACCTCCGGCGGGAGTACGCGGGACGCCTGTCGTACGGACAGCAGAAGCTGCTCGAGTTCGCGCGCGCGCTCATGACCGATCCGGCGCTGATCCTGCTCGACGAGCCGGCGGCCGGGGTCAACCGGACGCTGCTCCAGCAGCTGCTGGAGCACATCCATCGCCTCCAGGCCCAGGGCAAGACCATCGTCATCGTCGAGCACGACATGAACGTCATCATGAACCACTGCGCGCGGATCTTCGTCATGGACGCGGGGGCGGTGATCGCCGAGGGCCCGGCCGCGGCCATCCAGCGCGACGAGCGGGTCATCGACGCCTACTTCGGGCGCGGGCGCGCGGCGGCGGCGGCGCGCGGCTGATGCCCCTGCTGGACCTGCGCGACGTCGACGCCGGCTACGGCTCGATCCAGATCCTGCACGGTGTCAGCCTGCACGTGAATGCCGGCGAGGTCGTCTCCGTCATCGGGCCCAACGGGGCGGGCAAGTCGACGACGTTCAAGGTCGTCATGGGCTTCATCAACCATCTCGGCGGCGACATCGTCTTCGACGGGCGCAGTCTGGCCGGCCAGCGCGCGGATGGGGTGCTCGCGCGCGGGCTGGGCTACGTGCCCCAGGGCCGTGTCGTGTTCGCCACCATGACCGTGCGCGAGAACCTCGAGATGGGCGGCTACCTCGAACGCGATGCGACGCGCCTGCACCAGGCGATGGAGTTCGTTTACGGGCTGTTTCCCCGGCTCTACGAGCGCCGCCGCCAGATGGCCGGCACGATGAGCGGCGGCGAGCAGCAGATGCTCGCCATGGGCCGGGCCCTGATGATGCGGCCCAAGATGATGATGCTGGACGAGCCGTCGCTCGGGCTCTCCCCCCGCTTCGTCGACGAGGTCTTCGACAAGATCGTCGACCTGGCACGAGGGGGCCTCACCGTCATGCTGGTGGAGCAGAACGCCGCCCGCGCCCTCGAGATCTCCGACCGGGGGTACGTCCTCGAGCTGGGGCGGAACCGTTTCGAGGGCACCGGCCGGGCGCTGCTGGAGAACCCCGAGGTACGGGCCATGTACCTGGGAGGAGTAGCCCTTAAGTAGTTGCTGACAGCTGTTTCCTCCTGTAACGTACGCCAACTCGACGCGCTGGTCACCAGTCGGATCCGTCCCAAGTGTCCTGGGTGAGGGAAGGAGAGACGCTCATGCGCTCACGAGGCCTGCTTTCGGGATTCTTCCTCCTGCTCGTCTGGACCATGGTCCTGCCGCCGAGCGCCGATGCCCAGACACCCAAGCGCGGCGGCACCCTGCGAGTCTCGTACGGCAACGAGATCGCCCACCTCGATTTCCACACCGCGCCCGGCTACGAAATGATGTGGGTGGCCATGAACGTGGGGTGCGGGCTGGTCAACATCACCCCCGACGGCAAGTTCGTGGGCGACGCTGCCGAGTCGTGGCAGATGTCTCCGGACGGCCTCACCTACACGTTCAAGCTGAAGAAGAACGTGCTGTTCCACGACGGCACCCCGGTCGACGCGACCGCCGTGAAGTTCAGCATCGACCGCCTGATGGACCCTGCCACCAAGTCCGGCATGCGGAGCTTCTACGACTCGGTGCACAGCGTCGAGGTGCTCGACCCGTCGAGCGTCCAGATCAGGCTCAAGCAGCCATATGCCTTCATGCTCCACATGCTGGCCGCCTATCGCACGGGGCTCGTGCTCTACTCGCCGACGGCCACGCAGAAGTTCTCGCTCGAGGATCGCAAGCAGGGCAAGCCCGGCGCCGTCGTGGGCTGCGGCCCCTTCCGGCTCGTGGAATGGGTCAAGGGCGGCCACCTGGTGATGGAGCGCTTCGACAAGTACTTCGTGCCCGGCCTGCCGTACCTCGATCGCGTCGTGATTCGAACGATCAAGGATCCGGTGACCGAGATGGCCGCCTTCAAGGCGGGTGAGATCGACTTCATCGCGTCCTTCTCCCCCGAGCACGTGGACACCCTGAAGGGCCAGGTGCCGAACGCGCAGATCATGACCGGCAAGGAAACGACGCCGATGCTGGCGGCCATGAAGGTGACGATCCCCAAGGACGGCAAGCCGATGTCGAAGGAGCGGGTGCCGCACCCGATCTTCGGCGATCTGCGCGTGCGCAAGGCGGTCGGCTGCTACGGCATCGACCGCAAGGAGATCGTGAAGATCGCCTTCAAGGGCCAGGCGACGCCCTGGGTCGGCATGGCCCCTCCGGGCACGCTGGAGTCGGTGAACGTCAACCATCTGTGC
>DATBIM010000057.1:0-46783 GCA_036556905.1 Candidatus Methylomirabilota bacterium
CGAGGTCCTGCGGGTAGAACGGATCGCCGGACAGCTTGGGTCCGAGCGCGATGAACCCGATCACCGTGTCCTCAGACATGAGTGGGAGGACAAGCGCCCAGTTGAGTCGCCGCAGCTCCGCATGGAGGGATGTGCTCGCAAGGTCGGTCTTGTTCGTAAACTCATCTACGATCAGAAGGTCTTTGCTTTTCGTAAGAACGGCAGTGATCGTTGCAGGGGTGATTTCTGGTGATAGGAATTTCGCAGATCGATGCCGGAGCTCTACCTTGAGCTTTGAGAAGGTTGGACCATTCGCCAAATACACTGCAACGCCTTCAGCTTCTGGCGAAGCACCGACAGCATCAATAATGAGACCCAGGAGAGTTCGTAAGTCGAGGTATCGAGTGAATCGCCTGCTGGCGTCACGCACAGTTTTTTGAAAGTTAGTGTGAGTTCGATAGGCGTAGCGATCGATCAGTTTTCCAGCGATGTCCCGAGTCGGAGGGACTAACAGAGTAGCCATCACGATCGCCGCGAGGAGGACTACTAGTTCACGTGTTTCAAGCTCGCTCGACAGCTGGGGCCAGAGCATTATTAGTAGGATTACAACAGGACATAGCGACATCATTGTTGCCATCGCAACCGTCAGGCCTTGATGAATGACGAGGCTGAGATCCATGAGGCGGTGCCGAATAATTGCGTGGGCGACAAACAGAACAAAGGGGAAGAGAAAGTAAGGCCCCAACCATCCATAGGCTGAGTGGTTCGTTACAATGGGAAGAAGAAGATTTGTTGTGAGGCCCCCGGTAATCGGTACGAGGGCGCCAATTCCAAGATATTGGAGTTGCAGGCGACCCAAGCCGTTCGCCACGCGCCACTTTCCAACCAGCAGCGCCAGCGCGAAACAGAAAACGGAAGAGCAATAGATGGCGAAGAATGGGTACAAGACGCCTGTCTTTCTGGCGAGTCCTGAGGATGTAAGAGATGGCTGATAGGCAATCATTTCGGTGGTAAACGCGACTACTGCAAAAATAACTCCGGCCAGATGCGTGATTCTCAGGAGCCCTATTGAGGGCCAGCGACTGCGTATTGGATATGAGTGGACGAACGCCAGAAAGGTCGAAGCCGCGAGACTTGAACCGGCAAATGTAAGACGCAACGAGATGTCGGCTAAGACCCCAGAATAGGTGCCAGCTATCCCAACAGTCCAAGCGGCTAACGAGATCGAGCAGATCGCAAAGCCTCGGTTAGCCTCACCATTCTTGTTAGCGCGCCAGACGAACAGCGCAAGACCAACCAGCGCTGCGGCAACAAGCAACAGAGACAGGTGGATCATTGGCTTCGCTCCGTTTGCCTTAGGGCGCTACTGGACTCGATCGTTGCCGGCTCAGACTGGGCAACCGGCAGGCTGACTATGATGTGTGCGCCTGGACCGGGCGTATTGTTCCCCGCGACTATCGTCCCACGATGGGCCTCTATGATTCCCTGGCAAATAGAGAGGCCGAGACCGGAGCCTTGTGATTTCGTGGTGACGAAGGGATCAAATATTTTGTCCAGTAGATGGCCGGGAATACCTGGACCAGTGTCTCGAACTTCGACAATGAGTGTTTTGGAGTCCAGCGCCTGCTTATGAGAGAGATGCACCGTCAGATTGCCGCCTGCTGACATAGCCTCCACCGCATTCATGAGCAGATTCAGGAAGAGTTGTCTGAGCTGAGCCTGATCACCGGCCACGGGGGGCAGACCATCTTCGTAGATGGTTGTGGCGGTGATGTTGGCCTGCTCCAATTGCCCTCTAAGAAGCGAGAGGATCTCCTCAATAAGCTCGGGAATGATTACAGGCGCAAGTTGCTTCGGTTGATGCGTCACTAGGCCGCGGAGCCGGCCTACGAGCTCATCGATCCGCGCGATCTCTCTTATCGCAATCTTGGAGAACTGATCACGGAACTCTTCCTCCGTGAAGCGCTCTGGTAGCAACTCGGCAAAGGTCTTTATTGCAACGAGAGGATTCTTGATCTCGTGAGCCATGTTTGCGGCAAACGCGCCGATTGATGCCAGCCGTTCGGTGCGACGCTTCTCGGTCTCGAGTTCACGCAATCTCGTAAGATCGCTGAATACTGCGACAACCCCAAAGACGGTTCCAGATCGATCTCTCATGGTCGATGTTGAATAGATTGCCGGCGTCAATTTCCCGGAACGGTGGCGTATGGTCGTCTCCGCCTGAACGCGGAGCCGTGAGTCATGGAGTGTAGCTTCGATGGGTTCTGCCAGCTCGCGGGGAAGCGTACTCACAGAGGCGCCTTTGATCTCGGAAGCAGCGAGACCCGTCATTCGTTCCGCGGCTGAATTGAATAGAGTAACGATACCAGTATCTGTCACTGCGACCACCGCGTTGTCCATAGTTTCGAGGATGTTTTCGATGCGTTCGTTCGCCAACACGACCTCTCGATACAGGTGTGCGTTTTTCATGGCGATGGCTGCTTGACCGGTCAGCGTTGAAATGAGATCGATGTCGTCGGAAAGATAAGGATCGCCCGACAAGCGTGATCCGATAGCCAGCATTCCCGAGAGGAGACCATTTTCGTAGAAGGGCAAGGCAATCTCTACCCCGAGCTCTTGAAGGTCGCGAGCAGCTGCCCTAAAGTCAGGTCGTTCATCATCGCGGGCGAGCTCTCGAAAAATGGGCCGACGACTATTTCGTAGTACGGTGAGTAGCGTCGAAGTGGCTGGGAGGGCACGGAGGCGGACCGACTGTACATTAGACTGATGCCTGACGGCATTCGGGAGAAAGTGTGAGCCGCCGCTATCAGGAAGATACACAGCGACAACTTCACTCTTAAAGGTTCGGGCGATGACGTCAGTGAGGAAAGCCAAGAGAGACTGAAGATCGAGGATCGTGCTTAGGCGCCGGCTTGCTTCACGAATCGTGCGTTGGTAATCATATGTCTCACGATACAGATACCGGTTGAATGAGGCCTGAATCCAGCCCTTCAGTGGCTGAAAGAAGATAGAGACGATGAGTGCAACGACTACGGCGGTGGTGAGAGGAATATCATCTGCGACTTGGCCAGTAAGCGAAGTGGTGAGGCTGGCAACGGCCAGGAAAGCGAGCGAAGCAAGCGCAAGTGCAGAGCCGTAAACGACTCCCTTGCGGGCAAAGAACCTTATATCCATGAGGCGGTGACGGATAATTGCGTGGGTCGAGAAAGAAATGAAGACGAGAGTGAAGTAGGGTCCGAAGACGCTGTAATAGGAGGTTTTCCAAAGAAGGGGAATAAGAAGGTTCGTGACTGAAACACCCAAACCAGCGAGCAGGACGCCCGAGAGTAGATAACGCAGCTGCAATTTACGGATGCCTGTTGCTTCGCGAGTGATCCACCAGAGGGTGTAAAGGGCGTAGGAAAAGCACCCTATCAGATAGGCGCCCAAAAGTGGATGCAGCGGGCCATAGATGAAGTTCGGTCTAGTCAGATTTGGTGCAGCCCCCGCGACAATCCAGGGCGAAAGAGACAGGCCAACGAATACTAGACAAGCGGCCGCGGTGATTGTAAATCCCGGGCTCGGCATCGATTGTCCCGGAGTCTTGAACGTCAGAAATAACCACAAGAGGGCAAATGGCATCACCGTCGCGAAGGCGAAGCCCAATCGTCCTAGAGGGACGGTCAGGGACAGGTTGCCTGGCGATAAGGCCAGGGAAATGCTGCTGATCCAGCCGACGATGACTAAGACTGAGAAAAGAAAAAGGCGATTCGTTCGTCCTCTGTAGTCATGCAGTATGACGAGAGTTCCAAGACTCAGATTGGCAGCGCAGAGTAGGAGGAGGCCTACTTGTTGCCAGGAGATTGGGAACAAGCGAGAGGCCTCACTGGTAGAAGCGCCCGACAACGAGGGCTGCCACGCTGCCACCGAAGCTGTGACCATTCAGAAGAACATTTCTGACGCGCGCGGTCCTAGATGCGTTCGGCACGTAGTCCAGATCACAACTAGGATCGGATACTTCTTGATTGACCGTTGGCGGAACTCGTTGGTGCTGGATCGACAGGCAAGCGGCTACAGTTTGCATCGTCCCTGCTGCGGAAAAGGGCTGGCCGATCATTGATTTGATGGAGCTGATCGGGATGGAATACGCTGTAGCCCCCAGGGCGAGCTTGAAGGCGTTCGAGTCGCAGATATCAAAGTCTGGTAGTGAACTCCCGTGAGCATTGACGTGATCAATATCCGACGGCGAAAGGCCGGCGTTTTCGATTGCTGTTGAAATCGCGCCTGCCATGACCTTCCCCGAAAGGTCTCCCTTTCTCATGCCGATTGCTTCGCTTGCTGCTCCGTGGCCCAGCACTTCGGCATAGACCTCGGCGCCCCGTGCCAAGGCGAAGTCCAACTCTTCAAGCACAAGGGTCGCCCCACCCTCGCTCATCACCAATCCATCTCTAAGTTTATCGTAAGGCCTGGAGGCTCGATGTGGAGGGCATGCTCGAGTCGTGAGACATCCTAGCGAGCAAAACGAGCCGAACGGCGTCGGGAAGATGGGAGCTTCGCAGCTTCCAACAATTGCGACTACTGCTTTTCCGGAAGCGATCTGAGAGAACCCCTGATTGATAGCATCGAGACCGGTACAGCAGTTAGAGGAAAGAGACATCGCAGGTCCGGTTATCTTGAACTCAATCGAGACATAACTGGCCGGAGCGTGGGGCGGGTATTCCAGTGCCGCCCAGGGAGTTATGCCGTTTAGGCCTTCGTGGAGCAGTCCCCGGGCGGCTGTTTCGAAGATGTCGCCCCCACCAGAGTTTCCATAGAATACGCAACTCTTGGAGGAGAAACTTGGTTCGATTCTTAGGTGTGCGTCCTCCAGAGCCAATCGAGCTGACGCGACGGCGAAATGTGAGAAGCGTCCCATAACCTTTGCGTGCTGTCGTGAGACGAAATCAGAGGGCACGAAATCGCGCACCTCGGCGGCGACCTGGCAGGGGTAGGGCGAAGGGTCAAAGGCCGTGATGTAGTCGACGGCTGATTTGCCGGCAACGAGATTGTTCCAGAAGGTCTCCTTCCCGATCCCGTTCGGCGCGACGACGCCAAGCCCCGTAATGACGACGCGGCGACGCTTCAACGTCCCCTCCCCCGAAGCAAGTTAGCAGGCAGACCCAGGAGGGGCCAACTTCTCCCCTCGAAAGGCGTGCGACGCGGCTGTTACAATAGGCGAGCCGAGTTGGTATGTCCAGAAACGCCGTCAGCCGTCGACAATTTCTGACGCTTGCCCTGCTCTCGCTCTTGTCCCCGCCGACCCCCGCCCGGGCCGAGGCGGCGCACCGGCAGGGGGTCCTGGACGTCGCCGTCGGGCTTCTTTACAGCGCCCTCACCCTGGGGCTCCAGGGAACGATCGAGGAGGCGGTTGACCAGCGGGCAGGGCGCTACGAGGTGACCGCCAGCGGCCAGGGCCGGGGGCTCGCCAGCCGGCTCCACTCACAGGGCATCGAGCGTGCCGGGCGCTGGGCGCCCGTGCGGGCCACCGGCTGGTTCCAGATCGCCGGCCGGGAAGCCCGGACCGAGCTCACCTACGATTACGAGCGGCGGAGGGTGCACTACCAGTTCCGGGGAGAGACCTTCTTCCTGAGGCGGCTGCGGGTGGCCGACGACACGATGATGATCCCCGCGGGCATCCACCTCGACGACGTCATGAGCGCGATCCTCAACTATGCCGAGGGGCGCTGGCCGGTGGCGCCGGATGGCGCCTATCGCACCTCTATCGTTCGCCGGCGCCGGCCGGAGAACGAAGGGCCGGATGAGATCCAGCAGTCCTACCAGGCCGAAATCACGCCGCTGGCGCTTCGGGTCGCTGTCGACCCCCAGACCGGCAAACCGGTGGCTACCTTTGATCTCACGCCCCTGTCGTCATGGGCCCGCGCGGGGCAGCCAGCCCGCATCGTCTTCGGTGTCGATCGCCGTCCAGAGACCGTCTCGGCCTCGCTGATCCTCGGCACGTCCGTCAACATCCGACTCAGGACGTCGAGCTGACCTCGTCGACGCTGAGCCCGGGCACGATGCAGGCGCGGGGCAGGCGCTCGAACACCGCTGGCGCGATCTTGATCTTCGACGACCGGCTGCCGCTTCCCAGAATGAGCCAGGGCAGGGCCATCAGGGTGGAGTCGACGTAGATCGGCAGCTCCGGCGGCAGGGCGAAGACGGTCACGCCTCCGATCATCATACCGGTGAGCGCCTTCGTGTCCTCGGCCGACGCAAAGGAGGCCTTGGACACCCCCATGAGCTTGCGCACGGTGTGGTTGACGTCGAGCCGGCGAGACGCCTTCACCACGCAGGCGCAGAACTGTCGCGGCTCCTTCTTGGAGGCCACGATGATGGTATTGCCGCCGTGCTCGATCGGCACGGCGTAGCGCGCGCAGAAGGCCGCCGTGTCTGCGTAGTCGGGGTCGATCGGGATCAGCTCGTAGGGGACACCCAGGGTGGTGAGGACGTCAGTGACTTGCCGCTCGATCTCCAGGGCCATGCGCCCCCATGCTACTACTGCATCTCAGCCGGGGACGCGGCGGCGCGGCTCATCTCGACCTGGACCCACTGCTGCCCGTCCCACCAGAAGACTCGCCGCGCCCCGACATCGGCAATTTCCACCTTGCCGTCGGGTAGCAGCGTAAAGAGCCGCGAGCTCGCGACGGTTCGGCCTGGCTTCCCTGCCATCGCATCGGGCGCGCCGGCGCCACCGAAGGTGACGAGCGCCAGCCCGACCAGCGCGAAGACGGCAACCGTCAAGAGAACGACCATTCGCATCGACAAGAGAAGGTAGCAACAACTATTCCACGGAGCCTCCTCAGGGAAGTGTCAGCACCGCGCCGGGTTAGCCGGCGGGGCGGTAGTGCCGGGACCTCAGACCAGGGAGAACCTCATGCCAGCCGGGCATTCGGTCCGACGAAAGCGTGAGCGCTGGCCTGCCGCCCCTGGTCGGAGAGCGATCGGCCCCTCGTCTCACGTCGGATCGATCGCCACGGTGATCACCGCCGCGATGCGGCCGAGGCGGATCGCGACGTCGGCGATCAGCTCAGTGGCGGCTGGAACTCATCGCGGCCCGGGACGTATCCTCGCTGGCGCTGCCCGGGGTTCCGATTGCAGAGCGGCCGCATGTACATGGGGTGGGTGAGACTGCGCACCTCGTGCTCGAGCTGGAAGAGCTGCTCACCACTCTTGGGATCGACGATCTTCTCGAACCGATACTGCCAGGGGTCGCTCTCTTCGCTGATGAGGCCCCGCTCGGCCAGCCAGTCGTGGGGACCCGAGAAGTCCACGACATAGAGGGCGACGTGGTGACCATCGTAGTCGGCGATCGGCGCGCTCGTTTCCCGGAAGATGAGATTCTGGCCGCGGCCGAAACACACATAGGCGGCGATGCCGGAAGCATCCTCGACCATCCGGGCGGGGGCGCCCATAGCCTCCTGGTAGAAGCGGCCGATGCCGGCCGCGCTGCCGCGCGCCACGGGGAACTCGACGTAGGGCATCCCCAGCTTCATGAAGGGGAACTCGGGCGCCGGGGCGTGCACGCGCATGCGGTTGCCCCACGGGCAGGTCACCATGACGTGGCCGTTCTGCTGGGCGAAGTCGAAGGCCGTGCCGGACAGGGCACCCTTGACCGCCGTCAGCCGCCCCGTCAGCGCTTCTAGATCTGGCACCACCAGACCGATGATCCCTCTGAGCACCTGGGGCCCACCGGTGGGCAGATGGAACTGCTGCTGCCCGAGGTTGATCCACATGTTTTCGAGGCCGACCATGATGTAGGGGTCACGCGTGAATCCCATCCCCACGACGTAGAACGCGGTGCCGACCTGCTGGGACGGGATCTTCACGTTTACGTGCTCGAAGTGTGCGATGTTGCCGACGTCTTGCGCTTTGCGATCGTAGGTCTGACCCATGGCTGGCCTCCGTCGGCCTATAGCCTATACCAACTCGGCACGTTTTGCCTGGCTTCCGTCGGTGGGTCGGCTACTTGACGATCTCCAAGAGCTCGATCTCGAACACCAGGGTGGCGCCCGGCCGGATCCGCGGCGGTGCCCCGCGGTCGCCGTAGGCGAGGTCGGCCGGGCACACCAGGCGGCTCTTGCCTCCCACCTTCATGAGCTGCACGCCCTCGCGGAAGCAGGGGATGACCCCGTTGAGCGCGAAGCTCGCCGGCTCGCCGCGCTGCACAGAGGAGTCGAACACGGTGCCGTCCGTCAGCATGCCGTGGTAGTGCACGCGCACGGAGTCGGTCACCTTGGGGGAGGCGCCGTTGCCGGGTTTGAGCGTGGAGATCACGAGGCCGGAGGCCATCTTCGTGGCGCCCTTCTCGGCAGAGGCTTTGTCCAGGAACGCCTGCCCGGATTTCTTTTCCGTGGCCGCCAAGGCCGCTGCGCGCTGTTGCTGCAGTTCCTGGATCTTCGGCCCGAAGGCGTTGAGGTCCACTTTCCCCGCCCGCTTGAGCACGGTGTCGGTGAGGCCGGCCTTGACCATGTCCAGCTCCGCCTGGCTGAGGGCAAAGGGACCGAGATTCTGGCCGATGATCATCCCCAGGGCGTAGAAAGTTTTCTGAGCATCGGTCGTGGGCTCGGTGGCCGCCGCGCTCATCGGAGCCGCGGTGAGCAGAGCGCCGAGTAGGCAGGCCGTGAGGGTTCGCATAAGCTATCCTTTCTCAAGAGGGATTTGTCGTAGGATACTCCCATGCCCGAATCGATCCCCGCTTCTTTGATCCTCGACGCCTACCGAGAGACGTTCCGCGAGGCCCGCGGCGGTGGCGGCGTCCGTCGCGACCCCATGGGATGGGTCCTGAGCGTGCCCGATACCCATCAGAAGTCGGTCCTGGCGGCGCTCGACAAGGAACGCTCGATCCGCCTGCTCACGTGCGCCACCGAGGACGAGGCCAACGCCGTCGCCGCCGGGCTCTACATGGGCGGGGAGCCCAACATCGTGATGATCCAGCATGCCGGGCTCTACGCCTCCGTCAACACCCTGCGCGGCGTGGCCATGGACGGGCGGGTGCCGATCCTCTACATGATCGGCCTGCTGAGCCGTGAACGGGATCGTGATCCGAGCGAGTCTCGGCACTCGATGGTCCGCTACTGCGAGCCCCTGCTCGACACCTTCGGCGTTCCCCACGCGCGGCTGGAAGGGCCGGACGACGTGCACCTGATCCCCGAGTACTATCGGGTGGCGCAGAAGCGCCGCGGCCCGGCCGCGCTGCTGGTCGGGCTGGAGACGATTTGACGCGCTGGCTCCTCGCCTTCGGTGGTCTCGGGGTGTTGGTCCTGGCGCTGCTGAACACCGACGCCGTCCGGGAGAGCTTCCAGCGCATCCGGGACGGGATGACCTATGACGACGTGGTGGCCCTCATCGGCCAGGGCCGGCTCAAGTCCCGCGCGAGCGGCGTGACAACGTACGAGTGGCGCACGCTGCGCGACGGGGACAGCCGCCATACCCTCATCCAGGTCCGCTTCCGCGATGGTCGCGTGGTCGACAAGGCCCGCGCGGCGATCCGGATCCAGAACACGAGCGAGTAAGAACGATGGCCATGAAACCCGAGGACGTGCTGCGGGCGATTGCCAAGGTGCGCGGAGAGGCCATCTGCGTGCCCACCATGACGACGGCCCCGGCCTGGCGCGACATCGCCCCCGACGATCTCTCGGTCACCTGCGCGGGTTTCATGGGCGGCGCTTCGGCGCTGGGCCTGGGCCTGGCCCTGGCCCGACCCGACCGACGAGTCATCGTGTTCGACGGCGACGGCTCGCTGCTCATGCAGCTCGGGTCACTGGCCACGATCGCCGGCGCCAAGCCGCGCAACCTGGTCCATCTGGTCTTCAAGAACGGCGTGTACCACACGTCCGGGTCGCAGGAGACGCCAGGCGGCCTCACCGTCGACTTCGTGGCTATGGCCAAGGGTGCCGGCTATCGCAGCGCCCTCGCCATCAGCGAGCTGGAGGAGTTTCGCCGGCGGCTGCCCGCCCTCCTCGAGGCCGAGGGCCCGATCCTCGTCGAGCTGCACACGACCCTGGCCGACAAGACGCCGATGACCTCGCCGGGGGGCCGGCCTTTCCACGAGCAGGTCGAGCGCGTCCGAAGCCGCCTGTCCTCGCCCGTCTGAGTTCCTAGCTTTTCCCTTCAGCCCGCACCTCGGCGAAGGTCTTCGTCGCGGTCAGCAGCGCCTCACGAACCGCCGGCGCGCCCAGGTAGCCGATCAGGTGGAGCAGCGCCTCGCTCAGCTCTTCCTCCTTCCAGCCCTGACGGAGCGCCATCCGGAGATGGATGGCCAGCTCGGGATGCTGATGGGTCGCAGCGTCGGAGATCACGCACACGAGGGCCCGCGTCTTGAGGTCGAGCCCCGGGCGGGTCCACAGCCCGCCGAACACGTGCTCGGTCGCGAAGTCGATGAACTGCTTCATCACGGGCTCGGCATAGCTCGTCTTGGCGGTCCGCTCGACCCAGGCGTCCCCGAGGAGACGCCGGCGCATCTCGGCCCCCTTCCGGTACATCTCGGTTTCGGCCATCATTACCTCCTCGCGATGGGATGGGCGCGCCGGGGGCACGCCGGAAGCCACGAGGGGGCAGGATAGACCGGGGAGGCGAAGATGGCCAGTGAGCTTTGCTGGATGCCGGCCGCCGAGCTGGCGGCGGCGATCAGGCGCAAGAAGATCTCACCCGTCGAGGTCGTCGACGCGACGCTCGAGCGCATCGACACGCTGCGGACGCTCAACGCCTATGTCACCGTCGATGCCGATGGCGCGCGCCGAGCCGCCCGAGCCGCCGAGCGCGCGCTCACCCGCCGGGGCCCCCGGCTCGGCCCGCTGCACGGCGTGCCGTTCTCGGTAAAGGACTTGCTCTGGACCAAAGGGGTGCGGACCACATTTGGCACGCCGCTCTATCGCGACAACGTGCCCACCGCCGACGCGCCCACGGTCGAGCGGCTGAAAGCCGCCGGCGCCATCATGATCGGCAAGACCAACACCCCCACCTTTGGCTGGGTAGGCGTCACCGACAACCTGATCTTCGGTGTGACGCGCAATCCCTGGAATCCGCAGCGCACACCGGGCGGGTCCTCCGGCGGCGCCGCGGCCGCGGTGGCCGCGGGCCTGGGGCCGCTGGCCGTGGGGACTGACGGGGGTGGCTCCATCCGCAAGCCGGCGGCGTTTTGCGGGATCGTCGGCCACAAACCGTCCTATGGTCGCTGGCCGATCCATCCACACGGCGGGACCTGGAGCCTCTCGCACGTGGGGCCGATGACCCGTACGGTGCAGGATGCCGCGCTCATGATGAACGCCTGCGCCGGGCCCGACGAGCGCGACCAGTACTCGCTGCCCGCCGACGGCATCGACTACGTCAAGGCGTTGCGCGGCAGTCTCAGGGGGCTTCGCGTCGCCTACAGCGACACCCTGGGCTTCGCGCCGGCGGTCGATTCCCAGGTGCGCGAGGCCACGGCCCGCGCCGCCCGCGCGTTCAAGGACCTCGGGTGTGTCGTGGACGCGGTCGATCCCGGCTGGCCATCGCCCTGGGAGTGCTGGCGCTTCATTTTCCTGGGCGGCATCGCGGCGCGCCTGGCTCCATTCCTCGACCGCCGCGACGAGATCGACCCCGGGCTGCTGCCCTTGATCGACGAGCTTCTCAAGAGCCCGCCGACCCGCTACGTCCAGGCCTGGTTCGATCGTCTGGCCTGGTGGCAGCACGCCCGCGGGTTCTTCGAGCGCTGGGATCTGCTGCTCTGCCCGGCGGTCGCCACGGCCGCGTTCGAGCTCGGCATCCTCTGGCCGACCCAGGTGAACGGCAAGCCAGTGGACCGCGAGGCCGGCAGCGCGTTCACGTTTCCGTTCAACATGACCGGGCAGCCCGCGGTGACGGTGCCCTGCGGTTTCACCCGGGACGGTTTGCCCATCGGGCTGCAGATCGTGGGGCGGCGCTTCGCCGACGCTACGGTCCTGCGCGCCGCGGCCGCCTTCGAGAAAGCCCGGCCGTGGGCGCATCACCGCCCCCCGGTCGGGTAGACTAGATGGCCATGAGCCACGGTCACGAGCACGAGCATCCAGGTGAGCATGGCGCGCCGCTCTCGGATCTGCAGCTGAGGGTCAAAGCCCTGGAATCGCTGCTGGTCGACAAAGGGCTGGTCGATCCCGCTGCGCTCGACGCCCTCATCGACACCTACGAGACCAAGGTTGGGCCCCGCAACGGCGCCCGCGTCGTGGCGCGGGCCTGGGTCGATCCCGCCTTCAAGCGGCGCTTGCTCGAGGACGGCACCGCGACCGTCGCCGAGTTCGGTTTCGTGGGCCGACAGACTGACAAGCTGGTCGTCCTCGAGAACACGCCGAAGGTGCACAACATGGTCGTGTGCACGCTCTGTTCCTGCTACCCCTGGGCCGTGCTGGGCCTCCCGCCGGTCTGGTACAAGTCGGCGCCCTATCGCTCGCGAGCGGTGCTCGACCCGCGCGGGGTGTTGAAGGAGTTCGGCCTGACGCTTCCCGAGGACGTGGAGATCCGCGTCTGGGACTCCACGGCCGAGGTGCGCTACATGGTCCTGCCCGAGCGGCCGCCCGGGACCGACGGCATGAGTGAGGATGCGCTGGCGGCTCTGGTCGCGCGCGATGCCATGATCGGCACGGCCACGGTGACACCCCCGGCCGGACAGGGGCGGCGATGAACGGCGTGCACGATATGGGAGGCATGCACGGCCTGGGACCCGTCGTCCCCGAGAAGGACGAGCCAGTCTTCCACCACGAGTGGGAGCGGCGCGCCTTCGCCCTCACTGTGGCCACCGGCTTTCTGGGCAAGTGGAACCTCGACATGGGCCGCTTCGCCCGCGAGCAGATGCCGCCGGCAGAGTATCTGGCGACCTCCTACTACGAACACTGGCTGTGGGGGCTCGAGAAACTGCTGGAGGACAAAGGCCTGGTGACGCGCGCGGAGATCGATGCGCGGGTGACCGGCCGCTCGTCCGCCCCCGGCCCCGCCGCTCGCCCGGCTCCCGAAGGTCTCCGCGTGCTGCATGCCTCCAATGTGGAGCGGGTGCTGCGCCACGGTCGGAACGCCAGGGTCGACGCCCAGGTGCCTCCCCGCTTCCGGCAGGGAGAGCACGTCGTCACGCGCAACATCAACCCGCCCGGTCACACGCGCCTGCCACGCTACGCGCGGGCCAAGCGTGGCGTCATCGCCGAGGACCACGGAGTCTGGGTGTTTCCCGACGCGCACGCGGCGGAGGAGGGCCCGCGCCCACAGCACTGTTACAGTGTGTGCTTCATGGCCCGTGAGATCTGGGGGCCCCAGGCCGCCGAGCGCGATCGCATCTACATCGACCTCTTCGACGATTACCTGGATCCGGCATGACCGGCCGCCCAACGGCCCTCGACGCCCTGCCGGGCCTGCCCCGCGACGACGGGGGGCCGGTCTTCCGCGAGCCATGGGAAGCTCAGGCCTTCGCCATGGCCGTGCTGCTCCATGAGCGCGGGCTCTTCGCCTGGAAGGAATTCGCCGAGCGTCTGGCCGCGGAAGTCGCCGCCGTGGCCGCCCGCGGCGAGATCGACGACGGCCGTCGCTACTACGAGCACTGGCTCAGAGCGCTGGAGCAGCTCGTGGCCGACAAGGGGCTGGTCCTGGCCGAGGCGCTGCAGACCCGCAAGGACGAGTGGGACCGGGCGGCCCGCGCGACACCGCACGGCCAGCCCATCGAACTGCCGCGAGCGTGAATCACTGACCCTGGGCCGGGCCCCTCCGGCCATACCCGCCACGCCTCCTGACTGCGGGCGAGGTCCTCGTGCGCGTCTCCGAGCTAAGTGCCGATCACGCCGCCGTCGCGCTTGCGGATGGCGATGGTCGCCGAGCGGGGGCGGCCGCCGCGCGGCCCATCGGGCCACGCGCTCACCGCGGTGGGCTTGGCGGGGTCATTCCGGCCGCTGGCAGGTTCGCCCGGGTGCTGGATGTTCACGAACATCGTGCGGAGGTCCGGCGTCGTGATCACGCCGGTCACCTCACAGCCGGTGGGGCCGGTGAGGAACCGGCGGATCTCCCCGGTCGCGGGATCGGCGGCCAGCATCTGATTGTTGCCCAGGTTCGCGTAGTCGCCCTTGTTCAGCGCGCTGGTCGATACGTCGGTCTGGATCCACAACACCCCCCGAGGGTCGAACCAGAGGCCGTCGGGCGAGCCGAAGGCGTCGCCCTTGATCGTGCCCCGCCTGGCGGCGTCGCCCAGCGAGGGATCGCCGCAGAGCACGAACACGTCCCAGGCGAACCGCGTCGCCGCCGGGTCGCTGCCTTGCTCGCGCCAGCGGATGATGTGACCGAAGACGTTGTTGGCTCGGGGATTTGGCGCATCCACGGCGGGCTGCCCCTCTCTGCCGCGCCGGCTGTTGTTGGTGAGGGTGCAGTAGACCTCGCGAGTTTTCGGGTGGACGGCAATCCACTCGGGGCGGTCCATCTTGGTGGCGCCGGCGCGGTCGGCCGCGGCGCGCGCATTGATCAGGACCTCGGCCTGGCTGGCGAATCCGGTCGCGGCGTCCAGCCCGTTCTTGCCGACGGCCAGCTCCAGCCACTCGCCCGAGCCGTCGGCGGCGAAGCGGGCGACCCACAGCGTGCCTTCCTCGAGCAGCCGCATGTTGGCGGCGCGGTCCCCGGTCCGGAAGACGCCCCGGCTGACGAACTTGTAGATGTACTCGAAGCGCTCATCGTCGCCCATATAGACGACGACCCGGTTGTCGGGCGCCAGCGTCACCTCCGCGCCCTCGTGCTTGAAGCGGCCGAGCGCTGAGTGCTTCACAGCACGGTGACCGGGATCATGGGGGTCGACCTCCACGACCCAGCCGAAACGATTCGGCTCGTTGGGATGCCGGGAGGCGTCGAAGCGCGGGTCGTGCTCGTGCCAGCGGTACCCCCGGTCGGTCTTCGCGATGCCGTAGCGCTTCTGGGCGCCAAGGATCCGCGCCCTGTCCTCGGCGGGGGCGCCGGGCACGTCCTCGCGGGAGTTCAGAAAGTACAGGTTGAAGTTTTCCTCGCAGGTCAGATAGGTGCCCCAGGGAGTGACACCGTGGGCGCAGTTGTTGATGGTGCCCAGCACGGTCTGTCCCGCGGGATCGGCGGCGGTCTTGAGCAGCGTGTGGCCGGCGGCGGGGCCGCTGAAGGTGATTGGGGTGCGGGCGGTGATTCGCCGGGCGAAGGGCGAGGGCCGCACCACTGCCCACCGGTCGCCGCGGAGGGCCACCTCCACGACGGACACCCCGTGCGCGGCCTGTGACTTGGCAACCTTCTCGGCCGTCCACGGTTCCATGCCGCCGGGGTGCAGGAGCCCGTCGTCGGTGTACTCGTGGTTCACGGCCAGAAGCCCCCGCGTGGAGCTGTCGGAGCCCGGGGGGAGCGGAAAGTAGTGAAACCCGTCGTGGTGCATGCCCGCCTGTTGCTCCTGCTCGGCGGCGCTGGTGCTGGCGTCGGGCCGGAATGGGGGCCCCTCGGAAATCGGGTCGCCCCAGGCGTAAAGCACATCAGCCGTGTAGCCCTCTGGCACCGTCACGGCGTCGGCGGTGGACACCGGCACGCCCTTGAACGCGAACGGTGGCGACGCGGCCGCCACCCGGGCCGCCGAACCGCCCAGCAGGGCCAGGGCGGCGGCGCCCAGGCCGCTGCGCAGCACGTCGCGCCGGCTCAGGCTCGCCTCCAGAATCGCCTGGAACGTCGGGTTCGACGACGGGTTGACGCCGAGGTCCTCGCGATCCATGTCCATAGTCCCTCCTCGGCTGCGAACGCTAGCCGGCGGACGTTGCGCTCGCGTGACGGGGCCATGAAGATTGCGCGACGCGCCGTCCGACACCGAGACGTCGCCACCCCGTCACACGCCGGTCACGGGCTATCGCGTATATCCTTCGCCAGGAGGATCGAGCCATGGTGAGCCGCCGACACTTCTTCACGACCGGCCTTGTCGCTGGTGGGACCTTCATCGCGCCCGCGTGGCTGCGCCGGCCCGTCTCTGCGCAAACATCCGACGCGTCGCGCCCGGCGGTGCCCTGGGGCGTGCAGAGCGGGGACGTCACGGCGTCGACCGCGCTGATCTGGAGCGCGACCGATCGCCCCGCCCGGATGCTGGTGGAATACGCTCTGGATGAGCGCTTCGGCGGTGCCCGGCGCCTGCGCGGCCCAGCCGCGCTACCCGAGACCGGTCACACGGCGAAGGTCGTCCTCTCCGACTTACCCCCCGGCCGCGAGATCTTCTACCGGGTGGTCTTCCAGGACCTTGGTGATCTCAGGACGCTGAGTGCGCCGGTCACCGGGCGCCTGCGCACGGCCCCCGCCGAGGCGCGCGACGTGAGTTTCGTCTGGTCGGGCGACACGGCGGGCCAGGGCTGGGGCATCAGCCCCGAGTGGGGCGGCATGAAGATCTACGAGACCATGCGCCGGCTCGCGCCCGACTTCTTCGTGCACAGTGGCGACATGATCTACGCCGACAACCCCATCAAGCCCGAGGTGGAGCTGGCCGGAGGTGGGGTGTGGAAGAACCTCACGACGCCCGCCAAGGCCAAGGTGGCGGAGACCCTGGACGAGTTCCGGGGGAACTACACGTACAACCTGATGGACGAGCACGTCCGGCGCTTCGGGGCCGAGGTTGCCCAGTACGTCCAGTGGGACGATCACGAGGTCACCAACAACTGGTTCCACGAGCGCATCCTGGACGATGACCGGTACACGGTGAAGAGCTGCGCCTTGCTGGCCGCGCGCGCCCGGCAAGCGATGTTCGAGTTCACGCCGATCGGCGTCGATGCCCACGATCCCGAGCGGGTGTATCGGGCCATGCGCCGGGGTCCCCTCCTCGACCTCTTCCTGCTCGACATGCGCAGCCATCGCGGCCCGAACACGGAGAACCGCCAGACCAGTCTGAGCGACGAGACGCGAATTCTGGGCGCGGCCCAGAGCCAGTGGCTCAAGCGCGCCTTGCTGGCCTCGCGGGCCACCTGGAAGGTCATCGCCGCCGACATGCCGCTCGGGCTCGTCGTCTATCACGACGCGCGGAAGAAGTGGGGTTCGGAGGCGGTCGCCCAGGGCGACGGGCCGGCGCTGGGTCGAGAGCTGGAGATCGCCGATCTCCTGCGCTTCATCAAGCACAACGACATCCACAATGTCGTCTGGATCACCGCGGACGTGCATTACTGTGCCACGCATCTCTATGAGCCCGGTCGGGCCCAGTTCACGGACTTCACCCCGTTTTACGAGTTCGTGTCGGGGCCGCTGCACGCCGGCGGCTTCGGACCGAACGAGCTCGACAACACCTTCGGTCCCCGGGTGGTCTTCACCAAGCATCCGGGCGGCCGCGTCAATACGCCGCCGACCGAGGGGGGCCTGTACTTCGGCCACGTCAAGATCGACGGGCGCAGCCAGGCGATGACGGTGAGCCACCGCGACCTCACCGGGGCAGTCCTGCACGAGACTCAACTCGCGCCGCAGCCCTGAGCGGGCGCCGGGGGCCGGCCGCCGCGCCGCCCGGCGTGGAGGCCTAGAAGCGGATCGACACGCCGAGCAGGACGTGGTGGGTGTTCAGCTTCGCGTCCACCCGCTCCTCGGTCGGGCCGAAGTCGGAGTCGCTGTCGGTGGAGATCGGCAGATAGGTGAAGCGGTACTCCCCGAAGAGTCCGACCCGCCGGTGGAACTGCCAGGTCAGGCCGGCCCGGACGTCCAGGCCCAGATCGATGGACTCGAGCCCGACCTTCCGGGAGACCTCGGGCCGGAAATCCACCGTCGCTTTCTGGTAGAAGAGGCTCGGCCCCACGCCGGCGTATGGCTGGACCCGTCCCCTGGGAATGTCGTCGGTGGTGAGCAGGGGCAGTCGTGCCATCACGAGGATGGTGAACGGAACGATCCGGAATCGCACGTTGTCGCTATCGGCCTCGAAGGTGGAAAGATCTCCGGCGATACCCAGCCAGGGGACCGTCTCGAACCAGTAGCCGCCCCGGATGCCGTAGGTGGCCGCCAGGTCGAAGTCCGCGCCCTGGGTCGCCTCGGTCTCGGGGCCGCAGGTGGCGAAGAAGAACCCGAAGTTGCAGTCGCGCTGGCCCGCCTTCACCGTGGCCGACTCCGTCTGGGCCGCGCCGGCGTACAGGTCGAGGAAGGGTTCGCCGGCGGCCGGGCGCGCGCTGAGCAGGAGCATCCCGGCAGCCAGCATCGGAGCGAGCAGGAGGGGCGCTCGCCGCCTCATCGGCACCCTACTGTTGTACACTACTCTCCGATGAAGTTCTCCCTCCAGCTCCTGCTCACGCTGCGCGAGACCCAGACCCACGCTGAGGTGTACGCCCACGCCCTGGAGGAAGCGCGGCTGGCCGAGGCCGTGGGCTTCGACGCCGTATGGCTGGCCGAGCATCACTTCTCTGCATACGGCATCTGTCCGTCGCTGGGTGTCCTGGCCGCCGCCCTCGCCCGCGAGACGCATCGGGTGCGCCTCGGGACCTCGGTCGTCATCGCCCCCTTCGCTCACCCCCTGCGCATCGCCGAGGAGTGGGCCATGGTCGACATCCTCTCCGGTGGGCGGCTGGAGTTCGGGCTGGGCCGGGGCTACCAGCCTAAGGAATTCGTCGGGCTCGGCATCTCGATGGAGCATACGCGCGAGCGCTTCGACGAGTGCATGGAGGTGATCCGGCGGGCGTGGACCGAGGAGCAGGTGACCTTCCAGGGCCAGTTCTACCAGGTGCCGGGAGTCGCCGTCTTCCCCAAGCCCGTGCAGCGGCCGCACCCGCCACTGTGGACGGCGGCGGTGTCGCCCGATACGTACCGCCTGGCCGCCCAGCGGGGCTACAAGATCCTCACGGCGCCGTCCTTCACCCCCTGGGACATCCTGAGGAAGAACTACGACGCCTACCAGGAGACGTGGCGGCAGGCCCACGGCAGCGCCGCCGGGGCCGAGATCGCCATGAACAAGATCATCTATGTCGCCGACTCCTCGCGGCGGGCCCGGGAGGAGTTGCGCGAGCCGATCCGCTGGTTCTTCGCCACCCAGGCCGGGTTGATCGCCGACGCCGAGGGCGTGCCGCCTGCGCAATACAAGTTCTACCGTCGCGTGCGGGAGAACCTCCTGGCCCTGACCGACGAGCAGGCGCTGGACCAGGCGGCGATCGCCGGCGATGCCGAGGAGGTCGCCGACAAGATCCGCGCCCACCACGAGGCCCTCGGGATCACCCACTTCATGGGCTCGTTCTCCCGCGGCATGGTGGACCAGGCCGCCGTGCTCCGTTCCATGCGCCTCTTCGGGGAGAAGGTCCTGCCCCGCTTCGCTAGCGCCTGATCGCCCCGGCTCGTGGCTGAGCGGCTGGAGACCGTCGAGGTCGAGACGGGACGGGCGCCGCAGGCGACCGTCATCTGGATGCATGGCCTGGGCGCTGACGGGCACGACTTCGAACCGATCGTGCCCGAGCTCGATCTGCCGGCCGCGCTGCCCGTTCGCTTCGTGTTCCCCCACGCCCCTCACCGACCGGTGACGATCAACCGCGGCATGGTCATGCGCGCCTGGTACGACGTGCGCGACGACGGCGGGGAGCGGCGGGAGGACGAGGCCGGCGTGCGGGCCTCGCAGGATCAGATCGAGGCCCTCCTGGCGCGCGAGAAGGCGCGCGGGGTGGCGGCCAGCCGTCTCGTGCTGGCCGGCTTCTCGCAGGGTGGCGCCATGGCGCTGCACACGGGGCTGCGCCACCGCGAGCGCCTGGCCGGCGTCCTGGCCCTGTCCTGCTTTCTGCCTCTGGCCGGCACCCTGGCTGCCGAGGCCAGCCCCGCCAATCGCGACGCCCCCATCTTCCTGGCCCACGGCACTCACGATGCGGTGATCCCGCTCGGCCGCGCTCGGCGCGCGCGGGCGGTGCTCGAGGGCCTGGGCTACCGAGTGCAGTGGCACGAGTACCCCATGCCGCATGCCGTGTGCGCCGAGGAGATCGCCGACGTCGCGCGGTGGCTGGGCGACGTCCTGGGGCCGTCGTGAGCAACCCCGCCATCGCGCCTTCTCGGCTGCTGCTCGACGTCCCCCCCTGGGTGGACGAGGTGACCCGATCCGGCATGGCCTATCCTGGCGACGGCGAGAGGATGGCCCTGGTGATCGGGCTGGCCCGCGAGAACGTCGCGCGCCGCACGGGAGGTCCCTTCGGTGCCGCTGTCTTCGAGCGCGAATCGGGCCGCCTCGTGGCCGCCGGCGTCAACAGCGTGACCCGGTTGTGGAACTGCATCCTGCACGCGGAGGTGATGGCGATCATGCTCGCCCAGCGGCAGGTGCGGTCATACACGCTCGCGGCGCCTGGCCGGCCCCCCCATGAGCTGGTGACCAGTTGCGAACCGTGCGCCATGTGCCTGGGCGCGACCCTGTACAGCGGGGTGAGCCGCGTGGTCATGGCGGCCAGTCGCGAGGACGCCATGGCCGTCGGCTTCGACGAGGGCCCCGTCTTCGCCGAGTCGTACGTCTATCTGGCCGACCGCGGTGTCAGCATCGTGCGCGACATCGGGCGGGCGGAGGCCGTCCGCGTGCTGCAGGCCTATCGCGACGGCGGCGGCCCGATCTACAACGCCCGCCCGCCGGTCATTTGACGAATCCGAGCAGACGGGGGACCAGCAGCACGCTCTCCGGTACGAAGGCGACGATGAGCAACACCACGATGATCCCGGCCAGGAAGGGCACGAGCGGCTTCACGAGCTTCTCCATGGGCAGGCCGCTGATCGCCATGCCGAGGAACAGGCACAGCCCGACCGGCGGCGTGACGTGGCCGATGGCCGAGGCGATGACGCAGACCATCCCGAAGTGGATGGGATGGATACCGAGAGCCTGGGCGCCGGGCAGGAGCACGGGAACGGTGACGAGGATGATCTCCGACGGCGTGAGGAAGGTTCCCAGGAACACGTAGAGCACGATGATGAGCGTCATGAACAGCCACCACGTCGGCGCCACCACGCCGATGGCCTCGGCCACGCGGAGCGGGAACTTCGAGTAAGTCAAGACCCAGCCGAAAGCGCCCACCAGCCCGATGATGAGGCCGATCACGCCGGACAGGCGGGCGGAGTCGGCGAAGATCCCCGGCAGGTCGCGCCAGGCCAGTTCCCCGTAGAACAGCGGGGGGACGAGGAGCGCATAGACGACGGCCACGGCCGCGGCCTCCGTCGGCGTGAACCAGCCCAGGAGGATCCCGCCCATGATGATGACGGGGATCATCATGCCGGGCAGCGCGTTGCCCAGCGCGGCGGTAAACGTCTGCAGCGTTGGCCGCGGCTCCCGCGGGTAGTTGCGGCGGCGGGCGATCACGAAGGTGGGCACGGCCATCCCGATGGCGATGAGCAGCCCGGGCAGGTAGCCGCCGGCGAAGATCGCGGCCACCGACTCGTCGGCCATCCAGGCGTAGATCACCGCCACAATCGACGGCGGGATGATCGGGGCCAGGATCGCCGTGCAGATGGTCAGCACCGTAGCGAAGTCCCGGTCGTAGCCCTTGCGCACCATCTGGGGGATGAGAAATGTGCCCAGCGCCGAGACGTCGGCGACCGCCGAACCCGAGATTCCCCCGAAGATCATGCTGTCCACGATGTTCACGTAGGCCAGGCCCCCGCGGAACCGGCCGACGAGCACGGTGGCCAGGTCGATGATGGCGCGGGCCACCCCGCTCCGCGCGGCGACGTTGCCGGCCAGGATGAAGAGGGGCGCGGCCAGGATGATGAACGAGTCGGACAGCAGGGCCACGAAGCGCGAGGGGATGATGATCGGGTTCAGCGTGGGATAGAGCAGGGCAGCGGCCAGGGTGCCCACCCCCAGGGCGATGCCGATCGGCATGCCGAGGATCACAAAGGCGACGAAGACGATCAGGAGGGTCTCTGCCACAGCTCACGCAGCGCGGTGCCCAGGCGCCAGGCCATAGGGAGGATGATGAGTGCGGCGCCCACGGGCACGGCGGCATAGACATAGCCGAGGGGGAGGCCGAGCCCGGCGCTGATCTGGAGCTGGGCGTTCGGCACCAGCACCAGGCTGGTCTTGATCATCGACAGGAAGAGCGCGATCCCGACGGCGTGGGTCACCGCGGTGACCAGCGCCCGCCCCCGCGCCGGGAGCTTCATCACGAAGAAGTCGAGCGCCGTGTGCTCACCGCGGTACATGGCGGCCGCCGCCCCCATCATGACCAGCCACACGAAGAGGTAGCGGGGGATCTCGTCGAGCCCGTCGAAGCCGGCCCGCCCGGCGAACCGGAAGACCACCTGGACGAATACCGCCAGCGTCATGGCGGCGAGAATGGCGCCGGCGAGGAGCCCGAGCCGCTCGTAGAGACGGGCGCCGCGGCGGCCGAGCGGCCGCTCCGCGACGCCCTCGGGGCGATCGGGCGCGGCCACCCGCTACTTGATCGACAGGATGTGGTCGACGATCTTTCGCGCGTCCTTGCCGGCCGGCGTGGCGAAGAACTCCTCGTAGACGTTCTTCGTCGCCTCCCGGAACGGAGTGGCGTCGGGTTTGGTGATGGCCACGCCCCGGGCCCGCACCTGGTCCTGGATCGTCTTGTCCTCGTCGAGAATGAACTTGCGATTGAACTGGCGGGCGTGCTCCCAGGCTTCGCCGATCGTCTTCTGCGTGGGCTGGTCGAGCTTCTGCCAGGTGCTCTTGGCCATGATGAACGCGATCGCCTGGTGGGTGTGGCGGACGTCGGCCACGTGCTTCACGATGTCGTAGAACTTGTTGTGGTAGAAGGTGTTGATCCCGCCCTCGGCGAACTCGATCACCTTGGTCTGCAGGGCGGTGGCGACTTCCGGGAAGGCGATCGGCGTCGAGATCATGCCCAGCGCTTTGAAGGTCGCGACCAGGATTTTGTCCTCCTGGACGCGGATCTTCTTGCCCCGGACGTCGGCCACCGAGTTGATCGGGTGATGGCCGTAGATGCCGCGATAGCCGGCGGCGATGAAGCCGATCAGGTGAAAGCCTTTCTTGTCCAGCACGCCCTCGTAGTACTTGCGGATGACGTCGCTGCCGTCGAGCGCGGCGTACACGTGCTGATAATCGCGGAAGATGTAGGGGAGCTGGAACACCGACATCTCGGGCACCAGCGTCGACAGCGGCGCCGTGGTGATGGGGCCGAGGTCGACGGTGCCCAGCTGGATGTTCTGCGCGACCTCCCGCTCACCGCCCAGGGTGCCGGAGTGGTGGTGGACCACCTTGACCTTCCCCTGCGTGAGCTCGGCCAGCTTGTCGGCGAACTGCTGCGCGG
This sequence comes from Candidatus Methylomirabilota bacterium, assembly GCA_036556905.1. Classification (GTDB taxonomy): domain Bacteria; phylum Methylomirabilota; class Methylomirabilia; order Rokubacteriales; family CSP1-6; genus 40CM-4-69-5. The sequence continues at coordinate 23,169 of DATBIM010000057.1, forward strand.
CCTGGGAGGTGCCGTGCTTGGGGGGGTTCACGTTGCCCATGACGAGCTCGCGCATCTGGGCCGGCGCGGTCGGGGCGAGGCCGAGCAGCAGGGTGAGCGTCGCGGCCAGAGACAGAGCCAGTCGCATCGTGGCCTCCTTCCGCCGGGCCGGGCCACGGCGGCACGTGGTTCGTGGTCGGCGCGTGGCGCCGGATACGTTACACCAGCGGCCAGGGATAGCGGTAGCCGCCGTCATCCTCGGGAAAGCGCCCGGCCTTCACCAGCGTGCGTGCCCGCTTCAGCAAGGCCCGCTGCTCGGCCGGGTCGAGGAGGTGAGCCAGGTCGGTGGGGAGTCCCCCGCGCTGCACCCGCTTGACGCCCTCGAGGATCGGGGCGGGGAGCACCTGGCCGGCGAAGTCCCAGATCACGGTGCGGAGCTTGGGCTCGGCGTGGAAGGTCAGGGCGTTGTCGATGGCCCATACCCGCCCGTCGGGCCCCAGCAGGCAGTGGCCGCTCTTGCGGTCGGCGTTGTTGCTGAGCAGGTCGAAGGCGCAGAGCTGCTGCAGGCGCTCCCGGTGGGCCGGCGCCTCGCGCAGCGTGAAGTAGTGCTCGGCGAAATCGGCGTGCACGAACTCTTGCAGCGAGCCCTCACCGAACGGCCCCTCGCGGAGCACCGTGGGGGGCACCAGTCCCCAGCCGAGCGCCTGGGACAGCTCCCACGCCGCGACTTCGCGGCGGAACAGCCCGGGGGGAAAATCCCACAGGGGCCGCTCGCCGCGGCCGGGCTTGTAGACGGCGAGCACCGGGGTCCCGCCGCCGGCGACCTCGACGAGGTAAGTCGCGTTGCTGCTCCGGGGCATCCGTCCCCGCACCGTGATCTCGCCCCGCGCGAGGAGCTCGAGGGCTTCAGCGCTGGACGTGGCCATTGCTGCGGGGGCAGACGTGCCCGGCGGGATCCATCGGCAAGGCGCACAGCACGCACTCCGGGCGCCCCGCTTCCATCAGCTGCCGGGCCCGCTCCACGAAGGCCGTGGCCTGGGCCCGGGTGATGAGGAATCGGGCCCGGGCTCCCTCGTCATCGGCCGTGGCTTCACCCTCGCCCTCCTCCCCGGCTTCGGCCTCGGCGATGGCCTCGCTTTCCAGCGAGGCCTCCTCCTCGGCGGAGGCGTCGTCGGCTTCCTCGACCAGCTCGCGCGCCTCTACGATGACGCGATCACCGTCCCTGTCGTAGCCGGCGGCGATGGACCGGACCGCCCACACCGGCTCGACGGGCTGCAGCAGCGCGGTCTCGGAGGGCGCCGCCCGGCCGGCCTCCGGCAAGCTGGCCAGCAGCGTGGCCAGGTACTCGCCGAGCGCCCGCACCTGTTCCTTCTCGCACTTCAGGGTGAGGAGCTGGCCGCTTTGCCGGGCCTGCATGTAGAAGACGCGCTGGCCCGGCTCGCCGATGGCGCCGGCCGTGAAGTGGTCGGGGTTGTCGAGCTCGAAGGAGGGACTCATGGCCGCGCCAGCCACGCCAGGTCGCCGTCGCCCGAGTTCAGCGTCAGCACGAGGGGCCCATGCGACCCGTAGGCGATCGCCGTCACCGAGGCCGGGGCGATGACGATGCGCTGAAAGAGGTCGAGGGGGGCGCCCACGGCCTGGGCGGCGGCGGCCTTGATGGGGTCGGCGTGAGAGACGGCGATGATGGTGGCGCCCGGGTGACGCGCGACCAGCGCGCTGAGCGCGGCCGTCACGCGGGCCTGCATCTCGGCGAAGGACTCGCCCCCGGGAAAGCAGAAGCCGCTGGGATGGCGCTGCACGGTGGCCCACTCCCGTTTGCGTCGGGCCCGGGCCAGCGTGATCCCTGTCCACGCCCCCACGTCCAGCTCGAGGAGCCCCCGTTCCACCTGCACGGCCAGGCCCCGGGCCCGCGCGATGGGCGCCGCCGTCTCCCGCGCGCGCTCGAGGGGCGAGGTGTACACGGCGGCCACCCGGGGCAGCCGGGCCAGCCGTCGGGCCACTTGCTCGGCCTGGCGCCGTCCCTCATCGCTGAGGTGCAGCCCCGGGGCGCGGCCGGGAAGCCGGCGACCGGTCACTGCGGTGACGGCATGGCGCACGAGCAGAACGAGCGCGGGCCGAATCGCGAGCGCCTAGGCGAGGCTGCGGCGCCGGGCGTTGACGTAGTCGACCACCACGTACTCCCCGAGCCGATCAGGAGCGGCGAAGAAGGCGCGGCCGCGATTGAGGCGTGTCATCTCCTCTACGAACGCGGTCAGCCAGGGCGTCCGCTCCAGCATGAAGGTGTTGATGGTGATGCCATCGCGGGTGCAGCGTCGGACTTCGCGCAACGTTTCCTCGACGGTGCGGCGTGTTGGCGGGTAGGCGAAGTCAGCCACCTCGCCTTCCATGTGGGCGGTCGGCTCCCCGTCGGTGACCATGATGATTTGTCGGGTGCCGCCGGCATGGCGAGCCAGTAGCCGCCTCGCCAGCATGAACCCCGCGTGCATGTTGGTGCCTACGTTCCACTCGCTCCAGGACAGGGTCGGAAGCTGGGCGGGCGTGAACTCGCGGGCGTAGAGCGAGAAGCCCACGATGTAGAGGGCGTCGCGCGGAAACTGGCTCCGGATGAGGGCGCTCAGCGCCAGCGTCACCTTCTTGGCCGGCAGGAAGTAGCCGTTGTTGAGCATGGAGCGGCTCATGTCGAGCATGACCACGGTGGCGGCCCGGCTGCGCAGCTCGGTCCGGAAGACCTGGAAGTCGTCCGGCCCGAGGGCGACCGGGGTGCCCGGCCCTTGGCGCTCGATCCCGCGCATCACCGTGCCCTTGAGATCGAGCAGGAACGGGTCACCGAACTCGTAGGGTTTGCTCTCGTCGGTGGGATCGCCGCCGGTCCCCCGGCGGGCCACCGCGTGACCGCCCACCCGGTCCCGCTTGAGCCGCAGGAAAATCTCGCGCAGGGCCTTATCGGCAATCTTGCGGATGGCCCGGGCGGTGAGCGTCAGCTCGTCGCCATCTTGCTCGAGGTAGCCGGCCTCCTCGAGCTTCCGGGCGATGTCCTTGAGTCGTTCCAGGTCCTCGGCCGCGTCCTCGCCCAGCAATCGCTCCATCCGCTCGCGGGGGATGTCGTGCAGGTCCTCCAGGGCCCGTACACCCTTGAGCTCGCGCTCGAGCTGATCGAGCTCCTGCAGCTCCTCCATGACCCGCATGGCCTCGGCCAGGGTCATCTCCTCGTCGCCCCGGAACGGGTAGCGCTGAACGAGATCGTCGAGGGGCACCAGGTCGCCGAGGTGCATGGCGAGCTGGGACAGGGCCGCCTCCAGCCGCTCATCACGCATGAAGAGCGAGCGCATGAGCTCGTCGAGCTGACGACGCTGGCCAGGCGACAGGCTCCGGAGCAGCGACTGCATGCGGGCCATCTGCTGGCCGAGCTGCTCGAGGAGCTGATCCAGGGTTTCCGCGCCCGGGAACCGATCGCCCCACTTCTGGCGGAAGGCCTCGAAGTCAGGCTCGCGGCCCTCGGCCCGCTCCCGCAGCATGCGGTTGAGGTCCTGGAGCATCTCGCGCAGGGACTTGAGATCATCGGGGGTCATGCCCGACAAAGCTCGCTGCATGCCCTGCATGAACGGCTGCAGCGCCTGCTCGCGCAGGGAGGCCAGGAGCTCCTCGAACTTGCGCCGGGCGTCCGGATCCACGAAGTCGTACTTCTGAAGCTCGCGGATGCGGCCGGCCGGATCGGGGGGCAGCGCGTCGAGGGCTTCCCGGTTGCGGGCGGCCAGGCGCTCGAACTTGCGAGCGGGCCCCGGAGGAACGTCGCCGCGCTGAGCGCCCTCGCGTGTTTCCGTCAGGCGGCGCTCGATCCCTTCGCGCTCGGTCTGGATGACGTCGTCGAGCCGTCGCTTGATATCGTCCAGGCTGGAGCCCAGGTCGTAGCGATCCAGGCGCTGCTGCCGGTTCTGCCGCAGCCGCTCCAGGAAGTCCTTGAGGCCGGGCAATGGCCGCCCCTCGGGCGGCCGCATCCCCTGGCGCAGCAGGCGCTGCAGCGCGCTCCGGAGATCGCCGTGGGAGAGGAGATCGTCGGCCAGCTCCCCCAGCACGTCGTCGGCGTCGAGATCGGGCTGCGCTTGCGAGCCGTCCCAGCGGGAGTAGCGAATCAGCACGCGTCAGCCCCGGTAGCGGGAGTGGCCGGACTGGACGTCCTTGTTGAGCTTTCGGTTCAGGTGCAGGCCCTCCAGGACGAACTCCATCGCGGCGGCCAGGCTTGAAGGATCGGCCGCGCCCAGCTTGGCGGCGGCCGCCCGCAGGGGGGCGATCGCCCCGAGCTGCCGCATGTACTCGTCGGCCGGCATCGTGTCGGAGACCTCCACGGTGAACCCGTTCTGGAAGGCTGCCACCACCGGGTCCAGCTCGGCCGCGGCGAAGCTCCGGTTGAAGACGTTGAGCAGGGCGCGCTGCAGCAGCTTGCCGAGCACCTTCTCCTCGCTGGCGTCGCCCACCGCCTCCAGCTCGATCTTGCCGGCGGTGGAAGCCAACAGCGCGCCGAGATCGCTCACCCGGGGCACGGCCGCGCCCTCACCCAGGCGCACGGCCCGCTTGAGGGCGCTGGAGAGGAGGTTCTCGTAGTTGCAGATGCTGACCCGCACCGAGACCCCCGAGCGCTGGCTGATCTCGTTGGACCGGCGGGCCAGGTGAGTCAGCTCGGCCACGACCTGCTTCATGTAGTCCGGGCTGCGGGTTTCCACGCCGTCGGTGGGAAAGGCCGTGCGCTCGGTCTCCATGATGAGGATCTCGTCCTGGAGGCGCCGGGGGTAGTGCGTGCGGATCTGTGAGCCGAAGCGATCCTTGAGCGGGGTGATGATCCGGCCCCGATTCGTATAGTCCTCGGGATTGGCGCTGGCCACGACGTAAAGATCCAGGGGCAGGCGGACCTTGTAGCCGCGGATCTGAACGTCGCGCTCCTCCATGATGTTGAGGAGCCCCACCTGGATGCGCTCGGCGAGGTCGGGCAGCTCGTTGATGACGAAGATGCCGCGGTTGGTGCGGGGCAGCAGCCCGTAGTGGATGGTCAGCTCGTCGGCCAGGTACCGGCCTTCGGCCACCTTGATGGGATCGACCTCGCCGATGAGGTCGGCGATCGTGATGTCCGGCGTGGCCAGCTTCTCGCCATAGCGACGTTCCCGCGCGATCCAGACCACCTCGGCCCGGTCGCCCTGCTCGGCCAGGCGCAGGCGGCAGGCCGGGCAGATGGGCGCCAGGGGATCGTCGTTGATGTCGCAGCCGGCCAGGGCGGGGACGGTCTCGTCGAGCAGGCCCACCAGCAGGCGGGCGATGCGCGTCTTGGCCTGGCCGCGCTCGCCCAGAAAGATGACATCCTGCCCGCTCATGATGGCGTTCTCGATCTGGGGCACGACGCTGTGATCGTAGCCGACGATGCCGGGCAGGAATGGCTCGTCGCGGCGCAGGCGCGCCATGAGGTTGTCGCGCAGCTCCTGCTTCACCGACCGGCGCCGATAGCCGCTGGCGCGAAGTTCTCCGACCGTGCGGGCGATCGCCATGAAGTCCCTCGCCACTATGCGACCGGGCCGGGGCGCTGTCAACACGAAGACGCCTCGGCACGACTGGCCGCATACTGTGCGGGCCGGTGTGGCCGGAGGCGTCGCGCCCCCTAACTCTAGCCGAAGCGAGGAGACCCCGATGACTGTGCCCGTCGATCCCAACGAGGTCCTGATGACCGGAGAGAACTCGTTCGTCCGTCTGAGCCCCGACGGCGGCAAGACCCAGACCGAGCGCTTCAGCCACTGGCGCGTGCTGTGGTGCCCGGCGGGGGTGGGTCACGTGCTGTCCGTGCACAGCCGCCTGCTGGGCGACAAGGCCCGCGTGTACAGTGACAACATCGCCGTCGCCCGGTGGGTGCAGCGCACGATCGAATCCCTCCTCTATCCTCCCTTCGCGGACACGACGCTGCCCGTTCTGCCCGCGCGCTTCGAGCGCGCCGGCGATCCCCGCTCCGCGGCCACCGAAATGGTCATGGGCGCGGTCGATACCATTCGCCTCACCTGGTACGACTTCATCGAGCCCTTCATTCTCACGGCGCCGCCCGGCTTCAACAACCGCCCTCTCGGCGTGTTCAGCACCTTCTTCCCGGCGCGGTCGGCTCAGGCCGAGATCAACGGGCAAATCGCCGCGGGTCAACCCTGGCCGGACATGCGGGGCGATCGGCAGGCTTCGAGCTGCTGCCTGGCGTGGTCGGAGAGCTGGGTGAAGCCGCGCAAGTAGTGACGGTCGCCCGGCCCCGTGTCATGGGGACACACCGCGGGGCTGGAGGGCCGCTGGGCGAGGATGGATCTGTGGCGGGTTTCGCCAGGCGGCGCGATCACTTAAGTGGTGGGGCCCTGGGTTGGCGTGTGAATTGCTCACCTGCCTTTGGCCATGCCCGCGGCCACCAGAGCACGCAAAAACCGTCTGGCTCGCGCTCGCCGTCTCGCCTCGCACGCGAGCCTGCTGCTCGTCGTCGGCCTCGTCGTCTTCTGGGTCCTGGCCCGCCAGCAGGTGCTGCGCATGGACGCGGTCTTCTTCCAGCCGTCCTGGCAAGGCATCAAGGGGCTGATCGCCTACACCGTCGGCGCCTACGGCCCGTCGGCCGCCGCCTATCGGGCTCACCTCCGCGGGATCGTCCAATCGGGCGGCAGCGCCGGCGACCCCTGGACTGACGCCGCGCTGACTGGCCGGCTCGACCGCGCCGAGCTGATCGCTCGTGCCGAGATCGCGCGCGGCGTCGACCGGGTGACGCCGGCCCTGGCGCTTTCGGATCTCGCGCTGGAGCAGGGTCGGGCCGAGGATGCCCGGCGGCACCTCGAGCAGGCGCTTCACGCGTCACCCAACCATCCCGACGCCCTGCTCCTGGCCTCGGTGGCCCAGCTCAAGCTCGGCGCCGACGACGAGGCCGTCGCCGCCGTGAGGCGCGCCTTGCGGAGCGAGCCGACCTCGCCGCACCCTCTGACCTTCGTGAGGGTTCTCCAGCTTCTCGGCGAGCTCGACCGTCGCGGAGAGTCGGCGCGCCGCCCGGCCATGGTCGCGCTCTACCATCTCTATCTCTTCCGATTCGACCCGTCTCAGGCGTCGTCGGTGCTGGCCCACGCCCGGCGCGCCCTGACCGCCGGCGACCGACGGGCCGACGCCTACCTGGCCCTTGGCGTGGTCCACGCTCGGCAGGGCCACGTCGACCGAGCGCTGGCCGAGCTCCAGCGTGCCACCCAGGCCGATTCCCGCCTTGCCGAGGCCTATCGCGTAGCCGCCACGTTGTACGGCGAGCGGGGGGATCTCGCCAGCCAGTACCGCATGGCGCGCGCCGCCTTCGAGGCCGCGCCGGCCGACCCGCTCTACCTCGAGGCGCTCGACGGCCTGATCGCCGAGCGGCTGGCCGATCCTCACGCGATCGTGGATGTCATGGAGCGCGCGCTGAAGTTCGACGTCCACCGCCTGCGGGCCCATCGCCGACTCGGCTACGCCTACGCGTTCATGGGCGAGGAGGAACGCTCGCTGCTGCACTACCGGGCGGCGATCGACCTGCAGCCCGGCGATCCCGTCTTGCACGAGCAGCTCGGACTGGCGCTGTTCCGCCTGGGCCGGACGGACCAGGCCCTCGACGCCTATCAGCGGGCGATCGCCCTGGCGCCGAGCGACCCGGCCCCCCATCGGCTCCTCGGCGACCTCTACCGCTTCACCGGCCGCGATCAGGAAGCCGTTCGCGAGTACCAGGTCGCGCTGGGGCTAGGCGCCGGCCTGGACGGGCTGGCCAAGCTCTGTGATGCGCAGTACGCGCTGCTGGCCCTGGAGGAAGCGTTGATCTGCTACGAGACGGTGCTGGAGCTCGATCCCCGGAATCCCTTCGCCCAGGGCGTCGTCCCCGAGATCAAGATGATGCTCGGCGGCCGGTCGGCGAGATGACGGCCGACGTCCTGCGCCGGGCCTGGGGCACGATCCTCCTTCCCCACGCGCTGCTGGGGATTCTGGCGGCGGCCTCGTTCCATGCCCAGAGCACCTACCGCATTCCCAATCTGCTCGGCGTCCTCGCGCTGCCCGTCGTCGGCGTCACCCTGGGCGTGCTCAGCGTGGTGATCCTGGTCACGCGTCTGGGGGGTCGCGTCGGGAGCGCGGGCCGCGGGCAGCGGATGCTGCTGCGCCTCGTACTGCTGATCGTCCTGCCTCTCGCCGCGGGCTCCCTCCTGGTCCCGGTCGGAATGGCCGACCGGGCCATCCGCACCCTGCTGGTCTTCGGCGCCCTCGCCATCGCCTATCTCACCGTGGTCAGCGGCGTGGCGCGGTTGGCGGCCCCGGCGCTGGCGACCGGGGCCGGCCGCGCCCTGCGGGGTGTCGAGTACTCGCTGGTCGCTGTGATCGGCGTCTTCGCACTCTACGGGCTCGTGTGCTACGTCAATGGGGCCCTCGATCGCTCCGCCCCGGTCGAGGTGCGCACGCAGGTGCTGCAGATCGGACGCGCGGAAGCCGAGTTCCACGGCGCGCTGCCCTATGCCTGGACCGACTTCTGGTCCTGGCGCCCGGACGGACGCGCGGATCGTATTCTGCTCTCCGCCGCCGAGCGCGCCGCGCTCTGGCCCGGGCAGGGAGTGGTCATGGAGATTCGGTCCGGCGCCCTGGGGATCCCGTGGGTCGCGCGGATCAAGCGTGACGAGGAATGGCAGCACCGCCGGGTGCTGGCCATCGCTCCCACCGCGGCCGGCGCCAGGAAAGCCCTCGTCGATCTCTACATCACCCAGCGCCGCTGGCCGGAGGCGGCGGCGACCGCCCTCGAGTACCAGCGCCACTACCCGAAGGATTTCGAGTATCTGCGCGGCGTTGCCAGCACGTTGATGTTCGTGGGCCAGGACGCCGCGGCGGTCACGCTCCTCGAGCCGTTCGCCCGCAACTCGGGGAGCCCGGCCGCGCTCACGATGGCCGGCTGGGCGCTGCATCGCGCGGCCAGACAGAGTGGGGCGACGCCGCCGGCCGGGTCGGCGCAACGCGGCGATGCCGATCAGAGCGCCCGGGGGATCGCCATGCTGGAGACGTCCAGCCGGATGGATCCCGGTAACCTGTGGACCCACTACTACCTGGGCTACGCCTATCGCGACGTCGGGCGTCTGCCCGAGGCAGTCGCCGCCTTCCAGAGAGTGCTGGACCGGGTGCCGGCCCACGCCGACGCCCGCCGCCAGATCAGCGACCTCCGTACGCGAATCCCGACGATGTCCGCGCCCCCGCCGGTGCCGTCCGATGGTGACGAGCGGCCCCCGACCAGCCGGAGGTCGTCGATCAGGATCCGGTAGAGTCGGCGCGCCGCGCGCGCCGCAGATCCAGGCGCTCCTCGACCATCGCTACGGCCGGAGCACGAGCACGCGAGTGCGCCTGACCTCGATGCCCTCGGCCGGTCCCAGATCAGGTCGGGCCACGACCAGACGGAGGCCGCGTCGGGCGGTGACGATGACCGCCTCGGCCCGGCCGGGCACCACGTACCATGCCCGGTCGCCGGGTCGGAGGCCTCGGCTCAGCCTGACGCCGATCGCGCCGCTCACCGGGCGCCAGCGCAGTCGCAGCGGGGGCAGGCACGCGAGGAGCCCGACCGCCGTGGCTGCGAGCACTCCTTGCGCCGGGAGGGGTAGCGGCAGCGCGAGGGCGAGCGAGGCCCACAGAACGAGCCAGGCGATCAACATGTCGAGCCACCGGAGGTAGCGGACACGGGAAGCCCAGCGCTCGACCGCGTGAGGAATGGGCCGGATCGGCGTGCGCATCGGGGCAGTCGCACCCTTATTGTGACAGCGGCCAGCGCTCGGCCTGGACCTTTCTGATCCTGGGCCCGGTCATCTCCACAACGGTCCACCGGTAGCTGCCGCCCGTCACCGAGGCGCCCCGGGTGGGGACCGTCTGGAGGGCGTGCAGGACGAACCCGGCCAGCGTGGTGTAGTCCGGCGAGTCGGGCAGATCGGACTTGAGCGCGTCGCGCACGGCGCTGAGTGGCGCCGCGCCGTCGACCAGGTACGATCCGTCGGGGAGTCGCGAAATGTAGGACGGTGCCGCTTCATCCTGCTCCCGAATCTCCCCCACGATCTCTTCGAGCACGTCCTCGATCGTCACCAGGCCGACCAGTCCCCCGTACTCGTCCACGACCAGCGCGATGTTCTGTCGCGCCCGCTGGAACTCGCGAAGCAGGGCGCTGATTCGCGCCGATTCCGGTACAAACAGAGGCGGGCGGGCGAGCTCGGCCAGGCTGACCGAGCGGCCGAAGGCCACCGTCCGGAACAGGTCCTTGATCGTCACGATCCCGACCGGACGCTCCAGCGTGCCGCGGTAGATGGGAATCCGCGATCTCCCGATCTCGGCCGCCCGGCGGAGGACCTCGTCGAGCGCGGTATCGGCATCGAGCCCGAGCACGTTGACCCGCGGCACCATAATCTCGCGCACGGTCGTGTCGGCGAACTCGAAGACGTTATGCACCAGCTCCTCCTCGACCTTCTCGAAGACGCCCTTGGCCGCGCCCTCCCGGAGCAGATACTTCACATCCTCTTCCGAGATGAACGGCGACCCCTGCGCGGTGCCCTGGCCGAAGAGCCGGAGGACGGCGTTGGTGGAGAGGGTCAGGAAGGTGACCAGGCCCGAAGCGGCCCGGCTGATCGCGGCGATCAGGGGCGCGGCCGCGCACGCCAGGCGTTCGGGGTGGCGGAGGGCGACGGCCTTGGGGGTCAGCTCACCGAGGATCAGAGAGAAGTACGTGATGCCGACGATCACCAGGCCCAGGGCCACTGGCTCGCCCCAGACCGGGGCGCCCGGCACGGGCAGGGCGGCGAACCACGGGCCCAGTTGCTCGGCCGCCGCGGCGCCGCCGACGACGGAGGCCAGCGCGCCCACCAGGGTGATCGCGATCTGGATCGTCGCCAGGGAAATCTCTGGAGACTCCTTGAGCTTGATGGCCGCGCTGGCGCCGGCGACCCGCTCGGTCCGGAGCTGGACCAGCCGACCGATGCGCGCCGAGACGAGCGCGATCTCGGCCCCGGCGAAGAACCCGTTGGCGAGGATGGCGACGATGACCAGCGTGAGTTCGACCCAGGGAGTTTCCATGGCGGTATTATGTACGGGGAGGAATCACCATGCTGGGTCGCGCCAAGCTCGCCATGCCAGGGTCGGATCAGGCCCTTCCCGGTCGTCAGGAGCGCATGCCCGTGCCGGCCAAGCACTACGTCCTGGGCACGCCGCTCGTCCCGCCGTTCCCCAGCGGGCTGGAGCGGGCCGTGTTTGGGCTCGGCTGCTTCTGGGGCGCGGAGAAGCGCTTCTGGACGATGCCCGGTGTGTTCACGACCGCGGTGGGCTACGCCGGCGGCTACACACCGAACCCGACCTACGAGGAGGTGTGCTCGGGCCGGACCGGCCACACCGAGGTCGTCCTGGTCGTGTTCGATCCGCGGGCCACGACCTATGAGAATCTCCTCAAGGTGTTCTGGGAAGAGCACGACCCCACGCAGGGGATGCGGCAGGGCAACGACGTGGGCACGCAGTACCGCTCGGCGATCTACGTCGCCTCGCCCGAGCAACGCCGCCAGGCCGAGGCCAGCCGCGACGGCTACCAGCGCGCGCTCTCCCGGGCCCGCTACGGATCCATCACCACGGAAATCCGCGAAGCCCCGGAGTTCTACTACGCGGAGGACTATCACCAGCAGTACCTGGCCAAGAACCCGCGGGGGTACTGCGGCCTGGGCGGCACCGGCGTCGCCTGTCCGAGCGGGCGTGCAGAGGTGGCGCCCTAGCTAGCGCCCGATGTCCGTGCTCGCGCCGCGAGCGTCACGCACCGTGAGCACGGCGAGGCCCGCCAGCACCAAGGCGGCGGTCAGGATCCAGAACACCGGCTCGTAGCCGCCCAGCGCCGCCTGGAGAAAGGCCGCCCCGACGGGACCGACCGCGCGGGCGCCGTTGGCGCCGAGCGCGATGGCGCCGGCGATGGCGCCATAGTGGCGGGGCCCGAAGAGCTCGGCGATGATGGTGGCCCGCGCCAGGGTGGACATCCCGTTGGCCCCCCCGAGCATGACGACCATCGGCACCAGCGTCGGCAAGCGGGCAGCCAGGGCGAGCTGGGCGAGGCCCGTCGCCTGAACAAGGAAGATTGCGGTGGTCATGCCGTGGTGCCCGAAGCGTGTCGCCAGCGGGGCGAAGACGAGCCGGGCCGGCACCTGCATGGCTCCCATCCAGCCGATCATCACCGCCGCCACCGTGGGCGAATAGCCGCGCTCGCTCAGGTAGGGAATCAGGTGGACGGTGACGGAATTGACCGTGAAGTTCCCCACGAAGAAGGCGGCGGCCAGCACCCAGAAGACCGCCGTCCGGGCGGCAACGCCGAGCGTGAGACCCGGCACGTCCGCCCGCTCGCGGGTGGCGGCAGGTCCGGGATCGGCGGGTCGGGGAGGACGCCGGAGCATGACGGCGTGCAGCGGGATGGTCAGCACGGCGAGCACGACCGCCAGCACCAGCAGCGCCGTCCGCCAGCCCAGGCGGGTGACCAACCAGGCCTCGATGGGCATGAAGATCGTGCTGGCGAAGCCGGCGGCGATGGTGACGGTGAGCAGCGCGCGGTCGCGGTGGCGCCCGGGGAACCAGCCCACCACGGCCGCGAATGCCGGCTCGTAGAGGGTGGCCGCCATGACCAGCCCCATCAGGCCCCAGACGGCATACAACGCGGGCAGGCTTTCCACGCGCGCCCAGGCCAGCACCAGGAGCGTGCCCAGGCACGAGCCGAGGGTCATGAGCCCGCGGGCCCCGTGGCGGTCGATCCAGCGGCCGATCGGCAACCCGGCCACCGCCGACAAGCCCATGCCCACCGAGAACGCGCCGGTGATCGCGACCCGTGAGAACCCGAGCTCGGTTTCCATCGGACGCAGCATCACCGGGAAGCCGTAGTAGATGATCCCCCAGGTGACGGTCTCGGTGACGCACAACGCGGCCACGACGATCCAGCCGTAGTAGACGGAGCCCACGAGGTCGCTCAAGCATACCGGGTCGGCGTTCCCGGCACTAGAGCGGCTCGGGCTCGCCCCGAATCCGCGGCGCGACAAGAGCGTGGTATGGTTTCATCACCATGACGGGCCTGCGCTCCACCCATTTCCTCGGCGTCGTCGTGGCGGGCGCCCTCATCCTGCCGACCCCGGCGCCGGCTGGTGAGATCCAGGGTCGCGTCCTGCTGACCGGGCAGGCCCCGGCCGTGAAGAAAGTGCCCGTCACGATCGACCAGTACGTGTGCGGCAAGGAGAAGGACGCCGGCGACCTCGTAGTCTCAGCCGCCCGCGAGATCCGTAACGCCGTCGTATGGCTTCGGAACCCGCCTTCGGGCGCGCCGCCGGCGGCCGCTGTCCGGCCCGTCCAGATGGACCAGAAGGAGTGCGAGTTCATTCCGCGGGTGGTGCTGGTGCCTGCCGGCGGAACCGTGGAGTTCCTCAACAGCGACCGTCTGCTCCACAACCTGCACAGCGCGCCCAAGGAGAACAGCCCCTTCAATCGCACCCAGCCGCGGGGCCGCACCATTCCCATCACGTTCGCCAAGCCGGAGATCATCCGCATCGACTGTGACCTGCATTCCTGGATGCGGGGCTGGGTGATCGTCGCCGACCATCCGTTCTACGCGGTCACCGACGCTCAGGGACGCTTCACGCTGGGCAACGTCCCGCCGGGACAGTACACGTTGCAGGTGTGGCACGAGCGCCTCGGTCAGCTGACCAGCACGGTCAGCGTCACCGGTGAGGGGCCCACCCCGGTGACCATCGAGCTCCGGGCCCGCTAGAAGATCGAAGGGGGCCTCGACGGCCCCGGCGCGCTCAGGGGACGACGGAGATCTTCTTGGAGGCTTCCCAGGCCGCCGAGTGCGTCGGCTCGGCCTGGGCCCGCAGCGTGCCGCTCTCGTCCAGCGCGATGGTGAACGTGACCTGGGGCGCTGAGAAGACCGGGTGGAGATAGACGCGGGCGATCTCCGCGGTGTCCTTGTACAGCGCGATGTAGCGCACGAAGTGCTCGGCCAGCGATGGGTGGCGATCGCCAGCGCCGATGCTCACGGTGACGTCGAACCACTGGCCGCGCTTCACCGCGTCCGGGGCCTTGATGCTGGGCGTGTGCTTGGGGTCGTAGCTCGCCCGCACCTGCCGGAACTCCGGCGTGAACTGCTCCTCCTGGCCGCTCGAAGCCGCCGACGGCACGCCGAGCAGCAGCCACAACGCGACCATCGTCAGCCGAACCGTTCGCCCCCAGATCTCTCGCCTCATGATCATCGCCTCCTCGGGCCGGGTCAGCTCTCGGGCAGGAACTTGCGGATGAGCGCCAGCAGATCGCGGGGGCTGTAGGGCTTGGCCAGGTAACCGGAGGCCCCGGCGGCCATGGCCCGCTGATCATCCCCGCTGAGCGCGAACGAGGTCACCACGATGATGGGAATGGCCGCCGTCGCCGGCTCGGCCCGGAGCGTTCGGGTGACGTCGAGCCCTGACATCCGCGGCAGCTGCACGTCCATCAGCACCAGGTCGGGCCGATCCTGGCGGATCAGCGCCAGCGCGGCCTCGCCGTCCGGCGCCTCCAGCAGGCGGTAGCTCGTGCGGCTGAGCAGCTGGCGCACGATCTTGCGGTTGTACTCGTTGTCCTCGACGTAGAGCACGGTCCGCTGGCTCATGATGGTCGACCCACCTCGAGCGCGACAACGAACCAGAACAGGGATCCCTTGCCGAGCTCGCTCTCGACGCCGATCCGACCTCCGTGCAGCTCCACGAACTTCTTGGTGATGCTCAGGCCGAGTCCGGTTCCGCCGAACTCCCGGGTCACCGTGGGGTCGACCTGGCGGAATTCGCCGAACACGTTCTCGAGCTCGGCCTGGGGAATGCCGATGCCGGTGTCCGAGACCCGATAGAGGAGCTCGTGACCTTGCCAGTCGACGCTGATCTCCACCCGACCCTGCCGGGTGAACTTGATGGCGTTGCCGGCGAGGTTCAACAAGCACTGGGTGATACGGCGGCCGTCGCCATACGCCGTGGGCAGATCCGGCGGCACGCGGGTCACGAACTCCAGTCCCTTCTCGGCGGCGAGTGAGCGGAGCGAGGCGCGGACGGACTCCACGACGTCCGCGACCGCGTACGCATCCACCACCAGGTCCAACCGGCCCGCCTCGATCTTGGAGAGGTCGAGGACGTCGTTGATCAGCCGCAACAGGTGCCGGCCGTTCGCCTGGATGTCGGCCAGCGGCTCCCGGAGTTCCGGCGACACCTCTCCGTACAGGCCGTCGAGCAGCATCTCGGTGAAGCCGAGGATGGCGTTCATCGGGGTGCGAAGCTCGTGGCTCATGTTGGCCAGGAACTCGGACTTGGCCCGACTGGCCTGCTCCAGGCGAGCGTTCAGCCGACGGAGCTCGGCGGCCGCCTGCTCCTGCTCGCCCACCAGGCGCTGGAGCTCCTGGCTCATCTGGTTCATGCGCCCGGCCAGGTCCCCGAACTCGTCGCGATTCGGCACGGCGATCGTGGTCCCCAGGTCGCCGGCCGTCAGTCGGGCGAGGAAGGCGTGGGCTTCGCGCACCGGCAGCACGAACGACCAGGAGATGATGAACCCGAGGAGGAGGGCCAGGCTGACGGCGGCCACCGCGAAACAGGCCGCCACCACCAGGGATCGCTGATTGGCGGCCTCCACCGAGTTGCGAAGGCTCGCCATGCGAGCGCCCTCGGCTTCGACCAGGCGGGCGACGAGCTCGTCGATCTCCCGGTACACGCGGTCCTCACGGCCGAGGAGCGCCGCCTGGGCTTCATCGAGCCGCCCGTCGCGGATGGCGTTGGCGATGTCGGCCACCGTGTTCATGGCCTCTTCCTGACGCGCCCGGATCTGCTGGATCAACTCGCGCTCGGCTGGCCGGGCGGCGCCCTCGAGCTTCGCGAGCGTGTCGTTGAAGCGGTTGTTCTCGCGCAGGATCCGGGCCACGGTGCCTTCCTGCCGGAGCAGCAGCGCCTGGGCCGTGAAGTGCATCTGGCGGGCCAGGGCGTGCTCGATCTCTTGCGCCCAGTGCACACGCTGGTGGGCCTCGTCGAGCAGGCGGCTATGCTCGGTCATGCGGGCAATGGTCTGCAGGCTGATGGCCGCGAGCCCGATGAACAGCAGGGCCGTGAGCAGGAAGGCCACCAGCAACTTGGTGTGCACCGAGGCCCGCACGCGGGCGACCCAGTGCACCAGACGCCCCATGGGAGTGCGGGTGAGCAGGAAGACCACGGCCGGATTGAGCCGCTCCCGGCCGATGGTGTCGTGCCCTGATGGGTGGTTCATTGACGGCTACGATAGCTCCGAAGGCCGCCACGCTCAATGCTTCGCCCCGGCCCCAAGCCCGGGGCCAGGAAGGTCCTGGAAATGGTAGGATCGGCTAGCCATGAGCAGCCCGCCGGGGAGCAACCCCGAGGCCCGCGAGCGGCCCTCGCACTTCATCCGCGACGCCGTCATCGACGATCTGCGGTCGTGGCGGTTCAATGCGGTCGTCACCCGCTTTCCGCCCGAGCCCAACGGCTATCTCCACATCGGTCACGCCAAGGCCATCTGCCTGGACTTCGGCCTGGCCCAGGAGTTCAGCGGGCGCTGTCACCTGCGCTTCGACGACACCAATCCCACCAAGGAGAGCCAGGAGTACGTCGACGCGATCATCCGTGACGTCCGCTGGCTCGGCTTCGACTGGGGCCAGCACCTCTATTACGCCTCCGACTACTTCGGGCAGCTGTACGAATGGGCCGAGGCCCTGATCCAGAAGGGGTTCGCCTACGTGTGCGACCTCTCGGCCGAGGACGTCGCCGCCTACCGGGGCACGCTGACCGAGCCCGGGCGGGAGAGCCCCTGGCGCAACCGCTCGGCGGAGGAGAACCTCGACCTCTTCCGGCGCATGCGGGCGGGGGAGTTTCCCGACGGCTCGCGCACTCTCCGGGCCCGGATCGATATGGCCGCCGGCAACCTGAACCTGCGCGATCCGGTCATGTACCGGATCCGCAAGACCTCTCACCATCGCACCGGCGACAAGTGGTGCATCTATCCCATGTACGACTGGGCGCACGGTCAGTCCGATTCCATCGAAGGCATCACCCACTCGCTGTGCACACTCGAGTACGAGGACCACCGCCCGCTCTACGACTGGTACATCGAGGCGCTCGGTGTCTACCACCCGCGCCAGATCGAGTTCGCGCGGCTGAACCTCTCCCACACCGTGCTGAGCAAGCGCAAGCTGCTGACGCTGGTGGAGGACAATGTGGTCAGTGGCTGGGAGGATCCGCGCATGCCGACGCTGGCCGGCCTGCGCCGCCGCGGCTACACGCCGGAGGCCATCCGCGATTTCTGCGACCGCATCGGCATCGCCAAGGCCGACAACCTGGTGGACATGGCGCTGCTCGAGCACTGCGTCCGCGAGGATCTGAACCGGCGGGCGCTCCGGCGCCTGGTGGTGTTACGGCCGCTCCGCCTGGTGATCGAGAACTACCCGGAGGGCCAGGTGGAGGAGCTGGACGCCGTCAACAACCCCGAGGACGCTGCGGCCGGCACCCGCAAGGTCTTCTTCTCACGCGTGCTCTACATCGAGCAGGACGACTTCCGGGAGAGCCCGCCGCCCAAGTACTTCCGGCTCTCCCCGGGGGCCGAGGTCCGCCTGCGCTACGCCTACATCGTCAAGTGCACGGGGGTGGTAAAGGATCCGCGCACGGGCCAGGTGACCGAGATCCGCGGCGTGCTCGATCCCGAGAGCCGAGGGGGCGACGCCAAGGGGCGCCGGGTGAAGGGCACCATCCACTGGGTCTCCGCCCTCCACGCGGTCGACGCCGAGGTGCGCCTGTACGACACCCTGTTCGGCGTGCCCAAGCCCGACGAGGCCGACGACTTCAAGACCGTGATCAATCCGGGCTCCCTGGAGGTGGTGGCCGGCGCCAAGGTGGAGCCGGCATTGCGCGACGTCGCGCCCGAGTCCCGGTTCCAGTTCGAGCGGCAGGGCTACTTCGTGGCCGACTGGAAGGACCACCGTCCCGTGCGCCCGGTCTTCAACCGCACGGTGGGGCTGCGCGACACCTGGGCCAAGATCGAGAAAGCCCTATAGGGCGCCTTCGCGCTTCTGCTGGCAGCCCAGGCACGTCACCACGTCGGGCAGCGCGGCCAGCCGCCGGTACGCGATGCTCGCCCCGCACTCCTCGCACACGCCGTACTCGCCTCGGTCCACGCGCGCCAGCGCCACCCGAAGACGGCGGGCCCGATCCACCAAACGCGTCGCGGCCAGATGGCCGAGCTCGCGCTGCTCTCCCGCTTGCGCCCGGTCCACCAGATCGGTCGAGTTCTCGCTGCTGAGGCTGGCGAGCTCGCCGGGTTGAACGTCGACGAGCCGGAGCCGCGTCAGCGTCGTGGCGAGCTCTTTGCGGAGCCTACGCGCGATCGGGTGCGTCATGCGGCGCCCTCCCATTCGAGGCGATGTCGGACCGCCGCCCACCGTAGGAGGTGACGCCGCGCGAAGTCAATCGCGCGGGGGACCGCGTCAGCAGCGTCCTCGCGCGATTCCTCGATCCGATCGCCGAGCCTTCACCGGAATCTTTTCCGGCGGTGTTCCCGGAGGCGCGGCAACCCGGTCGATTTCTCCCACCCCGGCGCTGAGCGCCGGTCAGGCCGTCACATTTTCATGTTGGGGACAGCCGTGGAAACTGTGAATGTCGCTCGCAAGACCGGCACAGGCGTCCGCTCAGCGCACCCGGCGCTCCTGCTCGATGAGGACGCGCCGCAAGATCTTGCCCGAGGCGGTCTTGGGGATCGCCTGCACGAACTCCACCTCGCGCAGGGTCTTGTAGCCGGCCAGGCGACCGCGGGCCCAGCCGAGCAGCGCCTCGGCGGTCAGAGCCCCGTCCTTCTTGACCACGAAGGCCTTGGGGACCTCGCCGGCCTCGGGATCGGGCTTGCCGATCACCGCGACGTCGGCGACGCCGGGGTGCTCGAAGAGCAGCGCTTCGATCTCGGCCGGGGCGATCCCGAAGCCCTTGTACTTGATCATCTCCTTCTTGCGGTCGGTGACGGTGACGTAGCCGCGCCCGTCGATGCGGCCGATGTCGCCGGTGTGGAGCCATCCATCGCGGAGGGCCGCGGCCGTGGCCTCGGGGGCATTCCAGTAGCCGAGCATCAGCCCCGGACTGCGCACGCAGATCTCGCCCACCTCGCCGGTGGGGAGCTCGCGCGCTCCCGTTTCCAGGTCCACGACCTTCTGCTCGCAGTCGGGGACGGGCGGGCCGGCCGTGTCCAGGGTGAGCAGGCGGTCGTCGTGGACCGGGTTCATGTGCGTGATGGGGCCGGCCTCGGTCAGGCCGTAACCCTGCACGACCTTGGCTCCGGTCAACTCTCGAAAGCGACGGCTCAGCTCGGGCGCGACGGGGGCGGCGCCGACCATGACGTAACGCACGCTCCGCCAGCTCACCTGGGCCGTCCGGGGGTGCTGGAGGAGAGCGCTGAGGACGGGTGGGACCACGGGCACCATCGTGACCCGCTCGCGCTCGACCAGCTGCACGCACTCGAGGGGATCGAAGCGCTCCATGAGGACGAGGCAAGCCCCGGCGTGGAGACCGCCGCCCATGAGCATCAGGCCGTAGATGTGGTAGAGCGGCACGAAGATCAGCACGCGGTCATCTCCGGTGATCTGGCTGGCGGCGATGAACTGGATGTTGTTGCACACGAAGGCCCGGTGGCTGAGGAGCACGCCCTTGGGCAAGCCGGTGGTGCCGCTGGAGTAGGGCAGCACCAGGAGGTCGTCCCCGCGGACGTCGAAGGACGGCGGTGGCGTGGTCGGGGCGGCGGCCACCAGGTCGTCCAGGCGCAGGGCATCGGCCTGGGCCGGGGCGCCGGGCCCGACCACGATCACGTGCGCGAGCCGCGGAGTTTCCCGGCGCACCGCGCGGACCAGGGGGACGAGGTCCCGCTGCACGATCACCGCCACTGCTTCAGTGTCGGCGAGCTGATAGGCGACCTCGCGCTCCCGGTAGGCGGGATTCATCGGGCTCGGCACCGCCCCGAGCCGGGCCAGGGCGAAGAAGCTCACGACGTACTCCGGGCGGTTGGTCATGAACAGGCTCACCCGATCGCCCCGCCCGATGCCGAGCCCCTGCAGCGCGTGGGCCAGGGCGTTCACGCGCCTGTCGAGGTCGCCGAAGGTCAGGCGCGTGTCCTGGAAGACGACGGCCTCGCGTCCGGGGTGGAGCGACGCGGGCCGCGAGAGCATTTCACCGTACGGAATCTGCGGGTAGATGAGACCGGCCATCCGGCGCCGGTTATATCACGTCACGATTTCCGGGCTCGGCCCCCCCGTCGCCGCCGGGAGGCTGGCGCGTAGAACGTCCCCTCGACCTCGACGATGTCCTCCTGAGCCAGGCCCCGCACCTCGACGATGGTCCGGGGCGGATAGGCACCGTCCGGCCACAGCTCCGCCTGCACCCGGTTCACGAGGGGGCGGATGCGGGCCATGTCAGTCACGTAGACCACCAGGCGGACGGCGTCGCCCAGCGTCGCCCCGGCCGAGGCGGCGACGTGCTCCATGTTGCGGAAGGCCTGGCGGATGCGCGCTTCGGGATCAGGCCGCAGGGTGTTCGTGCCCGGATCGATGCCGCGCATGCCGGCGACGAAGACGAAATCGCCGGCGCGAGTGCCGAGGCTCCAGGTGCCCGTGGGCCGGATGGCGCCGGCGGGGGCCAGGGTCCTCACCCTGGGGACGGGGCGGCGACGGCTCAAAACCGGAGCGAGACCTTGCCCACCACGAACGGGCTGTCGTCGACGTCGATCCGGTTCTGGTTGTTGTCGGCGTAGCGCTCCCCCTCGAAGAAGAACCGGTCGAAGGCGTAGCCGCCGGTCAGCTCAACTCCAACATGCCGCAGGTCGAAGCGGAGGCTAGCCGTCACACGCTTCTCATAGTAGTGGAGCCGCTCGTCCTTGTCGGAGCGGCCGGCCCGGAAGTAGGAGTCGTTGTCCCAGTCGAAGCCGGCCAGGAATCGCAGGGGTCGGAAGATCTCGTAGATCAGCCGGGCCCCGACCGTGCGGACCGCCACGTAGTGGAGGTTGATGGTGAGCCGCTCGAAGGGACGCGCCCGCACCGACGAGAAGGGCAGTCCGATGACCGCGGTGAGGTCCTCTGACGGAGCATAGATGTAGGCGAGCCCGGGAAACGGCGTCTTGCCCAGATACTCGCCGAAGTTCGTGTAGTTCAGGCTGACCAGCCAGGCGTGCCGCTCACGGTGCGGGATCCGAAGAAACGCGGTGGCCAGCACGGTCAGCTCGTCCTTGCTGTCGAACGGCTTGTCGCTGGCCGACCCGACCAGGAGGACGGTTCCTCCCACCCAGCCATTGTCGAAGCGATGGCGGTACCCGGGGCCGAACCGGACGTTCCACAGCTCGTCGGGCAGGGGTTCGCCGATATCCGGCAGCACCGCCTGGTGGTCGAGGTCCTGCCAGCGCGCGTAGCCCAGGAACGACAGCTCGTTTCGGGAGTCTTGCCAGAGCGGGGTGGAGAAGGTCAGCCGGTGCTCGACCCATCCCAGATCGGTGGGCTGCCCCCGCACCGGTTGATCGGGGTAAAACGTCGCCCGGTAATCGGCTTCCGGCTTGAGCTCACCCAGTGTCGGGGTGAGCCATTGCTCGAATTGCCCCGCGGCCGTGGGGGGAAGGGCCAGCAAAAGCGCTGAGCCGAGGAGGGCGGCGCCGACGACCGAGTTAGCGCGTCTCGCCGGAGCCGTTCCTAGCCACCAGTCCTCACTCCGCCGGATCCATTCGGTACAGGCGGAGCAGCTTCAGGAGGGGGACATCCTGGGCCGAGAAGAGCACCGCCGGCTCGGCTCCCGAATTGGCGTGCGCGTGCCGCGCGCGCGGCGCGATCACGAAGAAGTCGCCCGGCCCCCACTCGAACCTCTGGTCATCGACGGTGGTGACGCCCTGGCCGCGCACGACGTGGTAGAGGGCGCAGCTCGTTTCCCGATGGGCCCGGGTGCGGACGCCGGGACGGAGCAGCTGAAGATAGCAGCCCAGGGTGGGGCGCAGCGACGTGCCAGTGGCCGGGTCGAGGTACTCGAGGAGGACGTCGTCGTAGGGATCGGCCTCCTGCTCGGCGCGGCGGAGCAGGGCCGGGTAGCTCTCGCTCCACGGATGGAAGATGTCGCGTCCGGGGCTGCGCAGCACCGGCTGCTGCGCCTCGGGGTACGGTTCGTAGGTCAGGTTCTCGAGGAAGCGCACGACCTGCCAGTCGAGGATGTCCATCCAGATGACGGGCGCCTGCCCTTCGTTCCCGTGGTCGTGCCAGGCCTGGCCGGGGGTGACCACCAGGTCGCCGGGCTTCATGACGCATTTCTGGCCTTCCACGGTCGTGTAGGCGCCCTGCCCGTGGAGCATGAACCTGATCGCGGTGGGGGAGTGCCGGTGGGCGGGCGCGACCTCACCGGGCAGCAGGTACTGCACGGCGAGGACCAGGCTGTGAGCCACGGTCCGCTCGGGGACGCCGGGATTGTGCAGGCGGATGACCCGGCGCTCGGCGCCGCGGTGGGGACTGAGGAACTCGGCGCTCTCGCGCAGCAGGGGCTCGATGTCGCGCCAGCGCCACAGCCGCGACTGGGTCGCCGTCGGCTTGGGGGGGATGAGCGGTCCCGGCCGCGACCACGGGGCATCGAGCCCCGCCGCCCGCAGCCGCGCGCAGTACGCCTCGAGCTCCTCGGCCGTTCGCGTCGTCTGGACCGCCATGCTCGTGCTCCTTGGTCGGTGATCTCTCGACCGAAGGTAGCACAGCGCCGGCGCTCATTGCAGGCCGTACAGCACTTTGCCGGCCACGGGCATGCGGGCGGTCAAGATCTCGCCATTCAGCGAGTCCGTGATGTAGAGCGTCTTGCGGTCAGGACCGCCGAAGGCGATGTTGGTCAGCAGCCGATGGCCCTCGGCGTGGACGAGGTGGGTGGGCAGGCCGTTGGCATCGAACCGCCAGACGCCGACGCCGAGATGGCAGACGATCAGCCCGTCCTCCGCGTCCATCTCGATGCCGTCGGGGCCGGCGTGGCCACCGGAGAGCTGGATGGCGACGCCGGTCTTGGACGGCTGCCCGTCGGCCATCAGCGGCAGCCGCCAGATCTGCTGGGCCCGTGTGACGGCCACGTAGACCTGGCTGTCCTTCGTATTGAGCGTGATGCCGTTAGGGCTGGGCACATTGCTGGCCAGCTTGTCGAGCCTGCCGTTGGCGCGTAGTCGGAAGACCCGGCCGGTGGGATCGGTGATGCCGGTCTGGCCCTGATCCGTGAAGTAGAGATCGCCGTTGGACGCGAAGTGCAGGTCGTTCAGCCCCTTGAAGCCCTCGCTGTAGGCCGTCTCCAGCATGGGTTCCGCCTCGCCGGTGCGAAGATCCAGCATCATCAAGCCTCTCCGGTAATCGGCGATGAAGAAGTAGCCGTCCTTGCGGAGCTTCAAGCCGTTCGGCCAGCCGTCGTACTGGACCACCAGCTCCCACGCCCCCTGGGTCGAGATGCGGAACACCCGGCCGAAGGGAATGTCCACGACGTAGAGGTTGCCGGCCCGGTCGAAGGCGGGGCCTTCGAGGAAGCTATCGACCTCGGCGCCCTGACGGTTCGGATCCGACCACGCCGTTCGGCTCTTGG
>DATBIM010000058.1:0-23568 GCA_036556905.1 Candidatus Methylomirabilota bacterium
AGCGGCGCCGACATCATCCAGATGCTCTGGAACTGGCCGCACCTCTACCAGAAGGGCCTGGTGGACGTCAGCGATGTGGCCGAGCCGATCGGCAAGGCCCAGGGCGGGTTCTACGAGGTGTTCGACGCCGCCGCCAAGGTCAACGGGCGCTGGCTGGCCGTGCCCCACGCCGTCATCGGCAACGCCGTTGCCTACCGGCGGTCCTGGCACAACGAGGTCGGCGCCAAGGAGTTCCCGAAGACGTGGGACGAGTACCGAGACTTCGGCAAGAAGCTCAAGGCCAAGGGCAAGCCGGTCGGCCAGACCCTCGGCCACACCTTCGGGGACGCCCCGACCTTCGTCTATCCGCTGCTGTGGGACTTCGGCGGCGCCGAGGTCGACAAGAGCGGCAAGAAGGTGGTCCTCAACTCCAAGGGAACGCTGGAGTCGGTGAAGTTCCTGCAGGCGTTCTGGAAGGACGCCTGCGACGAGGGCGGCGCGGCCTGGGACGATACCAACAACAACCGCGCCTTCCACGCCGGGGAGATCAGCGCGACGCTCAATGGCGCCTCGATTTACATCGTGGCCAAGCGGAACCGAGACAAAATCAAGGACGACAAGGGCGAGCCGCTGTTCCAGGACATCGAGCATGCCGCGCTCTTGCCCAAGGGACCGGCCGGGCAGTTTGCCCTCTACGTGCCCTTCCAGCACTCCATCATGAAGTATTCGAAGAACCAGAAGCTGGCCAAGGACTTCCTGAAGTGGTTGCACACCAAGAACAACTACGAGAAGTGGTTCCAGGTCAACGAGGGCTACAACGTCGGGCCCACCAAGGTCTGGGAAGAGCACGCCATGTGGGGGAAGGTCGACAAGCCGCTCCAGGTCTTCCGGCAGGCCGTCCGCCAGGCGCGGATGCTCGGCTCGCCCGGCCCGGCCTCGGCCAAGGCCACCGAGGCCTACACGAAATACATCATCGTCGACATGTACGCCAAGGCCGTGACCGGCACCAAGGCCGAGGACGCCGTGAAGTGGGCGGAGGGGGAACTGAAGAACATCTACGGCAAGGCCTAGCCCCGTCTTCGGCGAGCGCGATGTGAAGAATTCGGTCGTCGGGGGTGCGGGCAGCGCCGCCCGTGTGGAGGTGGCGCTCCCTCACCCCGGGACTACCCAGCCGCTGCACCGCTTCCTCGAGAGCGAGCGGCTGCTGGCCGTCCTGCTGCTGGCCCCCACCGTCATCCTGCTCGGGCTCTTCATCGCCTATCCGTTCGTCATGGGAGTGTGGCTCTCGCTCAGCAGCACGAGCGTGGGCAATCCCGGCGCGTTCGTGGGCCTGGCCAACTTCGCCAAGGCCTGGAACGATTCGATCTTCCGCACGGCGTTCTGGAACACCAGCGTCTACACGTTCTGGGCCACGATCTTCAAGCTCGTGCTGGGAATGTGGCTCGCCCTGCTGCTCAACCGGCACTTCCGCGGCAAGCGACTGGTGCGGGCCTCGATGCTGCTTCCCTTCATCGTCCCCACCGTGCTCTCCACCTTCGCCTGGCGCTGGATGTTCGATCCAACCTTCAGTGTGTTGAACTGGGTGCTCTACCAGGCCGGCTTCATTACGGTGAAGCTCCCGTTCCTCTCCGATGGTACCTGGGCCCTGTCCTGCGCGATTCTGGTGAACACCTGGCGCGGCATGCCCTTTTTCGCCATCACCTTGCTGGCCGGGCTGCAGACGGTCAATCCCGACCTGCACGAGGCCGCCTCGCTGGACGGCGCCAACGGCTGGCGGCGGTTCTGGCACGTGACCTGGCCACTGCTCAAGCCGGTGACCATCGTGGTCGTCGTGTTCTCGGTGATCCAGACGTTCTCCGACTTTCAGCTCATCTACGTGCTCACGGGCGGCGGCCCCGCGAACTCCACCCATCTGCTGGCCACCTACGCCTACCAGGTGGGCGTCGCCACCGGGCTCCTCGGCGAGGGGGCGGCCATCTCGCTCTTCATGCTGCCGGTCCTCTTCGTCGTCGTTTGGATCCAGCTCCGCTATCTGCGGAGATTGGAAGGGGCATGATCGAGCGGCGCTGGAAGAGGTGGGTGTTCTTCTACATCCCCCTCACCCTGTTCGTCATCGGCACCCTCTTCCCCTTCTACTGGATGGCCGTCACCGCCTTTCGCCCCGACCACGAGCTCTACCGGTCCTGGCGGGCCGTCAACAACGCGCCGTTCTGGACGCTGAACCCGACACTGGCGCATTTCCAGGATCTCCTGGCCAAGACGACGTTTCCGCGCTGGCTGTGGAACACCTTCATCATCGCGGTCGCCTCCACCGCCATCTCGCTGTTCTGCGGACTCCTCGCCGGCTACGCTTTGGCCCGGCTGAGGTTCCCCATGGCCGGGACGCTGGGCACGTCGATCTTCGTCACCTACCTGGTGCCCCCCACGCTGCTGTTCATCCCGCTGGCCGACATCATCCGGAACTTCCAGCTCGGCAACACGCCGTGGGCGCTGATCCTGACCTATCCCACGTTCCTGATCCCCTTCTGCACCTGGCTGCTCATGGGGTACTTCAAGACTATCCCGCGCGAGCTGGAGGAGTGCGCCCGCATCGACGGCGCCACCCGCTTCGGGGCCATGGTCCGCATCATCTTCCCCATCGCGGTGCCGGGGATCCTGTCGGCCGGCATCTTCGCCTTCACCCTGTCCTGGAACGAGTTCATCTACGCCCTGGTCTTCCTCTTCTCGCCCGAGCGCAAGACGGTCCCGGTGGGCGTGGTCTCCGAGCTCATCCGGGGGGATATCTACTTCTGGGGCCAGCTCATGGCCGGGGCCCTGCTGGGCTCGGTCCCGGTGGCCCTGGTCTACTCGTTCTTTGTGGAGTATTACGTGACGGGGCTGACCGGTTCCGTCAAGGGTTGAGTGGTCTTGTGAGTGTCGCCGGGAGCCCCTATAGTGTGGCAGCCGCCGGGTGGCCGGCCGGGGCCGGGAAGCCGAGCGGGGGAGACGAGCTATGGCGCAGGTCGTCCTGAAAGACCTCAACAAGAAGTACGACGAAGTCCACGCCGTCAAGGACGTCAATCTCCACATCCGGGACAAGGAGTTCGTCGTCCTGGTCGGGCCTTCCGGCTGCGGCAAGACCACCACCCTCCGCATGATCGCGGGGCTGGAGGAGATCACCGCCGGCCAGATCTCGATCGGAGACCGGGTGGTGAACGACCTCCCGCCGAAGGATCGCGACATCGCGATGGTCTTCCAGAATTACGCGCTGTATCCGCACATGACCGTCTACGACAACATGGCCTTCGGGCTCAAGATGCGGAAGTTCCCCAAGCCTGAGATCCAGAAGCGGGTCCATGATGCCGCCGAGATCCTCGGGATCCACGAGCTGCTCAAGCGCAAGCCGCGCCAGCTCTCGGGCGGCCAGCGGCAGCGGGTGGCGGTGGGACGGGCCATCGTCCGCCATCCCCAGGTGTTCCTCTTCGACGAGCCCCTGTCGAACCTGGACGCCAAGCTGCGGGTTCAGATGCGGGTGGAGCTCAAGCGCCTGCACGAGCGCCTGGCCACCACCGCGGTGTACGTCACCCACGACCAGGTCGAGGCCATGACGCTGGGCGACCGGGTCGTCGTCATGAAGGACGGCTGGATCCAGCAGGTGGGGGAGCCGCTGGAGCTCTACGGAAAGCCGGCCAACCGCTTCGTGGCGGGGTTCATCGGCTCACCGGCCATGAACTTCGCCGACGTCACAATCGCTGAGAGCAACGGAACGCTGTGGGCCGAGAATCCCGGGCTGCGTGTGCGTGTGCCCGCCCGCAAGCTGGAGCCATTGCGGTCGTACCGCGGCCAGCACGTCACCCTGGGCGTGCGCCCCGAGGATCTCCACCCCGCCGGCGGGGGCGACGCCGCCGACTATACGTTCGACTCCACCGTCGAGGTCGTCGAGCCGCTCGGCTCCGAGATCCTCCTCGACGTGAAAGCCGGGGCCAACGCCCTGGTGGCCCGGGTCGATCCCACCGTGCGGGTGAAGGTGCATGAGAAGATCCGGCTGGCCCTCGATCCCGAGCAGCTCCACTTCTTCGACCTGAAGAGCGAAGCGGCGATCTAGCCTCCCAGAGAATGCCGGCGGCGTGAACCGGCGATCACGCCGCCGGCGTCACTTCCCGTACAGCCAGTACGGGAACCACACGGCGACGGCGGGGAAGAACAGCACCAGCAGCAGCCCGATCACCTGCAGCACCATGAATTCCGCCATGCCCCGATAGATGTCAGTGAGCTTCCAGTCGGGCGCCACCGCCTTGAGATAGTAGGCGGCCATTGCCACCGGCGGCGACAGGAACGCGGTCTGGAGATTGACGGCGATCAGGGTGGCGAACCATAGCTGGTCGAACTTCAGGGCGATGATCGCCGGCTGCACCAGCGGCACGAAGACAAGCACGATCATCGGCCACTCGAACGGCCACCCGAGCAGGAAGATCAGGAACATGACGAGGAGCAGGGTGCCGATCGGGGGCAGCGGCAGCCCGACCAGGGCCTCCGTCATCAAGGTCGCCGAGCCCAGGCGCGTGAAGATCGCCCCGAAGATGTTCGAGGCGACGGCCAGGAAGAACACCATGCTCGACTGTTGGGCGGTGAGGATCATGGCCTCCTTGAGCCGGGCCCAGGTGAGCTGCCGGTAGAGCGCCGCCATGACGACGGTGCCCACCACGCCCACCGCGGCCGCCTCGGTGGGCGTGGCCATGCCGGCCAGGATCGGTCCCAGGGTGATCACGGTCAGGAAGACGTGCGGCGCCATCCCCAGCGTCAGCTCGACCGCGAGCTGGCGGAGCGATCCCGCGCGCTGCTCGCGCGGCAAGGGCGGCCCCAGCCGGGGATTGAGCAGGCATCGGATGGTCGTCCAGCCGATGAAGAGCCCGGCCAGCAGGAAGCCGGGGCCGAACGAGGCCGCGTAGAGCTCGGCCACCGAGACCCCCATCACCGGCCCCATCACCACCAGCATCACGCTGGGGGCGATCAGGATGCCCAGGCTGCCGCCCGCGGTGATGGAGCCGGCAGAGAGCCGCGGGTCGTAGCCAGCCCTGACCATGGTCGGCACCGACATGATGCCCACCACGGCCACCGTGGCTCCCACCGTGCCCGCGGCAATGCCGAAGATGGTGGCGGTAAGGAGCACGGCCACGTAGAGCGAGCCGGGGATCGGCCCCAGCAGGAGCTGGAAGGCGTGGAACAGCCGGGCCATGAGCCCGCCTTCTTCGAGCAGATAGCCCATGAAGATGAAGAGGGGGACGGCGGCCAGCACCTCCTCCTTCATGAGCCCGATGGTCTGGAGCACGGTCAGGTAGAAGACCATGTCCCCGAGGACGAAGTACCCGAAGGCCAGAGACAGGAAGATCAGGGTGAAGGCGATGGGGAACCCCACGAAGATGGCGAAGAGGAAGACGCCGAGCAGGACGAACCCGAGCAGCTCGGGGCTCACCGGAGGGCCCCCCGGATGACGCGGAGGCACTTGATCAGCTCGGAGAGGCCCTGGAAGAGCAAGAGGAGCGCGGTCAGCGGGATCACGGCCTTGAGCGGATAGAGGATCGGCCGCCACGCGCTCCAGTCCGAGCGCTCGCCGATCTGCCAGGAGAGCCAGAACTCCACCCAGCCGGCGTACAGCACGAAGAGCATACCGGGGAAGAAGAAGAACACGTAGGACACGACGTCGATGGTGGCCCGGGTCCGCGGCGACCACCGCTCGTAGAACACGTCGGTGCGGACGTGGCCGTCCTTGAGCAAGGTGTAGGCCGCCGCCAGCATGAACTGGGCGCCGTAGAACATGTAGGTCGCGTCGTAGGCCCAGATGGTGGGCGCGTTGAAGAGGTAGCGGGCGGTCACCTCGTAGGACACCGCGAGGGTCATGGGCACGATCAGCCAGGCCCCGAGCCAGCCGGCGACCGTGCTCACGGCGTCGATGGCTCTGATCGCCTGATCCATCACCCCGGGCGCCGCCGATGGCGTCGAGGCTGCGGAGCCAGCGCTCACGCGATGGGGTGGAATCGGAGCGTCGGGCGGGCTCCGCTCACTTGTAGAGGAGGTTCGGCAGCCACAGGGCCAGCTGCGGGAAGAAGAAGAGCAGGAGGAGCCCGATCACCTGCAGGATCATGAAGTCGACCATCCCGCGATAGATCTCGCTGAGCTCCCACTTCGGGGCCACGGCCTTGAGATAGTAGGCGGCCATCGCCACTGGCGGCGACAGAAAGGCCGTCTGGAGGTTCACCGCCACCAGCGTGCTGAACCACAGCATGTCGAACTTCAGCCCCTGCACGACCGGCACGAAGATGGGCAGGAAGATGAAGATGATGGCCGGCCACTCCAGGGGCCAGCCCAGCAGGAAGATGACGAGCATCAGGAGGGCCAGCATGACCAGCGGGGGTACCGGCAGGGCGAGCAGCGTGTTGGCCAGCATGGTGCTGGTGCCCAGGCGGGTGAACACTGCCCCGTAGATGTTGGAGGCCACGGCGAGAAACAGGACCAGGCTCGAGGTCTGCAGCGTTTTCAGGCAGGCATCCCGCAGCACCGGGTAGTTCAGCTTGCCGTAGAAGAGGGTCAGCACCGTAGCCCCGAAGGCACCCAGCGCCGCCGCCTCGGTCGGGGTGGCCAGGCCGGCGATGATGCTGCCCAGCGCGGCGAAGATGATGACGGCTAGCGGGACGATCCCGGCGAAGAACTCGCGCGCGATCTGGCCGTAGGAGGTGGCGCGCTCGGACTTGGGCAGCGGGGGGCCCAGGTTCGGGTTGACGAAGCTCCGGACCATCGTATAGCCGATGTAGAGGCCCGACAGGACCACGCCGGGGACGATGGCCGCCGCGAAGAGCTGGACGATGGACACGCCGATGATCGGGCCCATCACGACGAGCATGACGCTCGGCGGGATCAGGATCCCCAGGGTGCCGCCGGCGGCGATGGACCCGGCCGACAGCTTGGTGTCGTAGCCGGCCTTGATCATGGCGGGGGCGGCCATCAACCCCATGACCGTCACCGAGGCGCCGATGATCCCGGTGGCCGTCGCGAAGATGGTGGCCGTGAGGAGGACACCCAGGTACAGCGAGCCGCGCACGGGGGCCAGGATAAGCCGGAAGGCGTTGAACAGCCGCTCCATGAGGCCCGCCTGCTCCAGGATGTGCCCCATGAAGATGAACAGGGGGACGGCGGCCAGGGTCTCCTCCTTCATGAGCCCGATGGTCTGGAAGACCATCAGGTAGAAGACCGTGTCCCCGAACCCGATGTAGCCGAAGACGACGCTGAGGATGATCAGCGTGAAGGCGATGGGAAAGCCCACGAAGATGCCGCTCAGGAGCGCGGCCAGCAGGATGAGGCCGAGGTATTCGGGGCTCACAGCGGCCGGCCCTTGAGGGCCAGGTGGAGGCTCTTGATGAACTCGGAGACGCCCTGGATGAGGATGAGCAGGGCCGTGACGGGCAGGACGGTCTTGAGGGGATAGACGATCGGGCGCCAGGGGCTGGCGTCCGAGCGCTCGTGGATCATCCAGGAGTGCGAGGCCTCCTGGAATCCCATCCAGAAGAAGAAGAGCATCCCGGGGAAGAAGAAACAGAGGTACAGCAGGGCGTCCACCGTCCCCTGGCGGCGGGGCGACCAGGCCTGGTAGAAGATGTCCGTTCGGATGTGGCCGCCCTTGAGCAGGGTGTAGGCGGCGCCCAGCATGAAGTGGCTGCCGTACAGCATGTAGCTCAAGTCGTAGGCCCAGATGGTGGGGGCGTTGAACACGTAGCGAGCGATGACCTCGTAGGTAGTCCCCAGCATCAGCGGTACGATGAGCCACATGAAGATCCGACCCGACCAGTCGGAGAGGGTGTCGACCACCCTGACGATCGACATCACTGCCGGCGGAAAGCCGGGCGCACCGCGATCACGGGACGCCAATGCGTCCTCCTGTCCCTCGGAACCCAGGCCCCGAGTGTGGCAAAGCCTCACGTCCGAACCGCTGGCGGGACGCGCGCCGATGACGAGGGGACCGATCGGGGCCGGCCAGGACGCCGGCCCCGATCACAGTCAGTCAGCCGCCTACTTCAGCCAGATCTTCTCTTTCCAGTAGTGCTCGGCGATGAAGTTGTAGGGCGGCCAGTAGGAGAGCCGATAGGGAACAAGCAGGCCAGCATACTTCTTCTGGGAGTCCAACACCTTCTTGTAGAACGGATCCTTGGCCGCGTACGAGTTGTTGATCTCGTCGTAGGCCTTGAGGAACCTCAAGTTGAGCTCATCGGTCGTCTTGATCACTTTGATGCCCTGGGCGATCAGCTCGGCGCAGGCCTTGGCGGTCTTTTCCTGGAACCGGACGAAGTGGACCCAGTAGGCCGCCTGGGCGGTGGTCTTGACGATCTCCTTGATGTCCGCCGGCAGCGCGTCCCACTTCGACTTGTTGATGATGAACTCCCCGACCGTCACCGGCTCGTGCATGCCCGGGACGTAGTGGAACTTGGCGACCTTGTCCATGCCCAGGATCTTGTCGTCGTAGCAGTTGATCCACTCGGCGCCGTCGATCACGCCCCGCTCCAGGGCCGGCACGATCTCACCGCCGGGCAGGGTCACGGCGCTGATGCCCAGCTTGCCGTAGGTCTCGGCCCCGATCCCGTAGATGCGGTACTTCATGCCCCGGATGTCCTCGAACTTCCGGATCTCCTTCTTGAACCACCCCATGGCCTGGGGGCCTTCCGGGTGGACCTGGAAGCTGACCACGTTCATCTTGAGATTCTTCTGGTAGGCCTCCTGGAGCAGCTCGTGGCCGCCACCCTCCCAGTACCAGCCGAAATAGTCGATGAAGTCCATGCCCAGGAGGGGACCGTGGGTGAGGGGAATGAAGGCCTGCTGCTTGCCGATGATGTAGCCGGGGGTGGTGTGGCCGGCGTCCAGCACCCCGCGATTCACGGCGTCCTGGATCTCGAAGACCGGGACGATGGCGCCCCCGGGCAACATCTCGATCTTCAAGCGCCCCCCGGTGTTCTTCTCGATCATCTCCACCAGCAGCTTCGCGGCGTCCGCGACGATGGAGGTCGGCGGCCAGCCGTGCTGGGCCTTCCACCGGATCGGCGCCTGGGCCGTGGCCGGGGCCGGCACGCTGTACGAGCCGGCCAGGAAGGCGAGGAAGGCAAGGGCCAGGGCCAGCCCGATCGCGGACCTCACAGTGATCAATCTGCGCATGTGCATTCCTCCTGGCAAACGGCTTG
Source organism: Candidatus Methylomirabilota bacterium (assembly GCA_036556905.1). GTDB lineage: Bacteria > Methylomirabilota > Methylomirabilia > Rokubacteriales > CSP1-6 > 40CM-4-69-5. Next base: position 9,180 of record DATBIM010000058.1, read on the forward strand.
TTGTGGCTTGTACGGCTCCGATGAAGTGGCGCGAGTCTAGTCAGCCAGTCGCACCCTGTCAAGGCGCTCCGTGGGACCGTGCTACCCTCCTCGCGTGCGCCGGCCGGTGATCGCGATGGGGGTGGCGCTGGCCTCGATCGCCCTCTTCACGGGGGGCCTGGCCTGGCTGCTCGATACCCCGCCGCCTCCACCCGGCGCCTCCCGCGCCGAGCGCCTCTACTACGCGTACTGTGTGACGTGTCACGGCAGCGACGGCCGGGGCTCGTGGCGGGCTGCGCTCTTCTTGATCCGACCGGGCGACCTGGCCGACGTCGCGCGGATGACGGCGCACACCGACCAGTATCTTTTCGACATCATCAAGCACGGCGGCGCCCCGCTCGGGCGACCGGGCATGCCGGGCTTTGGCTACCACATGGGGGACGCCGACATCGAGGCGCTGGTGGGCTACGTAAGGAAGTTGGCGAGGCCCTGAAGCCTTGATAAGAAGCTGGGGGGCCCCGACATGGCCCCCCAGACCCCCCAACTCACGCATCGATCGAGCTTGGGGCTCGATCGCGTCCGCAACCACGCGCGCGTATCACTCCTGCAGACGCTGGATGCGAACCAGCATCAGACGGTCGTCCACGGGTCGGACCGCCAGGCGGACGCGGTCGCCCGGGCGGGCTCCGCTGGCGTCGAGGAGCGCCGGATCGCCGACGACCTCCATCAGCTCCATGGCGGCCATTCCGAGCGCGGCGATGGGATCGTGCCGCACCAGAATGGTGTCGGGGGACGGACGCGCGACCAGCTCGCCGCGAACCTCGTACGCGGCGGGACGGAGGATGGTGCCCCAGAGGCCTATCGCGAATGCGGCGAGCAGGACGGCGAAGAGGGCGGCCAGCACGAGCCAGCCGCGCCGGGAGGAGCGTCGAGCCGGGGTGGGGTCAGGCGCGGACGATCTACCTGGCCCTGGCCTGCGGGTCGGGGTCCAGATGGAGTACGCGCTCGGGCCCCGGGTCCGGCCGCAGGTGCTCGCCGCGGACGAGCCAGCGCTGGTCGCATCCCTCTCGGATCACGGCCGCCGACTCCCGATCCGCGTAGCCAAAGGTAGCCAGGAAGAGGGTGGTCCCGGCCGCGCCGCCGAGGAGGCAGACGGCCCCCTTGAGCGGGGCGCCCACGACGGTCATGATGGCCGCGCCCACGTCATAGGCATCCGTGGGTGGCTTGGACGCGTTGGACTTCTTCTGCTGGGCCGCCGCCAGCACGGGCTGGAGCGGCACGATCATCAACAGTGCGACCGCCACACACGCCGCGACCCATCGAACTTTCATCGCACGCCCCCCCATGGCTCCGTCTCCGACACATTATGCCGCCCGTGGGGCCGGCGACCCACGGAAATCGTGGCAGCTATATAATCCCCCCTACATCCTTTCCCGGAGGGTACTTAGATGAAGCTCGTCCGCTTCTCCGTCAACGGCCAACAGCCACGTCTCGGGGCGCTCGACAATGATCGCATCCTGGATCTGGAATCGAGCCTTGCCGCCACCCTGGCCAAGAAAGGGGTCACGCGCAGCCACGAGATCGCTGCGGCCCTGGTCCCCCAGAGCACTCGCGCCTTCCTCGAGGGTGGGGCGGCCGCGCAGGAGGCGGTGGCCTCCATCACCGAATGGGTCAGCGTGCCCCGGCGATCGGCCCGCCTGCACGCCCCCATCGCCGACCCCGGCAAGTTCATCTGCATCGGGCTCAATTATCGTGATCATGCCGAGGAGGCCGGCCAGCCCATCCCCAAGGAGCCGCCCATCTTCCCCAAGTGGAACAACACCATCCTCGATCCCGGCGAGCCCATCCTGCGCCCGCGTGGATCGAAGCAGCTCGACTGGGAGGTGGAGCTCGGCGTCGTCATCGGACGGACGGCGCGGCACGTGCCGCGGGATCGCGCACTGGACTACGTCTGGGGCTACACGAACATCAACGACGTGAGCGCCCGGGACTTCCAGTTCATCACCAGCCAGTGGGCGGCCGGGAAGATCGCCGACACCTTCGCCCCCGTCGGGCCCTACATCGCCGACCGCAGCGAGGTCCCGGACCCCCATGTGCTCGATCTCAAGCTCTGGGTAAACGGCACCCTGATGCAAAATGGCAACACCAAGACGTTCATCTTCGACGTCCGCTACCTGGTGAGCTACCTGTCAGGCATCATCACCCTCTCCCCCGGCGATCTGATCGCCACCGGTACCCCGCCGGGAGTTGGCTTTGCCCGCAAGCCCCCGGTCTTCCTGCAGCCGGGCGACGTCTGCAAGCTCGAGATCACGGGCCTCGGCGCTCTGGAGAACCCCGTGAAAGAGGGGTAGTCGCCCCCCGGCGGGGGTGGCCTTCCGCGGGCCACCCCCTCCGTTCTCGGGTACACTGAGGAGGTGTTGGACCTGCTCACCGAGCTGGTCATCCCGAACGACACCAAGATCGTGCTCCTCTCGCTCGACGGGCTGGGCGGGCTTCCCCATCCCGAGACGGGCCGGTCGGAGCTCGAGACCGCCCGGATCCCGCACCTCACAGCCCTGGCCGCGCGGGGGGCCTGTGGCCTGATCCGCCACGTCGCGCCCGGGATCACCCCGGGCAGCGGGCCAGGGCACCTCGGGCTGTTCGGCTACGATCCCCTCGCGTACCGGGTCGGTCGGGGCGTGCTGGAATCGCTGGGGATCGAGTTCGATCTGCGGCCCGGCGACGTCGCCGCCCGGGGCAATTTCTGCACGGTCGATGCCGGTGGGCTCATCACCGACCGGCGGGCCGGGCGCCTCCCCACCGAGGTCTGCGCGCGACTCACCCAGCGCCTGCAGACCATTCGGATTCCGGGAGTGGAGCTGTTCGTCGAGCCCGTGAAGGAGCACCGCTTCGTCCTGGTCCTGCGGGGCGCCGGCCTCAGCGGGCGCCTCAGCGAGACCGACCCCCAGGCGGTGGCGAAGCCGCCCCTGGCCGCGCGGCCCCTCGATCCCGCCGCCGAGCGGACCGCGGGACTGGTCAATGCCTTCATCGAGCAGGCGCGCCGGCTGCTCGCCGACGCCGCGCCGGCCAACATGGTTCTGCTGCGGGGCTTCGACCGACTGCCCGATCTGCCGCGCTTCCCCGAGGTGTTCCAGCTGCGCGCCGCGGCCATCGCCGCGTATCCGATGTACCGCGGCCTAGCCCGCCTGGTCGGGATGGAAGTGCTGAAGACGGGAGCGAGCTTCGCCGACGAGGTCGAGACCCTGCGCCAGCACTGGGAAGCCTACGACTTCTTCTTCCTGCACTACAAGGACACCGACAAGGCCGGCGAGGACGGCGACTTCGCGGGCAAAGTCGCCGCGCTCGAGCGGCTGGACACGTTCGTCCCCGAGATCGAGCGACTCAAGCCGGACGTGCTGGCGATCACCGGCGACCATGCCAGTCCCGCCGTGCTGGCCGGCCACGGCTGGCAGGGCGTGCCGCTGGTGCTGGCCAGCCGATACTGCGGCGCCGACCCCGTCCAGGCGTTCACCGAGCGCGCCTGTGTCGGCGGCAGTCTGGGCGTCCTGCCCGCCCAGCACCTCATGCCGCTGGTGATGGCCAACGCGCTCCGGCTCACGAAGTTCGGGGCCTGAGCCCATGACCCCGGGCGTGACGGCCTGAACATGCGGTTCCTGTTGCGGTTGCTCGGCGGCATCGGGCTGGCGACGCTCGTCGTCACGGTCGCCTTCACCTACCTGGAGGTGCGCGAGGAGCGCAGCCGGCTGGTCAAGGATCTGGGCCGCCGGGCCGCCCTGGCCGCCGACGCCGTGCGCGAAGCCGCCGAGCCGCTGGTGTCCCGCCAGGCCCGGGCCGGCTACGACCGCATCCTCAAGCGCTTCGGCCGGCCCGATCGGGCCATCGTGATCTACGACCAGTTCGGCAGCGTGATCGAGGCCTCGCCCGAAGTGAAGTCGTCGCTGCCGCCGCTGTCGCCGCTGATCTCCGATGCCGTGCGGACGCGCGCCGCGGTGCGGGACTTCCGGAACGTCGGAGGCCACGGCCGGCTCGTGTACGTGCTCCCCCTGGAACGGGAGGAGCGGGCCATTGGCGCCGTCGCCGTCCTCCTCGACGCCGAGTTCCTCGAATCGCAGGAGTGGAGCCTCTGGGGACGCTCGGCCGTCCGCCTGGGTGTCCTCGTCCTGCTCCTCACCGGCATCACCTGGCTGCTCGTGCGCTGGACGGTGACGCGGCCCATCGCGCGCATCGCCGAGTGGACGAAGCAGCTGAAGGCCGGGCAGCCAGTGGCGCCTCCGCCCGACGCCGACGCCAGTCTCTTCGGGCCCCTGGCTGGCGAGGTGACGGGCCTGGCCCGCTCGCTGTCCCGGGCCCGCGCGGTGGCCGAGCAGGAGGCCCGACTCCGGCTGCTCGGCGAGAGCGTGTGGACGGAGGAGCGCCTGAAGCAGTTCGTCCAGATGCGCTTCGGGGGCCAGCCGATCTTCATCGTCTCCAACCGCGAGCCGGTGAGCCACGTGCGCGACGGCAACACGGTGCGTGCCCTGCAGCCCGCCAGTGGCCTGGTGTCGGCGTTGGAGCCCATCGTGCTGGCCTGCGGAGGTGTCTGGGTCGCCCACGGCAGCGGCGACGCCGATCGGGCCGTGGGTGAGCGGATCGGCCTGCCCGCCGACGATCCCGCCTACACGTTGCGCCGCGTGTGGCTCAGCCCCGAGGAGGAAGCCGGGTACTACTACGGCTTCTCCAACGAGGGGCTCTGGCCGCTCTGCCACATCGTGCACGAACGCCCGCAGTTCCGGGCCCACGACTGGGAACACTACCGCGCCGTCAACCAGAAGTTCGCCGGGATCCTGCTCGACGAGATGGAGAAGACGGAGGCGCCGACGGTCCTGGTCCAGGACTACCACTTCGCGCCGCTGCCCATGATGATCAAGCGCGAGCGCCCGGACGCCCGGGTGGCGCTCTTCTGGCACATCCCCTGGCCCAACGTGGAGGCCTTCGGCATCTGCCCCTGGCAGGAGGAGATCCTCCTGGGGATGCTGGGCGCCGACCTCATCGGCTTCCACACCCAGTTCCACTGCAACAATTTCCTGGAGACCGTGGAGCGGAGCATCGAGGGACGCGTGGAGTGGGACCACTTCACGGTGGTTCGCGGCCAGCACACCACCCACGTGCTGCCCTTCCCCATCAGCGTGGCCACCGACGTCCTCGATGAGGGGCCGCCGATTCCCCGGCCCGCCCTGCTGGCCGAGCTGGGGGTGTCGGCCGAGTTCATCGGCGTGGGGGTCGACCGCATCGACTACACGAAGGGGCTGCCCGAACGATTGCGAGCCATCCGGCGCTTCTTCGAGCGCTGGCCGGAGTACCGGCGGCGGATGGTCTTCGTGCAGCTCGCCTCCCCGAGCCGAAGCGAGATCCCCCGTTACCACGCCCTGCAGGAAGAGACGCGGGCCATCGTGCGCGTCATCAACGACGAGATCGGCGAGCGGGGCTGGCGGCCCATCGTCTACCGCGAACGGCATCACAGTCATCGGGAGATCCGCGCCTACTATCGCGCCGCCGACTTCTGCATGGTCACCGCGCTTCACGACGGGATGAATCTGGTGGCCAAGGAGTACGTCGCGGCCCGGGACGACGACGACGGGGTGCTGATCCTCAGCCGGTTCACCGGCGCCTCCCGCGAGCTCGTCGATACGATCTTGGTGAATCCCTATGACATCGAGGACACGGCGGCCGCCATCCGCCGCGCGATCGAGATGCCGGAGAGCGAGCGCCGCGCGCGCATGAGCCGCCTGCGCGCCCAGGTGCAGGAGCAGAACATCTACCGCTGGGCCGGCCGACTGCTGAGTGAGCTCGCGCGGGTGGCCCGGCCCGCCGTAGACCGCACCCCTGGCGACCGCCTCGTGTAAGCGCTCAGCCGAGCCTGTCGGCCGGTGTCGCCCACGCCCACCAGGAAACCCGCGTCGCGAGCCGCCGCTCGCCGGGAGCGTGATAGCCTCGGGGTCAAGGCGATCCCGGCGCGCGCGCTCTACGGCGTCTTCACGCAGCGCGCGCGGGAGACGTTCACCCTCACCGGCCGCCCGCCCCATCCCGCCCTCATTCGCGCCTACGCCCTCATCAAGAAAGCGGCGGCGCGCGCCAACGCTCGGCTGGGCGCGCTGCCCCGTCCTTGGGCGCGGGCCATCGCGGGGGCCGCCGACCGGATCATCGCCGGCCAGATCCCCGACAGCGCCGTCCTGGACAGCCTGCAGGCCGGCGCCGGCACGCCCACCCACATGAATGTGAATGAGGTCATCGCCAACCTCGCCAACGAGCGGTTGGGCGGCCGGCGCGGGCAGTACCGCCCCATCCACCCCAACAACCATGTCAATCTGGGCCAGTCGTCGAACGACGTCACGCCGACGGCGATCCGTCTCATGGCCCTCGAGCTGCTCGGCCCGCTGACCGGGGAGCTTCGCGACCTCGAGCGGGCCTTCCGGCGGCTGGCCCGCCGGGAGCGAGCGGTGGTCAAACCCGGGCGCACGCATTTGCAAGATGCCGTGCCGATCACGTTCGGTCAGGTCTTCGGCGGGTACGCCGAGGCCGTCCGGGCGGCGACTCGCGCCCTGCAGGCCAGCTCCGGCGAGCTCCGAACCATCGGGCTGGGCGGGACTGCCGTGGGCACCGGCATCACCGCGCACCCCCGGTTTCGCGTGGAGGTGATCCGCGAGCTGTCCCGCCTGACCCGCCAGCGCCTGGTGGCGGCCCCGAGCCCGGTCGCAACGACATGGAGCTTGAGGCCGCTGCTGGCCTGCTCGGGGGCGCTTCGCGGGGCAGCCCTCGACCTGGCCAAGATCTGCTTCGACCTGCGCCTGCTCGCCTCCGGTCCTCACACGGGTTTCGCCGAGATCCGTCTTCCCGAGGTGGAACCGGGATCGTCCATCATGCCGGGCAAGGTGAACCCCTCGGTGGTGGAAGCGGTCGAGATGGCCTGCTTCCAGGTGTGCGGCCACGATCACGCCGTGGCCCTGGCCGCCGCCCGCGGCGAGCTCGAGCTCAACGTGATGACCCCGCTCGTCGCCCACAATCTGAGCCAGGCGCTGGAGCTCCTGGCCCGGGCGGTTCACCTGCTACGGACCCGTTGTATCGACGGCATCGGGGTGAATCGGGCCCGCGTCGCCGGGCTGATGGCGGGCAGCCTCGTCGAGGCCACGGCACTGTCACCCTACCTGGGCTACCAGGTCACCGCCGAGCTGGTGAAGGAGGCGCTGGCCTCGCGCCGGCCGCTCCGCGAGGTCGTCGTGGCGCGGGGCCTCATGGACCGCCTGACCCTGGCCCGCCTGCTTCGCCCCCTCGCCACCGCCCGACCACAGCGGCTGGACCGGGCCCTGCAGCGACGGCTGCAGGCCCGCCCCGCCTACGAGAAATTCAAGGCGTCGTTCTTGTAGGCCGGCGCCGGACGCGCCATACTCGGACGAGTCATGAGCGAGATGGAGCGGCTGGCCGAATCGATCAAGGAGCTGCTGGCGGCGGGGCGCGAAGACCGTCTGGCCGCCGTGCTGGAGGCGGCGCACGCGGCCGACCTGGCCGCGGTGGTGCGGGAGCTACCCCTGGCCGACCAGGTCCGGGTCTTCCGGCTGCTTCCCCCCACCGAGGCGGGGGCCGTGCTCTCCGAGCTCGACGATCCCACCGCGCGCGAGCTCCTGCGCGCCCTCGACGAGACGGAGGTCTCGCGAATCCTGGAGCGCATGCCCCCCGACCACGTCGTCGAGGTCGTGGAGGAGCTGCCCAAGGCCGAGGCCGACAAGATCCTGGACCTCATGGAGGAGGAGAAGTCCGAGGAGGTCCAGGAGCTCCTCGAGTACCGCGAAGGGTCCGCCGGGCGCCTCATGTCGCCGGACTTCGTCGCCGTGTCCGACCGGGCGAACGTCGGCCAGGCCATCGAGCACATCCGCAAGTCGCGCACCGGCGACGACGCGTTCTACCTCTACGTCGTCGATGAGCACGAGCACCTGGTGGGGCTGGTGCCGCTGCACCGGCTGCTCACCGCGGATCCGGCGACGCCGATCCACGCCATTCGCAACGAAACCGTGGAGAGCGTCACCGTGGACACCGACCAGGAAGAGGTAGCCCGTCGCGTGCAACGCTATGATCTGGTGCAGATCCCCGTGGTCGATGCCACGCACCGGCTGCTCGGCACCATCAGCGTCGATAACGTGATCGATGTCATCAACGAGGAGGCCACCGAGGACATCCAGCGGCTGGCCGGGGTCGGTGGCGACGAGACCGCCCTCGACCCGCCCCAGGCGGTCCTCCCCAAGCGCCTCGTCTGGCGCCTGATCAACCTGGGAACCGCTACGCTGGCCGCTTCCGTCATCGGGCTCTTCGAGTCCTCGATCCAGGCGCTGGCCACGCTGGCCGTCTTCATGCCGATCGTGGCCTCCATGGGCGGCATCGGGACCACGCAGACCGCCACCGTGGTGGTCCGCGGCATCGCGCTGGGCGAGCTCCCTCGCGGCGTGATCGTGCGCGTCCTCCGCAAGGAGCTGTGGCTCGCGCTCACCACGGGCGCCACCACCGGCTTCCTGATTGCCAGCATCGCCTACCTCTGGAGGGGCCAGCTCCTCCTCGCCGGCATCCTGGGCGTGGCCCTCCTGTTCAACATGCTCGTCGCCGCCGTGGTGGGCACGCTCGTCCCCGTCGCGCTCAAGGCCTTCCGCATCGATCCGGCGATCGCGTCCAGCGTGATCATCACGACCTTCACCGACGTGTTCGGTTTCTTCTCGTTCCTGGGCCTGGCCACGCTGATGATGCGGTTTCTGCTCTAGCCGCCCGGTCCCGGGCGCGCCCCGGCCCGCGCAAAATCCGCTTGGCAATCGCCGGCGCCGCGAGTAACATTCACCGTCGGTCGCGCTTTCCCCGAAGGGGCCGCCTCAAGTTCAGATCGGTGGAGGAGCCCTGCGTGGACGTGGTGTTGAAGAAGAAGCAGGTGCAGCGGGCGTATGAGCTGTACGCGCCCGTGTACGACTTCATCTTCGATTGGATCTTCGCTCCCGGTCGAGCGGCCGCCGTCAAGCAGCTCCAGCTGCAGCCGAATGATCGCGTCCTGGAGGTCGGCATCGGCACCGGCCTCAACCTGCCCCTCTATCCCCCGGCGGTGCGGCTCACCGGCATCGATATCTCGCAGGAGATGCTGGACAAAGCGGTCGAGCGCGTGCAGACGCTGACCATGCCCAACGTGACCCTGAAGGTCATGGATGCCACGGCGATGGACTTCGGCGATGACGAGTTCGACAAGGTCCTGGCGACCTACACGATCTCCGCGGTGCCGGATCCGGTGGCCGTCCTGCAGGAGATGCGGCGGGTGGTGCGGGTCAACGGCACGATCGTGATCCTGAACCACTTTCGCAGCGAGCGCCGAATCATAGGGCGGTGCGAGGATCTGGTGGCGCCACTGTGCACGCGCCTGGGCTGGAAATCCAACCTCTCGTTGCGTCCGCTCCTGGCCCGGGTCGGGCTCACGCCCGAGCTGATGGTGAAGGTGAACATGTTCAACGGGTGGCGCCTCGTGAAGTGCGTCAACCGCAAGTAACCGCGCTCCTCCGCCTCCTCCTCGCGCTCCTGCTCGTCGGACCCGTTGCCCTCGGTGGCATGCGTCTCCTCACCGGGGCTGCCTTCCTCGTGGAGTTCCTGACCGAGGGCCGCCTGCCCGCGCTGAGCGCCGTCAGCGCCCCGTCCCGCCGCCAGCCCATGCGAGGCGCCGGCCCCGCCGTCGACCGCTACCGGGCCCCCGGGCTCTTGTCGCCGGTGCCGACCGTGCTGGTGCACGGCTTCACCCCGGCCGGCAAGAACGACCGACGGGCCGGGCAAGCGGCGAGGCTCCTGGCCCAGGCCGGCTTCGACGTCGCAGTCCCCAGCCTCCCGGGGCTGATGCAGGGCCGGCTGCGTCCCGAGGACATTCGGCCGGTCGTGGACACCGCCGCCGCGCTGGCCCGAGACCGCGGCCGATCCGTGGCGCTCATCGGCGTGAGCGTCGGGGCCGGGCCCGCGCTGCTGGCCGCCGCCGAGCCGCGGCTGCGCGACTCGGTGGCGATGGTGGTGAGCCTGGGTGGCTACGCCTCCGCGACCGAGCTCCTGCGCTACTTCCTTACCGGCCACTACCAGTGGGGCGAGGCGCATGGCCACGTCGAGCACGACCCCGAGCTGGTCAGACATTTCGTGTCGGCGAACGCCGACCTCCTCGAGGAGCGCACACGTATCGAGCTCCTGTCGCGTGACCGGGCCCGCGTGGACAGCGTGCTGGCGGCGCCGCCCCCGAAGCTGCGCGAAATGCTGGAGGCGCTCTCGCCCGAGCGGGTGGCGGCCGACATCGCGGCCCGACTCCTGCTGATCCACGGGCGAGGCGACCGCGCCGTCCCCTACACCGAGACGCTGCGGCTGGCCGCCGCCCGGCCGGCCCGGACGACGGTCCTCCTCCTCGGGCTCTTCGACCACGTGGAAGGCGCCGGCGGGCGCATCCGGTTCGCGGATCTCGCCGACCTGCTGGCTCTGTGGATGCACGTGTACGCGCTGCAGTCGACGCGGTGAGTCCTGCCGCCCCTGGTACGGAGGAAGGACGAGATGGGCTAGCGGGAGCTGAAGCGGCGCGCCAGCGCGAGCAGCAGACCGCCGAAGAGCGTCGCCATACCCGCGAAGAGGAGCCGAACCGGGTGGCTGGTGGGCTCCCCGCCCAGCAAGCCGAGATTGAGCAGGCGCTCGAGCCCGAGCCCGAGCAGCACCAGTCCGGCGACCGACCACGGTGTCATAACGCACGATGATAGTGCCATGGGCGGTCCGGCACCGCATTCTTTCTGCCGGTCCCCGCCGCCCGGCCTCACAGCGAGACGCTGCGACCCTCGGCGTTGCCTGGACGCTGGATTCCCCAGGCGGTGAGCTTGGCCAGCACCGTGTTTCGATGGACGCCGAGCAGCCGCGCCGCCCGGCTCACGTTCCACCCCACTCGCTCCAGCACCCGCAGCACATACTGTCGCTCGAACTGCTCGCAGGCCTCGCGGAGCAGCAGGCCCGTGTCCTCGGTCAGGCGCGCGCCGGTCTCGGGCAGGGCCACGTCCAGCGGGATGTCTTGCAGATGCAGCACCGGCTGCCGGGCCAGCACCACCGCGCGATGGATGACGTTCTCCAGCTCGCGCACGTTGCCCGGCCAGTCGTAGCGCATCAGCACGTCGAGGGCCCCCGCCGAGACCCCGCGCATCTCCCGGCGACACTCCCGCGCGATCTTGCGCACGAAGTGCTCCACCAGCAGGGGGATGTCCTCCCGCCGCTCCCGCAGGGCCGGCACGTGCACGGGCACCACGTTGAGCCGGTAGAAGAGGTCCTCCCGAAAGGCCCGCTCCCGTACGGCCTGGCGGAGATTCACGTTCGTGGCCGCCAGCACCCGCACGTCCACCGGCACCGGCCGCAGGCCCCCCACCCGCTCGACCTCCCGCTCCTGGAGCACCCGCAGCAGCTTGGTCTGCAGATCGAGCCGCAGCGATCCGATCTCGTCTAGGAACACCGTGCCCCCGTGGGCCAGCTCGAACTTTCCCAGCTTGCGGGCGTGGGCGCCCGTGAAGGCCCCCTTCTCGTGCCCGAACAGCTCGGATTCCAGCAGTGTGTCCGGGATGGCGGCCACGTTGAGGGCCACGCAGGGCTGGTCTCGCCGCAGGCTCCGTCGGTGGATCGCCCGCGCCACCAGCTCCTTGCCCGTGCCGCTCTCGCCGGTGATCAGCACCGTGGTCGAGGTCTCGGCGATCTGGGTGAGGAGCTGATAGATGCGGACCATCTCCGGATGGCGCCCGACCATGCCCTCGAACCCGACCGACTCCAGGCCCGCGGGTGTCAGCGCCGAGCGCAGACACAGGACCTCGCGTTCCAGCGCCCGCTTTTCCAGGGCCCGGCGCACGAGCAGGAGGATGTCGTCGACGTCGAACGGCTTGACCAGATAGTCGTAGGCGCCCAGTCGCATGGCCTCGACGGCAGTGCGCACGTCGTGCACGGCGGTGGCCAGGACGACGACGATGGTGGGATCGACGGCCTTGACCCGCGGCAACAGCTCGATCCCCGGCTCCCCGGGCATCCGCTGATCGAGCATGACGAGGTCCACCTCGTGCGCCTTGAGAACCTCGAGCGCGGCGGCGCCGTGCTCGGCCTCCAGCACGTCGCAGCTCTCCTCGAGGATGGCCCGGACGGAAGCCCGCACGCCGCCCTCATCGTCGACGACCAGCACCGTGCCCCGCCGCCCGACGGCGTTGCGGGGGTCGACGACCGGCATCGTCACGTCCGCTCCTGAGCCCGCATGCTGACCGTCCGAGGGTTCTCGATCAGCACGTCGCCGTCAAGATGTATCGATCGATAGACGCCCTCCTGTGCTCTGGGGGCGCCGATCCTGCCAGATTGCGGCGGCCGGCGCAACCATCCGATCACGCGCCGGCGCGAGCTCGGAGCGAGCTGACTACACCGTCTGGAGAATTTCCGTCGCGGGCAGCTCGGGAGCGAGGATGGTCCGCCAGTCGGCCTCGCGGGCCACCACGCCCTCGGCAGCGCGGAGCGCGTAGTACGTGGGATTGATCCCGCGGGGGGTGCCGCCCTCGCGGACCGTCTTCACCGCCTGCAGGAGCAGCCGGCGCGCCTGGATGATGGCCTTGTCGGCCGGCCCCAGATGCTCCTGGCTGCGATCGACGATGGGGCCCATGCCTTCCTGGACCGCCCGGTCCTGCGTGTTGACCCCGTCGATGCCGGTGAAGGTCTCGGTCTTCTGCACGCGCCGATCGAGGAGATAGTTGTTCTGCCGATTGCGGTGGCTGCGGAAGGTCGTCTGGTCCACGTCCAGCGGACCGTTGCCCAGCCGGCGCTCGAGGCGGTCCTCGTCGCTCAGCGGCTCGTCGGTAGGGCTGTACTCCCAGTTGTAGACCATGGTGGTGCCGTCATTGATCGGCACCCAGATGTGGCCGGCCACCGAGGGGGCATCGCTCACCAGGCGTGAGGGACGGATCTGGTGGAAGGGCAGGATGAAGTGGTAGGTGCGGATGTACACGTCGGCCGACCCGTAGGGCCGCACACCGGCGTACTGGTAGCCGTAGTCGGTGAGATCGACCACGATGTGGGACGCCCCGCTGTTGACGAAGGGATGGGTCGGCTTGAACCCCGGACGCCGGGAGTCGATGGCGATGGTCCGGTGCAGGATCGGGGCATGCGAGGTGTCGATCCCCCCTTCCACGCCCTGCAACCAGTTGCTCTCCTGGATGACCTTGGACACATGACGGTGCGTGGCCGGCACCTGGGTCCAGGCGAAGTTGGGCAGGGGCGGCTCGAGCCCCGGGGGTCCCAGGTAGGCCCAGATGAGGCCCCCCGCCTCCACCGTTGGATAGGCGGCGGTGCGGATCTTGTGCTTGAAGCTCAGCTCCTCCGGCTCGTTCATCATGTCCACGCAGCGGCCCTCGACGTCGAACTTCCAGCCGTGATAGACGCAGCGCAGGCCGCACTCTTCGTTGCGACCGAAGAACAACGACGCCCGGCGATGGGGACAGAACTCGTTGAGGAGGCCGACCCGCCCGGTGGTGTCGCGGAAGGCCACCAGGTCTTCGCCGAGAAGCTTGACCCGCACGGGCGGACAGTCGGGCTCCGGCACCTCCCATGCCAGCAGGGCGGGAATCCAGTACCGGCGCATGGTGATGCCCATCGGGGTGCCGGGGTCGACGCGCGTCAGCAGCTCGTTGTCTTCACGCGAGAGCATGTCCAGGCCTCCTGCTCGTCACCGCCGAGCTTGTCCCAGCAAGGTACGCCAGAGCGGGCGAAAAGGCCAGACCGGGAGGCTACAATGCGGCGGCTCGAGAGGAGGCGCGAATGCCCGCGGTCTTCGTCTACCGGTCGTTCGCGCTCCTGTGGTCCGCGCGCGTGCTGTCCACGCTGGCCTTCCACGTGCAGGCGGTGGCGGTGGGATGGCAGCTCTACGAGCTGACCGGCAGCGCGCTGGATCTGGGGCTGGTCGGCCTCGTGCAGTTCGTGCCGATGGTGCTCCTCACGCTGGCCGCCGGGCAGGCAGCCGACCGCTACGATCGCCGCGGCATCGTGGTCGTCTGCCAGGTCGTCAAGGCGGCGGCCGCCGCCACGCTGGCCCTCGGCACGGCAGGTGGCTGGCTGGGCCGGGAGAGCATCCTGGCCACCATGGCCGTCGTCGGGGCCGCGCGCATGTTCGAAACCCCCACGCTGGCGGCCCTGGTGCCGGACGTCGTCCCGCGGCCTCTCATCGCGCCGGCGGCGGCCTGGTCCATTTCTGCCAATCAGACAGCCCGCATCGTGGGGCCGGCGATCGGCGGTCTCGTGTACGGGCTCAGTCCGACCGCCACCTACGTCACCATCGCGGCACTGGTCATCGTCGCGGCCCTGGGCGCGGCGCTGATCCGTGGCGGGCGAGCGGTCC
>DATBIM010000059.1:0-43523 GCA_036556905.1 Candidatus Methylomirabilota bacterium
ATTGGCACTAGGTCAAGTTTAGTTTGACGTTTAGCGGGGGGGCGCGGAGCCGTCGCCGAGGGCTTTGAGCTGGCCGACGGCCGCTTGGCCGAACAGCGACTGGGGGGCGAGGTCGCGCGCTTGACGAAATGCCAACCTGGCCTCGCTTTCTCGCCCTTGCGCGAGCAGAACCAACCCCAAGTTGTAGTAGGGGCCCTCTTCCCTGGGCTCAAGATTTATGGCGAACCTCAACGCCTCCTCCGCCTCCCGATACTGCTTGAGGTGATAGAGGGCAAGGCCGAGGTTCTGGTAGGCGATGTGGGGAACGGACAAAGTCGGCGTCGCGATCGCCCGGCGATAGGACGGAACCGCTTCCCCCCACCGTGCCATTTCGGCCAGGGCAATGCCCGTGTTGAGGTGGGCCTCGGCGTAGTGGGGGTCGAGCTCGGTGGCGCGCTGGAACTCTATCAACGCGAGGTCGGGACGCCGCAGCTGATGAAGATAGAGGACACCGAGCGTGTTGCGATAGGTTGGCACGGTCCCGTCGAGGGAGATCGCTTCCTGGAACGCACTCAGCGCCGAGGCCGCCTGCTTGTCACGAAGATGGCCGAGGCCCCGCTCGTACGCAGCCCGGGCCTGCAGCTTCTGGACCTCGGGAGGCTCGGTCGTGGCACAACCGCCGAGCCACAGCGCCGCGATCAGCGCCCAGAGCCAGTAGCGCCGTTGTCTTGACACGTTACGATCTCCCCATGTAGCGTCGGAGTCGTGCCGACCTACGAGTATCAGTGTCAGCAATGCCGCCGTACGTTCGAGGTCCGGCAGCGGATCACCGAGGAGCCGCTCCGGCGCTGCGAAGAATGCGGAGGGACGCTGCAACGCCTGCTCTCGCCCGCGCCCTTCATCTTGAAGGGGGAGGGATGGTACGTCACCGACTATCCTTCGCAGGCGCGCAAGAAGGCGCTCGACGCGGAGAAGAGCGGAACCAAGACGGACGCGAAGGACGCTCCATCCGCGGAGAAGTCTAGCACTTCCTCGGAGAAGTCTGGCACTTCCTCGACGAAGGATGCGGCATCTACGAGCGACTCCGCGGGCGCCTCGCCCCCGGCAGCGAAACCGTCCGCCTGAAGACGACCGGCGTTCCCCGGCGGGCGCCGAACCGCTCGGCGGCGTTGCCGTCGCGGACCACCACCTCCAACCGATTGCGGGAGCCGACCACGGCGCCAGCGCCTCCCGGCGGCAGATCGGCGTAGGTTCCCACCACGGGGAGAACGGAGCCGCAGATCCTCACCGCCCCCGCCGCGGGCGTCTCGACCTGGACGGCGAGAATCGACGTGACGAGGTTGCCGAAGCGGTCGATGTGAACGACGGCCCCGGTCACGCCTCCGGGGACCGGGCGGGCCTCCGGCCACGACAGCCGGACGGGATCGGTGACGGGCGCGCCAAAGCGTGAGGGCGCGACGCCGAGCGCGAGGTGGGCGGCCGCGGGGGCAAAGACGTCGCGCCCGTGGAAGGTCCGACTCACGGCGGGCAGCCGGTACTCAGGCGCCGCCAGCTCGAAGGCCGCCCAACCACCACGCAGCAGGATCGGCGTGAAGAGGCCGTTGTCGGGGCCCACGAAGCACTGCTCCCCGGCGACGACAACCAGGCCCCGCCGGGGGGTCCCGACGCCGGGATCCACCACGGCCAGGTGGATGGTGCCCCGGGGAAAGAAGGGCGCGGCGGCATCGACGGCGAGCGCCGCTTCGGCGATCTGCTGGGGCTCGATGTCGTGGGTCACGTCGACGAGCCGAACGGTCGGGGCGATGCCGAGGATCACGCCTTTCATCTCGGCGACGTAGCTGTCGCGGGTGCCGAAGTCCGTGGCCAGCGTGATGATCGCCGTCGTGAATCCTCGCTACCGATCGCGATCGACGACGAAGTCCGCGATGAGGCCGAGCGTGTCCCGCTCTTCGGAGGGGACAAAAGCCTGCAGATCGGCCTTGGCCGCCTGGGCGTAAACCGCGGCCCGCTCGCGAGCGTAGTCCACGCCCTCGTACTTGAGCACGAGCTCGCGGATCTCGGCGAGCTCCGCGGGCGCGAGCTCGCGCCGCTTCAGCAAGCTGCGCACCCGCTCGCCGGCCACCGGCGCCGCCCGCTCCAGCATGGCGATGAGGGGCAGCGTGCGCTTGCCCTCGCGCAGGTCGCTGCCGATGGCCTTGCCCAGCCGGTCCTGGTCGGCCACGAAGTCCAGCGAGTCGTCGGAGATCTGGAAGGCGACGCCCACGTCGAGCCCGTAGCGGGTGAGGGCCTCGACTTGCTCGACGGGGATCCGGCCCAGCAGCGCGCCGATGCGACAACAGGCGGAGATGAATGAGGCGGTCTTCTGCGTGATGATGCGCAGGTAGTCGGCCTCCGTGGTGAGGCCGCTTCGCTTGCGTTCGAGCTGGAAGACCTCGGCCTCCGTCATGGACACGGTGGCCCGGGCCAGGGTCTCCATCACGGCCCGGTCGTTGTCGCGCACGAGCAGGGCAAACGACTTCGAGTACAGGTGATCACCGACGAGAATGGACGCGTCATCGCCCCAGTGAGCGTTGGCCGAGGGCCGGCCGCGGCGGAGGGGCGCCTGATCGACCACGTCATCGTGGATCAGCGTGGCTGTGTGCAGGAGCTCGACCACACACGCGAGCCGAACCGAGCGAGGCCCGAGGTACCCGGCCAGTCGAGCGGCCAGGAGCAGCAGCATGGGCCGCAGCCGCTTGCCGCCGGCCCCGGCAATGTACCCGCCCATCTCCTGGATGAGCGCAACCGGCGAGTCGAGCTGACGGCGGATCTCCGCCTCCACGTCCTGCAGCTCGGCCCCGACCAGCGACCCGACGCGCTCCTTGAGAATCTGTTCGAGAGTCGGAGTCGGCACGCGGGCACTATTTGGGGACGACGCGGTCTCGAACCCGGATCTGAGCGCCTGGCTCCACCACCTCGATCTCGGCCACCGAGAACTTGTCCCGCAGCTCGACGACGCGCGCCGTACCAATCTCCTGGTCCAGCTCGCCCAGGACCTCCCCGGTCACCGGATGCACGATGGGAATGCGGTCCCGGCGCAGGCTCACCACGGAGCCGGCCCGCATGCCGTCGCCGGCGGTGAGGTCGATGACGATCCGCGTCGTGTCCACGAACACGACGTAACCGCGCGTGGCTTCCGGGCGCGGGACCGCCGGCGGCGTGGGCGTCGAGGCGACGGCCGCAGCCGTCTCACCGCGGGCCGCGTCGGGCGCCTGGGTGGGCGAGGCCTGGGTGGGCATTCCCTGACGGGGGCTGATCTTGCCGCCGCCGGGCGGCCGCCCGTACTTGGCGACGACCTCGGGCGCGGCGATGATCGACCGCTGACCCATGAACACCGTCCGGAACGTGGTGGGAACCTTGTCTTCCTCCACCCAGACATACTGCGGCTCGCTGGGCACGTCTCCGAAGCGAGGGTTCTTGATGAGCAGCCAGCGGGTCTCGGCAGACTTGAGCGCAACCGAGGGCTCGCCGGGTCCGGGCATCCCCATGATGTCGCGGACCGTAGCACAGCCACTGAGGGCCAGAGCGAGCATGAAGACGAGGCTGAAGCGCCCGGGTCTCACGCGGGCCTTACCATAGCACACCCTCAGTCTTCGGGCCGCGGCTCCCAGGGGAACCGCTGAGCCTCGGCCGAGCTGATGGGCAGGAGCGGCAGTCGCCGGGAGAACAGGGCCGTTCCGGTGATCGCGGAGATCCAGGTGGCGTCGAGGTAGATCACTCCCTGGCGTTCGAGAAGGACGGGAACGAGCCAGCCGCCGACCTCCAAATTCTTGGCGATCCGCATCGCCCGCTCCGGCCGGGCCAGGACCTCCTCCACCCGCAGGGCGCCGTTGGCGAACATGTCGGTGACGGCCAGCGGATCGACCACCAGGAAGCGCTTGGAACGCTCGAGAATGCTCGCCATCAGGTAGGGCACCCGCCGGACGTCGGCCTTACCGTTGGTGAGGTCGAGCACCGGCGTGACGGCGATACGGATCCGGCCTCGGCTGATGCGGACCCCGTCCTCGGGGCGAGGCCGGGGCGCCCCGGGCGCCGCGATGTACAGGGCCTCGGAAAACTGCTCGTCCACCCGTCGGATCTGAGCGTACCCCAGAACCTCCTCGTAGCGGCCGATCGGTCGCCCGGTGTAGGGATGGGTAAAGGTCTCTCCGCGGCGGAACACCGTGAGCTCCTGGCCGACGCGAGCCTCGTCGCGGGCTCCCACGTCCAGGTACAGGACCTCTCCTTCGACAGCGACCACAATGCCATCCAGCGGCCGCGCCGCTTTGATGAAGTCCTCGGCCATCAGGGCGAACGTCGCGCCCACACGGTCGGCCAGGCCGGCGCCGGCGGGGCTGACCGCTACCGCCAGCCCGCTCAGGAGGATCGCCAGAGCCAGACCCGGGCCCGGCGCCGGCGGACGGAGCGTCATCAGAACGTCACCGACGGCTGGTGGGTGCCGAAGATGCCGCGCAGCCGCCGGCAGATCTCGCCCAGCGTGACCGAGGCGTCGACGGCCTCGACGATCAGCGGCACGAGGTTGTCCCGACCGCGGGCCCCGCGCTCCAGGGCATCCAGGGCGCGAAGGGCGACGCTCTCGTCGCGGCTGGCCCGGACCCGGAGGATCCGTTGGGCCAGGGCCTGGCCCACACCGGGATCGTGCTGGAACAGATCGGCGGGGGGCGCTTCCTCAGTGACGAAGTCGTTGACCCCCACCACGATCCGGACCTTGTCCTCGACGTCGCGCTGGTAGCGATAGGCGGCGTCCTGGATCTCGCGCTGCATGAACGGGATCGCGGCCACCGCACCGCCCAGGTCATCGATCCGCTTGATGTAGGCGGCGGCGGCTTCCTCGATGTCGGTGGTGCATCGCTCGATGGCAAAGGCGCCGCCCAGAGGATCGACGAGATCGGCCACGCCCGACTCGTGAGCGAGGATCTGCTGCGTGCGCAGGGCGATGCGGACGGCCCGCTCGGTGGGCAGGGCCAGGGCCTCGTCCATCGAGTTCGTGTGCAGCGATTGGCAGCCGCCCAGGATCGCCGCCAGCGCCTGTACCGTCACCCGCACGATGTTGTTCTCGGGTTGCTGGGCCGTCAGCATGCTGCCCGCGGTCTGGGCGTGAAAGCGCAGCATCATGGACCGGGGGTCGCGGGCTCCGAAGCGATCACGCATGGTGCGGGCCCAGAGCCGACGGGCCGCGCGGAACTTGGCGACCTCTTCGAGCAGATCGTTGTGGGCGTTGAAGAAGAACGACAGCTGGGGGGCGAAATCGTCCACGGCGAGCCCGGCGCCCCGGGCCGCCTCGACGTAGGCGATGGCGTTGGCCAGTGTGAAGGCCACCTCCTGCACCGCCGTGCAGCCGGCTTCACGCATGTGGTAGCCGGAGATCGAGATGGCGTTCCAGCGGGGCACCCGGTCGTGACAGTAGGCCAACATGTCGGTGATGAGCCGCAGGGACGGGCCCGGCGGAAAGATGTACGTCCCGCGGGCGATGTACTCCTTGAGGATGTCGTTCTGGGTGGTCCCGCTCAGGCGGTCCTCGGCGACGCCTTGCCGCCGCGCCACGACCAGGTACAAGGCGAGGAGGACGGCCGCGGTGGCGTTGATGGTCATCGAGGTCGACACGCGATCGAGGGGGATGGCTTCAAACAGGTCGGCCATGTCGTCGACACAGGCGACGGAGACGCCGACCTTCCCCACTTCGCCGTGGGCTTCCGGCCCGTCGGGGTCATAGCCCATCTGGGTGGGCAGGTCGAAGGCCACGCTGAGGCCGGTCTGGCCCTGATCGAGCAGGAACCGGTAGCGCTTGTTGGTCTCGGCAGCGGCGCCGAAGCCAGCATACTGCCGCATCGTCCACAGCCGTCCGCGATACATGGTGGGATGCACACCCCGGGTGAAGGGAAACTCCCCGGCGCGGCCCAGCGCCTCCGGCTCGGGGACGTCCTCCGGCCCGTACACCGGCTTCAGGGGGGCGCCCCACGACGTTGTGAATCGCGCCTTGCGCTCCCGGCTCTCGTCCGTCACAGGGGGATGTTCCCATGCTTCTTGGGTGGATTGGCGTCTCGCTTGGTGGCGAGCAGGGCCAGCGCCGCCGTGAGGCGGGCCCGCGTCTCTCGGGGCTCGATGACCTCGTCGATGTATCCGCGCTCGGCGGCGACGTACGGCGTGGCGAACTTCTCGCGGTACTCACGGATCTTGGCGTCCCGAAAGCCGCCGAGGTCGTCCGCCTGCTCCATCTCCCGGCGGTAGAGAATGTTCACCGCGCCCTCGGGACCCATCACCGCGATCTCCGCGGTCGGATAGGCGAAGTTGACGTCACCCCGGATGTGCTTGGAGGACATCACGCAGTAGGCCCCCCCGTAGGCCTTGCGGGTAATGACGGTCAGCTTGGGGACCGTGGCCTCGCAGAAGGCGTACAGCAGCTTGGCGCCCTGGCGAATGACGCCGCCGTATTCCTGTCCGGTGCCCGGCAGAAAGCCGGGGACGTCCTCGAAGGTCACAAGGGGGATGTTGAAGCAATCACAGAAGCGAACGAAGCGAGCCGCCTTGACGGAGGCATTGATATCGAGGCAGCCCGCCAGATGCGCCGGCTGGTTGGCCACGATGCCCACGGGCCGACTACCCAGCCGACCGAAGCCGATCACGATGTTGGGAGCGAAGCCCCCCTGGACTTCGAAGAAGTAGCGATCGTCGAGCACTGCCCGAATGATCTCCTTCATGTCGTAGGGCTTGTTCGGCTGCTCGGGAACGATCGACTGCAGAGCATCGTCTCGCCGGTCCAGGGGGTCGCGGGTGGGACGCCGGGGTGGGTCTTCCTGGTTGTTCTGGGGCAGGAACGTGAGCAGCTCCCGGATCAGGGCCAGGCACTCCTCCTCGCTGTCGGCGGCGAAGTGGGCGACCCCCGAGGTGGTGCTGTGGCTGGTGGCCCCACCCAGCTCCTCGGCGGTCACGCTCTCATGCGTGACGGCTTTGATCACGTCGGGCCCCGTCACGAACATGTAGGACGTGCTCTTGACCATGACGATAAAGTCGGTGATGGCCGGCGAGTAGACGGCGCCACCCGCACACGGCCCCATGATGGCCGAGATCTGGGGAACGACCCCGGAGGCCAGTGTATTGCGCAGGAAGATGTCGGCGTAGCCGGCGAGCGAGACCACCCCTTCCTGGATGCGGGCGCCGCCGGAGTCGTTGAGCCCGATGATAGGGGTGCCCGTCTTCATGGCCAGGTCCATGACCTTACAGATCTTGCGGGCGTAGGCTTCCGACAGCGAGCCCCCGAACACGGTGAAATCCTGAGCGAAGACGACCACGGGGCGGCCGTGAATCAGGCCCGAGCCGGTCACGACTCCGTCACCCGGGATCTGTTGCTCGGCCATGCCGAAGTCGTGACTCTGGTGGACGACGAACCGGTCCAGTTCCTGGAACGACCCGGGATCGAGGAGGAGGTCGAGCCGTTCGCGCGCGGTCTTCTTGCCGGCCTTGTGCTGGCGCCGGATCCGCTCGTCGCCACCCCCCAGGGCGGCCTGGGCGTGGCGCCGGTGCAGCTCGTCGAATCGCTCCTGGAGGGACATCAAGCTCCTGCGTTCACGGTTGCCAGGCGGCGCGACGACCGCTGATTTTACCCCGCGCGATTATAGGAACCCGCTGTCCACCAAGTCAATGAATTTATTGACTTTCAGCCGACGATCCCCTGATAATTCGCCATGCATCCCTGGGCCCAAGCGGTCCTCGTCGTCTGCGCCGTGGCCGTCGCCGTGGCGCTCATGGCCACCCTGGTAGCCATGCGACGAGCCAGCGAGCGCGCCGAGCGCCTGCTCGCGCTGGCCGAGCAGGAGCTGCGCCCGCTGGCCGCCGATGTCCATGGGCTCGTGGACGATGTCCGCGCGCTCAGCCACGAGGCCCGCGACGAGATGGCCCGGGTGGGGGCATTGACGGAGCGCATCGAGGATCTCTCAGGGAACCTGGGCCGCGTGCTGGCGGCGGTTGCCGGGCTGACCCGGGCAGGCCAGCTCGTTGGCGTCGCGGCCGGTCTGAAGACCGGTCTCGACGTCTTTCTTCACCGGCTGCGAAAGCAGCAAGGAGCCAACGATGAACCGTGAAGAGGGAGGCGGCGGAGGCGGTTATCTGGGCTGGTTTCTCCTGGGCGCAGCGGTCGGAGCCGTCGCCGCGCTGATCGGTGCCCCGCGCACCAGGCAGCAGGCTCGCGATCTCCTGCTCGAGCGCGGCGGCGACGTGGCCAAGCGTGCCCAGGAGCTGGCCGAACAGGCCCAGCAGCAGGCGGGCGAGTGGCTCGAGAAGGGGCGCGAGGTCTTCGAGGAGCAGACGCAGCGCCTGGTCTCCGCCTTCGAGGCGGGCCGAGAGGCGATGCAGGAGGAGCTGCGGAAGCGGTCGACCTCAGGCTAGGCGCAATCGAGCCTCAGGCTCGATTGAGACGTGAGCGGGGGGTATGGGGGGCCATTCCCGAGTCACAGGCGCAATCGAGCCTCGGGCTCGATTGAGACGTGAGCGGGGGGGTATGGGGGGCCATTCGGGGCCCCCCATGTAGAGTCAGACGTGGATGGCCCGGCCGAGGGCGCCCAGCGTAGCTTCCAGGGCCGCTTCGGACAGCGTCGGGTGGGCGTGGATCGTGTGGATGATCTCTTCGAGTGTCGCCTCCAGCGTGCGCCCCACGGCGAACTCGTGGATGATCTCGGTGGCCTCGGGGCCGACGATGTGCACGCCCAGGATCTCCCCGGTGGCCTTGTCGGCGACGACCTTCACGAAGCCTTCGGTCTCGCCCAGGGCCACCGCCTTGCCGCTCGCCGTGAAGGGAAAGCGCCCTACGCTCACCTCTCGCCCATTCTCGCGGGCCCGGCTCTCGCTGAGCCCGATGGAGGCGATCTGCGGCCGGCAATATGTGCAGGAGGGCACGTTGCTGTAGTCCACCGGGCGGGGATCCTGGCCAGCGATGGCCTCGGCCGCCACCACGCCTTCGGCCATGGCCTTGTGCGCCAGCAGCGGCGGGCCAGCCATGTCGCCAATGGCGTAGATGCCCTTGACCGACGTCTCCATACGCGGCGACACCTTCACGAAGCTCCGCTCCAGCTGTACGCCGAGGGCCTCGAGGCCCACGTCGCGCACCCGCGCGCCCCGGCCCACTGCCATCAGCACTTGCTCGGCCTCCAGCCGTTCGCCGTCGGTCGCCACCACCACGCCCGGGCCACCTGGCTGTATCCCGGTGACTTTGACACCGGTCTTGAGCGTGATCTCCCGCCGACCGAACGAGCGCGCCAGCAGGGTTGAGACCTCCTCGTCCTCCAGCGGGACCAGCCGGGGGAGCGCTTCCAGGATCGTGACCCGGGTGCCGTAGGCGGCATAGACGTCGGCGAACTCGACGCCGACCGCCCCGGCGCCAATGACGATCAGTGAGGCGGGCGCCCGCTCTTGTCGCACGGCGCCGTTGGAGGACAGAACCACCTTCTCGTCGATGGTGATCCCGGGAAGCGACCTGGGCTCGGAGCCCGTCGCCAGGATGATCGCGCGGGCCTCGACGGTGTCGGTGCCGGCAGTCCCGCGGACCTCCACGCGCGTCGGGCCTTGAAGGCGGCCGGTCCCGGCCAAAAGGGTGATCTTGTTCTTGCGGAACAGGAACTCGACACCCTTGGCCATGCGATCGGCCACGCCGCGGCTCCGGCGCACCGCCTCCGCGTAATCGGCCTGCCAGCTCTGGACGCGGATCCCGAACTGCTCGGCCCGTTCGAAGAGGTGTACGACTTCGGCATTGCGCAGCAGGGCCTTGGTGGGGATGCAACCCCAGTTCAGGCAGACGCCACCGGGCCGATCGTCCTCGACGGCGACCACGGACAGGCCGAGCTGGGCGCAGCGGATAGCCGCCACGTATCCGCCCGGCCCGGTGCCCACCACCGCCACGTCAGCCTTATGCGTCATTTGAACAGGGCACGGGCGCCCGGGCTATCGCCCGCCCGTGCCCCGCCGGAATCACGGTCAGGTGATTCATCGTTCGCCCGATCAGAGCTGCCACAGCATCAGCACGAGCTGCGGCCCCGCCGGAATCGCCGGCAGCTGGTTCATCGTCCACCCGCTCACAGTCGATGCCCGCTCACACCAGCAGGCGCAGTGGCTCTTCCAGCAGCTGCCTCAGCGTCTGGAGAAATCGGGCGCCCATCGCTCCGTCCAGCACCCGGTGATCGCAGGAGAGCGTCACCGCCATCCGGCGCCCGACGGTCACCGTCTCCTGCTCGATCACGGGCACGCGGCGAACGGCGCCCACGGCCAGGATGGCGCCCTCCGGCGGATTGATGATGGCCGAGAACTCGCGGACGTCGAACATGCCCAGATTCGAGATCGAGAAGGTGGCGCCGCTCAGTTCCTGGGTGCGCAGCTTGCGCGTGCGGGCTCGCTCGACGAGGTCGCGCGCCTCTACCGCGATCTGGGCCAGCGACTTGGCCTGGCAGTCGCGCAGCACAGGTGTGATCAGTCCTTCGTCGAGCGCCACCGCGAGGCCGAGATGGACGCGGTACCAGACGCGAACCGATTCGCCCTGAAACGACGCGTTGACCTCGGGATGCGCGAGCAGGGCCAGGGCGCACGCGCGGATGACCAGATCGTTGACGGAGAGCTTGGGCTGACCTTCCAGGGCATTCAATTCCTCGCGCAGCGCCCAACCCCGGTCCATCGCCACTTCGGAGGTCAGGTAGAAGTGCGGCACCGGGGCCTTGGCCAGCGGCATGCGCTTGGCGATGGTGGCCCGAATGGCCGTGAGCGGCCGGTCCTCGTACTCCACGCCGGGCGCCGCCGGCCGCGCTGCCGGGGACGGCGCGGCTGCCGTCCGCGCCGCCTCCACGTCACGCCGGATGACGCGGCCGCCCGGCCCCGAGCCGGGGACGAGCCGGAGATCCACGCCGGCCTGGGCCGCGATCTTCTTGGCCAGTGGCGACGCCTTCACCCGCTGTCCCCCGCTGCTTCCGCTCGCGGGCACGGCTCGGGTGACGGACGGACCCGCGGCGGCTTCGGGGCGCATGGCCGGGGCCGGCTGCGGGGGCGAGCCCGCTCCGGCCCGGGCGGGAGGGGCCGCTGGCGCCGGCGGAGCCGCGGCGACGGCGGACGCCGGAGGAGCCGCCTGAGCCATCACCGCCGCGATGTCGTCGTCAGGCTCGGCGATCACCGCGATGAGGGCGCCCACCGGGGCCCGCTCCCCTGCCGGCACCAGGATCTTGCGCAGCGCGCCGCTCCCGAACGCCTCCATCTCCACGTCAGCCTTGTCCGTCTCGACCTCGGCCAGGATGTCCCCACCCTGGACGCGGTCGCCTTCCTTCTTGAGCCACTTGATGACCCGACCGGTCTCCATCGCCTCCGAGAGCTTCGGCATCACGACGCGGGTCACCGCCATGGCTCGCTCCCCCCGGAATGGCAGACGCGGCGGATGGCTTCCATGATGCGCTCCTTCGTCGGCGTCTTGGCCCGCTCGAGATTTCGGGCATACGGCATCGGCGCATTGGCGCCGGTCACGCGCTCCACCGGAGCATCCAGGTCGTCGAAGGCGTGCTCGGTGACGAAGGCGGCGATCTCCGATCCCATGCCGGCGAACCCGGCGCCGGCCTCCACCACCACGGCCCGGTGGGTCTTGCGCACCGACCCGATGATCGTCGTGGCGTCCATGGGGCGCAGCGTGCGCGGGTCGACGACCTCGACCGAGATCCCCTCCGGGGCGAGCTCCTCGGCGGCTTCCATCGCCCGGTACATCATGCCCATGTAGGCGATCACGGTGACGTCTGTGCCCTCACGGCGCACCACCGCCTGCCCGAGGGGGATGATGAAGTCGGGATCCTCGGAAACCTCTCCCTTCATCGCGTACAGCGTCTCCGACTCGATGAAGATCACGGGATTGTCGTCGCGGATGGCCGACTTGAGGAGGCCCTTGGCGTCCAGGGGCGTGGAGGGCCGCACGACCTTGAGCCCGGGCACGTGGTAGAAGTACACCTCCATCGACTGGGAGTGCTGGGCCGCGAGCTGATGGGCTGGCCCCCCCGGGCCGCGGATGACGATGGGCACGCTGAACTGCCCGCCCGACATGTAGTGCAGCTTGGCCGCCGAGTTGACGATCTGATCCAGGGCCAGCAGCGCGAAGTTGAACGTCATCATCTCCACGACCGGCCGCAACCCCACCATGGCCGCGCCCACACCCACTCCCGTGAATCCGGACTCGGCAATGGGGGTATCGACGACCCGCCGGGGGCCGAACTCCTTGAGCAATCCCTGGGTGACCTTGTAGGCGCCATCGTAGAGCCCGACCTCCTCGCCGATCACGAACACGCGCTCGTCACGCTTCATCTCTTCGCGGAGGGCGAGGTTGAGGGCCTCGCGATAGCTCATGACCGCCATCAGGAGCCGTCCCGGTAGACGTCGGTCAAGAGCCACTCCGGCGGCGGCTCCGGGGAGGCGTCGGCGAACGTGGTGGCGTCATCGATGCGATCGTTGACGTCTTTCTCGACGGCCCGCACGTCGGCCGCGCTGAGGAGGCCAGCCTCCAGCACGCGCTGGCGGAACAGCACGATGGGATCGCGCAGCTTCTCGCGCTCGACCTCCTCTTTGCTGCGGTAGACGGCGCCGGCGGGATCCCGCATGGAGTGGCCGCGGAAGCGGTAGGTGCGGGCCTCGATGAGCGACGGCGTCTTGTCCTTCCGCGCCCGGTCCACCGCCCGGGCCACCACGTCACGGATGGCCAGCACGTCCATGCCGTCAACCGATTCACCGGGGATGCCGTAGACCTGGCCGTACTTCCAGATCTCGGTCTGGGCCAGGGCCCGGTCCACCGCGGTTCCCATGGCGTAGCGATTGTTCTCGCATAGCCAGATCACCGGCAGCTTCCACAGGGCCGAGAGGTTCAGGGCTTCGTGGAACTCGCCCTGAGGCACCGACCCCTCGCCGAAGTAACAGACGATGACCTGATCGGTGGACCGGTACTTGATGGCGAACCCGACCCCGGCCGCCAGCGGCAGGTGGGCACCCACGATGGCGTGCCCCCCCAGGAAGTTCACGCTGGCGTCGAAGAGATGCATGGAGCCGCCCTTGCCCTTGCAGAGTCCATCCCGGCGTCCGTAGAGCTCGGCCATGACCCGACGGGGATCGGACCCTTTGGCCAGGCAGTGACCGTGCTCCCGATAGGCAGCGATGGCGTAGTCATCACGCCGTAACACCGAGGTCGCCCCCACCGCCACCGCTTCCTCCCCGATGTACAGGTGCAGAAAGCCGCCGATCTTGCCCAGCGCGTAGGCTTCGGCGGCCTTCTCCTCGAACCGGCGTATCAGCACCATGTCACCGAGGAGCCGACGCGCCAGGTCGGCTTCGATATTCAGGGTCATGTCTCCTCCATCCGCCGGACTCACCAGCGCATCAGGCTGAGGTCGTCGATGCTGAGGCGGTGACGCACGCGAAAGATCGCCACGATGATCGCCAGCCCGACCGCCACTTCGGCCGCCGCCACCGCCATCACGAACAGCACCAGCATCTGACCCTGGGGCGTCCCCGAGCGTTGCCCGAAGGCCACCAGCGCGAGGTTGGCGGCGTTCAGGGCCAGCTCGATCGACATGAAGATCACCAGCGGGTTGCGGCGGATGACCACGCCCACGATGCCCAGCGTGAAGAGCACCGCCGACAGCGCCAGATAATAGGTGTCGGGGATCACGCCCGCCGCCTCGCCAGCAGCAACACGCCGATCATCGCCGCCAGCAGCAGCACCGACGTGAGCTCGAACGGCAACAGATAGTCGGTGAAGAGAACGGCCATGCTGGCCGGGAACCCCATCGGCGACGGCGGCGGGACGGGCGCCGCGCTGCGCGCGACGACGACCAGGGCCAACTCGACGAGCAGGATGATCCCCAGGGGCGCCGCCAGCAGCCGCCAGGCCCGGCGGGGGTCGGGCCCCGTCTCCTCCTTGCCGGGGATGAGCACGAAGATGGCGAACAGGAACAGCACCATGATCGCGCCGGCGTACACGATGACCTGGGCGAAGGCCAGGAACTCGTAGCCCATCATGAGGTAGAGGGCGGCGATGCTGCCCAGGTTGGCGACCAGGAACAGCGCGCCATGGATGGGATTGCGCCTCAGGAGCAGTCCCAGCGCCGACCCCACGGCGATCCCCGCGATGATCAGGAACGCGATCAGGGCCATCAGGGCCGCCGTTCCGCGGGAATCGGCACCGGCGACGTGGGCCGCCCGTCGGGCCCGGCCGGTTCCAGCGCCAGCAGGGTTTCCTTGGTGTAGATCATGCCGGCTCGGCTGTAGGAGGAGAACTCGAGAATGCCGGTGTCCATTCGGATCGCGTCCTCCGGGCACGCTTCCACACAGTATCCACAAAAGACGCATTTGCCCAAGTCGATGTCGAAGCGGGCGGGAACTTTCTCGATCTCCGGATTCGGATGCTCGTCGGCCACGATGTAGATGCAGTGGGCCGGGCACACGGTTTCGCACATCATGCAGGCCACGCAGCGGGGCGAGCCATCGGCCCGGCGCACCAGCCGGTGCAGCGTCCGCAAGCGTGGCGAGTACGGCCGCCGTTCCTCCGGGTACTGGATGGTCACGGCGCCGCGGGCGCTCCGGCGGCCCAGCGCCCGCGCCAGGTGGTTGCCGAGGTTGCGAAAGAAGTGATCGGCGGTCAGGGCGAGCCCGGAGAGGACCTCGAGCACGTAGAAGCGCTGGCGCAGGTTCATTGTAGCGGGGGCCGCGTGCCCGGTTCAGGCCGTGGGTGGGCTGCTCCCGGTACGGGTAGCTGCGTTCGCCGAGACCGATTGTTCATCTCGAACCCCTCAGTCTCTCCAGGCTAGCAGCACGAGGCCGGTGACCACGATGTTGAGGATACAGAGCGGGAAGAGGCCCAGCCACCCCAGGCGCATCGCCTGGTCGTAGCGGAAGCGCGGGAGCGTCCAGCGGATGAGCATGAGCACGAAGATCATCAGGCCCACCTTGACCATGAACGCGCCCACCTGCAGCAGCACCACGGCGAGGTGGGGCAGGCCCAGCGTGGTCCCCCCGGGAAGGTGGAACCCCCCGGCCTGGAGGTAGGGCACCTGCCAGCCGCCCAGGAATAGCGTGGTGGTCATGCCCGCGATGACCACCGTCTCGAGGAAATCGGCCATGGCGAACATGCCGAACTTCATGCCGCTGTACTCGACGAAGTAGCCGATGATCTCGGACTCGCTCTCCGGAGTGTCGAAAGGGATGCGCCGGGTCGCCGCGATGCCAGCGGTGAGGAAGAGGAGGAACGCGAGCGGCTGGGTCACCAGGCCCCACTTGGGAAGGACCCCCCAGAGCAGCTCGCCTTGCCCGCGCACGATCTCCTGCATGTTCAGGGAGCCGTACACCATGATCACGCCCATGATCGAGGCGCCGATGGCGATCTCGGCCGAGATCATCAGGGCGGCCGCCCGCTGGCCACCCAGCAGGGCGTAGTTGTTGGCCGAGGCCCAGCCGGCCATCATGACCCCGTAGACCCCGAGGGAAAGCATGCCGAACACATAGAGGATCCCCACGTTGAGCGTGACCGCCTGCAGGGTGATCTCGCGCCCGCCGAGTCGCAGGGTGTCCCCGAAGGGGATGGAAGCGAAGGCCACCAGGGCGAAGAACACCGAGACGAAGGGCGCCAGCTCGAAGAGCAGGCGATCCGCACGGGCGGGACGGAAGTCTTCCTTGGCCAGCATCTTGATGGCGTCGGCAAGGGGATGGAACAGACCCATCAGCCGGACCCCGAAGATCGAGGCCCGATTGGCTCCGATGCGATCCTGCATGATCGCTGACTGCTTGCGCTCGACCCAGGTGAGGAGACCGCCGACGTTGAGGACGAACAGCATCACGAAGGCCACGCGCCCGAAGGCGATGCCGAGATCGGCCACGGCACTCATCGATCGGAGGGGGCGCCGTCACCGGCGCGCCGGGTGGGCGCGCCGGCCCCCTCCGGGGCCTCCCCCAGTGTCAATTGGGCGGGCGCGGCCCGCGCTCGCACTGGCGCCCCGGTATCCCCGAGATTCTGGTACGTGAGGCCGGCAAAGGCCGGTACGGCCGCGCCCAGTGCCCGGAACCAGTGTTCGGCCCGCCGGGAATCGACGGTCTCACCCAGCGCCTCCAGCACCTGGCCGATGACCTCCCAGTCCGGGCGCGCCTCCCCGAGCGGGGGGACCGCGGCGCGAAAGCGCTGGACCCGGCCCTGGAAGTTCGTGAAGGTCCCCTCCCGCTCCACCCAGGCGGCCGAGGGCAGGACCCAGTGGGCCAGCGCGCTGGTGGCGTTGGCGTTGGTCCCGCTCCAGATGAGCATGGGTACGGCGGTCAGCGCCATCCGCACCTCGGCCTCCGGCCATGCGCTCTCGAAGAGGTCGTGGTCGAACACCCACAGACAGCGGAGCTGGCCACCGCGCGCGGCCTGCAGCAACGCGGGCACGTCGCCATGCAGTCCCACCAGCTCGGCGCCGCGGCTGTTGGGATTCTTGTCGGCCCGGATGAGCAGACTGTCCTCGTCGCCGGGAATCCGCGGCGGCACCGCGTAGCCAGCCTGGCTGATACTGCGGCGCTTCAACAGGTGGCGCAGGGCGAACAGGTCCTCGTTGGCCATCCGGGGCGATGCGATCACCCCGATCTGATCCGGGCTATGGCGGGTCAGGGCGTCGGCCACGGCAGTCACCGCCGCGTCCCAGGTGGCCGGCGCCTGGCCCGAGCGTTCCCGGCGCAGCGGCGTGGCCACGCGGCTGGGGTCGTCGACGAAGCCGAAGCCGTAACGGCCGGCGTCACAGATCCACCAGCGGTTGACCTCGGCGTTGAAGCGTGGCTTGAGCCGCGCCACCCGCCGGCCCTCGTTATGGTGGGGCCGCCGCCGATTGGCGTGAACCTCGATGTTGCAGCCACGCGCGCACCCGGGGCAGATCGACTTGGTGGTGTCGAGGTACCAGACCCGGACCCGGAATCGGAAGTCGCGGTCGGTGAGGGCGCCGACCGGGCAGATGTCATTGAGGTTGCCGGTGTACTTGTTGGCGAGCGGCCGCCCCGGGAACAGCCCCACCTCGGAATGGTCACCCCGGTCGAAAATCCCCAGCTCCCCCGTCCCGGTCACCTCGTCGCAGAAGCGAACGCACCGCGAGCAGAGAATGCAGCGCTCGGCGTCGAGGATGACGTGCTGGCCCAGGGGCACGGCCTTGGGCTTGTGCACTTTCTCATCGACCATGCGGGGATCGTAGAGGCCGTGCTTCATGTAGTAGATCTGCAGCCAGCACTCGCCGGCCTGGTCGCACACGGGACAATCGAGGGGGTGGTTGATGAGGTGGAACTCCATGATGGACCGCCGCGTGTCCTGCACGCGGGGGGTCTCCGTCAGCACCACCATGCCCTCGGTGGCCACGGTGTTGCAGGCGATCGTGGGCCGGGGCGCCTTCTCGATGTCCACCATGCAGAGCCGGCACTGGCCGGCGATCGAGAGTCCGGGGTGGTAGCAGTAGTGCGGGATCTCCACCCCGATCGCCCGGGCCGCTTCGATCAGGTTGGTGCCGGGCGCGACCTCGACGGATTGACCGTTGATCGTGAGCTTGGGCATCTATGTCCCGGGCAGGGGCCCCCGGGCGGCGCCACGCCCAGGCCCCCCCGCAACCACGGTTGATGGGTTGATCCGTCGCCCGGTTGGAGTTGTCGCGTCCGTCATTTCGGGAGCAGGGCCTCGAATTCGTCCCGGAACTTCTCGATGTACGAGATGTACGGTCCCACGGCGCCGTCGTAGAAGGCGCAGATGGTGGTTCCGGCGCCGCGCCGGGCCACGTCGAGGATCGTGTCGAGGTCCTGCTTGCGACCCCGTCCCTCGACGATGCGCTCCGTCATCCGGTAGATCCAGCCCGTAGATTCGCGGCACGGCGTGCACTGGCCGCAGCTTTCGTGCGCGTAGAAGCGGGCCACCACCATGAGGGCCTCGGGGATCGACACTGTCTCGTCCATCACGATGACGCCCGCCGAGCCGGCCATGGTCCCGGCCTGACGGAGCCCATCCACGTCCATGGTGACGTCGATCTCGTCGGCGCGGAGGATCGCCGCCGAGGAGCCACCGGGCACGACGGCCTTGAGCCGGCCGTTGCCGGTCACTCCCCCGGCCAGCTCGAAGACGAGCTGGCGAAGGGTGATGGCGACCGAGGCCTCGTACACCGCGGGTCGCTTGACCCGACCCGAGACCGAGTACAGGCGCGTCCCGCCCTGGGTCTTGGTGCCCAGGCCGGCGAACCACTCCCCGCCCCGGTTGATGATGTGAGGCAGGTGGCAGATCGTCTCCACGTTGTTGACGATCGTCGGCGCCCCGAAGGCGCCCTTGATGGCCGGGAACGGGGGCTTGAGCTTGGGCCAGCCCTTCTTGCCCTCGAGCGAGGAGATAAGGCCCGTCTCCTCGCCGCAGATGTAGGCGCCCGCGCCCCGGTGGACGACCACGTCGAAGCCGTTCCCCAGATAGCCCGCGTCGTAGGCTTCCCGCACCGCGCTGGCGAAGCGGCGCCCGGGCTCCACATATTCGCCCCTGATGTAGACGAACGCCGTCGCCGAGCGGACGGCCCGCCCGGCGATGAGCATGCCTTCGATGAGGGCGTGCGGATCGCGCTCGAGCAGGTAGCGGTCCTTGAAGGTGCCCGGCTCGCCCTCGTCGGCGTTGATGACGAGATACACGGGCCCGGTGTGGGTCTTGGGAATGAACGACCACTTGACTCCGGTGGGAAAGCCTGCCCCCCCCAGCCCGCGGAGATTCGACCTCTTCACCTCCTCGGTGATGGCCGACGGCTCCATCGTCTGCGCCTTCGGCCACGCCGTGTAGCCGCCGCCCTCGCGATAGGCGGCCAGGGTGTGCGAGTCGGGCCGGCCGAAGCCGCGGGTCAGCAGCTTTTCTGCGGTCACCGCAGCCTCGCCAGGATTCGATCCACGCGCTCGGGCGTGAGGTCGAACTCGTAGCGGTCGTCGACCTGCATCATGGGGGCGTGCTCGCAGGCGCAGAGACACTCCACGCTGAGCAGGGTCACCCGTCCGTCGGCGCTCGTGTCCCCGACGTCGATCCCCAGGCGCCGCTTGAGATGGGTGAGGATGCGGAGCGCCCCGGCCAGATGGCAGGAGAGGTTGTGGCAGACCGAGATCACGTGGCGTCCCGTCGGCTGCCGGAAGAAGAGGGTGTAGAAGGTCACGACCTCGTGCACATGGGCGGGGCTGAGCCCGAACAGGCCCGCCACGTACTCCTCCACCTCGACGGACACGTAGCCGAAGGCCTCCTGGGCCATGTGCAGCACGGGCAGCAGCGCGCCGCGGGCGTCAGGGTAGAGACCCTGGAGCCGCCGGACCTCGGCCAGTTGCTCGGGTGAAAAGACGGGGGCCGTTACGCTCACCGGTCGAGCTCCCCGCCGATCATGTTCACCGAGCCGAAGGTGGGGATCAGATCGGCCACCATCTGGCCTTCGATCATCCGGTGCAGCGCGGCCAGCGGGGGCAGGCAGGGCGGCCGGCAACGCACGCGGTAGGGACGGTCAGTGCCGTCGGACACCACGTAAAACCCGAGCTCACCGTTGGCGCCCTCCACGGCGGCGTAGGCCTCGCCCTGAGGCGGACGGATGCCGAAGCCGTCCATGATCAACATGAAGTGGTTCATCAGCCCCTCGATGGAGCCGTAGGTGGCCTCCTTGGGGGGCAGCACCACCCGCTTGTCGCCCGCGTTGACCCGGGCGTGCGCGGGTCGCTCGGAGCCGCGCAGGTTGGGTGACAGCGCGATGGGCATGAGCAGTAGCCCCTCCGTCTTACCCTGCTTGCCCTGGTCGACGTAGCTGGCCGGATCGACGGGCCGGCCGTCAAAGTCCACCTGGATCGCCCCTGCGGGCAGCTGGTCGAAGGCCTGCTCGGCGATGCGCATGGCCTGCTCCATCTCGGCCATTCGGACGAGATAGCGGGCATAGTTGTCGCCGGCTGTCTGGGTGGGAATCTCGAAGTCGATCCGGCCATAGGCATCGTAGGGCTGGGCCCGGCGGACGTCGTAGGCGACCCCGGTCGCGCGGAGCAGCGGCCCGGTGATGGCGTAGGCGATCGTCTCCTCGCGGGAGAGCGCCCCCACGCCCACCATGCGGTCCATGAAGATGCGATTGCCCGTGAGCAGACGGTGGACCTCGGCCAGCACCTCGCGCACCTGCTTGAAGGCGGACCGCATCCGCTCACCGAACCCATCGGGCAGGTCGGCCTTCACGCCGCCCACCCGGCCGTACGAGATGGTGAGCCGGGCCCCGGTGACGTCCTCGACCAGCTCCCACAGGAACTCGCGCGCCTTGATCATGTAGAGGAAGACCGTGAACGCGCCGAGCTCCATCGCCGAGGCACCGACGCAGGTCAGGTGATCACAGATCCTCGAGACCTCGGCCATGATGACCCGGATGTACTGGCAGCGCTCGGTGATGGTGATCCCGAGCAGCTTCTCCACCGCCGCGCAGTAGCCGAAGTTGTTGATGAGGGGGGATACGTAGTTGAGGCGGTCGGTGTAGGGAATGGCGTTGTTGTAGGCGCCCGCCTCGCAGTCCTTCTCGAAGGCCCGGTGCAGATAGCCGATCTCCACATCGGACTTGACGATGACCTCCCCGTCCAGCTCGGTCAGGATCCGGATGATCCCGTGCATGGCGGGATGCGCGGGCCCCACGCCGACCTGGATCGTCTGGCGGGGAGCCCCGGTGCCCGCCCCCTCGCCCAGCATGAACTCCCGGGTGGTCGTCGGACGCGTCGCCATCTCAGATCTTGGGCCCGATGAGCGGTTGCCGCCGGTTGATGGGGTAATCCTTGCGCAGCGGATGCCCGGCGAACTCCTCGTAGAGGAGGAGTCGGCGCAGGTCCGGATGCCCCTCGAAGCGGACGCCGAACATGTCCCACACCTCACGCTCCAGCCAATTGGCGATGGGCCAGAGCGGCACCGCGGTGGGGACCACGGCATCGTCCTCGTCGACGCGGACCTTGAGCCGGAGACGGTGGTTGTGCCGCAGGGAGTAGAGCTGATAGACGATCTCGAAGCGGGGTCCGTCCTCCCGGCCCGGGAACTTCAGATAATCGACGGCGGTGAGGTCGGTCAGCATCGCGAACCCCAACCGGTCGTCGTCCCGGCAGAAGCGTAGGGCGTCGAGAATCGCGCCACGCTCGACGACCGCGGTGGGCTCGCCGAGGGGCGCGCGCGCATCCACGACGGCCGCGCCGAATCGCTCGCGCAGCAGGGCCAGGAGGGTCGCGCCGTCCACCTAGAACCTCTGGGCGCTGGCGGCGATCTTCTCCTGCAGTTTCATCAGGCCGTCGATGACGCTCTCGGGGCGGGGAGGACAGCCGGGGATATACACGTCGACGGGGATGATGGTGTCGATGCCTTGCACGGTGGCGTAGTTGTCGTAGAACCCGCCGGTGCAGGTGCAGACACCGAACGCCACCACCCACTTCGGCTCGGTCATCTGGTCGTAAACCCGCTTGAGGACCGGCGCCATCTTGTGGCTGATGGTGCCCACCACGAAGAGCACGTCGGCCTGGCGCGGCGAGAAGCGCGGCAGGCCGGCGCCGAAACGATCGATGTCATAGTGCGAGCAGGCCGTGGCCATGTACTCCATCCCGCAGCAGGCCGTGACGAAGGGATACTGGAAGATGGAGTACTTGCGCGCCCAACCGATGGCCTCATCGAGCTTGGACGTGAAGAAGCCGCCTACTCCCATGCCAGGCCCCCCTTGCGCCAGATGTAGAGGAAGCCCACCATCAGCACCCCCAGAAACACCATCATCTCCACGAAGCCGAACCAGCCCAGCTGGCGGTAGAGCATGGCCCAGGGCCATACGAAGATCAGCTCGATGTCGATGAGGATGAAGAGGATCGCCACCGTCGAGAACTTGATCGCGAAGCGCCCCTCGGCGATGGCCACCGGGTCCTTGCCGCACTCAAAGGGCTGGGCCTTGACGGCCGTCAGCCGGCGCGGGGCCAGGAGCCGGGGCAGGGTGAGCAGCGCGCCCGCCACGAGGGCGGCAAAGGCGAACACCATGAGGATCGTCGCGTACTCGGTCATTGTAACGGGTACCGCGAGACCGGTTCGGACCGAGGGTGGCTTGCCCTAGGCACGACGTGGCTCCGTCGACTCCTCAGGAGCGGCGTGGCTTTGTTGTAACGAGGGCGGCGAGACCGGCTCGCACCGAGGGTGGCCTGCGCCAGGAGCGGCGTGGCTTTGCTGCTCCCTTTCCGCGTGCGCGGCCTGGCGTTTGGCGTGATAGGAGGAGCGGACCAGCGGCCCGGCCTCCACGTGCGCGAATCCCATCGCCCGGCCCGCCTCGGCCAGCGCGGCAAACTCGTCGGGATGGTAGTAGCGAGCCACCGGCAGGTGGCCCGGCGACGGGCGCAAGTACTGGCCCAGGGTGAGGAGGTTCACGTCCACCGTGCGCAGATCGCGCATGGTGGCGAGAAGCTCCTCACGGCTCTCGCCGAGCCCCACCATGATGCCCGACTTCGTGGGAAGCTCCGGCACCCAGGCGCGCACGCGGCGGAACAGCTCCAGTGTCCGCTCGTAGCGGCCGCCATGGCGAGCCACCTTGTAGAGCCGGGGAACAGTCTCGGTGTTGTGGTTGAGGACGTGCGGCCCGGCTTCGACGAGCATCTGCAGGGCCGCGGCCTGGCCCTGGAAGTCGGGGATCAACGCCTCGACCCGGCAGGCCGGGGCCTGCCGACGCACCGCGCGAATGGTGGCCGCCCAGTGCGCGGCGCCGCCGTCGGCCAGGTCGTCGCGGTTGACCGAGGTGATGACGACGTAGTCGAGCCCCAGCGCCGCCACGGCCCGTCCGATACGCTCGGGCTCCTCACGATCCTCCCACACCGGCCGCCCGTGGGCCACGGCGCAGTAGCCGCAGCTCCGGGTGCACACGTCACCCAGGATCATGAAGGTCGCGGTGGCGTCCTCCCAACACTCGCCGATGTTGGGGCAATGAGCCTCCTGGCAAACCGTGTGGAGGTTCCAGGTCCCCAGGAGGCTCTTGAGCCGCATGTAGGTCGGCCCGCCGGGCGCGCGCACCTTGAGCCACGCCGGCTTGCGACCGTCGGGAGCGACGGGCGTATCGATGATGGGCAGCGGAGCTCGTGTCGGCACTGAATTCCTTGACCCAAAAACCGTTTCATTATGCCACGGGGGTACCGGCTAAGATAGCTACGGGAGGATCGCGATGACGCTCGGCGGTTGGGCCTTCCTCGCCGTGATCGCGCTGGTGGTGTGGTTTGCGGTCGTCACGTACAACCGGCTGATCGGCCTTCGGCAGCGCTCGGAGGCGGCCTGGTCCGATATCGACGTGCAGCTCAAGCGGCGGACCGATCTGGTGCCCAACCTCGTGGAGACCGTCAAAGGCTACGCCGCCCATGAGCGAGCCACGCTCGAGCACGTCGTCCGGGCCCGCGGGGCGGCGGTGGCGGCGGGCACTCCCGAGGCGCGGGCCCAGGCCGAAGGTCAGTTGAGCGCCGCGCTGCGCCAGCTCTTCGCCCTGGCCGAGGCGTACCCCCAGCTCAAGGCCAACCGCAACTTTCAGAGCCTTCAGCATTCGCTGACCGAGATCGAGGGGGCGGTCCAGGACTCCCGACGGTATTACAACGCCGTGGCCCGCGATCTCAACACCGCCATCGAGAGCTTTCCCTCGAACTTCGTGGCCACGTTCTTCCGCTTCGCCCGGCGCGCCTATTTCGAGCTCGAGCGCCCCGAGGACCGGCACGTGCCCCGCGTGAGCTTCGGAAGCTGAGCGACTGTTGTAGCGGGGACTGTTGTCACGGGGCCGAGTGTCAGGCTTGAGCCGAGGGTGGCCTGCTCAAGGCAGGCGTGGCTCCGCATCCGCGGTCATTGCGCTGGCGTTACTGCTTGCCGTGCCCGCGGCGGCCTGGGCGCGCTCGTTCGCCATCGAGCGCTTCGCCGTCTCCCTCGAGATCCGGCCCGATGCCAGCGTCGTCGTGCAGGAGGTGCTCACCTTCGCCTTCCGGGGCCATCACAACGGGATCATTCGGCTGGTTCCTGTTCGCGAGCTCCGGCGTGGGCTCGCGCTCGACCTCCGCGTGGACGACGTCCACGTCCTCGACGAGTCGTACGCGCCGCTTCGCACGGAGGTCTCCTTCCCCGGCGACTACGTCAGGATCCAGGCGTGGGTGCCGGGCGCCGTCGACACCACCCGGACTGTCCGCATCCTCTATCGGGTCCGCCGGGCCCTGTTGACCTTCGACAGCCACGACGAGCTCTACTGGAACGTGACGGGTGACGAGTGGCTGGTCCCCATCCAGCACGCGGAAGCCATCGTCGTGCTGCCGCCGGGGCTCGGCCTCGACACCATCCGTACCCAAGCCTTCACCGGCGTGCGCGGCGCAACCGGCGCCGACTACGAGGAAGAACGCCGCGCCGGCGAGATCACGTTCCGGGCCCGGCGGCCGCTGCAGCCGCGCGAGGGACTCACGGTCGTGGTGGGCTGGCCGCGCGGCGCGGTGATCCATCCCTCGGGCCGGCAGCGGGCCTGGTGGGCAATCGTCGACAACTGGGCGCTGGCGCTGCCGCTGCTGGCGCTGGTCGGCATGGGCCTGGTATGGCGGGCCTACGGACGCGACCCGGTCAGCCACCGCTCGATCAAGCCCGAGTATGCTCCCCCGGCCGAGCTCACGCCGGCGGAAGGGGGAACGCTGATCGACGAGCGGGCCGAGCCCAGCGACGTCATCGCCACGCTGATCGATCTGGGCGTGCGGGGCTACATCGCCGTGGAGGCCGTGGGGAACGGTGACTTTCGCTTCCGGCGGGCCCGCTCCCTGGGAGGAGATCCCGGGCTCTCGCCGCTCGAGGTCGCCGTGCTCCGGAAGGTCTTCGGCGAGGAGCTGACCCTCAACGAGCGCCACCTCTCGGAGCTGCACAGCAATGGCGACTATGTCTTCGCGCCCATCCGCGACGCGATCTACCGGGCGATGGTCGAGCGCCGGGTGTTCCCGCGCTCCCCGTTCTGGATCCGGCAGGGCTGGGGGGCCCTTGGGGTCGGCCTGATCCTCCTGGGGGGCGCGCTGTTCATCGGGCACGAGCGCTTCGACGGCCCCCGCTGGCCGCTCGCCGCCGGAGTGCTGGCCAGTGGCCTCATCGTGCTGGGCATCGGCCAGGTCATGCCCCGGCGCACCTGGCGCGGCGTGAGGCTGCTGATCCACCTGCGCGGCTTCCAGGAGTTCCTCCAGCGGGCCGAGAAGGACCGACTCGAGCGGCTGCCGCCCGATACTCTGCATCGCTGGCTGCCGTGGGCGATTGCGCTCGGCGTCAGCGAGCAGTGGATCCAGCGGTTCCAGGGGCTGAACGTGGACGCGCCCTCATGGTACCGGGGGCGTCAGCCCTTCACCCTGTCGACCTACCGGGACGATGTGCACCGCTTCGGTCGCGGAGTCCGCGAGGCCCTGGCCGGGGCCCGCGGGGGAAGCGGCAATGGGGGGGGCGGTCGGAGTGGATTTTCCGGCGGATCGTCCGGGGGCGGGCGTGGCGGCGGAGGCGGCGGGACCTTCTAGAAGCACTGGTGCCGAAGGGGGGACTCGAACCCCCACGGGTTGCCCCACACGCCCCTCAAACGTGCGCGTCTGCCAGTTCCGCCACTTCGGCCCGTGTGGAGGCCACGAGTATACCGTCAGCGTCCTCGGGTGACAAACCGACCGACTGCCTGGCGCAGGCGGGGATCGAGCGCGTCGCGGATCCCCTCGCCCAGGAGATTGTAGGAGAGCACGGTGAGAAGGATGGCCAGCCCGGGGTACAGCGAAAGCCACCACGCGATCTCGATGGTGTCCTTGCCCTCATTGAGGATGTTGCCCCAGCTGGCGAACGGCGGTTGCACGCCCAGCCCCAGGAAGGACAGTCCCGACTCGGTGAGGATGGCTGCGGGAATGCCCAGGGTCATCGCCACCAGCACCGGCGCCATCGCGTTGGGCAGGATGTGACGCCAGATGACACGGAAGCCGCTGGCCCCGACCGACTGAGACCAGACGACGAACTCCCGCTCCTTGAGGCTGAGAAACTCGGCGCGGACGAGCCGAGTCACCCCCATCCACCCGGTGAGTCCGATGACCACCATGATGGTCCAGATGGACGGCTTGAGGAACGCCAGCACCGCCAGGAGCAGAAAGAACCGGGGGAAGACCAGCATCAAGTCCACGAGCCGCATGATGAGCGCATCGATGAGACCGCCGTGGTAGCCGGCGGCCGAGCCCAGGGCGATGCCGATGGCCGTGGCGATCCCCACCGAGACGAAGCCGACGGCCAGCGACACCCGAGCCCCGTAGAGCATGCGCGAGAGCACATCCCGCCCGAGCTGGTCGGTGCCCAGCGCGTGGGCGGCTGAGGGGGGGTCGAGGATCTTCTTGATGTCCGGCCGATTGGGGTCGCGGGGGGAGATGGCGGGGGCCAGGATGGCGAGCACGGCCAGGCCGAACACCACCACCCCGCCCACGACGGCGAGCCGGTTCTTGGCGAAGGCGCGCCCGAAGGCCCTCATCGCCGCCCGCGTCGCCCGGCCAGCCTGATCCGCGGATCGACCAACCCGTACGAGAGATCGGCCACCAGGTTGGCCAGCAGGGTCAGCACGGAAACGATCACCAGGTTGGCCATGATCACCGGGTAATCGCGCTGGAACACCGACTGCACCATCAGTTGCCCCATCCCCGGGATGGCAAACACCGTCTCCACGATGACGCTACCGCCGATGAGTCCCGGCAACGAGAGGCCCAGGATGGTGACGATGGGAAGCATGGCATTGCGCAGCGCGTGCTTGCCGATGACCACCCGCTCGGCCAGGCCTTTGGCCCGCGCCGATTGAATGTAATCCTGCCGGATGACTTCCAGCATGCTCTGTCGCATGTAACGGGAGAACCCGGCCAGTCCGCCGAAGGTCGCCACCACGATGGGCAGGAGCAGATGACTGAAGAAATCCCACTGCTGGGGCCAGAAGCCCAGATACTCCCAGTTTAGCGAGCGCAACCCCGAGATCGGCAGCCAGCCGAGCTGGACGCCGAACAGCATCATGAGCAGGAGGGCCAGCCAGAAGTCGGGGGTGGCGAAGCCGACGAAGACGAACACCGTGG
The DNA here is from genome assembly GCA_036556905.1 of Candidatus Methylomirabilota bacterium. GTDB lineage: Bacteria > Methylomirabilota > Methylomirabilia > Rokubacteriales > CSP1-6 > 40CM-4-69-5. The sequence continues at coordinate 27,097 of DATBIM010000059.1, forward strand.
TGACCTTGTCGAAGCGCGAATACTGCCGGGTGGCGCTGAGGATCCCGATGGGGACGGCCAGGGCCAGGATGATGATCATCTCGACGAGATTGAGGAGCAGGGTCACGGGCAGCCGCTCACCGATCTTCGCGAGCACGGGTCGCCCGTCGGGCATGAACGAGCGGCCGAAGTCCAGACGGGCCAGGCGGAGCAGCCAGTTCCAGTACTGCACGGGTAAGGGCTTGTCCAGCCCGTAGAACTCGCGCAGCATCTGCTTGGCCTGGGTGCTCGACTCGGGGTTCATCTCGCCCAGCTGCATCTCCAGGGGGTCACCGGGGGCGAGGTGGATCACGATGAACGACACGAACGTGATGCCCACGAGCAAGGGCAGGGCCAGCACGAAGCGGCGGAGAGCGTACCAGAGCACGGCCCGGTATTTTACTCGGACGTGTAGCGCTGCAGGGCTGTGGGAATGTACCACTCCGTGAAGTTGAACCGGATGCCGTTCGGAGACTCCACGATCCCGTAGACGCGCCGGGATACGGCGGGCAGCGCGTCGGGAAAGTACAGGAAGACGATGGGCTGCTCGTCGGCCAGGATCTCCTGGATCCGCGAGTAGTACTGCTTGCGCTCGGCCTCGCGGCAGGACTGCCGTCCCTGCTCCAGCAGCCGGTCGACCTCGGCATTGGCAAAGGAGATCACGTTCAGCTCGTCAGGCCCGGTCTTCGAGGAGTGCCAGATCTCGTACTGGTCAGGGTCGAGACCGATCCCCCAGCCCAGGATGATGGCGTCGAAGCGGCGCTTCTTGACGTATTCCTTGAGGAAGGACGCCCACTCCAGCACGCGGATCTCCACGCCGACCCCCAGCTCCCTGAGTGACGCCTGCACGATCTCGGCGATCTTCTTCCGCTCGTCATTGCCCTGGTTGGTCAGCAGCGTGAATGTGAAGGGTTGGCCATCCTTGACCAGCAGTCCGTCGCCATTCTGCGTGGCCCAGCCGGCCTCGGCCAGCAGCCGGCGGGCGCGCGGCAGATCGTAGGGATAGCGGGCGACCTCGGGATTGTAGGCCCAGGTCCCCGGCTTGTAGGGACCGGTGGCGTCCCGGCCCATGCCCATGCGCACGCCCTCGATCAGCTCCCCTTTGTTGATGGCGTGGGCGAAGGCGTGGCGCACCCGCTTGTCGGCGAACCGGGGATCCTTCAGATTGAAGCCCAGATAGGTGTAGGCGTTGCTGGGGTAACGGAACTTCCAGTACGCCTTCCGAAAGGCTGGGTACTCGGTCTGCCGCCGGTACTGCAACGCGGTCAGGCCGGCGGCATCCACGCCCTTGGCCTTGAGCTCCAGGAAAATCGTGGCCTGGCTGGGAATGACCCGGTAGACGATCCGGGACACGTAGGGCCGACCCTCATAGAAATCGGGGTTGGCAACCAGGACGATCTTTTCCCCCGAGCGCATCTCCTTGAACCGATAGGGGCCGGTGCCGACCGGGCTCACCCAGTTCTGCGGCGCGTCGCGCAGGCGCCCTTCCAGCACGAAGCGCTCGAGCAGGTGGCGGGGCAGCATCCAGGTACCCCAGCTCTGCAGCGCCTTGGCGTAGGGTTTCCGATACGTGATCCGCACCGTGTGGGGATCCACGACTTCGGCGCTCTCGACCGCGCGAAAGTCCTCGCGGTAGGCGGTGGGGGTCTTGGGGTGGATTGCCGTCTGGTACGTGAAGATGACGTCCTCGGCGGTGAAGGGGTGCCCATCGTGCCAGTGGACATCCTTGCGTAGCGAGAACGTGAGCTGCAGGCAGTCGGGGCTGAAGGTCCATGACTCCGCGAGGTCCCCGACCAGGTTCAGCTCGCGATTGCGCTTGACCAGCCCCGAGTAGAGGAGGTTGCCGATTTCGTGCGAGGCGCTGTCGGCCGTGATGTTGGGAATGAGGCCCGAGACGTTGCCGGTGATCGCTTCCACCAGCGTGTCCCCGTAGGCCGGCTTGACGCCAGCGGCTCCGGGGCCATCGTCGATGGCCGAGCCCACCTCGCTGCTACAGCCGGCCAGGGCGGCCGCTCCGCCGAACAGCAGGAGCGCGAGGACGACCCGAGCCGGCAACCGGTTCACGTTACTTGGCGGGTGCCGGCGCGGCCGGGCCAGGAGTCGATGGAACGGGGGCCGCTGGCGGGGGCGTCGGCTCCCGGACCACGGAGCCGCTCCGCTCACCCCCCAGCATGGCCAGGGTGAACGACGTGATCACGAAGAGAATGGCGATCACGGCGGTGATCTTGCCCAGGATCGTGGGGGTACCCATAGACCCGAAGACCGCCTGGGTACCGGCGCCGCCGAAGGCCGAGCCGATGTCGGCGCCTTTGCCCGCCTGGAGCAGCACCATGCCGACGATGCCGAAGGACACGATGACGTGAAGGACGATCAGGAGCGTGTACATTACTCCCCTTTCGTGGCGGCGCCGGCGCGCGCCGTTTTCCTGACAATCGCGACGAATCCCTGGGCGTTGAGGCTGGCGCCGCCCACCAGGGCTCCGTCGATCTCGGGTTCCGCGGCCAGCGCGTCGACGTTGTCGGCCTTCACACTCCCCCCGTAGACGATGCGGATGAGCTGGGCCGTCTCCTTCGACGTGAGCTCCGAGAGCAGGCCCCGCAGATACCCGTGGACTTCGGCCGCCTGCGCCGGCGTGGCGTTGAGGCCGGTTCCAATGGCCCACACCGGCTCGTAGGCCAGGACGAGCCTGGCGATCGCCTCCGGGGCCAGCCCGGCCAGTCCCGCTCGCAGCTGACCTTCCACCGTCGTGAAGGTGAGCCCTTGCCGCCGCTCCTCGGCGGTCTCACCGATGCACAGCACGGGCGTCAGGCCGTGGGCCAGGGCCGCCGGCACCTTGCGGTTGATCTGCTCATCGGTCTCTCCCGCCTCCCGGCGTCGCTCCGAATGGCCGAGGAGCACGTAGCGAGAGCCCGCGTCGACGAGCATCGCCGGTGATACCTCCCCGGTGTGCGCGCCCGACGCTTCCCAGTGACAGTTCTGCCCGCCCAGACGGATGGGGCTGCCCGTCAGCACCTCGGCTACGGCCGCCAGCGACGTGAAGGGAGGGCAGAGCACGACGTCCACGCGGCCGGGCCGCTTGAGGTTGTCGCGGATGGTGCCAGCCAGCGCCCGGGCCTCGGCCAGCGTGCCATGCATCTTCCAGTTCCCCATGACGAGGGGGGTTCGCATCATGAGGCCTCCGTGAGGGCCTGCACACCAGGCAGTGACCGCCCCTCGAGGAATTCCAGGAAGGCCCCCCCTGCCGTCGAGATGTACCCGATTCGATCGGCCACGCCGGCCGCGTTCACGGCGGCTACCGTGTCCCCGCCGCCCACGACGGAGAAGCCCGAGCCGGCGGCCACGGCCCGGGCCACCCCGAGCGTGCCCGCGGCGAACCCGGGCTTCTCGAAGACGCCCAACGGGCCGTTCCACACGATCGTCCGCGCCGGCTTGAGCGTGGCGGCGAATCGCTCGACAGTGAGCGGGCCGATGTCGAGACCCATGAGGGACGCTGGGATCTCCCGAATGCCGACCACTGCACCGGCAGGGCTGTTCGGCCCCGCGGCCACCACGACGTCGATGGGAAGCACCAGAGGCACGCCCCGGCGCCGGGCGGCCGTCAGGATGCGCCGGGCCGTGTCGATCTGCTCGCGCTCCAGCAGCGAGCGGCCTACATCGTGACCCAGCGCGCTCAAGAACGTGAAGGCCATTCCCCCGCCGATCAGGAGGGCGTCGACGCGGGCCAGGAGGTTCTCCACCAGCGCGAGCTTGTCGGAGACCTTGGCCCCCCCCAGCACCGCCGCCAGCGGCCGCTCGGGCCGCTCCATGATACGGGTGAGCGCGTTCAATTCCTTCTGCATCAGCAGACCGGCGGCGGCCGGCTGCAGGAACTTGGTGATGGCCGCGATCGACGCGTGGGCCCGGTGAGCGGCGGCGAAGGCATCGTTCACGTAGCAGTCACCCAGCGCGGCCAGCGCTCGAGCGAAGACCTCGTCGTTGGCCTCCTCCTCCTTGTGGAAGCGCAAATTCTCGAGGAGGAGCACCTGACCGGCTTTGAGGCCCTGGGCCCGTTCGGTGACCTCGGCCCCCACACAGTCCGGAGCCAGCGGCACGGGCTGGGCCAGCAGCGCCTCGAGGCGCTCGGCCACAGGACGTAGTGACGCCTCCGGCGTCGGCCGGCCCGGGGGACGTCCCAGGTGGGAGGCGAGGACGACGGCGGCGCCCCGGCTCGTCGCGTACTGGATAGTCGGCACCACCGCCCGCAGCCGGGTGTCGTCACTCACGGTGCCGCGGTCCAGCGGTGCATTGAGGTCGGCCCGCAAGAACACGCGCCGGCCGTCGAGATCGAGCCGCTCGATGGTAAGCTTGGCCACCGTCCCCGAGCCTACAAGGTTTTGCCGATGAACCGGGCCAGATCGCGCAGACGCGACGAATAGCCCCATTCGTTGTCGTACCAGGCGAGCACCTTCAAGAGGTTGCCTTCGATCACCGCCGTGGACGCCAGATCGACGATAGAGGAGTGCGGGTTGCCGTTGAAATCGATGGACACCAGCTCTTCCTCGGTCGCGTCGAGGATCCCCCGCAGCTTGCCCGCCGCCGCCTCCCGGAACGCGTCGTTGACGGCCTGCACGGTGGCCGGTCGCTCGAGCTCGGCGACCAGATCGACCACCGACACGTTGGCGGTCGGCACCCGGATGGCGATGCCATCCAGCTTGCCTTTGAGCTTGGGCAGCACGAGGCCCACGGCAGTGGCGGCACCCGTGGTGGTGGGAATCATGCTCAGCGCGGCGGCGCGGGCCCGCCGCAGGTCCTTGTGAGGGAAGTCGTGCACGGGTTGATCATTGGTGTAGGCGTGGACCGTGGTCGCGAACCCGCGCTTGAGACCGAAGGCATCGTCCACCACCTTGACGGTGGTGGCCAGACAGTTGGTGGTGCAGGAGGCGTTGGAGATGATGCGGTGGCGGTGCGCGTCGTAGGTCTGCTCGTTGACGCCGAGCACCACCGTGACATCCGGATCCTTGGCCGGTGCGGTAATGATGACTTTCCGGGCACCCGCCTGCAGGTGCTTGGACGCGGTCGCGGTGTCGCGGAAGACCCCGGTAGACTCGATCACGACGTCCACGCCGAGGTCCTTCCAGGGGAGGCTGGCCGGGTCCTTGATGGCGCTGACGCGGATCTCGCGTCCGGCCACGAAGATGGCGCCGTCCTTGGCCGTCACCTCCGCGGCGAGCGAGCCGTGCACGGAGTCATGCTTGAGCAAGTGGGCCAGGGTCTTGGCGTCGGCCAGATCGTTGACGCCGACCACCTCGATGTCCCTATCGTTGAGGGCGGTCCGAAAGAATACCCGCCCGATGCGTCCAAAACCGTTCACGCCGACTCGAATGCTCATGGAAGACTCCTTGTGAGGGATCCACGGGCGCTGCAGTTGATTGATTATACGGCGCGTCAGACCACCCGAGCAACGGTGAGGACACCCACGATCCGGGCGCCGGCCGCCCGCAACGCCCGGGCACATTCGGCGGCGGTGGCTCCGGTCGTGAGCACGTCGTCGATCACCAGCACGTGGCGGCCGTCCACCGCGGGCGCCGCGCGGAAGGCGCCGCGCACGTTGCGGCGACGCTCGTCAGCGGCGAGCTCGCTCTGGGGCCGCGTCGGCCGCGCCCGGCCGAGCCAGCGGGCCCTGACGGGCCGGGCCAGGGCCCGCCCCACGCGCTCGGCCAGAAGGGCAGCCTGATTGAACCCTCGCTCGCGCTCGCGGGCCGGGGCCAGCGGAACCGGCACGAGCGCGTCGGCTGGCGCGGGAAGACCCGGCGCGCACTGCTCGACGACGAGGTCGGCCAGCGGCCGGGCCAGGGCCCGCTTGCCGTGGAACTTGAAGGCGTGGACTGCAGACCGCAGAGGATCCAGGTAGGGCGCGGCGGCCCGGGCGTAGTCGAATGGAGGCGGTTCGGTTCGACAGGCCAGACATGGCGCGACAGGGCTGGCGTCGCCGGCGGCGGGCACCCCACACACCACGCAGTACGGCGGCTCGAGGCGGGCGATCCGCGCCCAGCAGCCACCGCAGAGGGGATCACGACGGTCGGCGCCCAGACCCATCTGGCACACGGGGCAGAGCGCCGGATAGAGGAGATCGAGCGCGGCGCTGGTCCAGGCTCTCATGGGCCCCGCGAGCGCCGCCGGAGAGGCTCAGCGTCCCCCGAGAGGCCGCAGCGCATTCAAGCGTCCACACTGCGGGCAGCGTTCCCGCCAGGCGGGAGCGGACGCGCCGCAGGCGGCGCAGCGATGGGGCCAGTCGAAGGCGTGGCTCAGCCGGAGGGCGCGGCGATACTCTTCGAAGGCCTCGCGCGTCTCCCCGCGCCGCTCGAAGACCGCGGCCAGGAACGCGTGCACCACCGGCGAGTCCGGGGCCCGAACCTCCACCTTCTCGAACTGGTCGGCAGCCTCATCCAGCATTTCGAGCTCGAAGTACACGCGTCCCAGCGCCACGGCCAGGGCCAGGTCGTCGGGCGCCCGCTCGATGGCCGCCCGGTAGAGCGCGATCATGCGGCTGGGCCGCCCCTCCTCGCGGTAGGCCCGCTCGAGCCGAACGAGCACGGGCAGGGCCGGCTGTGTCTCCACCGCGCGCTCCCAGGCGCGCAGCGCCTCGCGACGATCCCCCGTCGCCTCGTGAGCCTCCCCGAGAGCCAGCACGGCCGGCACGAAGCCACGGTCGGCCCGAAGCGCACTCCGAAAATGAGGGATGGCGGCGGCCGGACGGGCGCGCTCAGTCTCGGCCCGTCCCAGCTCGTAGTGGATGATGGCCACCCACTCGGACTCTCGGGCCCGTTCCCCGGCCGGCACCTGGGCCACCAAACGCTCGGCGAGATCCAGCGCGTCCCGCCAGCCCCGCCGGTCGATCGCCAGGTCGCGCAACCCACGCAGGGCCGTCACGTCGTTCCGGCGATGGCCCAGGACCTGACGGTACAGGTGGGCCGCCTCGTCGCGCCGGCCGGCGCGGTCCGCCTCGCCCGCCCGGCGGAGCAGCTCGGCGATCTCGGCGCTGGCGGCACTCGTCAGCGGCGCGGCGCCGACGGCGCGGGCGATCAGGCGACCGACGGAGGCGAGGGCATTGAGCGACGAGAGCAGGGCGGACATGAAAGGCGAGAGTGCAAGTACGCGAGACCCCGGGACTCAACCCGTGGCCATGCGCTCCTCTTCCTCGACGACCCGCTGACAATCGATACAGTAGCGTGCGAAGGGAAGCGCATCGAGCCGCTTCTCGGCGATCGGCTCGCTGCATCGCTCACAGGTGCCGAAGGACCCGTCCTCGATTTTCTGGAGCGCGAGCACGACGTCGCGGAGGAGTCGCCGATCACCATTGCCGAGCTCGAAGAAGAACTCGCGCGTATAGGCGGTGTTGGCCTGGTCACCGAGATCCTTGATCGAGTCGTCTTCCTGATCCTTGCCGTAGAGGGAGCTCCGTCCCACTTCCTCGAGCAGCTGGTACTGCTTCTCGAGCAGGCGCTTCTTGAAAGACGCCAGCCGATCTTTTCTCATCGCGACCTCCAGTAAACCCTGGGCTACGCTAGCATCAACAGCACAGGCACGCAACTCCTTCAGGCCTCCAGTGACAGGGTCGGCGCGTCCCCCCACAAACGCTCTAGCGCATAGTAGAGACGGGTGTCCTCCAGGAACACGTGCATCAATACGTCACCGTAATCCAGGAGGATCCAGCCACTCTCGGGGACGCCCTCGGCATGCAGGGGACGCACCCCCAGGGCCTTGAGCCCGTCCCGGATCGCGTCGCTGATGGTCTGGACGTGGGTCGTTGACTTGCCGCTGCACACCAGGAAGTAGTCGGTCACCCCGCTCAGGCCCTGCACATCGAGGACGACGACATTCACCGCCTTCTTCTCCAGGGCCACCTGCGCCGCCTGCCGGACCTTGTGCTCCGCGCTCACTGCCGCGCTCACGCGGGGCTGCCGCCGTAGAGCCGCCGGCTGCGGATGTACTGCGCCACGGCCGGCGGCAGTCGATAGGCGAGCGAGCGACCCTCACGAGCACGGCGCCGGAGCTCGGAGGCCGAGATGGGCAGCGACGTGGCGTGCACGACGAGGACGCCGTCGTCGGGCACGGGCCCCTGCTCGCAGGCCACGAAGCGCGTGCCGCCGATCTCCCGAAGCACCTTCTGGGCGGCCGCGGCCTCCGGATCGAACACGCTGCCGGCCCGCGGCACCACCACCAGCCGGGCGAGCTCGGCGATTCGGCGAGGCGCGCGCCAGGACAGCAGATCGAGGAAGGTTTCCGACCCCACGATCAAGAACAGGGCCTGATCCGCGGAGGCCAGAGCGCCCAGCGTGTCCACGGTGTATGACGGTCCGGACCGACGCAGCTCGAGGTCAGAGACCTCGAAGTGTGGATGGTCAGCCACCGCCAGCTTGACCATGGCATAGCGGTCGGCAGCCGGGGCCAGGGTCGTGGTGGGCTTGTGGGGGGGCACCCCGGCCGGCACGAAGAGCAGCCGATCAAAGCTCAATCGCTCGAGGAGATCGTCGGCCAGCAGAAGATGGCCGTAATGGATAGGGTTGAAGGATCCGCCGAAGATCGCGGTCCGGGTCACTACTCCCGCACCTGGCCGTCGCCGGACACCACATACTTCGTGGTGGTCAGCTCCCGCACGCCTACCGGTCCCCGCGCATGAATGCGGGAGGTGGAAATGCCCATCTCGGCACCCATCCCGAACTGGCCGCCATCGACGAAGCGGGTGGAGGCGTTGACGAGGACCACGGCCGCGTCGACTTCCCGGGTGAACCGGCGGGCGTGGGCCAGGGTGTTGGTGACGATGGCTTCGGCCAGGCCGGAGCCGTGGCGCCGGACGTGCTCGATGGCCTCATCGAGACCATCGACCACCCGGACGGCCAGAATGAGGTCCAGGTATTCTTCGTCCCAATCCCCCTCGGTGGCCGGTCGAATACCGGGGACGAGCGCCATCGTTCGCGGGCAGCCGCGAAGCTCCACGCCCGCCCGCATGAGGCGGGCGGCGACCACGGGCAGGAACTGCGGAGCGACGCCCCGGTCCACGAGCAGCGTCTCCACCGCGTTGCACACGCTGGGCCGCTGCACCTTCGCATTCATGACGATGGTGGTCGCCATCTCGACGTCAGCGTCGGCGTCCACGAACACGTGCACCAGACCCCGGTCGTGCTTGAGGATCGGCACCCGCGAGTGCTCGCTGACCCAGCGGATGAACTCCTCCCCCCCACGGGGGATGACGAGGTCGACCAGGTCGCTGAGACGGAGCAGGGCGGCCACGGCCTCCCGATCCGTCGTGTCGATGAACTGGATCGCGTCAGGAGGCCCCCCCGCCTTCTCCAGGGCCTTGGTCAGCACGGAGACGATCATCCCGTTCGACTCGATCGCCTCGCTCCCCCCCCGGAGGAGCACGGCATTCCCTGACTTCACGCAGAGCCCGACGGCATCCGCGGTGACGTTGGGGCGTGACTCGTAGATGAATCCGATGACCCCGAGCGGCACCCGCACCTGCGCGATCTCGATGCCGTTCGGCTGGCGCCAGGACTCCACGGTGGCGCCCACGGGATCGGGGAGTGCCGCGATCTGGCGCAGGGCCGTGGCCATCTCCTCGACGCGCGGCTCGGTCAGGGTAAGGCGGTCGACGAAGGCCCGGCTGGCCCCCTGGCCCCGAGCCCGTTCCACATCGGCCCGGTTGGCCTCGATGAGGGCGGCCGCCTTCTCTCCGAGACTCCGGGCCATGGCCAGCAGCGCCTCGTTCTTGGTCCGGGTCGGGCAGAGGGCGAGGGCCGGCGCGGCGGCACGGGCGGCCCGCGCCTTGCTCTCCACCAGGGTCCTCACCTCCATGCCTACCCCCTCAGTGAATCACCAAGTTGTCACGGTGAATCACCTCGTCGGCACTCTTGTACCCCAACCGGGCCTCGATGTCTCGGGTGTTGGCCCCGAGGATTTTCCTGAGCTCGGCGGCATCGAAGTTCACGAGTCCGCGACCGACCTCCTTGCCGTCCCCGGCGCCGACGACCGCCACCACCTCACCGGCGGCGAAATCGCCCTCGACCTCGACCACGCCCGAGGGCAGGAGGCTGCGTCCCTGTTGAGTTAATGCCCGGAGCGCCCCGTCGTCAACCGTGAGCCGCCCCTGGGGCGGTACGGCAAAGGCGATCCAGCGCTTGCGCGCAGTCAGAGGATCAGCCTTGGCCGCGAAATAGGTGCCGAGCAGCTCGCCGGCGAGCAGGCGGCGAAGGACGCCCGGCTCGCCGCCGCGGGCGATGATCATGGGGATGCCGGCGGCCGCTGCTTTCTGGGCCGCGGCCAGCTTCGTGGCCATTCCGCCCACCGAGACGCGGCCGGCCCGATCCCAGACGAGCCGTGCGATGTCGTCGGTGACGGCCTCCACCGTGTCCAGCTTGCGGGCGGCCGCGTTGCGGCGCGGGTCGTCGGTGTAGAGGCCATCGACATCGGTCAGCAGCACGAGGAGGTCGGCATCGATGAGTGAGGCTACCAGCGCGCTCAGGTTGTCGTTGTCGCCCACCTTGATCTCGTCCACGGCCACCGTATCGTTCTCGTTGACGATCGGCACGACGCCGAGGCGCAGAAGGGTCATCAACGTGTTGCGAGCGTTGAGATACCGGGTGCGGTCGGCGATGTCCTGGGCCGTCACCAGTACCTGGCCCACCGGCAGCCGATGGACGTCGAAGGCCCGCTCGTATTGCCACATGAGCGCGGCCTGCCCCACCGCCGCCGCCGCCTGCTTCTCGGGGATCGACCGCGGCCGCTCGGCCAGACCCAGACGGGCCATCCCGGTGGCGATGGCGCCCGACGTTACCAGGGCCACCTCGCGGCCAGGCCGGACGCTGGCGATCTCCTCGGCCAGGGTGGCAATGCGCTCCGGATCGGCACCGATGCCGCTGCTGACCAGGCCGCTGCCCACCTTCACGACGAGGCGGCGCACGCGGTTGAGCCCTGGACGTCCAACGGGCCCGGTCGCGCTCAGCCGGTCAGCGGTACCCACCCGATCTCCTCGAGAGCCTCGGCCACTCGAGCCCGCAGCTCGCCCAGGCCGGCACCCGTGGCCGCCGAGATAGCGACGAAGGGCAGGCCGGCGCCGGCGCAAACTGCCTCGACGGCACGCCGGCGCAGCTCCGTCTCGGGCAGGTCGACCTTGTTGCCGATGATGATCTGAGGTCGCCCGGCCAGGCGCTCGGAGTATGCACCGAGCTCGGCGTTGACCACGCGCAGATCGTCGACGGGATCGCGACCGGTGGCCGGGTCGAGGTCGAGGACGTGAAGGAGCAATCGCGTCCGCTCCGTGTGGCGCAGGAACTGGTGACCCAGCCCCCGGCCCTCGGAGGCGCCCGGGATCAATCCGGGCAGGTCGGCAATCACGAAGCTGTGCTCCTCGTCGAGGCGCACCAGGCCCAGCGTGGGCGCCAGGGTGGTGAACGGGTAGTCGGCGATCTTCGGCTTGGCCGCGCTCAGCCGGGAAACGAGCGTCGACTTGCCGGCGTTGGGAAACCCGATCACCCCGACGTCGGCGAGGAGCTTCAGCTCCAGCTTGAGCCACCGGCCCTCGCCATAGCTTCCCGCATCGGCCTGGCGCGGGGCGCGGTTGGTGGAGGAGGCGAACCGGGCGTTGCCGCGGCCTCGACGGGCGCCCGGCTGAGCCAGCACCCGCTGGCCGGGCGCGGAGAGATCGGCCATCATCTCACCGCTCTCGCGATCACTGACCACGGTGCCCGTCGGCACGCGGAGGACGAGATCGCGCCCCTGAGCGCCATGGCGATTGGCCCCTTTGCCATGCTCGCCGCGCTCGGCCTCGTAGTGTCGCTTGTAGTGATAGTCGAGCAGGGTGGTTAGCGCGGGATCGGCCTCGATCCAGACGCCCCCGCCGGCGCCCCCGTCGCCGCCGTCGGGCCCGCCGAAGGGAACGTACTTCTCCCGGCGAAAGCTGACGCAGCCGGCGCCCCCGTCGCCGCCCTTGACGTAGATCTCGATCTCGTCGACAAACACCGCTGTCGCGGGCTCGGGGACCGCCCGCCCACCGTCAGGCCGGGCTGGCGACGGCCGGGCTGGCGACGATGGTCACGTAGCGTGAGTCGCCGCGCCGGTCGAACCGCACGACGCCGTCGATCTTGGCGTAGAGAGTGTCATCGGAGCCGCGCCCGACATTGGTGCCCGGCTTGAAGCGGGTGCCCCGCTGGCGGACCAGAATGCTGCCGCCCGTGACGAACTGCCCGGCGAAGCGCTTGACGCCGAGCATCTGAGGATTGGAGTCCCGGCCGTTCCGGGAGCTGCCGACGCCTTTCTTGTGAGCCATGCCCCTTACACCTCGATCTGCGTGATCCGCACGCGTGTCGCCGGCTGCCGATGCCCCAGGTGCCGGCGGTAGTTCTTGCGCCGCTTGAACTTCACGACGAGGACCTTGCGACGACGGCCCTGGGCCACGACCTCGCCTGCCACCTTCGCTCCGCGCAGGCGATCCGCGCCCGTGATGAGCTCGCCCTCCCGATTCACCAGCAGGATCGAGCGGAACTCGACCCGCGAGCCCTTCTCCCCGGGCAGCTTCTCTACGGCGATCACCTGCCCAGGGGCCACCCGGTACTGCTTGCCTCCGGTCTCGATGACAGCTTCCATCGCCTCTGACCTTCCTCGGAGATTCGTAATGGCAAGCAGTTATCTGACCACAGCCACGCGCACCGCGTCAACTGTATCGGCGGCGCGTGCTCGGGTAGAACCGCGGGTGGGCTGCCTCAGGCGCGGGTGGCACCGCTCGCCCGGTCTCTTGTAGCGGGGACCGCGTGCTCGGGTAGAGCCGAGGGTGACCCGCAATAGGCGCGGGTGGCACCGCACGTCTGGTCTGTTGTAGCGGGGACCGCGTGCTCGGGTAGAGCCGAGGGTGACCCGCCTCAGGCGCGGGTGGCACCGCGCGCCCGGTCTGAGCGCGAGGCGCTAGATCAGACGGCGGGAGCCAGATACTCGGTCAACTGCTTGCGCACGAACAGGCGCGAGCGGTGAACACGGGACTTCGCCGCGGGCAAGCTGATGCCCAGGGCTTCCGCGATGTCGGGATTCGATAGCCCCTCGATATCATGCAGGACGAGGGCGGTCCGGTAGTCGGCCGGCAGCTGGTCGATCGCCGCCTCCAACACCCGGCGGAGCTCGCCCTGCAGGGCCTGCTCGTCCACCCGGGGCGACCAGTCGTCCATGGGCTCGAAGTGCCCCCCGTCGATCGCTGGCAGCACATCGTCCAGGGCGATCTCGTTGGCCTTGGCCCGTCGCGCACGCAGCTTCATGTAGGCGGCGTTGGCGGTGATGCGGTACACCCAGCTGCCGAAGGCCGACTCGCCCTTGAAGGTGTCGACCTTCCGCCCAGCCGTCCAGAGCGCGTCCTGCGTCACCTCCTCGGCATCCTCGTGCGAACCCGTGATACGCAGCGCGAGCCGATAGACGCGGTTCGCATAGCGCTCCACGAGCTGCTCCATGGCCTCCGGCGCTTCTCGCCGCAGCGCCGTCACGAGCGCGGCGTCCGGGTCTTCGCGGCGACGGTCGGTCATGCTCACCGACGCTCACTCCCGTACAGGGCGAGATGGCGCTTGACCTCGTCCACGCACTGCTCCATGACCGTGATGTCCCTGGTCACCTTCGTCATGAGAATCGCGCCTTCCAGCGAGGCAACCAGGAAGTGAGCCACCGCCTCAGGCCGGCAGGCATCGCTCAGCGCATGCCGCCGCTGGGCCTCGCGCAGGGCCACGGTGAGGCGGTCTCGCCACGTCAGGAACACCTGGGCCAGGCGGGCCCGGAATCCCTCATGGACATCCGACAACTCGGAGGCGAGGTTGCCCAACGGGCAGCCCCCCACGCAGTTGTGCGCGCGCTGAGCCGCCACCACCCGATCCAGGAAGCAGCGGATCTGGTCCAGAGGCTCGCCCCGGGGGTCCGCGAAGCACGGGTCCACGGTCTGTTCGATGAACGCCGTGATGATCGTGTCGAGAATGGCGTGACCGAGCTCCTCCTTGCTCCGGAAGAAGTGGTAGAAGCTGCCCTTGCCCACACCGCTCTCGCGCAGCACGTCATCGAGCGACGTCCCGTGGTAGCCCTTGATCGGCATGAGGCGCGTCGCCGCGGCGACGATCGTCTCCCGCGTCTGCTTACCGTCCCGGGGCTTAGGCTGTGTCGTTGTCACTGTACCGACCAGTTGGTACAGAACAATACTCCTTGCGACACACCGCGTCAACCCAGAAATTCGACGGGGCCGTCGAGGGCCCCCTCCGATCAGAAGAGCGGGGTAGCGACCCGCAGCGCTGCCATGACGACGGGCTTGGGATACAGTCCGAGCACGACCACGCCGAGGGCGCACAGCAGCAGGGCCACGGCCAGCGTCGCCTCGACGGGCACCCGTTCACCGCTCGGCGGTGGCTCGATGTACATCCGCTTGGCAACGATCAGGTAGTAGAACAGGGCGACCACAGTGAGGATTGCGCCGAGGAGAACCAGCCAGTACAGGCCCGCCCCGGCCGCCGCCCAGAAGACGTAGAGCTTGGCCCAAAAGCCCGCCACGAAGGGGATGCCACCCAGGGAGAGCAGGAACAGGAGCATCGCCAGCGCGAGCAGGGGGGAGCGCTGGGCAAGGCCGCGAAGGGCGGCCACGTGCTCCGAGCCCTCGGCGCGGGCTACCGCCTCGACGACGAGAAAGGCGCCCATGTTGCCGAAGACGTAGGCGACCAGGTAAAAGAGGACCATCGCCGTCCCCACCGCCGACGCCGCGGCAACTCCGATCAGCATGTAGCCGATGTGGGCGATGCCCGAGTAGGCCAGGAGCCGCTTAGTATTCTGCTGAGGCAGGGCCATGAGATTACCCGCCATGATCGTGACCGCGGCCAGGCCCGCCGCCACGGGCATCCAGCGCGCCGCCTCCGGGCCCACACCCTCGAAGTAGACACGGAACAACGCCACGAAGCCGGCCGCTTTCGGCGCCACTGACAGCCAGGCCACGAACGGCGTGGGCGCCGCCTCGTATGTGTCGGGCACCCACATATGGAAGGGAAACGCCGCGATCTTGAACCCGAAGCCGGCGAAGGCGGTCAGGAGCCCCAGGACGAGGAGCGGGTCCCCGGCGGCGAGCGCCTGGGCCACGCCGTCCAGGCTGGTCGTCCGGGCCGACCCGTAGACGAAGGAGAGCCCGTAGGCCATGATTGCCGAGGACACGCTGCCGACCAAAAAGAACTTCAGCGCCGCTTCCACCGCCGTCGGCTCGCCCTTGGCAAACCCGGAGAGCACGTAGAGCGGGATGGACATCAACTCGAAGGCCACGAACAAGAGAATCAGGTCTCGGGCCGAGGCCAGCACCAGCATACCCAGCAGCGACGCCAGGAGCAGCAGGTGATACTCCCCGGCTCGTCGGGCGAAGACGACACCCGGTTGCCCCAGGCCGCCGAGAAGCCCGATGAAGGTGGCGGCCAGGAGCAGCCGTTTGGCGAAGAGGGCCAGTCCGTCCTGAACGAACATCCCGCCCAACGCCTCGGGGGTCGGGGGCACGACCAGCGCGAGCGCACCGAGGACCAGCACCCCGGCCGCGGCCAGCCAACCCACCCAGCGACGGTCTTGACCCCGGGCCAGCAAGGTGGCGACGAACACGACGAGGATCAGCGCGGCCAGCCCGAGCTCGAGCAGGAACGGGGTCATGGCCCGAGAATCCTCGCCAGCAACGGCACCGTCGCGGTGTCGACCGGTGCCAGCGCGATCGCCGGAATCATGCCGAAGATCACCAGCACGGCCACCAGCACGACCAGCGCCACCCACTCCGGCCCGCGGGCGTCGACCAGATGGGGGAAGTGCGGGGAAGCCGGCCCCCAGAAAATCTGCCTGGCCACCCGGAGCACGTACACCGCGGTGAGGAACGTGCCGGCCACCGCCGGGAACAGCCACCAGGCGTGGGCCGATCGCCAGGCGCCCATGAACGTCAGAATCTCCGCCACGAACCCGGCCGTCGCCGGTAACCCCAGGGAGGAGAGGCCGCCCACCGTGAACGCGGTGGCGATGCCGGGCATGGCGCGCCCGAAGCCGCCCATCTTGAAGATCTCCCGCGAGTGGGCTTTCTCGTAGACCAGACCCACTAGGGCGAAGAAGAGTCCTGTCATAATGCCGTGCGCGAACATCTGGAACACCGAGCCGTTGAGCCCGTTGGGGGTCAGCGTCGCGGCCCCCAGCATGACGACGCCCATGTGCGAGACCGACGAGTAGGCGATCACGTACTTCAGATCCACCTGGGCCATGGCGGAGAGCGCGCCGTAGACGATGTTGATGCAGGCGATGGTCCCGACCAGCCACACCCACTCGAGCGTGCCCTCCGGCAGGAGCCCCATGCCGAGCCGGACCACGCCGTAGGCGCCGAGCTTCATCAGCACGCCGGCGTGCAGCATCGA
>DATBIM010000060.1:0-3621 GCA_036556905.1 Candidatus Methylomirabilota bacterium
CCTCCTCGGCCCGCTTCACCCGCGCCTCGATGGCGCCGAGGACGCGGCCGTGCAGCAGCCGGCGGCGCTCCTTGAGCAGGCCGGCGTACACGACCTCGTGCGCCGAGGGGTGGCGGAACGCGTACTCGAGGTCCGGGAACAGGCGCGCCTCGTAGAGGAAGCCCGCAACTTGCAGGCGCTCGAGAGCCCGGCGCAGGTCGCTGGACGGCAGCTCGGCCACGGCCTCCAGGAGCACGAGCGGGACTTCCCGCCCGATGACGGCCGCCCACTGGAGCAGGCGCTTGTCCTCGGGGGCCAGGCGGTCCACGCGGCTCTCGATCACCGCCTTCACGCTGGTGGGGATCTGGATGTTGGCGAGCGCCCGGTCGAGCCGGTAGGCGCCCGGCTCTCCCACCAGCACCTTCGACTCGATCAGGGTCCGCACGCTCTCTTCCAGGAACAGCGGGTTGCCCTCGGTCCGCTCGATGAGCATCTGCTTGAGGGGCGCCACGTCTTCCCCCGAGCCCAGCAACGCATCGAGCAGCTGGGCGGCGCTATCGGCGGGCAAGGGCTCCAGGCGCAGCTCCGTGTAATAGGGCAGGCCTTTCCAGGGCGGCTGAAACTCCGGCCGGTGGGTCACCAGGAAGAGAATGGGCGCGGAGGGCCGCTCCAGGATCAGCCGACCGAGCAAGCTCTGCGTGTCGGGGTCGATGGCGTGCAGATCCTCCACCGCCATTAACACGGGCCGCGTCTGGCTCTCGCGCAGCAGCAGCCGTTTGATCGCCACCACCGTGCGATGCTGCCGCTCGGCCGGGTCGAGCGCCCGCCAGCGCTCCTGGGCGGCGGGGACACCCAGGAAGGCGAGCATCGCGGGGACGCTGCGCTTGAGCCGGGTGTTGCGCGAGAGGAGGTGATTGATGATCTTCTGCCGCAGCCGCCGCGGGCCGTCCCCTTCGGCGATGCCGAAGAAGCGCTTGAGCGCGTCGATCATGGGGGCGTAGGCGGTGCTCGTGCCCGCCGCCGGCGAAGCGCTCTCCAGCACCAGCCAGCCCTGACCCTTGGCCCACTGGGCCAGCTCCCACAGGAGCCGGGACTTGCCCACGCCGGGCTCGCCCACCATCGCCACCACCTGAGCCTCGCCGCCCACCGTGCGCTCGCAGATCTCGTGGAGCAGGCGCAGCTCCGGCTCGCGCCCGGTCAGGGGGGTGAGGCCCCGGGCAACCGCTGCCTGCAGCCGTGACTGCACCGGCCCGGCCCGCAGCACCTCGTGCACCTCGACCGGCTCGGTGACCCCTTTGACCGGGGTCGGCCCCAGCGTCTGGGTCTCGACGAAGCCGTTGACCTGGCGGAACGTCTGGTCCGTGATGAGGATGGCGCCCGGCCGGGCCAGCTGCTCCATGCGGGCGGCCAGATGGGTCGTGGCGCCCACCGCGGTGTAGTCCATGTGTAGATCGTTCTGGATGGAGCGGACCACGACATCCCCAGAGTTGAGACCGACCCGCGCCTGCAGCTCCGGCCCCCCGCTACGCCGCAGCTCCTTGCCGTACTGCCGCATGGCGCGTTGCATGCGGAGCGCCGCGTAGCAGGCCCGCACGGCGTGGTCCTCGCAGGCGACGGGCGCGCCGAACAGCGCCATGATGCCGTCGCCCATCACCTGGTTGACCGTCCCCTCGTAGCAGTGGACGGCCTCCATCATGCGCTCGAGCACCGCGTCGGTCAGCCGCCGGGCTTCCTCGGGGTCGAGGTCGGCCAGGAGCTCCGTGGAGCCTTTGAGGTCCGCGAAGAGGACCGTGACCTGCTTGCGCTCGCCCTCGATGGCGCCGCGGGTCGCCATGATCTTCTCGGCCAGGTGCTTGGGGATGTAGGCGTCGGGAGAGGCCGGGGTGGGTGCCGCCGCCGTTGCCGGCGCCACGGCGGGCGCCGCCCCGGTCAGCGAGGCGCCACACTCCAGACAGAACCGGGCCCCCAGGGGACTGACCGATCGGCACCGGGGGCACGCGGCCCCCACACGCTCGCCGCACTCTCCGCAGAACTTAGCGGTGGCTGGTTGGTCGTGCCCGCACCGAGAACACCGCATCCCTGCCTCCAGCCACCCCGGCGAACCTCGGGAGCCGCGTGTAGCCTAATGCAGGCTATTCAGCAGGTCAACCGCAGCGGTCGTGGCTCAGGGAAACGGGAGCGGAATCGGGAAATTCGTCGTCTGGGCGACGACATTAATGACCGCCGCGAAGACCACCAGCACCGAGTTGGTCAGGGCCGCCATCGCCGTATTCATCGCCGCCTCCTTGTTCCGGCTGGAGCCACCAGCCGGTGCTCTCAACGCTGTAGAGGAAGAGCATGGGCGATGCCAACTGCCGGCGGGACGGGCGGAGGCGAGAACATCGTGGAATTGCGCGCATTTCGAAGGTGGATCCCTCGTCCGGGTCGGGCATGCCGGCTCGGGTTCGGGCGCCCTGCCGTCCCTGGCTCAGGTATTCTGCCCGATCGCGAATCTTTACGGCCGCGAGAGCTCCTCGTCGATCACCTGCGCGAACGCCTCCAGGGGCTGGGCGCCAGGGAGCAGCCGGCCGTTGATGAAGAAGACCGGCGTGCCATCCAGCCCGAGCCGGGTCCCCTCGTCGATATCCCGCTGCACGGTCTCCCGGTGCCTGTTCCCGGCGACGCAGCGCTCGAAGACCGGCACGTCGAGCCCGGCCTGTTCGGCATAGCGCCGCAGGTCGTCGGGGGCGCCCTTGGGCGCGTTGGTGAAGAGCAGGTCGTGATAGTCCCAGAACTTGCCCTGGTCGTGGGCGCAGCGCGCGGCTTCGGCGGCCCGCCGGGCCTGGGGATGCAGGCTCTCGATCGGGAAGTCCCGGTAGACATGCCGGACCTTGCCGGGATATCGATCGAGGATCTGCTTGACCGTCGCCTGGGCGCGCTTGCAGAAGGGGCAGTGATAGTCAGAGAACTCCACGAGCGTGACCCGCGCGTCGGGCGCCCCTCGGACCGGAGCCCCATCGATCGACACCTCGACGCGCTCGACAGGCGGCGGTTCGAGGCGGACCACGACCGTGGCCTGGGACCGGAGCGATTCCACGTACTGGGCGCGCCGGGCCGCGAGCTGCTGCTGCTGCAGGAGGGCCCGGACCCGCTCCCGGGCCTCGGCCTCGTCGCCGCGCAACCGGGCCCGGTTCGCCTGATAGAACGCGTCGACTTGCTGTTCGGTGACCAGCCCGACCTTGGTCGTCACCTCGGCATCCAGCAACGCCGCGACCGAGATCCCGCGCTTCGCCGCCTCCTGGGTCAGCAGCCGCTGGGCGATGAGGGCCTCGAGCTCCCGGCGCTTGAGCTCGTGGATCTGCTCCTGGAGCCTGGAGAGCTTCGCGCCCAGGGCCCGCTCGAGCTCCTCGGCGGTGATGGGATCCCCATTCACCTCCGCCAGGGGGTCGGACGCGCTGGCTCCCCCGCTGGGTGACGGGAGACCAAACGCCGACACAGCGAGCGTCACGGCGAGGATCAGATGGACCCTCAACACGGGGCGGCTAGCCCTTGCGGTAGATCTCGCCGCCGCTCGTCCGGAACTCCTCGGCCTTGTCCCGAAGCCCCTGGGCCAGGGCCGCGGTGTCGCCGGCGACGCCTTGACGGGCGGCGTACTCCCGGACC
>DATBIM010000061.1:0-27884 GCA_036556905.1 Candidatus Methylomirabilota bacterium
GAACGACAAGGGCGCCGTGAGGGCCGTCGACGCCGGCGTCGACGAGCTCCACACCGTCATCTCGGCGAGCGAGAGCCACAATCTAGCCAATGTGAACATGACCATCGCCGAGTCCATCGAGAAGCTGCAAGCCGTCATGCAAGTGGCCGGGCGGGCTCGGATACCAGTGGGCTGCGGCATTTCCACGTCGTTCGGCTGCCCCTTCGAAGGGGAGGTACCGGTGCCGAGGCTCGAGGGCGTGGTCCGCCGGCTGGTCGACATCGGCGCCTCGGCCATCGCCCTGGCCGACACGACCGGCATGGCCAACCCGCGGCAGGTCCAGCAAACCCTCGAGCATCTGATGCCGAGGTTCTCGGGCATCGAGTGGATCCTGCACACCCACGACACCCGGGCCATGGCCATTGCCAACATCCTGGCCGCGCTGGAGTGCGGGGTGAGCAGCTTCGACGCCTCCGTGGGCGGCCTGGGGGGTTGTCCCTTCGCCCCCGGCGCCTCCGGCAACGTATGCAGCGAGGACCTGGTGCACTGCCTGCACGCCATGGGGGTGCAGACCGGGATCGACCTCGATCGCCTGATCACGGCGTCCCGGCGCGTGCAGGAGATCATCGGCCGGCCACTGCCCGGGCAGATCGTCAAGGCCGGCACCTGGCAGCGCCGCTATCCCGTGCCCGACGCCGTCGCTGCCCGAATCGGCACCACCCGTGCCTAGAACCGGCCGCCCTCGGCCCGAGCCGGCCTCGCGGACCCCGCGACAACCGTGACCAAGAAGGCGCAGCGCATGCTGACGCTGATGGACCGCGCCACGACGCTGTGGACCATCCCCGTCATCGGGCGGGCGAAAGGTCGGGTCCTGCGCCGCCTCATCGACCGTCACCGACCTGCCCGAGCGATCGAGATCGGCTCACTGCTCGGCTACTCGGCGATCCTCATTGCCGCCGCCCTGCCCCCGCGCGGCCGCCTCACCTGCATCGAGGTGAACCCGTACCTGGCGAAGTTCGTGAAGAGCAATGTGGCCGAGGCCGGTCTGGCCCGAAAGGTGCGGATCGTCGTGGGTGACGCGCTGCGCGTCATCCCGCTCCTGCCCGGCCGCTTCGACTTCGTCCTCATCGACGCCGCCAAGGAGGATTACCTCGACTACCTCCGCCAGCTCGAGCCCAAGCTCCTGCCAGGGGCGGTGGTGGTCGCCGACAACACCGGCGTCTACCGCCGCGAAGTGGCGCCGTACCTGGAATACGTACGGGCCAGCGGCCGCTATCGCTCGCGGGAGTACGCGTTCGATGACGATGCCATGGAAGTCAGCCTCGCCGCGGCCTGATCTCAGCCGGCCCGCGCCAGCGGGCGCGGGGCGGGACCGACGTATTCGGCCCGCGGACGGATGAGCCGGTTGTCCGCGAACTGCTCGAGCGCGTGGGCACACCAGCCCGCCACGCGCCCCGTGGCGAAGATGGACGTGCAGAAGTCCGGAGGGAGACCGAGCGCGTCGTAGACCACCGCCGAGAAGAAGTCCACGTTGACGGGCAGGGTCGTGCGCGCCCGCATTGCCTCGTAGAAACGCTCGGCGACCTCGAAGAGCCGCCCCCGCCCGGTGGCCGCCGCCATCGTCTTGGCCATGCTGCGCAGCACCCGCGCCCGCGCATCATCCACGCGATACACACGGTGACCGAAGCCGGGGATGCGGGCGCGGGGATCGCTCCGCTCGCGGCGGCTCAGCCCGGCGTGCGTGCCCAATCTTGCCGCTACGAAGGCCTCCGCCCGCGCCGGATCGCCGATCTCGCGGAGCATGGTCAGGACATCCTCATTGGCGCCGCCATGCCGGGGACCCTTGAGGGTCGCCACCGCCGCAGTCACCGCGGCATGCAGGTCGGCCATGGTCGCGATCGCCACGCGCAGGGCGAAGGTGGAGGCGTTGAACTCGTGGTCGGCGTGCAGGGTGAGGACGACGTCCATCACCCGTTCGACCTCGGGCGCCGGCCACTCGCCGCGCAGCAGATAGAGGAAGTGGGCGGCGTGCCCGCCCTCACGTCGGGCGGAGACGGGCTCCCGCCCGGCGCGGATCCGCTGCCAGGCCGCCACCGTCTCCGGCACCAGGTTCATGAGCCGGACCGCCTTGCCCAGGTTGGCTTCCCTGTCACTGGCCCGCACGTCCGGGTCGCGGCTGGCCGCCAGCGAGACCGCCGTGCGGAGCGCATCGAGCGGATGCGTCTCTCGCGGAAGCGAGCGCAACAGGTCGAGCACCGCTCCCGGCAAGCCCCGGGCGGCCGTCAGGCGGGCCCGGAACTCGGCGGCGGCCGGCGCGACCGGCAGCTCGCCGAACCACAGCAGCGCGGTCACGTCCTCGAAGGGCACGGCCTCGGCCAGCTCGCCGATCTCGTATCCGCGGTAGTAAAGCCGACCGGCGACGCCGTCCACCTGGCAGATGGCCGAGCGCGCCGCGATCACATCCTCCAGCCCCGTCTTCCACTCTGTCGCCATGGCTGCCCTCCCGGTGGTCCGGCCGACCCCTCTGGGCGGCGGGACCCGAACCTCTGACCTGCATACTACATGATTTATATTGATAATACTATACTGCCCTGCATGCCGATGGACCGGCGGCCTCGTCCCTGGTACGGTGGGCGCGATGGTCATCCTGGACGGTGAGGAGTTCCTCACGGTGAAGGAGGCGGCCCGCCTGCTGGGCGTCAAGCCCGCCACGCTCTACGCCTACGTGAGCCGCGGCGTGCTCCGGAGCTACCGCCAGGGGATCAAGCGGCAGCGCCTCTATCGTCGGGCCGAGGTGGAAGCGTTGCTGCGGCTGGCGCCGAGCGACGGGCGCAGCGCGGGGCGGATCCGGCGGCACCGGCCGGGGGAGATTCCCCTCGCCGAATCGTGGATCCGGGACTGAGCCGGCCATGAAGCTGGGCGCCTACGTCATCCCCGGCCGTGACCTGGCATCGGCGGTCGAGCTGGTGAAGCGAGCCGAGGCGCTCGGCTACGAGAGTGTCTGGGTCACCCACGGCCTGGGGCGGGATTCCTTCCTCGTGCTGCAGGCTTACGGCGCCGCCACCACGAAGATCGGACTCGGCAACGGCGTGGTGCCCATCTATCCGCGGCATCCGGTGGCGATGGCCCAGGCCGCCCTGACCCTGGCCGAGCTGAGCCGCGAACGCTTCCGGCTCGGCATCGGCGTCAGCCACCGGAGCGCCATGGAGGCGATGCTGGGCGTGGCCCTGGAGGATCCCCTCGGCGTCATGCGCGAGTACGTCGCCGTGCTGCGAGGCGCCCTCGGGGCCGGCGCGGCCTTCGCGGGCAAGTACTTCCGCGTGCAGTGGAGCCTGGGAGTGCCGGTGCGCCCGCCGGCGCCCCCCGTGCTGCTCGCGGCACTCTCGCCTCGCATGCTGGAGCTGGCTGGCGAGATCGCCGACGGCGCCGTGCTCTGGCTCACGCCGCCTGCGTACGTGCGCGAGGTCGCGGTGCCCGCGCTCCAGCGGGGACGGCAGCGCGCGGGCAAGACGCTGGACGGCTTCGAGATCGTCGCCGCCGTGCCGCTAGCCGTCACCCACGATCGCACGGCCGCGCTCGGGGCCTTTCGCGCCGAGCTCACGCGCTATCTCCAGCAGCCGTTCTACCGCGCCATGCTGGAACGCGCCGGGTTCGGCGCGGCGCTGGTGGGCTTTGACCGCGATGGCCAGACGCCCGTCGAGCTGGCCGAGGCCCTGGGCGCCGTCGGCGAGGCCGAGGCGGCGCGGGCCTACCTGCAGGCCTATCGCGCGGCCGGAGTCACGGTGCCCGCGGTACGCCCGATCACCTTCCCCGAGGCGCCCTGGTACCAGCCGACCCTGGAGGCGGCCGCCGGGTGGTGAAGCTCGTCGCCCTGGTCGCCCTCCTGGTGGCGTGCGCGCCGCCAGCGGATGCGACCCGCGAGTTAGCAGCCGAGCGGGGCGCCGACGTCCGCTACGTGGCGCTGGGGGACAGCACGGTCGAAGGCGTGGGCGCCAGTCGTCGCGAGCTCAACTACGTGAGCCGTATCCACGCGCGGCTGCGCGAACGCTACCCGACGGCCCGCGTGCGAAATCTCGGGGTGAGCGGGGCCACCTCCGCCGACGTGAGGGCCAGCCAGCTCGGTCCGGCCGTCGAGATACGCCCCACCCTGGTTACGCTCTCCGTCGGCCCCAACGACATCACCCGCGGGGTGCCCGTTCGGCAGTACGAAGGCAACATCCGGAGTATCCTGGAATCGCTGACGGGCAAGACCCCGGCGATCGTCGTGGTGAATCTCCTTCCCGACCTCGCGGTGACCCGCCGTTTTCACGGCGGCCAGCACCACGAGCGGGTGGCCCGTCTTTCGGTGGAGTTCAACGAGGCGCTCCGCCGCACCGCCCAGATCTACGGCGCCGAGATCGTCGACCTCTACTCGGCCAGCCGCGAGGAGGTGCCCCGGCGTCCGGAGCTGCTCTCTGCCGACGGCTATCATCCATCGGACGCCGGTTACGCCCGGTGGGCCGAGCTCATGTGGCGGGGCATCGAGAAGCGGATGAACCGCGGCGGATGAGGGCAGCCCGCCCGCCCCCAGGAGATCACCATGGAGTGGCTCAGCACAGATGGTCTCATCGCGCTGGCCGCGCTCACCGCGATGGAGATCATCCTCGGCATCGACAACATCGTCTTCATCTCCATCCTCACCGACCGGCTCCCGCCGTCACAACGGTCCCTGGGGCGCCGCCTGGGGCTGGGCTTCGCCCTGGCGACCCGGATCGCGCTCCTGTTCGCCATCACCTGGATCATGGGCCTGACCGCCCCGCTTTTCACGCTGCTGGGACGCGACATCTCGGCGCGAGGCCTCATCCTGCTAGCTGGCGGCCTCTTCCTCATCGTCAAGGCCACGCACGAGATCTACGTGAAGGTGGAGGCGGCCGGTGAGCCCCACGAGCGGGGTGGGGGTCGGCCCAGCCTGGTGGGGGTGGTGGCCCAGATCGCCGTCATCGATCTCGTCTTCTCGCTCGACTCGGTGATCACCGCCGTCGGCATGGCCGATCACATCGTCACCATGGTGATCGCCGTGACCATCGCCATGATCGTGATGATGGTCGCCATCAATGCGGTGAGCGGCTTCGTCGAGCGACACCCCAGCGTGAAGATTCTGGCCCTGGCCTTCCTGCTGCTCATCGGGGTCACGCTGGTGGCCGAAGGGATGGGCCGGCACGTCGAGAAGGGCTACATCTACGCGGCCATGGTCTTCTCGCTCTTCGTAGAAACACTCAACCTGCGCTACCGGGGCCGGCGGCGCCGGCTCCGGGTCCAGCGCGCCTGACGTCGGGGCTCCTCAGGGAGCCGGACCCCGATAGTGGGCCAGGCCCCGCGCGACTGCCTCCAACCAGCGCGGGGAGCCGAGAATGCTGGAGACCGGCAGGGGCGGGCCCGGATCCAGTCGTTCGGGCTGTAAGGCCAGCCCGTACCAGGCCACGTCGTGCCAGGCGCCGAGCTTGTAGCCGACGCCCCGATAGACACCGACCAGCTCGAAGCCCATGGCTTCGTGCAGCCCCACGCTCGCCGGGTTAGGCAGGGTGATCCCCGCGTACGCTTTGTAGTATCCCTGGAGCGGCAGCACGTGAAACAACGTCGTGTATAGCGCCCGGCCCACCCCGGATCGGCGATGGGTGGGGGCGACATAGGCCGCCACGTCGACCGACCAGCCATAGGCCGCGCGCTCGCGGTGGGGACTCGCATACACGTAGCCGGCGACGATGCCGTCAGCGTCGAGGACGAGCCAGGGGAACCGCCCGACCAGCGCGCGAATCCGGTTCGCCATCTCCGGGGCCGACGGCGCGATGGTCTCGAACGACACGGCCGTCGAAGCGCAGAACGGGGCGTAAATCGCCGCCACCGCGGCGGCATCGGTGTCGGCGGCGAGCCGGATCGTCGCGCTCATCGACTGACGCCTTCCGTCTCGGCAAGGAACGCCTCGATCTGATGCGGCAAGCCGAAGACACGAATGCGGTCACCGGGGCGCAGGAGGGTTTCGGCGTCCGGACTCATGACCACGTCCCCATCGGGTCGCTCGATGCGCACCACCGTGATGCCGAAGCGCTCCCGCAGCCGGGCCTCGGCCAGGGACTGATCGGCGATCCCATCGGTGCTGATCGTCAGCTCCCGCACCTCGGGCAGCCCCTGGCGGGCCTGGCGGGCCCGGTCCGGCTCGCCGCTCAGCGCATCGCGCAGGACCTCCAGGTAGGCGACCAGACTGTCTTTGGGCAGCGCGAGCTGGCCGAGCCCGTGGCGGATCAGGGTCAGGCCGGCCTCGACCTCGGGCTGGATCACCTCGGTGGCGCCGGCGGCGCGAAGGGCTTCGTCGGCAGCATGGTGATGCGCGCGGGCCACGATCGGCACCTGGGGATTCAGGACCCGGGTCGCGCGCACGGCCGACTCGGCCTGCTGACCATCGGGCACGGTGAGGACCACCAGGGCCGCGTGGGCGGCGTCCGCCGCTTCCAGGATGCGCCCCTGCCCGGCGTTGCCGAAGATGCACGGCAGCTTCCTCGCCCTCAGCCCCTTGATGATGTCGGGATCCATCTCGATGACCACGTAGGGGAGGCGGAACGTCTCCAGGGCCTCACCGACGGCGCTGCCGACCCGGCCGAAGCCACACAGCACCACGTGACCGCCGAGCCGGCTGACCGGCTCCGGGAGCGCCGCGGGCTGCCCCCGCAGGCGCCCCTCGGCCACCCACCTGGTGGCCGCGCGCACGAGGCCGGCGTTGAGGAGGATCGTAATCAGCGACGCGGCCAGGATAGCGTTGTACACGTCGCCGCCCACGTAGCCGGCACTCCGGGCCACCTGGACGAGGACGAACGAGAACTCGCCGATCTGGGCGAGCCCCACGCCGACCAGGATCGCCACCGACGCCGGGTAGCCGAAGAGCCAGGTGATGGTGGCGCGGATGGCGAACTTACCGATCATCACGAGGCCAACGACCAGCGCCAGCAGGGTCGGGTGGGCGAACAGCGCCCCGGGGTCGAGCAGGGCGCCGATCGTCACGAAGAAGAAGGCGACGAAGACATCGCGGAGCGGCAGCAGCCGGGCCAGCGTCTCATGGGCGTAGTCGGACCCGCTGATCGTGAGGCCGGCCAGGAACGCGCCGAGGGCCAGCGAGAGCCCCACGGCCTGGGTGAGGGCCGCCATGCCCAGGCCCACCGCGAGGGCCACGAGCAGAAACAGCTCCGCGTTGTTGGTGCGGGCGACGCGCGTCATGAGATGGGGCATCACCCGGCCCGCCAGGTACACGAAGGGAATGAGGATCACGGCGGCCCGCAAGAGCGCCAGGCCGAGCTCGTGGAGGCCGCGTCCGTGAAACGCGCCGAGGGCCGGAATCAGCACGATCAACACGACGACGGCGAGGTCCTCGGCCAGCGCCGTACCGAGCATGATCCGGCCGTGGCGGGAGTGCAGCTCGCCACGATCCAGCAACAGCCGGACCAGCACCATCGTGCTGCTGACGGAGATCACCATCCCGATGACCGCGCCGGGCAACAGGGGCCAACCCAGCCCGGCCCAGACCCCGGTCCCGAGCGCGGTCGTGAGCACGATGCCGAGCGGCCCGCCGAAGAGGGCGACCCACTTCACCCGCCCCAGATCCTTGAGGGAGAACTCGAGTCCGAGGGAGAACATCAAGAGCACGACCCCGACCTCGGCGAACAGCTCGAATCGATGGATGTCGGATACCGATGGTCCGGGCGTGAACGGGCTCACGAGCACGCCGCCCAGCACGTACCCGAGGATCAGCGGCTGACGCGTCACCCAGGCCAGCGCCGCCCCCAGCACGGCGGCGACGAACACCAGCGCGAGGTCGCGAAAGAAGGTCGGATCGGTGACCATGGCCGTGAGCCGGCGCGTCCGGCGCCCGCGCGAGCATGATACTGTAAGGGCGCGGGAGTGATCCGATGAGTCTCACGATCCTCAGCAACGCCGTTCTCATCGACTGCACGGGACGCGATCCTGTCGAGGGCGCGGCGCTGGTCGTCGAAGACGACCGCATCAAGGACGTCCTGCCGGGTGGCCGGGTGGGCGCGCTACCCGGTCCAGTCACCACCCTGGACTGTCGGGGCGCCACGCTGATGCCGGGGCTCACCGACGCCCACGTCCACATCTGCGCGGTGACCGAGAACGTCCTCGACCAGCACCGTCAGTACCCGCCGAGCTACATCGCGGCGCGGGCGATGCGCCGGGCCGAACAGTGCTTGATGCAGGGCTTCACCACCGTGCGCGACGCCGGCGGCGCGGATTACGGCTTCCGCCAGGTCGTGGAGGAGGGCCACTTCCCGGGACCGCGGCTGCTGGTGTCGGGTAGCTTCATCTCGCAGACCGGCGGCCACGGCGACCTGCGCCGGCGCGCCGAAGCGATCGCGCCCGTCGATGGCTGCCTGGGGATGCACAGCGCCATCGCCGACGGCGAGGCCGAGGTGCGCCGGGCCGTGCGCGAGCAGCTGCGGCGCGGCGCCGATCAGATCAAGGTCATGGCCTCGGGGGGGGCGATGTCTCCAGCCGACGAGCTCGACACCACCCAGTACTCCGTGGCCGAGCTGCGGGCGGCGGTCGAGGAGGCGCGCGCTGTCGGTACCTACGTCCTGGCCCACGCCTATTCCGACAGCGCGGTGCGGCGGGCCGTGGAGGCCGGCGTGCGCTGCATCGAGCACGGCAACCTGATCGGCGAGGCCGCGGCCCGGGCCATTCAGGAGGCCGGCGCCTACCTGGTGCCCACCATGGTCACCTACGAGGCGATCTATCGGGAGGGCAAGCGCTACGGCATCGGCGACCCCCAGATCCAGAAGATCGCCCTGGCCCGCGAGCAGAGCGTGCAGGGGCTGACCCGGGCCTACCGGGCGGGGTGCAAGATCGGCTCGGGCTCCGATCTCCTGGGCGACATGATGGCCCAGCGCGCCGTGGAGCTCGAGCTCAAGGGTCAGGTGATGCGGCCGATGGACGTCTTGCTGTCGGCGACCCGGACCAACGCCGAGCTGTTCCGCATGCAGGACCGCATCGGGACGCTCGAGCCGGGCAAGTACGCCGACCTCATCGTGGTGGCCGGCGACCCGCTGCGCAATCTCAGAATCTTCCAGAGCGCGGACCATCTGAAAGTGATCATGAAGGGCGGGCAGCTCTACAAGCAGGCGCTGTAGCGCGATGGACGCCCTCGACCTCCGGCTGGCCCCGATGGCCGGCGTCACCAACGCGCCCTTCCGGCTGATCGCGCGCACCTGCGGGGCCGGACGGCTGACCAGCGAGGAGCTCGACGCCCGGGCCCTCGTCGAGGGCAATCTCCGAACCGACCTGCTGGCCCGCTATCTGCCCGCGGAGCGGCCGCTGGCGTTCCAGCTCCTGGGCGCCGATCCCGACGTGCTGGCCGACGCCGCCCGCCGGCTGCAGGCGCGGGGCGCCGACGCCATCGATCTCAACATGGGGTGTCCCGCGTCCAAGATCGTGGCCAAGGGTCAGGGGGCGGCCCTCATGCGGGATCCGCTGCAGACCGCCCTCGTCTTGCGCGCGATGCGAAAGGCCATCGAGGTGGAGCTCACCGTCAAGATCCGGGGCGGGTGGGACGAGCGAACGGTGAACGCGCCCCAGATCGCGCGCATCGCCGAAGACGAGGGCGTGGACGCTATCACGGTGCACCCGCGCACGCGCAGCCAGCAGTACACGGGCCGGGCGCCCTGGGACATCATCGCCGAGGTGGTGTCGGCGGTGGCCGTTCCCGTGACCGGCAACGGCGACGTGCGGAGCCGCACCGACGCGCTGGCCATGGCCCGGGCGACCGGGTGCGCCGCGGTCATGATCGGGCGGGGCGCCCTCGGCACACCCTGGGTGTTCTGTCCCCGCCCGCCCGGCCGTGACGAGCGGGCCCGGATCATCCGGCAGCACTGCGAGCTGATCGAGACTCATCTGCCCCCGCGGGAAGCGCTGATCCAGCTCAAGAAGCACCTGGCCTGGTACTCGGCCGGCGCCCCGGGGAGCGCGCGCCTGCGGCCGCAGCTGTTCGCCGCCGCCGGCGCCGGCGATGTGCAGGCCCTCTTCTGGGAGGCCTGGTAAGTCAGTCCGAGCGGCCGCGCGCGGCCACCTGCCACACGTCGACCACACGCTGGCCCTTGACCACCCAGACGCGGTCGTAGAGGTTGAAGGTGGGGTCGCAGTGCGGCGGGAGGAACTCGATGCGCTCGCCCAGCCGCGGGCGGCGGTCGGGATCGAGGACCGTGAGCCGGCCGTGCTCGTCACCGGCAAAGCCGTAGCTGATTCCCGGGCGCTCCACCGGCTCGGGGGGGAAGGGCTTGTCGGTGGAGAAGGCCTTGAGGCCCGCGTCGACGATGGCCCGGTCCGCCGTCGGCACGCTGACGACGGTGGCCACGACGGTCAGGGCCAGCTCGAAATCGGTGAGCGCCTCCCCGCTGCGCCCCCCGATCCCCCGGTACTCGAGGTCCATCACGCAGTACGAGCCGGCCTGGAGCTCGGTGAGCCCGTCGAGCTCCACGTCGATGTCGTAGGTGCCCGTCGAGGCGCCGGCGACGACCGGCACCGGCAGCCCCGCGGCCTCCAGCCGTCCCCGCGTCTCCATGAGCGGCGCCATGGCGGCCCGGGAGGCGTCCCGCCGGGCCTTCCAGCCGACCACGTGCGCGCACTGCCCGGCATACCCTTGGAGCCCGCGCAGCCGGAGCGAGCGCTGGGCCGCCACGCGGCGGGCCAGCGCCAGCGCGGGAGCGCCGGGCGCCACGCCGGTCCGACGGCCACCGACGTCGACATCGACGAGGACGTCCAGGACGTGTCCCGCCGCGGCAGCGGCGGCGGCCAGACGATCCACGTTGTCCTCGTGGTCGACGACGACCATCGTGTCGGGCGCCTCGCCGAGCAGCCGCATCAGCCGCGCGATCGCCGGCGACGAGACGATCTCGGTCGTGATGAGCAGGCCCCGGATGCCGGCCGCGGCCATCACCTCGGCCTCGCCGAGCTTGGCGCAGGCCACCCCGAGGGCGCCGGCGGCCACCTGACGCCGGGCGATCTCCGGACAACGGTGGGTCTTGGAGTGCGGGCGCAGCTGCTTGGCCGAGCGTCGGACGTGCTCGGCCATCCGGGTCAGATTCCGCTCGAACCGGTCGAGATCGAGGAGCAGCGCGGGGGTCGGAATCTCGTCACGCGTCATGGGTCGGGCGCCCACTCTACCACGAGGCGCATGCTAGACTCGCCCCCATGCCCGGACGGCCGTTTCTCCAGATCCCCGGTCCCACGCTCGTCCCCGAGCGCATCGTGCGCGCCATGTCCCAGCCGGTCATCGACCACCGGGGGCCGCACTTCGAGGCGCTGGTCCGCGACTGCCTGGAGGGCCTCAAGCGCGTGTTCCAGACCGAGCGCGGGCACATCGCGCTCTTCCCCGGGTCGGGCACCGGGGCCTGGGAAGCGACGATTGTGAACACGCTGTCGCCGGGCGACCGGGTCCTGGCCTGCGTCAACGGCTTCTTCGCCGCGGGTTTCGCGCGCACCGCCGCGGCCTTCGGCGTCGAGGTCGAGCGCCTGGAGGTGCCGTACGGCGCCGGCGCGCCGCTCGCCCTGATCGAGGCGCGCCTGCGGGCGGACGTGGCCCGCGAGCTGCGCGCGGTCCTGGTCGTGCACAACGAGACCTCCACCGGGGTCACCTCCGACATCGCCGGCGTCCGCGCCGCGCTACAGCGCGCCGGCCACCCGGCGCTGCTCCTGGTCGACACCGTGTCCTCCCTGGCCTCGATCGACTTCCGCTTCGACGCCTGGGGCGTCGACGTCGCGCTCACCGGGCCTCAGAAGGGGCTCATGCTGCCGCCGGGCATGGCGATCCTCGCGGCAAGCGACCGCGCCGTCACCACCAGCGAGAAGGCCCGCTGCCCGCGGGCGTACTGGGACTGGCAGCCCGTGTTCGAGCGCAACCGGCGCGGGCAATTTCCCTACACGCCGGCCACGACGCTCCTCTTCGGCTTGCGCGAGTCGGTGGCCATGCTCGAAGAGGAAGGCTTGTCGCAGGTATTCCACCGTCATGCGCGGCTGGCCGAGGCCTGCCGCCGGGCCGTGCGGGCGTGGGGCCTCGGGCTGCTCGGCCGGGATCCGGCCGAGTACTCGAACACCATCACCGCGGTCGTGATGCCACCGGGCCAGGACTCCGACGATGTCGTCGACCGCGCCTGGCGCCGGCTCGAGCTCTCGTTGGGCCTGGGCCTGGGCGAGGTGAGGGGCAAGGTGTTTCGGATCGGCCATCTGGGTAGCCTCAACGAGCTCGACCTGCTGGGCGGGCTCGCCGGGGTCGAGATGATCCTGAAGGACTGCGGCCTGCCCTTCCGCGCCGGGGCCGGCCTGGGCGCGGCCCAGGAGTTCCTCCTCAGCGAGTGAGGGCCCGTCCCAGGTTGCGGCTCTGGATGCCGCCGCTGACGGTGTCGTCGAGATCGGGACGCAACGGCGGCCGGATCACCTGCCGCACCAGCTCCTCGCGCCGCTCGGCGGCTTGCAGCTCGGCCATGACCGCGGCAATGTCCTGATCCACCGCGTCCGGAGTGGGCCGGGGCAGGACGACAAAGCGCTTGTGCTTGATCTCGGTTTCCAGACTGGTCACCGGTGAGGCCGACTGCTGGCCAGTGGCGCAGCCGGCCAGCAGCGTGATCAGGCTGATAACGACGCTCGCGCGCATATCCGGCATCCTCGGCCGGCTAGGATACACCAGACCGTCAGCGCGTGCTCACCCGATCGCTCAGCTCGTTGGTGTCGTCCGGACGGCGGGGGAAGTGCGCTCGCAGCGCCTGGCCCACCTCGGCCACCGCCTCCACCAGGGCCTCGCGCACGCGACCCTGGCGCAGGCGTCCCACCAGGAGATCACGCAGCCGGTCCCAGTAGCCCGTCTCGACGGAGGCGTGGATGCCCGCGTCCCCCAGGACGGCAAGCTGGTGGTCGGCGAAGGCCAGATAGATCAGCACCCCGTTGCGTTCCCGCGTTCGCTCCATGCCGAGCTCGGTGAAGACCTGCCGTGCCCGCGTCAGCGGATCGCCCGCCGGCAGCCGGTGCTCGAGATGCACGCGAATCTCGCCCGACGTCTCGCGCTCGGCGAGCGCGATCGCGTGGCTCACCGCGGCCAGATCCTCGTCGGCGAGCACGCGCTTGATCCACCGGGGAGCAGAGGCCATCACCACCGCCCGCTGGCGCCGCCACCGCCGAAGCCGCCGCCCCCGCCGGAGAAGCCTCCCCCACCGCCGCCCCATCCGCCACCACCCCGTGAGCCCCACGAGCCCGGCGGCCCATGCCAGCCGTCCGGCCCCGCGGTGTAGCCACGGCGGCCACGGCGAAACCGCTGCACGCGGCGGTCCCCCCGGAGCGCACTGGCGATCATGACTACGATGACGAGCGCCACCAGGCCGAAGGCCACGAGGGGCAGCCAGGCTTCCGGTGGCGTCCCCCGGGGCGCCGGAGCGGCGCGCGGGCTGGCGATTCGGGCGTACACCTCGTTGACCGCGGCTTCGAGCCCGGCGGCATAGCGCCCGTCCCGGAAGCGCGGCGCGATGGCCTCGCTGATGATGCGGCTGGCGACGGCGTCGGGCAGGATGGGCTCGAGGCCATAGCCGACCTCCAGCCGCATCCGGCGCTCGTCGAGGAAGATCACCAGAATCACGCCGTTGTCGAGGCCGCGCTGGCCGACCCGCCAGCGCTCGGCCAGGCGGATGGAGAAGTCCTCCAGGCTCTCGCCCTCAAGCGAGCGGAAGATCGCCAGCACCATCTGGGCGCCGGATGCCCGCTCCCGCTCGGCGAGCAGCGCCTCCAGCCGGGCCCGCTCGGCCGCGCCGAGCAGGCCGGCATAGTCGTTGACTCGCGCCGTGGGCGCGGGCGGGATCACGAGGGCGGCGGCGATCAGAATTGCCGCGAGCAGGCTAGAACTTCACCTTCGGGGGTGTCGCCGCGTCGGCGGCCGCCTCGAAGAACGCCTTGGGCCGGAACCCTGTCATGCTGGCCACCACGCTGCCCGGAAACAGACGGAGCCGGGTGTTGTACTCCCGCACCGATTCATTGAATCGTCGGCGCTCCACGGCGATGCGGTTCTCCGTGCCCTCCAGCTGGGACTGCAGGGCGAGAAAATTCTGGTTCGACTTGAGCTCGGGATAGCGCTCCACGGTCACCAGGAGCCGGCTGAGCGCGCCGCCCAGCTCCCGCTGGGCGGCCTGGAAGCGCTCGAGCGCCTTGGGATCGTTGAGGGCCTCCGGGGTGAGCTGGATGCTGCTGGCACTGGCCCGGGCTTTCGTCACCTCCTCGAGCACGGTGCGCTCCTGGGAGGCAAAGCCCCGCACGGTCTCCACGAGGTTGGGGATGAGATCGGCCCGGCGCTGGTAGACGTTCTGCACCTGCGCCCACTTCTCGTTGACATCCTGTTCGAGTCGGACGAGCTGGTTGTTGATGCTGACCGCCCAGCCCGCGATGGCCAGCACAGCGAGGCCCACGACCAGCAGCGCGATCAGCGCGGTGCGTCCCATAGCGGTTGAGATTATACGCGCGGCCGGCGTAGACTTCGCGCCATGCCGGAATCGCTGCCGGAATATCGCGTGAAGGCGCGCAACACGTGGGCCGGGGGCGAGAATCTCATCCACGACGATGTCGTCGCCCGGCAGCACGGGTTTCGCGGCGGGCTCGTCCCCGGCGTCACCGTCTACGCCTATCTGACCCAGCCCCTGGTGAGCGCGCTGGGGACGGCCTGGCTGACCCGCGGCACCGCCAGCGTACGCTTCGTGCGTCCGGTGCTCGCGGGTGAGGAAGTCGTGGTCGCCGGCCTGGTGACGGCGCGCGAGGCCACCGGCATCGCCGCGCGCGTCACCGCCTCGACGACCGCATCCGGCGAGTGTGCCGTCGCCGACATCACCCTGCCCGCGGGCTCGCCGACGCCGGTGAATCTCGCCCTCTACCCGACGGCCCCGCTGCCCGCCGAGCGCCCGCCCGTGAGCCGCGCGGTGCTCGAGCGCCCGGGTCCCCTGGGCACCCCCGAGGCCCTCTACGACGAGGCCCGCGCCGCCGCGTACCTCGAGGGCGTGGAGGATGGGCTCGCCCTGTACCGCAGTCCCCAGGGCTGGGTCCATCCCGGCTTCTATCTCGACCAGGCCAACCGCGGTCTCGACCGCAACGTCCGCCTCGGCCTCTGGATCCACGTGGCGAGTCGGGTCCGCCACCTCGGCGGGGCGCGAGTGGGCGAAGCGCTGGCCACCCGCGGGCGCGTCCGGTCCTTGTGGGAGAAGAACGGCCGCGAATTCGTCGAGCTCGACCTCGTGATCACCGCCGGCACCCGCCCCGTCGCCCACGTCCTGCACACCGCCATCTATCGGCTGCCGCCGCCGGCGAATCCTTGACCGGCGCCCGGGCGACCTCCTGGACTCGGCGCCCGGGAGGCCGCCAGGGCGGCTCGTTGCTTCCGCCTACGCTGCGTGCTAGAAACGGATTCGCCTGACGTTCGAGCATCGGGGCGAGGAGGCCGCAGTGGACCTGACGTATTCGCCGGAGGATCTCGCGTTTCGGGAGCGCGCGCGGCACTGGTTCGAGGCCAACACGCCGCGCCAGGAGCTCAAGAGCCTGGAGGAGCGCCGGCGCTGGCACCGCACGCTCTACGAGGCGGGGTACGTCGGCATGGGCTGGCCTCGGGCGTACGGGGGCCGTGACGCGACGCCCATGCAGCAGGCGATCGTGGCCGATGAGATGGCGCGGGCGAGCGCGCCGCCCACCATCAACGGTCTGGGCATCGGCATCGTCGGCCCCACCATCATCGTGCACGGCACCGAGGCCCAGAAGCAGCGCTACCTCCGCAAGATCCTCAGCGCGGAGGAGCTCTGGTGTCAGCTCTACTCCGAGCCCAACGCCGGCTCGGACCTGGCCAGCCTGCGGACCCGGGCCGAGGACAAGGGCGATCACTTCGAGGTGACCGGCCAGAAGATCTGGACCAGCGGCGGCCTGGTGGCCGATTGGGGGTTGCTCCTGGCGCGGACCGACGCCCGTGTTCCCAAGCACAAGGGCATCTCCTGCTTTCTCCTCTCCACGCGCCAGCCCGGCGTGGAGGTGCGTCCGCTCCGACAGATCACGGGCGGCGCGGAGTTCGCCGAGGTGTTCATGACCCAGGCTCGCGTCGAGAAGTCCGACCTCATCGGCCGCCTCGGTCAGGGCTGGGAGATCGCCCAGACCACGCTGTCCTACGAGCGCGGGGGGAATTCCCTGGCCCGGGTGACTCGCTATGCCATGGCCTTCCGCCAGCTCGTGGAGGAGGCGCGCGTGCTGCACCGGAGCGGCCGGCCGCTTCTCGAGGAGCCGGTCGTTCGGGACCGGCTGGGCCGCATGTACGCCGAGCTGGAGGTCCAGCGCTACGCCGCCCTCCGGGTGCTCAGCGCGCTCGAGCGGGGCGGCTCGCCGGGGCCGGCGTCCTCTCTCACCAAGCTCTCCTACAGTGAGTTCGAGAAGCGCTTCTACGAGACGGCCCTGGAGATCCTGGGGCCCTACGGCCAGGCCACGGCGGGCCTGCCCGCGAGCCTCACCTTCCCCGTGGTCGGCTCCTCCGGCCACGGCGACACCTGGGCCTATGCGTTCCTGTGGTCACGGGCCGGCACCATCTATTCGGGCTCGTCCGAGATTCAGAAGAACGTGATCGGCGAGCGGGTGCTGGGGCTGCCCAAGGAGCCGCGGGCCGACCGGGTGAAAGCCTGATGAACTTCACGTTCAATGCCGATCAGCAGCTGCTCCGGGACTCGGCGCGCGCGTTCCTCGACGCGCACTGCGGCTCCGCCCTCGTGCGGGCGCTGTGGGATGACCCTCGCGGCGAGAGCGAGGCCTTGTGGAAGGACATGGCCCAGCTGGGCTGGCTCGGCCTCTCCCTGCCGGACGCCGTCGGGGGCAGCGGCCTGGGCCTGGTGGAGACGGCCATCGTGCTGGAGGAGATGGGCCGGGCCGCGTATCCGGGCCCGTATTTCCCCACCGTCCTCGCTGCCACGGCGCTGAACGAGGCCGGCAGCACCGAGCAGAAGCATCGCTGGCTGGGGGCCATCGCCACCGGTGGGGCGCGCGGGACCGTCGCCTTCCTCGATACCGACTGCGGCTGGGACCCCGGCGCCGTCGCCACGCGCGCGACCCGGTCGGCGCGCGGCTGGACGCTGAGCGGCACCAAGCGCTTCGTGCCCTGGGCCCACGTGGCCGACGTCCTCCTCATCCCCGCGCAGAGCCCCGACGGGCTCAGCCTGTACCTGGTCGAGCCCTCGGCGCCGGGCCTGGGGCTGGGCGCGCTGCAGGGGATGGACCTCGGCACCCGCTGGATGACCCTGACCCTCGACGACGTGCCCGTCGGCGACGACGCCATCCTGGGCGCGCGCGGCCAGGGCGGTCCGCTGCTGGAGAAGCTGCTGCGGCGCGGGGCGGTGGGCGCGGCCGCCGAGATGCTCGGGGCCGCGCGCCGGTGTCTGGACATGAGCGTGGCCTACGCCAAGGTGCGCGAGCAGTTCGGCCAGCCCATCGGGGCCTTCCAGGCCATCCGCCACAAGTGCGCCGACATGCTCGTGGAGGTCGAGAACGCCCATGCCGCGACCTACTACGGGGCGTGGGCCATCGACGCGGGCGCCCCCGACGCCAAGACGGCCGCCTCCGTGGCCAAGGCCTACGTCGGCGACGCCGCCCGTCAGGTCTGCGGCGAAGCGATTCAGGTGCACGGGGGCATCGGCTTCACCTGGGAATACGACCTGCACCTCTACGTCAAACGGGCCAAGGCGCTGGAGACCATGTACGGGGACGCGGGCTACCATCGCGAGATGATCGTCCGCCACGTCACGGGCTGAGCGCGGGACGGCCGCTGACGGTGCCCTCGGCCCCCCTGCACGGCATCCGCGTTCTCGACCTGACCGGCTACATCGCCGGCTCCTACGGGGCGATGATGCTGGCCGACCTCGGGGCCGACGTCATCAAGCTGGAGGGGCTCACCGGTGATCCCTTCCGGGAGCTGCCGGGCTTCCTCGGCTGGAACCGGGGCAAGCGCTCCCTGGCCGCCGATCTCAAGACGCCCGCCGGGCTAGCCATCGCCGAGAGGCTGGCTGCGCGGGCCGATGTCGTGATGGAGAACATGCGCCCCGGCGTGGCCGACCGGCTCGGCGTCGGGTGGGCGAAGCTCTCCGCCGCGAATCCCCGGTTGATCTACTGCTCGATCACCGCGTTCGGGTCCACCGGCCCGTACGCCGACCGGCCTGGATTCGATCCCTTGCTCCAGGCTATGAGCGGGGCCATGGCCATTCAGGGCCTCACCGGTCCGCCCCAGTACATCCGCATCGCCATCACCGATTACTACGCCGCCGCCCTGGGGGCCCAGGCCGTGCTGGCCGCCCTCTTCGTCCGGGAGCGGACCGGCCGCGGGCAGCGGGTGGAAACGTCGCTGCTGCAGGCGTCCATGGCCATGCAATCCGGCAACTTCGTCGACTACCCGGGCAAGCAGTCCATGTTCCGCGACAATCCGACCTACCGGCTCTACCGCGCCGGGGATGGTGAGTGGTTCTTCCTGGCCTGCGGCAACCAGACGTTCTGGGTGAAGCTCTGCAGCGCGCTGGGCCTGCAGTCGCTGGCCGACGACCCGCGCTTCGCCTCCTGGGTCCTGCGCCTGGACAATCGCGAAGCCCTGTTGCCCCGGCTGGAGCAGACCTTCGCCACCCAGCCGCGCGCCCACTGGTTGAAGCTCCTCGCCGAGCACGACATCCCGGCCGCGCCGGTGCAGAGTCTCACGGAGTTCATGGACGATCCCGCCGTGCGCCATCACGGCATGACCCGAACCTACACGCACCCCGACGTCGATCGACTGCGCCTCCTGGGGCAGCCGCTCGTCTTCTCCGACACCGTGGCGCCGGATCCGGGGCCGCCGCCCGCGCTCGGCCAGCACACCGACGAGGTGCTGCGCGAGCTCGGCTACGAGAGCCCCGCCATCGCCGACCTGCGCACCCGTGGGGTGATCCGGTGAGGTGATCCAGTGACTGACGAGACGATTCGCCACGAGGTTGTCGATGGGGTGGCCACCGTGACGCTCAACCGCCCCGACGTGCTGAACGCGATGAACCAGGCCATGCGCGAGGAGCTCACCCGCTGCTTCCTCGCGCTGGCCAGCGACGACGAGGTGCGGGTGATCGTGGTCACCGGCGCCGGGGAGCGGGCCTTCTCGGTCGGCGCCGACATCCGGGAGTTCGTCGCGCCCCAGGCCCCCGTGCGCTTCCGCGAGCAGCGCCGACGGGTCGATTTCCGCCAGGTCATGGACCGCTGCCCGCATCCGATCATCGCCGCGATCCGCGGCTACGCCCTGGGCGGGGGCCTGGAGCTGGCCCTGGCCTGCGACATCCGCGTCGCTGGTGACGACGCCCAGCTCGGCCTCACCGAGATCAACCTGGCCATCATTCCGGGCGGCGGAGGGACCCAGCGGCTTCCCCGCTTGCTGGGCCGGGGCAAGGCGCTCGAGCTCATCCTGACGGGAGCCCGGATCGACGCCGCCGAGGCCCTGCGCCTGGGCCTCGTGGAGCGCGTGGTGCCGGCCTCCGAGGTGCGGCAGTGCGCCGTCGCGCTGGCTCGCGAGCTGGCCAGCAAGGCGCCGGTGGCCCTGCGTTACGCCAAGGAGGCGGTGGTAAAGGGCCTGGAGCTCTCCCTGGCCGACGGCCTCCGCCTGGAAAACGATCTGTCCACGCTGCTCCGCACCACCGAGGATCGCCTCGAGGGCGCCCGGGCCTTCCTGGAAAAGCGCCGGCCGCGCTGGACGGGGACGTGACGTTCGCGTACTACAGCCGCCTGAGCCGGGCCCAGCAGGCCATCTACCGGAAGAGCGACGGCGTGGTCGAGGTCCGGCTCCCCCGCCCCGAGCTGCTCCATTCCCTCGTCGAGGACCTGGCGGCGGCGCTGGCCTCCGAGAGCCGCGAGCGAACATGGGAGGCCTCGGACCGGCTGCTGCGAGGGCTCGGCCAGGAGCTCGGGGTGCCGCCCGTGCAGGTCGAGGTGCTCGCCGCCCGGCCGCACCGGCGCTGGGGCGAGCTGCACGGCCTGTACACGGCCGAGCAGGGCCGGCCCCCGAAGATTCAGTTGTGGATGCGCACCGCCAAGCAGCGCCGGGTGGTCGCCTTCCGGACCTATCTCCGCACGCTGCTGCACGAGCTCGGCCACCATCTCGATTACACGATGCTGCGCCTGCGTGACTCGTTCCACACCCAGGGGTTTTACAAGCGCGAGTCGAGCCTGTTCCACCAGCTCGTCCCCGCAGAGAGGACCGCCATGCCGACGATGGAAGAGTACGCCAAGCAACCGCTGGCCCAACGCCTGGCGCGCCTCGAGCGCACCGCCGACGAGCTGGCCGCCGCGCTCCAGGGTCAGGCCGAGACCGTTCTGGCTCGTCGCCCCGACCCCAAGAACTGGGCGCCCAAGGAAGTCGTCTGCCATCTTCGCGACACCGAGGAGCTGTTCGGGAGTCGGTTCCAGCAAATCATGATGATGGACGAGCCCAAGCTCATGCCCTTGAATCCCGACACCCCCGACCGCTGGGCCGAAGAGCGGCAGTATCTGCGGAACGAGGTTCAGGGGGCGCTGGCGGCATTCCGCCGCCGCCGCGGCGAGAGCCTGGCCGTGCTCACCAAGCTCAGGCCCGAGCACTGGCAACGCGCGGGCCTGCATCCCACGCGAGGGCGGATGACGGCCGAGGACATCCTCACGCTCATGGCCTGGCACGACGACAACCATCTCGACCAGCTCAAACGCGCGCTGGAGGGCCGCGCCTAGCTGCTCAGCGTTCCACCACCACCACCACGCCTGCGTAGCGTCCCCCGGCCGTAACTCCGCGTCTTTCTTCGCGCCTCGTTTGGCACTCCACATGCGTCAAGGAAGGTTGCCTGCGCCTGGAGCGCCGGCGAAAGCGGGGAAGCCATGAAGGATGCTGCCATACGGCTCATAACTCGCGGGCCAGCGTTGTCCGTGGCGCTGGCGA
Source organism: Candidatus Methylomirabilota bacterium (assembly GCA_036556905.1). Classification (GTDB taxonomy): domain Bacteria; phylum Methylomirabilota; class Methylomirabilia; order Rokubacteriales; family CSP1-6; genus 40CM-4-69-5. The sequence goes on from DATBIM010000061.1 coordinate 20,969, forward strand.
TTGCCGTCCTCCTGATCGCGCTCGCCATCGTGGAGGCCATCGGAGGCCAGGCCCGACCCGAGCCCGCCCCGTGGGACGAGTATCTGAAGTCGATGGAGGATGCCCTGGCCGCCGGAGACGCCAGGGCCGCCGACTGGCTGCTCCGGCAGGCTCACTGGGTGGCGCTGGGCAGTCGGCGCTGGGAGGGCATGCTGGAGGTGGGGGACGCCGCCGTTCGGGCGGGGAACGTCACCGCCGCGCGGACCGCGTATTTGACGGCGGCCTACCGGGCGCGTCGACTGCGCTCGTTCGAAGGCATCCTGGGCGCCGTCGAGGCCTTCGCCGCGCTCGGCGATCGCGAGGTGGCCGAACAGTGGCTAGGGGTGGCCAGGGAGTTCGCGCAGCCCAGCGAGAGCGCGCGGGCCCGGGTGCGGGCGGTGGCGGACAACCTCACCGGCCGGACCTTCGCGACCGAGCCGGCGCGATGAAGCCTGCATTGACATTCCGGTAGGCGGGGCCTAGAGTCCGACCCCTCTGGCGATGGAATCAACGGGCTCCCAGAACCACATCCCCGGAAGCGATGAGGCTGGCGAAGGCGCGCCGCTCCCGGCGAACGAGAGCGCGCCGGGGAACGAACGAATCAGCATCACCGGCCTCGATCAGCAGTCGGCGGAGGCTCTGCAGATGGCGGTGACCCGACTGGCCCGGCGCTATGGCGTGGAGGTTCGCACCGAGGTCAGCGAAGATCCGCCCCGGCCGCGGAAATGAGCGGGGCGGCGGGCGACCACCACCTGATCGTCCGCGGTGGCCGGGTCATCGATCCGGTTCAGGGCCTGAACGCCGTTCTCGATGTCGCCGTCCGCGACCACCGTATCGCCGCCCTCGCTCCTCACATCCCCATCTCTCCGCGGGCCCGCGTCCTCGACGCGGAGGGCTGCCTGGTGACGCCCGCGATCATCGACCATCACGTGCACTGCTTCGAGCACGTCACCGACATGGGCGTCCATCCCGACCACGTGGGCGTCGATCAGGGCGTCAGCGCCGTGGTCGAGCAAGGGACGGTCGGGGCGGCCACCTTCGCCGCCTTCCGACACTTCATCGTGCGACCGTCGAAGACGGACGTCCTGTGCTACCTCTCGGTCCACGTGGCCGGCGACCCCAAGGGCGGGCAGCATGATCTCCACAGTCCGGATACCGCCAACGTGAGGCGGACGGTGAAGACCTGCCGCGACTACCCCGAGATCGTGCGTGGCATCAAGGCTCACGCCGAGCTCGGCCTGTACTCCCGGTGGGGGACCAAGCCGCTGGCCCTGGCCAAGCTGGCCGCCATGGAAGCGGGCGTGCCGCTGGCCGCGCACATCGGTAACCTCTTCAAAGCGTCCCGGGCCGGCGCCGGATCGCCGGACGACGCCCTCCGCGACTCCCTGACCCTGCTCGATCCCGGTGACATCCTGGTGCATCCGTACACCAACAATCCAGGTGGCCTGCTCGACGAGGATAGCAAGGTGAAGCCCGAGGTGCGCGACGCCTACGAGCGTGGCGTGCTCCTCGATCTCGCCCACGGCACGCACTTCAACCTGGAAACGGCCCGGCGCGCGTTCGACCAGGGGTTGCGACCCCACATCATCAGCAGCGACGCCCACCACGAGGTCCACGGTGAGGTGCGCATCGCCTGGGGGACGCGGCACCTCACCTACACGCTCTGGGGCGCTATGGCCAAGATGATGGCGCTGGGGCTCACCGTCGAGGACGTGGTCACGATGACCACCGCGACGCCGGCTGCCGTCCTGGGCCAACAGGACCGGCGGGGCAGCCTCCGGCCGGGCATGCCGGCCGACATCTCCGTGCTCCGCCTCCACACCGGCGACTGGCTCCTGCGCGACGGGCGCGGCCACGCGATCCGCGCGGACCGCTGTCTGCTCCCGAGGTTCCTCGTCCGTCGGGGCACGGTGCACGAGATCGCCGGTGATCTGGCGTTCGACCTGGTCGAGGCTCGCCGGTCGGCCTGACGGGCGAGAGCCCACGGGAGGTTCATCATGCCGCGCAAAGGGACACGCCGCCCGGAGTCTCCGCGGGAGCGATCCCGCCCCAGCCGTCCCAAGCTCGATGCCCGCCTGCAGTTCCTCCTCTCCCTGCCGCCCGAGCGGCTCACCGCGTTGGTGCAGACCGAAGGCCGGCGGCTCCAGGAGGTCGCCGAGGAGATTCGCTCCGCGCGCGCCGCGGTCGAGGCGGAAGCTACGGAGTCCGGCAAATCCCGCGCGGGCGAGCGTTTGCGCGCGGCCGAGGCCCGCCTGTTCGGCCCCGTCTCCAGCGGGTTTCACGTCGTCGACGGCCCACGCCGTCCGACGGGACCGAGGGTGAGGTTCGCAGAGCCGTTCATCTCGGCGTTCATCATCAGCGACGCCAGCAGTGCCGACCTGGCCGATCTCGGAGTGCAGGTGCGCAGCCGCTCGGGCGACGTGTTCACGGCCTTCATTCCGGTGTCCGCCATTCCCCGTCTCGAGGCCTCAGCCGCGGTACGCTACGTCGAGCTGGAGCGGCCGGCGTTCCCGGCCTTGCAGAGCGCCCTGGTCTCGACACAGATCGCCCAGCTGCACACACCACCCGGCGGTGGCGCCGGCCACACCGGCGCGGGCGTCATCGTTGGTATCGTGGATCTGGAGATCCTCGACGTCTACCATCCGGCGTTCCGCACCGCCACCGACGCCACCCGAGTGCTCTACCTGTGGGACCAGACTCTCTCCGCGCAAGACGGTGAGACCGCGCCGGCTGGCACGGGGCTGCTGGCCCCGAATGGGGTGGAGTACGACCAGGCGACGATCGACGCCGAGCTGGCCCCGGGACATCCCGTGTACAGCATCGTCAGGCACGCCGGGGTCCCGGACCCCGTTGATATCGTGTTCACGCACGGGACGTTCGTCACCGGGATCGCGGCCGGCAACGGCCGCCAGCCCGGACAGGCTCCGACGAACGTGGGGGCGGCCCCAGCGGCTGACATCATCTACGTGCGCTCCCAATTGCCGCCGGCAACCGAGCTCTTCGTGGGAGCCAATCTGCTGATGGGGCAGACGTACATCTGCGACGCCTTCGCGTACATCTTCGCTCGGGCTGGACAGCTCGGTCGGCCCTGTGTCGTCAACCTGAGCGCCAGCGACGATCAGGGTCCGCATGACGGCACCACGGCGGGCGAGCGGTTCATCGACGACCTGTTACTGACACCGGGCCGGGCGATCACCGTGTCGGCCGGCAACGCGAACAACACCGAGTCCCATGCTTCCGGAGCCGTGGGCCAGGGCGCCACCGTGGACCTCAAGCTGAACTATGCGAACGTCGCCGACAGCAGCGACATCATCGAGATCTGGTATGACGGCCACGATCGGTTCGCCGTCACGGTGACGTTGCCGACCGGTGACGTCATCGGCACCGTCCAACCCGGCACCTCGCAAAGCCTGACCCTGGCCAACGGGGTCGAGGTCTCCGTCACGTCCGTGCTCGATTCGCCGCTCAATCACGACAACGTCATCACCGTCATCATCGAAGTGAACGGGCAACAGGTTCCGGCCGGAGACTGGACGTTTGCGCTCACCGGCACGCAAGTCATCAACGGCGCCTTCCACGCCTGGGTCGACCGCAACAACCGGAACCAGTCGGCCTGGGCGTTGCCGGCGGCGGGCGCGCCGGGTCGCGCCGAAGGCCACTTCACGCTGAGCGTCCCGGCGACAGCCCGGCGCGTCATCACGGTGGGCAATCACGCCGAGCCACCGCCACCGCCCGCCCCCCAGAACCGTGCCATCGACACCCTCAGTGGCCGAGGTCCGACTCGCGACGGACGGATCAAGCCTGAGCTCGCCGCGGTCGGGACCGCCATCAGGGCCCCCCGATCGCGCGACATGCGGCTGGCGAACCCGGGTTCCCTGTACGTGACGAAAGGTCCGGCCACCAGCTGGTCGGCCCCTCTCGTCGCTGGCGCCTGCGCGCTGCTCTTCGAATGCCGGGGCGCGAGCGCCACCTGGGCCAACCTGAAACAAATCCTCACCGAAACCGCGGGAACGGCCGGGCTGGTCGTCCCGGGCGACGACTTCGGCTTCGGCTACCTGCAGGCGGGCCTCGCCTGCACGGGCCCCCTTCCCGCCGTCGACACCTGGCTGCGCGACGATCCCGCCGACACGGGGATCGAGCCGTTCACGGGTCCTGTCGCGTGGGCGAGCCCGGATATCGAGGTGCTCGACACGGCCGGCAATCCGGTCGCCAACCCGACCCACCATCCGACGAACCGCTTCAGCAACATCGTCCGGGTCACCGTGCGCAATCGCGGCTCCCAGCCCGCCCGCAACACCGAGGTCTTCCTGTACTGGGCCGACCCGGCGACGAACATTCCCTATCCCTCGGCGTGGAACGGGACCGGGTTCTTCACCGGGCCGCCGCCATTCGTAGCTCAGGGCAACAGCCAGGTGGTCCCGCTGCTCCCGCCCGGGGCGTCGACCCCGGTGCTCTTTGCCTGGGCGCCTCCAGCACCGGGGACGAACCTCCGCCAGGACAATCACTTCTGCCTGCTCGTACGGGTGGAGAACGAAGGTGACCTCCCCCAGGTCGGCATCGGCGGCTGGTCCGTCATCACCGCCCGAAACAACGTCGCCCTGCGCAACGTCCTCGTGCAACCCAGCCCATCGACGTTGGGATTCTGGGTGGTGGGCTCGGCCGACCAGGACAGCCTCATCATCCGTCCCCAGGAGGCCGAGATCGAGCTCCTGCTCCCGATCGCGGCTCTGCCCTGGCGCGACCGCCGGTTCATCGAGCGCCATGGACCCCGGCCCCGCTACGCACGGCCAGGGAGCGATGATCCTCTGCGGGCGTTGAAAACGACGCTCAAGGGTGACGACATCGGCGAGCGCACCGACGTGTTCGGCGCGACGAGCCTCGAGCTCCACGACGGCATCGCCCATATCCGGGCGACGGCCGAGCGTGGCCTGGTCCTCAGATCGCTGCGCCTCCTCGAAGGCGCCCGCGTGCCGGTCCGGCTCAACGTCAAGGCCCACACCGAGGCCGGGCCCCGGTTCGTGCACGTGGCCCAGTACTCCGGAGGTCAGCTCGTCGGCGGCGTCTCGCTCCAGTTCGGGCGAACCGAGTACAGAGCGGGCCGGAGCGCTTGACATCGGATGCCCCGGGACCTACAGTGCCGGTCATCCCGCCCACCAGGAGTGACATGCAAGTGCGAGTCATCGTGCACCACGCGGGCACCGGGGCGGCCAACAACCTCATTCGCAGCCTGCGGGCCGCGCGCCGTCCCGTGTACGTGGTCGGGTGCCACCACGATCCGTTCATTCTGCGGAAATCGGCGGCCGACCGGAATCATCTCCTGCCCCGTGCCGATCATGAACGCTTCCCGGACGCGCTCGCCAGCGTCATCCAGACGGAGCGCATCGACCTCTTCATCCCGAACAACGACGATGACGTGCGTCTGGCCTCGCGGCTCCGGGAGGTCTTGCCCTGTCGCCTGTTTCTGCCCGATCACGACGTCGTCGAGCTGTGCCAGGACAAGTATCGCCTGAACACGTTCCTGGCGGCCCACGAGGTACCGGTGCCGCTGACGTACCCGGTCACCGAGCGCGATCCCGTCGAGGAAATCTTTCAGCGACTGGCGCCGCGCTCTCCCCTGTGGTGCCGGGTGCGACGCGGAAGCGGGTCCGTCGGGGCCACGCCGGTCCGCACGGCGGCGCAGGCCCGTGCCTGGATTGGTTACTGGGAGGACATGCGGGGCGTGCGGCCGGGTTCCTTCATCCTCTCGGAGTACCTGCCGGGCCGTGACTTCGCCTGCCAGATGCTCTGGAAGTCGGGGACGCCGATCCTCACCAAGACCTGCGAGCGCCTGTCCTACTTCGGGGGAACTGGCCGGCCGAGCGGGGTGTCGTCGGTGGCGGCGCTGGCCAAGACCGTCTACGAGCCATCCGTCCGCGAGATCTGCGCGGCGGCCATCCGGGCCCTGGGCCCCGACATCTCGGGCGCCTTCAGCCTCGACCTCAAGGCGGACGCGGCCGGGATTCCTCGCATCACGGAGATCAACGTGGGGCGATTCATCACCTTGATGAACCTCTTCGACCTGACCGGCAAGCGCAGCATGACGGCGACCTACGTGGCTCTGGCCCTTGGCGAGCCCGTGGAGCGAGGAGACGATTACGACGTGGACGAGGACCACTACTTCATGCGGGACGTGGATACCGTGCCAGCCATCTTTCACGCCGACGATCTTTTCACGGGGATCGCGGATGCCCGGGAACCGGCGACAACCGACCGGGTTGCGATCCTGAACAGGGAGGAGCAGCCATGAGCGACGATCCGCCCGGCAGTGGTGTCAGTCACACGGTAACGATCGAGATCCCGCCGAAGCAGTGGACTCCGGAATCGTGGGCGAAGTTCAAGCAGGAGGTGAAGAAGCTCCTCAAGCCCTATCAGGGGACGATCACGTCGATGACGTTCGAGGAGGAGTAGGCAGGTCGGTGGACCAACCTCGTCCTGCCGAATCGGGGAGGATCCTCCGCGTCGTCGCCCCGATCGACCGCCACCAAGCCGAGGCGCTGCGCCTGGAGCTGATTCGCCTCGCCCGGCGCTACGGTCTGGAGCCGGGCCGGGGCCGGGTGGAGGCGGGGCGCCACGAAAACCCAGACGAAGCAGCCGAAAGGACCGACGCCTGAGCGAGCCCCGCCACGCTCACGCCGGCCGCAGGAGCTGGATGTCCATCTCCCCGGCCATGGCGTTGGCCGCCGACATCTGCTCGTCGGCCATGGCCGGCTGTCCGGCTCGGGCCAGGAGCAGGCCGAGCCCGAGCCGACAATAAGCGGCCAGCGGCCGCATCTCCAGCTCCTGGGCCACGGCCAGTGCGGCGCGGTACGCCGACTCGGCGGCCACGAGCTCGCCCGGAGAGTCCTGGCGTGACTCGATC
>DATBIM010000062.1:0-20307 GCA_036556905.1 Candidatus Methylomirabilota bacterium
GAAATCGAGACATCGAGGGTGAGGAAGGAGCTGAAGAGTTGATGACCCGACGCGAATTCGTCAGCGGGGTGGCCGCCGCGGGAGCCGCGAGCCTGCTCGGAGCGCAAGACGCCGGGGCCGCCGAGCCACCGCCGGAGACCAGAACCATCCGTCTGGTCCAGATCGCGGGCATCTGCATCGCTCCCCAGTACGTGGCCGAGGAGCTGCTACGGGGCGAGGGATTCACCGAGATCCAGTACATCAAGAAGGACGGCCCCGCCTGGCTTTACAAGTCCCTGGTGTCGGGTGAGGCCGATATCAATGTGGCGTTCGTGGCCCCGTTTCTGATCCAGGTCGACCAGGGGGCGCCGGTGGTGCTCCTGGGCGGCATCCACGTCGGCTGCTACGAGCTGTTCGGCGGCGAACGGGTGCGGGCCATCCGTGACCTGAAGGGCAGGTCCGTGGCCATTCCGGAGCTGGGCTCGGCCCACCACGTCTTCCTCTCCAGCATCGTGGCCTACGTCGGGCTCGATCCCCGCCGCGACATCGACTGGGTCATCCACTCACCGGCCGAGGCCAAGCGGCTGCTGGCCCAGGGAAAGATCGACGCCTATCTCGGCTTTCCCCCCGACCCCCAGGAGCTGCGGGCCAAGAAGGTCGGCCGGGTCATCCTCAACAGCGCGGTGGATCGTCCGTGGTCCCAGTACTTCTGCTGTTTCGCCGGCGCCAACCGGGAGTTCGTGAAGGCAAACCCGGTGGCCACCAAACGGGCCCTGCGCGCGCTCGTCAAGGCGGCCAATGTGTGCGCGCTGGAGCCGGCGCGCGCGGCTCGTCTCCTGGTGGATCGGGGCTTCACGACCACCTACGAGTACGCGCTGCAGACCATGAAGGACCTTCCCTACAACAAATGGCGGGAGTACGACCCCGAAGACACCGTGCGCTTTCACGCCCTGCGGCTGCACGAGGCGGGGATGGTGAAGGCCAGCCCCAAGAAGCTCATCGCCCAGGGCACCGACTGGCGGTTCCTCAACGAGCTCAAGAAGGAGCTGAAGGGCTGACGATGGGACCCCGGCCCGCCGCGAGCCGGTTCCTGACCGCCGCGCTCCTGGCGCTGACCGTGGTGGTTACGGCGCCGCCGGTTGTCGCCCATCCGGCCAGTAACCATCAGCGGCTGTCGAAGATCGGTCCAGCGCCCGGCTTCACGCTCACGACGCAGGACGGCGGCCGCCTGAGCCTCGCCGAGCTTCGGGGCCGGGTGGTCGTGGTGACCTTCATCTACGCCAGTTGCGCCGACACCTGCCCGCTGCTGACGGCCAAGCTGGCCGCCCTGACGCCGCGTCTGGCCGCCGGAGGAGGCACGCCGGTCCACTTCGTGGCCATCACCGTCGATCCCGAGCGCGACACACCGAGTGTGCTGACGGAGTACGCGCGCAGCCACGGTGTCAGCGGGGCGGGGTGGACGTTCCTCACCGGCAGCCCGGCCGAGATCCGCGAGGTCGCCCGGCGCTATGGCGTGTACGTCAAGAAGACGGAGCGGGGGGACGTCGATCACACGTTCCTGACGTCCCTGATCGATCAGGGTGGGGTGCTTCGTGTGCAGTACATGGGTGTCCGCTTCGACCCCGAGGAGCTGCTGCGCGATCTGCAGGGGCTGCGCGCCGAGGGGCGAGCCCGATGAGGCAATGGCTTCCCCGGCTGGTGGCTCGTGTGCCCGCCAGCGTCCACGGCAAGCTGCTGGCCGCCTTTCTGATCATCGTCATCCTCCTGATCGCCGTCGGCGCCGTGGACCTGCACGGGCTCAGCGAGGTGAACCTCCGGGCCGAGAACCTGGTGGCCCTGCAGCGCAAGATCGCCGCCTACCGCCAGCTCCAGCACGACACGACGGCGCAGCTGTACAGCGTGGCCTCCGCCCTCCTGGTGCCCGAGGAGCGCACGCTGGAAGCCACGCTGCGGCAGCTCAACCAGTTCGGCTACGATCTGGACCGGCTGCAGTTCGTGGCCCGCGACGAGGTGGAGCTGCTGGGGCGCGTGCGCACGGACTACGAGCAATTCATCCAGGTGGTGACCCGCGTGATCGAGCTGATCCGGACCGGCCGGGCCGCCGAGGGGCGGGAGCTGCAGGTCGCCCGGGCCGCCCCGCTGTCCGACCGGCTAGAGCGCCTGACCAACGAGCTGGTGAACAAGGCCGAGGCCGACATGGTGGCCAGCATCGAGGCCGCGCACGAGGCCTACGCGACGTCGCGCCAGCTCGTCATCGGCTTCGCCGTGGGCGCCACCGCCCTGGCCCTGGTGCTGGGCTACGCCATCTCGTGGTCGGTGATCGGCCCGGTGCAGCGCATGAACGAGCGGCTCGGAGAGATCGCCTCCGGCGACTTCGGCCAGCAGGTCCAGGTCCCCAATCGCGATGAGCTGGGCACGCTGGCCGCCAACCTCAACCGCATGAACGACGAGCTGGGCCGGCTCTACCGGGAGCTGGAGACGGCCAGCCGCCACAAGTCGGAGTTCCTGGCCAGCATGTCGCACGAGCTGCGCACCCCCCTCAATGCCATCATCGGCTTCTCGGAGGTGCTCCAGGAGCGGATGTTCGGCGACCTCAACGACAAGCAGGCCGAGTACATCGACGACATCATCACCTCCGGGCGTCATCTGCTTTCCCTCATCAACGACATCCTCGACCTTTCCAAGGTCGAGGCCGGTCGCATGGAGCTCGAGCTGAGCCGGTTCGATCTGCCGGTGGCCCTGGAGACCACCCTGGCCCTGGTCCGCGAGCGGGCGACCCGTCAGGGCCTCCGGCTGGAGCTGACCGTGGACGAGCGGGTGGGCTCGGTGGTGGCCGACGAGCGGAAGGTCCGCCAGGTCCTCCTGAATTTATTGTCCAACGCGGTCAAGTTCACTCCCGAAGGCGGACGAGTGGCGGTACGGGCGGCGCCGGTGGCGGGGGCGGCGGAGATCGCGGTCAGCGATACCGGCGTCGGCATCGCCGCCGAGGACCAGGCGACGGTGTTCGAAGAGTTCCGCCAGGTCGGCAGCGACACGGCCCGCAAGCGGGAGGGCACCGGCCTGGGGCTGACGCTGGCCCGGAAGTTCGTCGAGCTGCACGGAGGTCGTATCTGGGTCACCAGCGAGATCGGTCGGGGATCGACGTTCACCTTCACCCTTCCGGAGCGAGCATGGCCGGCGAGCTGATCTTGATCGTCGAGGACAACGAGCGTAATCGGAGACTGGTACGCGACGTGCTCCAGTTCAAGGGCTATCAGACCATCGAATCCGAGACGGCCGAGGAGGGGCTCCGGCTGGCCCGTGAGCAGGCGCCGGCCCTCATCCTCATGGACATCCAGCTCCCCGGGATGGACGGTATCACCGCGCTGGGGCGCCTGCGCGAGGATCCCGTCACCCGCGGGATCCCGGTGATGGCCGTCACCGCCTCGGCCATGACCCATGACCGCCAGAAGATCATGGCGGCCGGATTCGATGCCTACGAGACCAAGCCCATCCGGGTGAAGGAATTCCTGGAGGCCGTCCGCCAGCTCCTGGAGCGGTCATGACGACGCCGGCCAAGATCCTCGTCGTTGACGACACTCCGCACAACGTCAAGCTGCTTGCCGATCTGCTGGGCGCCCGCGGCTACGCGGTAACCACGGCCGCCAACGGGCCCGAGGCGCTCGCCCTCATCGAGAAGGAGTGCCCCGACCTGGTCCTCCTCGACGTCGTCATGCCCCAGATGAGTGGCTACGACGTGTGCCGCAAGATTCGGGAGAACCCCGCCACTGCGATCCTGCCCGTCATCATGGTGACGGCGCTCGATCCCACCCAGGAGCGGGTCAAAGGGCTGGAGGCCGGGGCCGACGACTTTCTCACCAAGCCCATCAACCAGCCCGAGCTGCTGGCCCGGGTGCGCTCGCTGCTCCGCATCAAGCGGCTCTACGACGAGCTGGAAGCGCTGAACCATACGCTGGAATCCCGGGTGCTCGAACAGGTCGCGCAACTCGAGCGGCTCGGCCGGCTCAAGCGGTTTTTCTCGCCGCAGCTGGCCGAGATCATCGTATCGGGCGGGGCCGAGGATCCTCTCAAGAGCCACCGGCGCGAGGTTACCGTGGTGTTCCTCGACCTCCGCGGGTTCACCGCCTTCGCCGAGACGGCGGAGCCGGAGGAGGTGATGGGGGTCCTGCGCGAATACCACGCCGAGATGGGGAAGCTGATCCTCGAGCACGAGGGAACGCTCGAGCGGTTCACCGGCGACGGGATGATGGTCTTCTTCAACGATCCCATGCCCGTGACCAATCCCGCCGAGCGCGCCGTCCGGATGGCGCTGGCCATGCGCGAGCGCGTCGCCGGGCTCAGTGTCATGTGGCGCAAGCGCGGATTCGACCTCGACTTCGGCGTCGGTATCGCCCAGGGGTACGCGACCATCGGCGCCATCGGCTTCGAGGGCCGGCTCGACTACGGGGCGATCGGGACCGTCACCAACCTCGCGTCCCGCCTGTGCGGGGAAGCCCGCCCCGGCCAGATCCTCGTCTCTCAGCGGGTGTTTGGCGGCGTCGAGGAGTTTGCCGAGGGGGAGCCGGTCGGCGAGATGGCCCTCAAGGGCTTCCTCAAGCCGGTGCCGGCCTACAACGTGCTGCGCCTCAAGGCCTAGGCGGTCGCCCCCGGAGCTGATCCCGCTCCTGGGGCGACATCTGCTCCCAGCGCTCGCGTAGCCGCTGGCGCTCCTCGGGTGTCATCTGCTGCCAGCGTTCCCAGTTGCGATGCAGGTGCTGGCGTTCCTGGGGGGACATCGCCTCGTAGGAGCGCAGGCGCTGCAGGAGACGGTTTCGTCGCTCCGGGGACATCCGCTCCCATCGTTCGTAGGCTTGCTGCAGCTCCTGACGCCGCGGCTCGGGGAGCTCGTTCCAGCGCTGCAGATCGCGCACCATGCGGGCGCGCTCGTCGGGAGGGAGCTTGCGGAACCGCTGGCGAGCCGCCTCCTGCTCCTGCGGGGACAGGGACTTCCAGTGCCGGTAGTTCTCGACCGCCCGCTGGCGTTCCTCGGGGGTCATGCGCTGCCAGCGCTCGGGATTGCGCTCGGCGATGGCCCGCTCCTCGGGCGTGCGCGGCTCCGGGGCCTCGCCGCGACTGCCCTGGCCCCAGGCGACCTCCAGCGCGGCCAGCAGGAGGATGACGGCCAGCGCGAGGATTCTCACCCTTCGCCCCGGGTGGCCAGCCGGTCCAGGTCGTGAATCAGCTCCAGGTCCTCGAGCAGGTCGAGCCGCTCGAGCACGGGGTACTCCCGGACGACGACTTCCTCCATCGCCGTGAGCTCGGGCCGCGGGGCCTGCCGCTCGTGGCCGATCCACACGATCACCAGCAAGCCCGCCGCTAGCGCGGCTGACAGCGCCATCGGGAGCGGCCGTCGCCACCGCCAGCGGCGCCGCCGGGCCTCGAGTCGGCCGCGCAGCTCGGCCTGCCAGCGGCCCCAGTGGGGCTCGGGGGCGGTCGGGAGCGAGCGGCGCAGGTCGGCCAGCACGGTGGCGAAGCCATCCCGCTCTCGCCGGCAGTCGGCGCAGATCGCCAGGTGCGCGTCGATGCCGGCGCGCTCGTCGGGTGACAGGGCCTCCGTCAGGTACGCGATCAGCTCGGTTGTCGGGTGGTTCATCGATCAGCCTTTGCCCATGGTCTTGCGCAGTCTGGCCAGTGCCCGGTGAAGGTGGACGCGCACGGTTGCCTCCGAGCACTGCAGCACCGCCGCGATCTCGCGCGTGGACAGCTCCTCCTGGACCTGTAAGAGCACGGCGGCCCGCTGCTGCGGCGCCAGCTGCTCCACCTCGGCCCACAGATGCTTCACGGCTCGTTCCCGTTCCATGGCGTCCGTCGGATCGTATCGCTCAGCCGGCAGCCGCTCGATGAGCGACTCGTCGGCCGCCGCGTCCGGCGGTTCATGGTGGTTCGTCGCGAGGCGCTGCCACCAGCGGCGCCGGCGGTGGTCCAGGCACAGGTTGACCAGGATCCGGTAGAACCAGGTCGAGAACCGCGCACGACCGGCGAAGCTCCCGGCCGTCTGATACAGCCGCACGAACGCCTCCTGGGAGATGTCACGGGCCTCCTCGGCGTCCCGCAGAATGGACCAGGCCAGGCGCCAGGCGCGCTGCTGGTAGCGGGTGACCAGGGTGTCGAACGCTGCTTCGTCCCGCGCCGCCACCCGCTGACACAGCACCTCATCCGAGGGCTCCACGTGGTCCAGTTTACCGGTCCCTGACCATCCCACCCAGCATCGCCCATACTCCTCCCCATACGGATCCTGACCGGTTAGACGGGGACGATCGAGGGGACGTTTACCCGGGGGATTCGAGGAGTGCCACGGCTTTGCCGGCGCGCGACGAGCGTTGGGGGGGCATGGGGGGCCATCTCGGGGCCCCCCATGTACTTAATCCAGAACCACCAGCGCTCGCGCCGAACGGTTCATCACCTGGCAGCTCCGCGTGGTGACAAGAAGCGTGTCCCGCACGTTCACGCCGGCCCAGCCGATCTCGAAGTACGGCACCTCGACCCGGAGGACCTCACCAACCTCCAGCGGAGTGGGATCGTCCGCCGCCAGCTTCGGGCGCTCGTAGGGCTCGAGCCCGATGCCGTGCCCCACGTGGTAGCGCTCGAACGCCGCCAGCCCGGCGGCGCGGGTGGCGGCCACTGCGGCCTCGTGGATTCGGCCGGCCGGGGTCCCCGGCGACACCGCACGCACCGCGGCCTCCAGCCCGGCGTGAACGGCGTCGCAGGCGACCTGCTGTCGGGCGCCGGGCTCGCCGGTCACCGCCATCCGGGCGAGGCTCGCGTGGTAGCCCTTGAAGACACAGCCCAGGTCCAGGCGCACGAGATCTCCGCCCCGCAAGACGCGATCGGTCGGGGCCGAGGCCGGGACCCAGGTATCTTCGCCGAAGGCGATGGTGGCGGGCACGAGCTCGGCGCCGCGTTTGAGAACCTCCGTGCCGTAGACGATCAGGGCCTCGCGCTCGGTCATCCCTGGCTTGAGCGCCTGGATCACCGCGTTCGCCGCCTCCTCGGCGATCCCCAGCGCCCGAGCCAGACATTCGATCTCGTACGGGCTCTTCACGCGGCGCGCCGCTCGGAGGCGATCGGCCGCCGGCACGAGCGTGAGGGGGGCGAGCCGTGCCGCCATCTGCTGCCAGGTCGCGGCGGTGAGCGCACCTTCGTCGAGCCCGATCGCGCCGCGCACCCCCAACACCTCCAGGGCCCGGGCGAGGCCCTCGGCCGGGCTCGCGGCCCGCTGCTCGGTCAGCGCCCGGACTCGAGCGCCTGCGTTGCTGCCCTCGGCGTACTGGGCGACGAAGCGGCCGAAGCATACGACGTGATCGACCGCGATCGCGTCGGCGACGATCGGCGGCAGATCGACGGCCGGCACCACCAGGGCGGTGCCCCGTGGCGTGAAGACCGCGAAGTGGGGGGTGTGAAAGACCGCCTCGGTCAGGCTGCGGAACCCCGTCAGGTACTGGACATTGGCGGCCGTGGTGGCCACCAGCGCGCTCAGGCCCCCGCTCTCGAGCGCGGCGCTGAGCCGTTCGATCTGATGTGGGTACACGTGTCCGGCCTCCTCATAGATCGCAGACCTCATGGTACTCGTGCGCGGCGACCTTGATGAAGCGCTCGGCCTGGCTCGGGTGGATCGATAGCTGCGTGGCCAGCCGATCGGCGGTGACTCCCACGCGAACGCCGAGGGCGGCGAGCTGGATCAGCTCGCTGGCCGCGTAGGACACAATCTGCACGCCCACGATGCGCTCGGTGGTGCCATCGAAGACGAGCTTCAGGTAGCCACCGTCCTCGCCGGTCGCCACGCCGTTGGACGCGCCCTTCATGTCGTGGGTGGCGGTGTGACAGGGCAGGCCGCGCTCCCGCGCCTCGCGTTGCGTGAGCCCGACGCGGCCGATCTCGGGGGTGCTGAAGATCGTCTGCGGTACTACGGAGAGGTCTGACGTGACGTGATCCCCGCGCACCGCGTTCAGGGCGGCTACCCGCCCCTCGTGGGCTGCCGTCGGGGTGAGCTGGACATTGCCGGCGGCGTCCCCGGCCGCGTAGACGTGGGGTGACGAGGTCCGCAGATGGGGCGAGGTCCGCAGGCCCAGGCGGCCGGTCTCGAGGCCGAGGCCCTCGGCGCCGAGCGAGCGCGGATCGAAGCGCCGGCCGACGGCGAGGCACACCGCCTTCGCCCTGACCTCGTGGCTCGTCCCCTCCCTGGTGAAATGGACCGTGACGTTGCCGCGTCGGCCGCTGAGCGCGGTGACTTGAGCGGAGCGGTGGAAGACGATCCCGCGGGCTTCGAGGATCGCCCGAAGGTAGCCGGCCACATCCGCATCGAACCCGGCCAGGATCTCCTTTTCCTGTCCGATCACCGTCACCTCGGCGCCGAAGTCGCGGTAGGCCCCGGCCATCTCCAGGCCGATGGCGCCGGAGCCGACGAGGACCAGACGCTGTGGGAACTCCGGCAGGAAGAGCAGATCGTCCGAGGTGATCGCCAGCTCTCGGCCGGGGAGCGGGGGAATCACCGGCGCCGAGCCGGCGGCGATGATGATGCGCTCGCCCCGGACCTCCCGGCCGTCCACCGCCAGCGTATGGGGGTCCAGGAAGCGCGCGTCGCCGACATAGACCCGAGCCCCCGTCCGCTCCAGCTTCGCCGGCGCTGGACGAAGCCGGGTGACGGTCTCGTGCTGGCGCGCGATGACCCGTTCCCAGTCGAGCCGAGGCGTACCGACCAGCGTCCCGAAGCCGGCCGCCTCGTGAGCCTGCCGATGCACCCGTCCGGCCCTGACCAGGGCCTTCTTGGGGATTCAGCCTCGGTTGACACAGGAGCCGCCCAGGGGCCCGCGGTCGAGGAGGGCGACGGTCGCTCCCAGGTCGCGCGCCGACTTCATCGCATTGATGCCGGCGGCTCCGCCACCGACGATGACCAGGTCATAGCGATCGCTGGTCACACGGTCACCAGGGCCCCGGTGACGTGGCTCGCCTCCTCACTGGCCAGGAAGGCGATCGCCGCAGCGACACTCTCGACGGGCACCCATCCCTTGCGGTCGCTGCCCGGCATGGCCGCCCGGTTGGCCGGGGTGTCCATCGTGCTGGGCAGCACGCAATTGGCGGTGACGCCGGAGCCCCGGAGCTCCTGGGCCAGGGCCTGCGTGAAGGCGATGACGCCGGCCTTGGCCACCGTGTAGGCGATGAAGCCGGCCGCCGGTGGCACCACGGCGCGTGATCCGATCGTGACGACACGGCCGCGGCCCGCCGCAACCATGTGGGGCACGACGGCACGCGTCGTCGTGAAGACCGTGGTCAGGTTGAGGTCCAGCATCCGGTCCCATGTCGTACGATCGGTCTCCAGCAGGCCGCCGCCGGCGAAGCCACCGATCAGGGTGACGAGAGCGTCGAGCCGACCCTGCCGGGCGCGGGTCGCGTCCACAAACCGCCCGAGCGCCGCCGCGTCGGCCACGTCGAGTCGTTCCATGACGAGCCGCGCCGCCTCGTCACCCTTGACGGCGGCCTGAAGCTGCGCCCGCTCGGCATCGACGATATAGGGGACGCAGACCGTGTTGCCGGCGGCCAGCAGCGTACGGGTCACGGCCTGACCCAGGGCCCCGGTGCCCCCCGTCACCAGCGCGACGCGACCGGAGGGCGTCACGAGGACTCCGCCGGGATGGCCATGATGGCCGAGCGCTGGACGTCCTCGTACCGGACCCGACTCACGTCGAAGTCGGCGAGGCTGTCTTTGAGCTTGCGGAACGTCTGCTCGAAGGAGGGTAGCGTCTTGCGGGCCCGCGTCAGCGGCGTCGTCCGGGCCAGCACGTAGTTCTTCACGTACGGGTGGTTGATCCCGCGCTTCTTGATCTTCGCCACCACCACGCTGAGCGCCTCGTCGGTGGCCCGAACCAGCTCGGCGCGCTCGGCCCGATCCTCCAGGCCTCGACGCAGGGTGGTCTTGAGGAACTTGTCCACGCGCCGGAGGATGGGGGCGAACGCCCCGCCGGCGAAGCGCTTGTTGGCCTCGTAAAGGTGGCCGAGCGTGATGAAGTGGGCCGACTCGAGCTGAAAGGCCCACTCCTCCTCGGTGCTGGAGGGGTGGGTCTCGGCCAGACCCCGGTACATACGGATGACCTCGAGCGACTTCTCCTTGAGGTTGTGGGCCTTCTCCGTGTTGAGAGGCAGGATCTGAAACCCCACTTCGGGCTCCACGACCAGGATGGCCGGGATGAACGAGGCCTTGAGCTTCTCCAGCGCCATCCGCCGGTGGTTCCCGTTGGGCGTCCAGTACATCCCGGGCTCCGGTGACAGGGCCACCACCGGGTCCACGAAACGGTCGAGCTTCCTGACCGCCTCGGTCAGCCGCTTGACGTGCGTCGGCGAGAGGTCGCGCTGATAGGGGCTCGCCTGCACTTTGTCATGGGGCAGCAGGCAGAACAGCTGCCAGTGCTCTCCCACCGGCTCCTGGTAGATGGCCAGCACGTGGCCCCCGTCACGCTCGACCTGGGCGGCCAGGTCGCGCGCCGGCTTCGGCGGCTCGCGCGGCGGGAAGACGGCCCACGTGCTCACGGCCAGGCCTCAGGCCGGAGCACGCTTCACCGCTTGCACCATCCACTCCTGTCCGGCGCGCGCAGCGACAGGGCGCGGCGGCGGACCCGCCCGCTCGATTCGGAACTCACCGGCCAGATGGCGGCGGACTTCGGCCTTGGCGACCGGGAAGGGTGGCCCGCCGCCGGAGGTACGGATGGGGAAGAAACAGGCCCAGAACCAGCCCCCGGGCTTGAGGATGGCGGCCATGACGCGCACGTACTCGGTCCGTCTCCGGGGGTCGATCGCGCAAAAGCACGTGTATTCCCACACGCCGTCGAAGGCGTGAGGGTATTCGGCGGCCAGGGTGAAGAGATCGCGCTGCTCGAAGGTGACCTCCACACCGTCCCGGCGGGCGAGTTGCCGGGCTTCCTCCACCGCGGCCGACGCGAAGTCGAAGCCCACCGTCTCGTACCCGTGGCGGGCCAGGAAGCGGGCGTCATGCCCGCGCCCGCATCCCGGCACTGCCACGCGCCCGCGGGGAGGCGGGGTCGTCTCGACGAGGTGCACGAGCGAGGGATGGGGGCGACCCATCTCCCAACCATCGCGGTGGTCGGCGTAGAGGGTCTCCCAGAACTCTGGCGCGCTGATCATGAATGTGGAGGGGGCACGTTACCGGAGCCGATAGAGCGGGGCCAGGGCGCGGAACGTCTCGAGCGCGGCCTCCCGGTATTGCGCATCGGTCCAGCGAGCGGCCTCGCCCGCTGGCACGGCCCGCCCGATCACGAACTGGCCGTCCCGGGTCCGGGTCAGCTCGTCGATCAGCTCGACGAGCTGCTCCTGACTGAGGTCGCCCAACGTCGCGGCTGGCTCTTCGTCGTGCTCGTTCTTGAACCAGCCGAGCCCCTTCACCCGACGGAGGACGGGGCCCAGCTTCGGCGCGTTGCGCCGCCAGGCGGCGGCCCACCGCCGTTTATCGCCGTGCTCGGGGCCGACCTCGAAGAGGAACCGCACGGAGTTGCGGGAAACGGCGACCTTGAAGTGGGGGTGCTTCTTGTAGCCCCGCTGATTCCCGCCGAAGGCCACCCAGGTGTCGTCGGGTGGGTTGACCGTGCGCCGGGCGTGCCTGGCCACGTGGGCAAAGGTCGCCTCTCCCGTGGTGTGCTGAATGGCAGGGGCCAGCCTGTGGCCCATCGTCTCCAGCTTGGGTCGGATCCGGGTTCGCAGCTCCTGCATCCGAGACTGGAAGCCCTTCACGTCGAAGACCCTGAAATCGGTGCTGGCGAAGGCGGACGACGGCATGGCTCGTCTCCTCAAGTCTCGATCAGGGGTCGCTGTCTGCCGTAGAAGGACGCCGAGCGGGTAGTCTAAGCGGGGCGGGTGTGGACTTTCAACAGGAGATCAGGCGATCGCCAGCTTTCGTATGGTCCCGGTCAAAGCTTCATGTGCGGATCGAGCCAGTCGCGGAGAGCATTGCCCATCAGGTTGATGACGAGCGTCGTCACGAAAATAGCAAGACCGGGGAAGGTGGCGATCCACCAGGAGTTCAGCATGTACAGGCGGCCCTCGCCGAGCATGTTGCCCCAGGCCGGGGTCGGCGGCTGGATGCCCAGCCCGAGGAACGACAGAAACGACTCGAGGATGATCACCTGCGCGACCTGCAGCGTGGCGATCACGACGATCGGTGATACGAGATTGGGCAAGATCTGCCGGAACATGATCCGGCCGTGGCTCATCCCGAGCGCCTGGCCGGCCAGGACGAACTCGCGTTCCCGCACGGCCAGCGTCTCGGCGCGGACGACCCGGCAGTAGATCGGCCACCCCGCCACGCCGAGGACGGCGATCATGTTGGGCAGGCTCGGTCCCAGCACTGCGATCACCGACAGCGCGAGCAGCACGAAGGGGAACGTCAGCATCACGTTCACGACCGTCATGATGACCCAGTCGACCCGACCGCGGAAGTAGCCGCCCCCCAGCCCGAGCAGCACGCCGATGGTGCTGGAGATCAGGACGGCCAGCACCCCCACCACGAGCGAGACGCGGCCACCGTAGAGGATCCGGGAGAGCAGGTCGCGTCCGACCTGGTCGGTGCCGAGGAGGTTCGCCGGTGATCCGCCCGCCATCCAGACCGGCGGGACGAGCCGTCGCCTGATGTTCACCGACAGGGGGTCGTGCGGGGCCAGCGCCGGCGCCAGGATTGCGCTGGCCACGATGAGCAGCATGACGCCCGCCGCGGCGACGCCCCACTTGACCCGCCCGGCTCGGCGCAGCAAGACGCGTCCGCGGGGCGGCGCCGCCGTGGCGTCGCCGCCGGGGGCCTGGAGGGCCACGCCTCGGTTCACGACCGTTGTTTTCACCCGCCCACCCGGATGCGGGGATCGACCATCGCCACGATCATGTCCACAAGGAAGTTGACCGTGACGATGATCAGGGCCAGGAGCACGACGGCGCACTGCACGACGGGGAAGTCCTGGTTGCGGATCGACTCGACCGTGAGCGTGGCTACGCCCGGCCAGGCGAAGACGGTCTCGGTGATGACGGCCCCGCCCAGGAGCTGGCCGAACTGGAGTCCGATCACGGTGATGACGGGAAGGCAGGCGTTCCGGAAGGCGTGCTTGACCACGACCATGGGCTCGTCCAGGCCCTTGGCCCGCGCCGTCTTGATGTACTCCATGTTCATGACCTCGACGAGCCCCGAGCGCACCAGACGCATGGTGATCGGCGCCAGGAACGCCCCCAGCGTGAAGGCGGGCATGAGGAAGTGCTGCCACGTGCCATAGCCGGAGGCGGGCAGGAGACGGAGGTTGACGGCGAAGACGATGATCAACATGATGCCCAGCCAGAAGATCGGCATGGCCTGACCGCCCACGGCCAGCATCGTGCACAGGTTGTCGACGATGGAGTGACGGCGCAGGGCGGCCACGGTGCCCAGGGGAAGCGAGATCAGCAAGGCCACGACGAGGCCACTCAAGGTGAGGTAGATCGTGGGGGGCATCCGCTCGATCACCAGGCCGAAGGCCGGGGCCTCCCCGTACCAGGACTTGCCGAAGTCGCCCAGGACGGCGCGGCTGGCGAACCGCCAGTACTGGACATAGAGCGGCTGGTCGAGGCCGAGCAGCTTGCGAAAGCGCTCGTGCTCCTCCTTGGGCGCGCCCTCCTGGACGAAGAGCACCACCGGATCGCCGATCACGTGCAGGATCGAGAAGGACAGCATCGAGATGCCGATGACGACGACGACGAACTGGACGAGCTGCCGCCCCAAGTAGCTCTTCATGGGACGTGAATCATCGGACGCAGCTCATCGGGACGTGGCCCGGCGATCGGTCGCGGAACGCGGCCGGCGGCGGGCCCGGGCGGGCGCCACCGCCGGCCATGCCAGCGACGCGGCCCCTACTTCTTTCGCGGCGTGACGCGATAGAGCCGGTCGATCTCGTCCCGCGGCGGCTCGTAGTCGATCCGGTTCGAGACCCCCCACACGCCCCGTAGTCCCCACTTGAAGATGTAGGCGGCGTCGTCGAAGAGGAGTTTCTGGGCCTTGGCGTAGATCTCGGTGCGCTTCTTCGGGTCCATCGTGGAGCGTCCGGCGTGGATCAGGTCGTCGAGCTGCTTGTTGCAGTAGTAGCTGTAGACCTCCCCGCACTTGAAGACGTCGTGCAGGATGGCGTCGGCGTCGAAGATCGAGTAGTAGCCCCAGGACCAGTTGAACATGGGGCCGGCCTTGCCGTCCTTGACCTGGCTGTTGTAGGGGACGCTCTCGCCAATGAAGCTCTGCTGGGCCCGTAACCCCACCTTGGCGAAGTCGGCGATGATGGCCTCGTTGGTCTGACCGATGCCCGGCTCCACGATCCCGATCTGTGTCCGGAACCGGAAGTCGAAGCCGTTGGGATAACCGGCCTCGGCGAGGAGCTTCTTGGCCCGAGCCAGGTCCTGCTTGTAAGGCTGCAGGCTCGGGTCGTACCCGAAGGCCATCGGGTTCACGGCGGTGGCCACCCGGTCACCGAGACCGTTGAGCACGTGCTTGATGATGGCGTCGGCGTCGATGGCCAGGTTGGCGGCCTGGCGCACGCGCCGGTCCTGGAACGGGTTGGCCCCGCTTCGCCCCGCCTGGTCGAGCTGGAGGACGGCCGTTCTGAGAATCGGCGCGGGGGAGGTGCGGGCGATCCCAGACTTGTCGATCACGTCCATCTGGTCGGGCGGGACGGCCTTGATGATGTCGACGCCGCCTGAGACCAGCTCGGCGATCTCCGTCGCCTTCTCGGGGATGATGCGGATGCGCGCGTACTTGAAGGCCGGCTTGGGGCCCCAGTAGTCGTCGTTGCGGACCAGGAGGTGCTCCCGCTTGCGCACCCACTTGGCGAGCTTGTAGGGGCCGGTGCCGATCGGATGCTCTTGCATCCAGTCGTGCCCCTTCTCCTTGATCACCTTCTCGGACTGGATCACCAGGGCGGTCATCCGCTCGACGAAGAGGGGGTAGGGGCCGTCGGTCTTGAAGCGCACCGTGTGGTCGTCCACGACCTCGACGCCCTTGATCTTGGCGTGGTTGCCCCGGGCCGTCAGCTTCTTCGTCGGGTCGAGGACGCGATCGAAGGTGGCCTTGACGTCGCGGGCGGTGAAGGGGGTGCCGTCGTGGAACTTCACGCCCTTGCGCAGGGCGACCTCCCAGGTGGTGTCGTCCAGCGGCTTCCAGGAGACGGCCAGGGCCGGCCCGACCTGCATCGTCTTGAGATCCCGCTCGGCCAGGTGGTTGTAGACCTGATAGCCGAGGATGATCGCCCCGCGCTGGACGGAGTTCGGCGAGTCCCAGGTGTCCACATCCGAGGCCATCGTGTACACGACGGTGTCGTCGCGTGACTGGGCGTCCGCGGTCCCGGCCAGGAACGACAGGAACACGAGGAATGCGAAGACGACACCGCAGTGAGTCATAGCTTCTCCTCCGTGTCGCTGGTGAGGCCAGATCATAAGACCGGCCGCAGGGTGGCGACATGATGGGTGAAGGGAGCAGGGGTGTCAATGGGGTCGGGCGCGGTCCCGGTCCGGTCGGAATGCTACAATTCCCTCGTGAAATCACACGTTCTCGTCACCGGCGGTGCCGGCTTCATCGGCTCGCACCTGGTCGAGCGGCTCCTGGGAGACGGCCATGCCGTGCGCGTCCTCGACAACTTCTCCACGGGCAGTCGGGCCAACCTGCCGTTCGCGGAGCGGTACCCCGTCGCGCTCAAGGTGATCGAGGGCGATATCCGCGACGGCGCCACCGTGGCCGGGGCCATGGCTGGCGTGAGCGTGGTCTTCCACCAGGCGGCCATGCGCTCGGTGCCGCGCTCGATCGAGGATCCGTTGGGGGCCAACGAGCACAACGTCACTGGCACGCTCAACGTGCTACAGGCAGCTCGGCAGGAGGGAGTGCGCCGCGTGGTGTACGCGTCGTCGTCCTCGGTCTACGGGGACCGCCCGGACCTGCCCAAGCGCGAGGACCAGCCGCCGGCGCCGATCTCGCCCTACGCGGTGTCCAAGACCGCCGGCGAGCAATACGCCACGGTGTGGAGCCGGCTCTACGGGGTGGAGACGGTCGGCCTGCGGTACTTCAACGTCTTCGGGCCCCGGCAGGACCCGGCCTCCGAGTACGCTGCAGTCATCCCGCGCTTCATCCTGTGGGGGCTGCGCGGTGAGCCCTTGCAGGTGCACGGTGACGGTACCCAGTCCCGCGATTTCACCTACGTCGACAACGTGGTGGACGCCAATCTGAGCGCCAGCCGGGCCGACAGCGTGGGAGGCGAGATCTTCAACGTGGGCTGCGGCGCGCGCATCAGCCTGCTGGACATCATCGCGCGACTGGAGACCATCCTGGGACGACGGCTCGAGCGGCGTCACGGCCCGGCGCGGCCGGGCGACGTCCGCCACACGCTGGCCGATATCGACAAGGCCAAGCGCCTGCTCGGTTACACCCCGGTCGTGGGGTTCGACGAGGGGTTCCGGCGAACCGTCGAGTACTTTCGGGCGCGCGCACGGTGACGCGGGCCAGCGTCGCCGTCGCGCTGGTCGCGCTCGGCGTGGCCCTGGCCATTGTCGGGGTCGCCGCGCCCGCGAGCCTGGTCGTCCAGCTCGCCACCGAGCCCCCCGGGCTCGATCTCACCGCGACCTCCGCGTCGGCCACCGCCGCCGTCGTCCACTACAACATCCAGGAGTGCCTGGTGAAGGTGGACCGCCACGGCAAGATCGTGCCCTGGCTGGCCGAGCGCTGGCAGACCGCCGATGGGCGCACCTACACCTTCGCCCTCAAGCGCGGAGTCCGGTTCCACAACGGCCGCCCGCTCAAGGCCGAGGACGTCAAGTTCGCCCTCGAGCGGGCGATGAGCCCAGAGACCCGGCATCCCCATCGCGAGCACTACGCGAGCATCGCCGAGATCACCGTCAAGGACGATGCGACCCTCACCTTCACCCTCAAACAGCCCAACCCCAATTTCCTTCTCAACCTGGCCCGCCAGGGCTCGGTCATCTATCCGCGAGAGGCGGTGGAGACGCTGAAAAGCGCGCCGGTGGGGACCGGGCCCTACATCCTGGCCGAGTGGCTGCGCGGGGACCGCATCGTGCTCCGGCGCAATCCCGACTACCACGTCCCCGGGCTGCCCCGGCTGGAGCGCGTCACCCTGCGGTTCATCCCCGATCCCAACGCCGCGCTGGCCGCCCTCAAGGCCGGCGACATCGACGCGTCGCTCTTCGGGCTGGGGCCCGAGCACGTGACCGACCTCAAGCAGGATCCGCGCTTCACCGTGATCGTGGGCGACACTACCAACGACGTGGTCATGGCCATGAACAACTCGCGCAAGCCCTACACAGATGCCCGGGTGCGGCGTGCCATCACCCATGCCATCGACAAGCGGGAGCT
The DNA here is from genome assembly GCA_036556905.1 of Candidatus Methylomirabilota bacterium. Classification (GTDB taxonomy): domain Bacteria; phylum Methylomirabilota; class Methylomirabilia; order Rokubacteriales; family CSP1-6; genus 40CM-4-69-5. The sequence continues at coordinate 17,381 of DATBIM010000062.1, forward strand.
GCTCGAGGGCGCCATGTTCGGCATGGGCCGGATCCTGGGCAGCAACGTCGACCCGCTGAACCCCTACTACATCGACCTGACCGGGGCGGTGCCCTACGATCCGGCCCGGGCCCGGCAGCTCCTGGCCGAGGCCGGCTATCCCAATGGCTTCGACGCCGTGCTGAAAGTGGCGCCCCAGTATTACTACACGGTGCGCACCGGCGAGATCATCGCCAACCAGCTTGCCCGGATCGGCGTGCGCGTGCGGATCGAGCAGATCGAGTGGGGACAGTGGCTGGCGCGGGTGTACTGCCGGCCCCCGTGTGTCAACCCGGAGTACGACCTGACGATCATCGGGCACGCCGAAGCCTGGGACCTCGGCAACTACGCCAACCCCAAGTACTACTTCCGCTACGACAGCCCGGAGTTCCAGGAGCTGTACCGCAAGTCCGAGGGGACGGTGGACGACGGCACGCGGCGCGGGCTCTACGCCCAGATGCAGCAGCGACTGGCCGAGGATGCCCCGGTCGTCTTCCTCTATATGCACCCGCGCCTGGCCGTGGCCAGGAAAGGGCTGCAGGGATTCTGGCAGGACCTGCCGACCTTCTCGGGGGATCTCTCGGAAGTCTCGTGGGCGCCGGCGAAGTAGCGCGTTCCTGAGCCGTGCGGCGGCACCTGCTGCGGCGGGGTGCGGCGTTCGTCGCCACCCTCTTCTTTGTCTCGGTCCTCGTCTTCATCGTGATTCGTGTGCTCCCCGGGGATCCCGCCCAGCTGATCATGGGGACCGAGGGCAGCCCCGAGGCCGTGGCCCGTCTCCGCGACGCGCTCGGGCTGAACCGTCCCCTGGGCGTGCAGTACCTCGACTGGCTGGGACGGGCGCTGCGCGGCGACCTGGGAGTCTCCATCCAGTACGACGTCCCCGTGGGCCGACTCATCGTGAGCCGCCTGCCCGTCACGTTGCCCCTGACGGCCATGGCCGCAGCCTTCATGATCGTCGCGGCCATCCCGTTCGGGCTGTACGCGGCCGCCCGCCACCGCCGCGCGGGCGACTACCTGACCATGGTCCTGTCCCAGATCGGCATCGCGGTACCGGCGTTCTGGTCGGGGTTGCTGCTCATCCTGCTCTTCTCGGTGCACCTGGGCTGGCTGCGGTCGGGCGGCTTCGACGGCTGGGGCCAGGGCGTCTGGGCCGGTCTGCGGTCGCTCCTGCTGCCCGCCGTGGCCCTGGGCCTGTTCCAGGCCGCGGTGCTCATCCGGGCCACCCGCTCGGCCGTCCTCGACGTCCTCCGCGAGGAGTATGTGCGCACGGCCCGCGCCAAAGGGGTGGCCGAGGTCTCGGTCATCGGCAAGCACGCGCTCCGCAACGCCCTCATTCCCGTGGTCACGGTGGCGGGCATCCAGCTCGGTCACCTCCTGGCCGGCTCCATAGTTCTGGAAAGCGTGTTCGCCCTGCCCGGCCTGGGGCGGCTGGCCCTCGGTGCCATCGCCGCTCGTGACCTGCCCCTGGTGCAGGGGGTCACGCTCTTCGTGGCGTCCATCATCGTCCTCCTCAACTTCCTGGTGGACCTGGCCTACGTGGCGCTGGATCCCCGCATCCGGCACGAGTAGGGATGGCCATGCATCCCCGATCGACCAGGCACCTGACCTTCATGGCGGGCCTCGCCATCACCGCGCTGCTCCTGGCCACCGCTGCCCTCAGCGCGCTCTGGACGCCGGCGGACCCGCTGGCCATGTCCATCGGCGCACGTCTGCAGAGCCCCACCCCCGCCCATCCGTTCGGCACCGACCAGTACGGACGGGACATCCTCTCCCGGGTGATGGTCGGCGCTGTGAGCTCGATCGCGGTGGGCGTCATCGCCGTGGGCATCGGGGCTAGCCTGGGCGTGCTGATCGGCACCGTGAGCGGATGGATCGGCGGCTGGCCGGACGAGGGGTTCATGCGGCTCGTCGACGCGGTGCAGGGGTTCCCGGCGATCCTGTCCGCGCTGATGTTCGCCGCGATCTTCGCGCCGGGGCTCGGCATCAGCATGGTGGCGATCGGCATCGCCTTCGTCCCGGCCTTCGCCCGCCTCACCCGCGGCAGCTTCCTGACGCTCCGAGAGCGAGAGTTCGTCGTCGCCGCCCGGGCCCTGGGCGCCGGCGAGCTGCGGCTCATCGGGCGGCACATCCTGCCCAACACCCTGGCGCCCGTCGTCGTACAGGCCACCACCAGCTTCCCGGTGGCGGTGCTAGCCGAGGCGGCCCTCGCCTATCTGGGCCTGGGCACCCAGCCGCCGCATCCGTCGTGGGGCTTGATGCTGAAGGAGGCGCAGAATTTCCTGTCGCTGAGCCCGACCTTCGCGGTCTTCCCCGGCGCGGCCATCGCCCTCACCGTGCTGGGCCTGAACCTCCTCGGCGACGGGCTGCGAGATCTGCTGGACCCCCGGACGGCGTAAATGCGCCAGGTGTCAGCGGTGTAATTTTTTCCCGACGATGGTTGACTTTGCCCGAATGGTGTCGGTATGGTACGCAGGCATGAAGGCGTTCAGCAGCTCGTTCACGTGGAGCAGCGAAGAACGCACCGAGGTGTCGGACATCACCAAGAACGTCCGCGCGGTGCTCCAGCAGCTACCGGTGGCGAACGGCATCGCCCTCGTCAATACGTTGCACACGACCTGTGCCCTGTTCGTCAACGAGTACCAGGCCGCGCTCATCGACGACATCAAGCGGCTCCTCGAGCGGCTCGTGCCCGAGCGTGGCGGGTATCGCCACGACGATCCCCGCTACTCCGACTGTGAACGGGGCAACGGGCACGCCCATCTCCGTACGGCGCTGCTGGGGCGCAGCGTGGCCCTGGGCATCAGTGACGGTGATCTGGTGCTCGGCCGCTTCCAGTCCATCATCCTCGCCGAGCTGGACGGCCCGCGGAAACGGGAGATCACGGTTCAGGTGATCGGGGAGTAGGCCCG
>DATBIM010000063.1:0-79538 GCA_036556905.1 Candidatus Methylomirabilota bacterium
GAGGCTCTCATGACGCGACCCCGTCCGTTCTTCGTGGCGCTCCCATTCGCCTCACTGCTAGTTTCGGTGCTACTCGTGCTGTGCTCCCCGCCCGATGTCGCCGCGCAAGCAACTCATTCGGGTGCATTCTCAGTGTCAGGGGGAGGCGGAAATGTGATCTACATCACCCGCCTACAAGCCCTACACCCAGGCGGGGGGCTCCCGGCAGAACCGGAAAACGTTCTTGTAACAGTTTGCCCCACTTCTGGCCTGGTAGAGGTCAGGGTAGACGGCAACGCGGTCTTCAGCCAGCTCAGCTTTTGTGTCACGAGAAATGAGACGGTTCACTCTAACGTCGGCATCGTAGGAAACCCTACTGGCTCGGGTACATATTCCATCAGCGTCGACTTGCAGCCTGCAACGAAGAAATGAACGGCCCCGAACTCAGGGGAAGTCGCTATCGCGTAGAACGGTGCTGAGAGAAGGAGGCGGATTCAACACAAACGGCCGGCGCTCCCGCCGCGTCCCATAGCGTCCCACTCCGGCGATTTTAGCGGCTAACTAGGCGGAAGCAAGATGGTGGAGGGTAAGGGATTCGAACCCTCGACCTCGGCGTTGCGAACGCCGCGCTCTCCCAACTGAGCTAACCCCCCGACGAGTCGAACGCCAGTAGTGTACACGGCCCTCCCGGCGCCGCCAATTACCGGTCGGGGCGAGCGCCGTCTTTGCCGAAGTTGCTGAAGAGGGGCCCCAGCAGGTCCATGGGCAACGGGAAGAAGGTCGTGGTGTTCCGCTCCGAGGCGATCTCCCGCATGGTCTGCAGATAGCGGAGCTGAACGGCGACCGGGAACCGGGTCAGCACCTCGGCGGCCTCGGCCAGCTTGGCGGCGGCCTGGAACTCACCGTCGGCGTTGATCACCTTGGCCCGGCGCTCGCGCTCGGCCTCGGCCTGCTTGGCCATGGCCCGCTGCATGTCCTGGGGCAGGTCGATGTGCTTGACCTCGACCGTGGTGACCTTGATGCCCCAGGGGTCGGTGTGCTCGTCGATGATGCGCTGCAGCTGCTGGTTGATCTTGTCGCGAGCCGAGAGGAGATCGTCGAGCTCGACCTGACCCAGGACGCTGCGGAGCGTGGTCTGGGCGATCTGGGACGTCGCGTAGAGGAAATCTTCCACGGAGATCACCGCCCGCTCGGGATCCACCACGCGGAAGTAGATGACAGCGTTCACCTTGACCGAGACGTTGTCACGGGTGATCACGTCCTGGGGCGGCACGTCCATGGCGATCGTCCGGAGGCTCACCTTCACCATTTTGTCGATGAACGGCATCAGGAGCACCAGGCCCGGGCCGTTGCCCTGCCCGCCGGGATTGAGCACGGCCCGCGCCGACCGGCCCAGCCGGAAGATCACCGCCCGCTCGTATTCGCGCAGGATGCGCACGAAGGAGCCGATGAAGAAGATGAGCGCGCCAACGACGACGATCAGGAGCAGCGAGTCCACCGTGATCATAGTGCCCCTCCAGGGTTGTCGGCTTTGACGACTCTGAGCGTGAGCCCCTGCACATCGACGACGCGCACCGGCACGCCCTCGTCAACGGGGCCCCCGTCGGCAACGGCGCGCCAGATCTCACCCTGCACGGTCACCTGTCCCTCGGGGGCCAGCCGGCTCCGGGCCACGCCCATCTGGCCGACCAGCCCGGACGCCCCGAGCAGTTGGGGACGGCCCAGCGCCCGCACCCCCGCCGCGATAACGATCAGAAACGTGCCGGCGGTGGCCCCCACGGTGGGCAGGAGCACCCACCAGGATACTCGGAAGCCCGCCTCGGGCGCCTCGAAGAGCATGAGGGAGCCCAGCAGCAGGGCGATGACGCCGCCGACGCCCAGGACGCCGTGGCTGACGATCTTGATCTCGGCCACCATGAGGCCGATGCCGAGGAGGATGAGCAGCAGCCCGGCGTAGTTGAGGGGCAGGCTCTGAAAGGCGAAGAAGGCCAGGATCAGCGAGATGCCGCCGATGACCCCGGGAAAGATCGCCCCGGGATTGTAGAGCTCGGCGATCACGCCGATCATCCCCACCATCATGAGAATGTAGGCCACATTTGGATCGGTGATGATATTGAGCACCCGGTCGCGGAAGCCTACCTCGATCGGCTTCACGACGGCCGTCCGCGTCTGCAGCGTGACCTTGCCCTTCGCGGTCTTCACGGTCCGGCCCTCGATCTTCTGGAGCAGATCGGGGATGGAGTCGGCAACGAGATCGACGACGTTGAGGCGCACGGCCTCCCGCTCGGTGATGGCCACCGACTGGCGTACCGCCTTCTCCGCCCACTCGGCGTTCCGCCCCCGCTCCAGGGCCACGGTGCGGATGAAGGCCGCCGCGTCGTTCTCGATCTTCTTCATGCTCTCTTTGTCGGCGCCCCCGCCCAGCGCCACCGGATGCGCGGCCCCGATGTTCGTCGCCGGCGCCATCGCCGCCACGTGAGCGGCCATCGTGATGAAGACACCGGCCGAGGCGGCCCGGGCCCCGGTTGGGGCCACGTAGACGACCACGGGCACTTCGGCCTTGAGCAGTCGCTGGGCGATGGCCCGCATGGAGCGCTCCAGGCCCCCGGGAGTATCGAGCTGGATGATCAGGGCCTCACTGCCTTCGGCCTGGGCGCGGTCGATGGCCGCGCCCACCAGACGCAGCGTCACCGGGCTGATCACGCCCTCGATCTCCAGCAGCGAGACCGCCGGCGCGGCCGCCACCGATGTCGCGCCGAGGCCGCCCGCGACGGCCAGCAGCAGGGCGACGAGCCCACCCTTCATCGGTCCAGCGCCATGACGCTGGCGAGCTCGAAGAGGAGGTTGGCGGCCAGGAGGGAGGTGACCTGTCCGGGGCCATCATAGGGCGGCGAGACCTCCACCACGTCGGCGCCGATCACTCCCAGACCGGCCAGGGCCCGCACCAGCGTGACGGCCTCGTAAGAGGTCAGGCCTCCGACTTCGGGCGTCCCGGTCGCCGGAGCGAAAGCCGGATCCACCGCGTCGATATCGAACGAGCAATAGAGGGGCCCGCCGCGCAGCCGGCTCAGACGCCCGGCCACCCAGGTGGTGCCGTGCTCCTTGACGGTCTCGATACGGATCACCTCGATGCCGTGCTCGTCGTGCAGGGCGAAGTCCTCGGGGCCATAGAGCGGGCCGCGGATGCCCACCTGGATCATCCGGTGGGGATCGATCAATCCCTCCTCCAGGGCGCGCCGGAAGGGCGTGCCGTGAAAGAACTTGCTACCGAAGTATTCGTCCCACGTGTCCGGATGGGCATCGAAGTGCACGAGGCCCACGCGACCATGCCGTCGGGCCAGGGAGCGGAGGATGGGCAGGGTGACCGAATGGTCGCCGCCCACCACCAGCGGCATCGCGCCCGCCACGATGACCGCGTCGATGGCCTGCTGGATCCGCTCGAACGTGCGCTCGATCGACGTGGGGACGACGTCCACGTCGCCGCAGTCCGCCATGCGGAGCCGCTGGAAGGGGTGAACTTTGAGGACAGGATTCCAGGGCCTGATCAGCGACGACTGCTCGCGCACGGCTCGGGGGCCGAAGCGAGCGCCCGGACGGTAGGACACGCCGCCGTCGTAGGGGATCCCGAGCACCGCCACGTCTAGCCCGGTCGCGGACTCCGCAGCGGGGAGCAGCATGAAGGTGGCGACCTGCCCGAAGCGCGGCGAGACGAACGGGTCGCGAGGGCGGCTCTCCATGGCTGCCTAGAGCGCGGCCGACAAGCCGGCCACGGCGGAGGCCAGGGTCTCCACCTCCTCGGGCGAGTTGAAGACCGAGAAGCTGGCCCGGGAGGTGCCTACGACGCCGAGCCGCCGCATCAGGGGTTGGGCGCAGTGATGGCCGGCGCGCACCGCGATACCCTCGGCGTCGAGCAGGGCCGCGACGTCGTGGGGATGCAGGCCCGCCACGCTGAAGGAGACCACGGCGCCACGGGGCCGCTCCGCGGGGGGCCCGTAGACCGTGACCCCCGGGATGGCGGCCAGCGCGTGCATGGCGTCGCGGGCCAGCCGGCCTTCGTGCGCCGCCACCGATTCCATCCCGATCTTCTCGAGATATTCGATGGCCGCGGTGAGGCCCACGGCCTCGGCAATGGGCGGAGTTCCCGGCTCGAATCGCCAGGGCAGGTCGTTCCAGTCGGCGCGCTCGACCCACACCTCCTTGATCATCTCCCCGCCCCCGCGGGTCGGCTCGAGACGATCGAGCACCTCCCGTCGGCCCCAGAGGACGCCGATGCCGGTCGGTCCCAGCATCTTGTGAGCGGAAAACGCGTAAAAGTCACACTGGAGCAAGGAGATATCAACCGGCAAGTGAGGCGCGGCTTGAGCACCATCCACCACCGACAGGGCGCCCGTTGCGCGAGCTCGGGCGCAGATCTCGGAAACGGGATTGATCGTGCCGAGAACGTTGGAGATGTGCGTGAGGGCCACAACCCGCGTCCGCGACGTCAGCAGGCGCTCCAACGCGCTGAGATCGAGGGTCCCTTCGGGCCCGAGCGGGATGGCGCGAACGACGGCGCCAGACCAGCGGGCGGCCATCTGCCAGGGGATGATGTTGGAGTGGTGCTCCATCTCGGTGATCAGGATCTCGTCGCCGGCCCGTAGCGTGTGCCCGATAGCGTCGGCTACCAGGTTGAGGCCGTCGGTGGTCCCTCGGGTGAGCACAACCTCCTCCCGGCAGGCGGCTCCGACGAAGCGCTGCACGCGATCGCGGGCCGCCTCGTACAGCTCGGTGGCTTCTTCCCCCAGGGTGTGGATCGAGCGATGCACGTTGGCGTGGGTCCGTTCGTAGTGGCGGCTCATGGCCTCGATGACGATCCGGGGCCGCTGGCTGGAGGCCGCCGAATCGAGATAGACGAGGGGCCGGCCGTTGACGACGCGCTCGAGGATCGGGAAGTCCCGGCGGGTTTGCTCATCGAGCCGCATGCGAGGCCCCCAGCGCCTTGTGCAGCACGGACAGCGGCAGCGTCACACAGCGCATGCGGCTCGGGCGGATGTCGGCACCGAGCGCCTCGAGCAGATCGAGCGTATCCACCGCGGGGGTCGCACTGGGCCGGCCCTCGATGCGCTCGGCCAGCACGTCGGCCGCCGCCGTGCAGATGGCGCACGAATCGCCCAGAAACCGCGCGGTGCGGATGATGCCGTCGTCGAGTCGCAGCATCACGCGCACCCGGTCGCCGCAGAGCGGGTTGACGTCCTCGGCCACCGCGTTGGCGTCGGGCAGCTCACCGCGCCAGCGCGGCTGCCGCCAACGCTGGCGGATGACGTCGCTATAGGGAACGGAGCCTTGTGCTCGGAGAGGGGCTTCGCCCCCCTTCCGAAGCCTGCCCCCATCGATCGCGGTGGTATAGCCTCGACTCCGACCAGCAGGATTGTCGCCAGGCAGGGCCGTCACTCCAGCTCACCACGGGCGGCCGAGGCGCGATAGGGCGGGAAGCGGTACGCCATGTCCCGTGAGAGCAGGCCGCCGTGCCCGAGCCCGGCCATCTCGCGATTGCCGATGCTCTCGCCGGCGAGAACGCGGGGCAGGACGAGGTCGAAGGTGGTGGCCTGCGAGAACATTCCGCAGGTGGGCATGCCGAGGATCGCCACGCCACCCCACCGGGCCAGCCACAGCAAGCTCCCGGGATGCGCCGGCGCGCCCTGACGCTCCAGGCGGGCGCCCAGACGCTCGAGCCCGCCGAAGACAGGGTCGAGCGGATCCAGCGCGCTGGCGCCCGCGACGACGAGCAGGTCGGCGCCCTCCCGGCGCAACGCCGTCAACTCGTCGGCGACGGCCTGCGGGGAGGCCCCGGCGTAGCGGATGGACAGCAGGCGGCTGCCGAACCAGTCGACCTTCTGCTGAAGCGCGCTCTCGAAGCGCGCCCGCTGTTTGCCCTCGAGGTTCTCCCGGGCCACGGCTCCGATGACCGTCGGGCGGAAGGCCTTCACGGCCAGGACACCGCCGGCCCTGCGCGCAATGCCCTCCACCGCCTGCAGGATCTGCTCGGAGATCACGAGCGGCGTGACCTTGGCCTTGGCCACGGTCTCCCCCGGCTCGACCGGCTGCGCATCGAACAGGGTGAAGACGCAGATGCCCTCGTGGGCGTTGACCTCGAGCAGCGCCGAACGGGCGATCGCCAGCAGCCCGCGGCGAGTGGCGACCAGCGTCCACTGCCCTGCCGTGTAACCCTTGACCTCCACGCCGTCGCCCACGACCGCCCGGGCCAGCCGCGCCCCGGCGTCTTCCTCGTGGAGGTCACCGGGCTCGATCTCGAGGAGGTGGATCTCCTCCCACGGCGCGGCGAGCACCGCCCGGGCCACATCGGCGTCGAGGCGCGCCCCCTTGGCCCCCACGATCTTGCCCGCGGCATCCCTGACGTCGTGGCAGAGGACCATGCCGCGCAGGGCCCCCGGCGTCGCGGTGTCTCTCCGCTGGGCGATGGCTTTCACGTTTGGGGCCTCAAGGTGCTCAGAGGCTGTCCGGTACCGCCGGCGCGGCTCACCTGGATCTCGGCCAGGATGGCCAGGGCGATCTCGGGCGCGGTGCGGGCCCCGAGGTCGAGGCCAATGGGCACTCGGATGCGCCCGAGCTGAGCCTCGCTCAGCCCGTCCTCGGCCAGGAACTTGAGGATCGTCGCGCCCCGGCGCCGAGAGCCCAGCATTCCCACGTACCCCAGCGGCGTGTTCAGCGCGTGACGTAGAACCGGCAAGTCGTACTTGTAATCGTGGGCGACCAGCACCAGGGCGGCGGAGGCGGTGAGCGGATAGTTGCGGATCAGCTCCGAGGGGATGCCGACCCGCAGCTCGTCGACGTGAGGGAAGCGCTCCGGCGTGGCGAAGCGGGGGCGACCGTCCAGGACGACGGTGCGGTAGCCGAGGACTTTGGCCAGCTCGGTGAGGGGCATCGCCACGTGGCTCGCTCCCACCACGACGAGGAGCGCGGCCGGCGCCACGACCTCCACGAAGGCCCGCACACCCTCCAGGAACACCGTCCGGGCGGTGCCCCGAGCCATGGCCTCGCGGGCCTCGGCGGCGAATCGCTCGTCGAGGAAGCGGTCGCCCAGGCTGCCGTCGACGGTCCCATCGTCCAGGACCAGCAGCTTGCCACCTTCCTGCTCATCGAGCCGAGTGACGATCGAGCCGTGGCCGCCGCGGGCGGCGTGAGCCCGAACGCGCTCGTAGAAATCGAGGGCGAGTGGCTCGACCAGAACTTCGATCGTGCCGCCACAGGTGAGGCCGATTTCCCACGCTTCCTCGTCGCCCAGGTTGAGCTCCAGCAGCCGCGGTCGTTGACGCTCGAGCACCTGGGCCGACTCCTCGATCACCTGAGCGTCCACGCAGCCGCCGATGGTGACCGAGCCCAATACGGCTCCACCTTCGCCGACCAGCATCTTCGCCCCTTCCTTCCGGGGCGTCGTGCCGCGGGTGCTGATGAGCGTGGCCACGGCCACGCGCTCGGGGGAGCGTCGCAATTGGTCAATGTGATCGAAGAGTTCCGCCATGGCCCCAATGATACGCTGGCGCCGGACAAAACGAAAACGGGCCTGGGCATTGAACTGGAGGGGGCAGAGACTGCCCCCTCCAGACCTCCCCGCTTCACGCGAGCTGCGACAACGGTCGCTGTCTCTGGAGATTTCTCCCGCGGGCAGAGACTGCCCCCTCCAGACCTCCCCGCTTCACGCGAGCTGCGACAACGGTCGCTGTCTCTCTGGACTCTCTTCAGCTAGAGACTCAGATGGTGGGCGAGCTCCCGCAGCGCGGCAAGGTTGTGGGCCGCCGCGAAATGGTCGAGCAGGGGCAGCGCGGCGGCCATGCCTCGCGTCAGCGGCTCGTAGGCGGCGTTCCCGAGGAGCGGGTTCAACCAGATCAAGCGCCCGGCCCGGCGCTTGATGCGGAGCAGCTCGTGGGCCAGGAGCTCGGGTTGCCCGGTGTCCCACCCGTCGGAGAGGACGATCACGATCGTGTGCCGGTCGACCAGCTGCGACCACTCGCGATTGAACTGGGCGATGGACTCACCGATGCGGGTGCCGGCCGACCAGTCCTGCACCTCGCGGAGGCGGCGCAGCACCTGGCGGTACGAGCGGCCCTTCAGGTATTCGGTCACCCGCGTCAGCCGGGTCGAGAAGGTGAAGGTCTCGACCCGACCGAACACGTTCTGCATGGCGAAGAGGAACTGGAGCAGAAAGCGGCTGTAGAGATCCATCGAGCCCGAGACGTCGCACAGGAGCACGAGCCGGACTTTTCGCGGCTTGCGCTGCCGGTACTTGAGCTCGATGAAATCGCCGCGGCTGAGGTTGGCTCGGAGGGTTCGGCGCAGGTCCACCCGCCCCCGCCGGGCCACCGGGCGGCGGCGCCGACCCAGCCGGCGGGCCAGCCGGCGGGCGATCTGCAGGGTCAGTCGGTACACCTCGTCGAGCTGGTCGGCCGAAAACGTGGAGAAGTCCTGAGCCACCAGTGCCTCACGATCGGAGAGCCCCGGGACTCCCAGCGGCTCTCCGGCCTCCGCTTCCGACTCCTCGCCCCAGGTATCGAGGGCCAGGGTCTCGCGCTTTTGCTCGGCGCTCTTCAGCGCCGCCGGCGGCCCCGTCTCCGGAGCCACCGTCAGCAACCCGGGGATCCCCTCCTCCAGCTCGGGCTGGACCTGCCAGAACGCTTCGAAGCAGCGGTCGAACGCGGGGATCTCCTCGGGACGCCCGACGAACACCGTGCACAGCGCTCGCCGCAGCTCCTCGCGGTCGCCGAGGTCCACGTGCTCGAGGGCCTGGACCCCCGCGGTGATCTGCACCACCGTCACCGGCAGCCCGTGCTGGCGCAGGAGCGCGCCGAAGCGGACCATCGCGCTGGCGAGGTCGCGAGACGCGACCATGGAGCTAGCTCTGGACGGGCAGGAAAGGCGTGAGGCCGGCTTTGGCGACCTCGGCCCGGAAGCGCTTGATGTCCTCGGCGTCCTTGAGCACGACGCCGAGGGTCTCGTTCACCAGCGCTTCATCGAGGTGGTCGGCGTGGAGCGAGGCCAGGGCCCGGGCCCAGTCCAGGGTCTCGGCCACCCCGGGCACCTTGTTCACGCGTACCCGGCGCAGCGCCTCCATGAAGTGGGCGATCTCCCGGGCCAGGCGGGCGTTGACGCCCGGCACTTTCCGCTCGATGATCCGGACTTCCTTGTCGAAGGCCGGGTAGTCGATCCAGAGGTACAGGCAGCGTCGCCGCAAGGCGTCGGACAGCTCGCGGGTGCGGTTTGACGTGAGGATCACGTGGGGAGGGTGGGTGGCCTTGATGGTCCCGATCTCGGGAATCGTCACCTGCCAGTCGGAGAACACCTCCAGCATGAAGGCTTCCAACTCCTCGTCTCCGCGATCAAGCTCGTCGACGAGCAGGACGGGCGCCCGGTCGGTCTGCACGATGGCCTGCAGCAGCGGCCGCCGCAGCAGGAACGGCTCCGAGAAGATCTCGTGCTCCCGCTCGGTCAGCGGACGGTCGTTGGCCTGCTCGCTGAGCTTGATGTGCAGGAGCTGCTTCTGGTAGTTCCACTCGTACAGCGCGGTGGAGGCATCCAGGCCCTCATAGCACTGCAGGCGGATCAGGTTCGTCTCCAGCATCCGGGCCAGGACCTTGGCCACTTCCGTCTTGCCCACGCCGGCGTGACCCTCGATGAGGAGCGGCTTGCCCAGCGCGAGAGCGAGGTGGACTGAGGTGGCGACGGGAGCGTCCGTGACGTAGTCGGCCGCCTCCATCAACTCCTGGATCTTCCTTATCTCGGGGCGCACGCCGACCTATTGTACATGAAGCCTCGCGTAGTCTTCGGGGGTGTCGATGTCGGCGGGCATCGGGACGTCGAAGGTCACGAGCGCCACCCGGTCGGCGCGGGCCCCCACCACGGCCTTGGCGCCGCCGTCACCGGTGAGGTTGCTCAGCTCGGCGAAGATCCCCGCGCCGAACAGCACCGGGGTTCCCTGAGTTCCCCGGTACACGGGCGCCACGATCTCCTTGCCCGTCTTCCGCCACGCCGCCAGCAGGGCGGGGACGACGTCGGCGGGGACGCGCGGCTGATCCCCCAGCACGATCAGCGCGGCCCGCGTCCACGGCTTGAGGGCGGCGACACCGACGGCGATCGAGGAGCCCTGCCCGTCCTGGGGGCGCGGGTTGCGGGCGTAGCGAACGGCCAGGCCGGTCAGCGCCGCCCGCACACCGTCTTCGTCTTGGCCGGTGACGACCACGAGGTCTTCGACGTGGCCGGTGAGCGCCTCCACCGCCCAGCGCACGATCGGCTTGCCGCGGAACTCCAGCAGGAGCTTGGGGCGTCCCATGCGCCGGGCGAAGCCCGCCGCCAGCACGATTCCCGCGATCATCGACGGAAGCGACGGGCAGGAGGAGTCACGGGGCCAGCGCGAGAGTCCCCGGGCTCCCGGCCCCGCGCGCGCCTATCCGCGGGCGCGCTTGACGGCTTCCGTGATCGCGCGCTTGGCGAACACGCGGCAGAGATGCGACTTGTACTCGACCGAGCCTTGCAGGTCGGCCTGCACGTCCACCCCCTCAGCGGCTTTCTGGGCCGCCGCCTCGATGGTCGCGGCGTCGAGCTTCTTGCCGGTGAGACCCGCTTCCACACCCTTGGCCCGCACGGCCCGGGTGCCGGCGCCCGTGACACCCACGCCGGCCCGCGCGCACTTGCCTTCCTTGTCGAGGGTCACCACGGCGGCCACGCCGACCACCGCGAACCGAGAGGCCGGATGGGGGAACTTCATGTAGGCCGTGCCGGTGCCGGCCGGCCAGCTAGGGACCCGCAGCTCGACGAGGATCTCGTCCTCGTGGAGCGCGGTCGACATCAGTCCCTGGAACCAGTCGTCGACCTTCACGGTGCGCCGCCCCTTCGGGCCCTCGCACACCATCTCGGCGCCCAGGGCCACGAGGGTCGCCGGCTGATCGGCGGCCGGGTCGGCGTGGGCGATCGAGCCCCCGATGGTTCCCAGGTTGCGCACCGCCGGGTCGCCGATGACCGAGGCCGTCTCGGCCAGGATCGGGCACTTGGACTTGAGCAGCGCGGAGGACTCCATTTGCCAGTGCGTGGTCATCGCGCCCAGCACGATGGCGCCCCCATCCTCCTTGATCCCCGTGAGGCCCGGCACCTTCCGTAAATCGATGACGTGCTTGGGTTGGGCCAGGCGTAGCTTCATCATCGGCACCAGGCTGTGGCCGCCGGCCAGCAGCTTGGCGTCGTCCTTGTAGCGACCGAGCAGACCGAGCGCGTCCTTCACGTTGGTGGGGGCGTGGTACTCGAATGCGGCAGGATACATAGGCACGAGCCTCCTATTTCTTCGCGGCCTTCACAGCGGCCCAGACACGTTCGGCAGTCAGCGGCATGTCGATGTGAGTGACCCCGAGCCCGGCCAGCGCGTCGATGACGGCGTTGGCGATGGTGGGGGTGGAAGCGATGGTGCCAGTCTCCCCGGCGCCTTTGACGCCGAGAGGGTTCACCGGGCTCGGCGTCACCGTGCGCTCTGTCTCGTAGAAGGGAAGCTGGCCGGCGGTGGGCAGCGCGTAGTCCATCATCGTGGCGGCCAGGAGCTGCCCGTCATCGGAGTAGAGACCGTGCTCCCACAGGGCCTGTCCCACACCCTGGGCGATGCCGCCATGCACCATCCCGTCGACGATCATCGGGTTGATGACACGACCGACGTCGTCCACCGCCACGTAACGCAGCAGCTTGACCCGTCCCGTCTCGGGATCGATCTCCACCGAGGCCACGTGGGCGCCGAATGGAAACGTGAAGTTCGACGGGTCGTAGAAGGACGTGGCCTCCAGCCCCGGCTCCATCCCCTGGGGGATGTTGTGGGCGAGATAGGCCATGAGGGCCACCTCCCCCCAGGCCTTGGCCCGGTCGGGCGCTCCCTTGACCGACCACTTGCCGGCCTGGAATTCCAGGTCCTGCTCGCTGGCCTCCAGCAGATGCGCGGCGATGCGCCGCCCTTTGTCCTTGATTTTGTCCAGGCACTTGTAGATCGCGCTGCCACCCACGCAGGCCGAGCGACTGCCGTAGGTCCCCATACCGAATGGGATCTGGGCCGTGTCGCCGTGCACGATCTCCACCTGCTCCATGGGAATGCCGAGATCGTCGGCCACGAGCTGGGCGAAGGTCGTCTCATGACCCTGACCGTGGGAGTGTGAGCCGGTGAAGACGGTGACCGCGCCGGTGGGATGCACCCGCACCTGACCCGATTCCCACAGCCCCGCGCCGGCTCCCAGCGAGCCGGCCACCGCCGAAGGCGCCGGCCCGCACGCTTCGATGTAGGTGCTGACGCCGATGCCGATCAGGCGGCCTTGCTGGCGCGCCTGCTCCTGCTCCTTGCGGAACTCGGTGTAGTGGGCCATCTCCAGCGCTCGCTTGAGCGCCGGCTCGTAGTTGCCGCTGTCGTAAGCGAAGGCCACGGGGGTCTGGTAGACCGGCCCGCCCGTGAAGGCGGGAATCAGGTTTTTGCGCCGCAGCTCGGCCGGATCGAGGCGTAACTCCCGCGCCGATCGATCCATCAGACGCTCCAGCAGGTATGTCGCCTCCGGGCGCCCGGCCCCGCGGTACGCATCGACCGGTGCAGTGTTGGTCAGCATCCCCCACACCTCGCAGAAGATGGTGGGGATCTTGTAGACGCCGGAGAGAAGCGGACCGTACAGGTACGAGGGGATCAGCGGCGCGAAGGTCGAGAGGTAGGCTCCCAGGTTGGCGTGCGTCTTGACTCGCAGCCCGGTGATCCGACTGTCCCGGTCGAAGGCCATCTCGGCGTCGGTGACGTGGTCGCGGCCGTGGGCGTCGTTCAGGAACGACTCCCTCCGCTCGGCCGTCCATTTCACGGGCCGCCCCAGCGTCTTGGCCGCCCACGAGACCGCCACCTCCTCGTTGTAGACGAAGATCTTGGAGCCAAAGCCGCCGCCCACGTCGGGGGAGACCACCCGCATCTTCGTCTCGGGGATGCCGAGGATGAAGGCCGCCATCAGCAAGCGGTGGACGTGGGGGTTCTGCGACGTCACCCACAGGGTGAGGTCGCTGGTCGCCGATGCGTAAGATGCCAGGCAGGCGCGCGGCTCGATCGCGTTGGGAATGAGGCGCTGATTGACGAACGACAGGCTCACCACCTTGGCGGCCGACCGGAAGGCCGCCTCCGTCGCGTTCTTGTCGCCGATGGTCCAGTAAAACGACTGATTCTGCGCCACGTCGTCGAAGAGCGCGGGCGCGCCGCGCTGGTGGGCCTTCTTGGGGTTGGCCACCCCGGGCAATGGCTCGTAGTCTACCTGGACCGCCTCGGCAGCGTCCTTGGCGGCATAGGCGCTGTCGGCGATCACGATGGCCACCGGCTCGCCGGCATAGCGAGCCTTGCCCTGGGCCAGCACGGGCCGCGGGGGAACCTTGATGTCGGGCAGCATCCAGCCGCAAGGCAGGTTGCCCACCTTGACATCCTGGCCGGTGTAGATAGCGACGAACCCGGGCACGGCCTTGGCGCGGGTGACATTGATGCCTTTGATGCGGGCGTGGGCGTGCGGGCTCCTGACGAACGCGGCGTAGGTGAGCCCCGGAAGCTTCACGTCGTCTACGTACTGGCCACGGCCGGTGATGAAGCGCGGGTCCTCACGGCGCTTGATGGCCTTGCCGAAGAGTCGCTCGGTCGCCGTCGCCATGACGTCTACCTATTTCTTGGCGGCGGCCATGTTGTCGGCCGCCCATTGGATCGCCTTGACGATGTTGTGGTAGCCCGTACAGCGGCAGAGGTTGCCCTCGAGCTGGTGCCGGATCACCTCTTCGGAGGGCTTCGGGTAGCGCTCGAGGAGCTGGTAGGCGGCCAGGATCATCCCCGGCGTGCAGAAGCCGCACTGCAGGCCGTGCTTCTCCCAGAAGCCCTGCTGGATCGGGTGCAGGTCACCGTTCTTGGCCAAGCCCTCGATGGTGGTCATGGTGGCGCCATCGGCCTGGACGGCGAAGAGCGTGCAGGACTTCACCGCCATGCCATTCATGAGGATGGTGCAGGCCCCGCACTGGCTGGTATCGCAGCCCACGTGGGTGCCGGTGAGGCCGACCACTTCGCGGATGTAGTGGACGAGCAGGAGGCGCGGCTCGACCTCGTGACTGTGTTGCTGGCCATTGATGGTCATCTTGACTGGCAGTTTCACGACTCGTCCTCCGGAATTCGGCGGTTGGCGTGGGGTGCTTGTCAGCGCGTCAGAGGGTAAGCCGGGCCTGCCGGGCTGTCAACCCGCACTCCCGGTCACTTGCCTCTCAGGCCCGGAGCTGGCGACGGGCATCGGCGCGCGTCTGGTCGAGGACCTCCCGTACCGGCAGGGCTCGGTCGCGGGCGATGCGCGCCACCTCCGAGAATTCCGGAGTGACCGTCACGATCCGGCCACCGTGCCGCGAGACCTTGAACGGGACGGGCCCGTAGGCCGTCGGCAGCGTCACCATTTCCCGGGCGAGACGGGTCCGCTGCCATTCCGACCAGCGCACTCCGATCGTGCTGGATTCCTCGAAGAGCACCCGGGAGAGCTCGGTGACGAGACGAGGCGGGCAGAGGGCGGTGACCACGACGCCCGGCCGGCTGCGCTTCATGACCACCGGGGTGAGGAAGACGTCGAGCGCCCCCGCCTCGAACAGCCGCTCCATGAGGGGCTCGTAGAGCTGGGGCGACATGTCGTCGATCGTCGTCTCGACCTGGGCGATGGTTTCCTGGGAGCCGGAGGCTGCCGAGTCGCCGACGAAGCAACGGACGACGTTGGGGATCTCCAGGTCCCAGGTGCCGGCTCCATAGCCAACGCTGGCGAGGGTCATGGCCGGCATCCGGCCGGCCCCGCTGGCCAGGGTGGTGAGGATCGCCGCTGCCGTCGGTGTGACCAGCTCCGCGGCCACGCCGGTGTCCACCATCGGGAAGCCGCGCAGGAGCTCGGCGGTGCCGGGCGCCGGCACGGGCACCTTGCCGTGCGCGCCCACCGCGATCCCACCGCCCAGCGGCAGGGCGGAGCAATAGAGCTCCTCGATCCCCAGGAGCGCCAGCGCGGTCACGCCTCCGGTGACATCGATGATGGCGTCGACGGCGCCGACCTCGTGGAAGCGTACGGCTTCGGGCGTCGTGCCGTGAACCCGAGCCTCCGCCTCGGCTAGACGCCGGAAGATCCGGCCGGCCTTATCGCGGATCGCCGAGTCCAGCGTGCTCTTGTCCAGAATCGAGAGGATGTCGCCCAGCGAGCGGTGATGGTGCTCGCGAGCGTCGATCTCGACGTCGACCTTGACAGCGCGGAAGGCTCCCTTGCGGACCTCGCGCCGCACGAGCTGCCAGCCGCCCAGGGGTAGCTTGGCCAGCTCCGCGCGGAGCGTGTCGAAGGGCGCCCCGGCATCCACGAGAGCCCCCATGATCATGTCGCCGGCGGCGCCGCTCGGGCAGTCGAAGTAGGCCAGTTTCATTGAACAGGGCACGGGCACCCGGCCTTGCGGTACGCCCGTGCCCCCCCGCAATCACCCCTGGCGCTTATTCGTCTGCTCCCCTTGCGTTGCAGTCTTTCGTCATACTTTTGAGGCCAAGTGATTGATCTGGCTCGCCTGATGCGCGGCGCCGTAGCCGTTGTCGATATTCACGACGGACACTCCGGCCGCGCACGAGTTGAGCATGGCCAGAAGCGCGGCCAGGCCGCCCAGCGAGGCTCCATAGCCGACGCTGGTGGGGACGGCGATGACTGGACGATCGACGAGGCCGCCGATCACGCTGGGCAATGCGCCTTCCATGCCGGCCACGGCCACGATCACGTTGGCCTCGGCCAGCGTGTCGTAGGAGGCGAGCAACCGGTGCAGGCCAGCGACCCCGCAGTCGTAGATGCGCTCCACCCGGTTGCCCAGTGCCTCGGCAACCAGTGCTGCCTCCTCCGCCACGGGGAGGTCCGCGGTGCCCGCGGCCGCCACAACGATGAGACCCCTGCCCTCGGTGGGCATGGGGCGCACGATCAGCAGACGGGCCTCGGCATGGTAGATGGCGGGCAGCCCGGCCGCGACAACGGCCGCCGCGGTGTCGGCGTCGGCCCGTGTGGCCAGCACGTTGAAATGATCGGCAGCCAGCCGGCTGGCGATGGCCACCACCTGCCCCGGACTCTTGCCCGGGCAGAAGATCGCCTCCGGTCCGCCCCCACGTAGCGCGCGGTGCTGGTCGACCCTGGCGAAACCGAGATCCTCGAAGGGCAGCCGCTGCAGCCGGCGCAGCGCCGCGGGAATGTCGACACGCCCCGCGCTCACGTCCTCCAGCAACGCCCGTAGCGCCTCCGCATTCATTGCTGAGGCGCCCCTCCCAGCGAAAGCAGGCGGTTGGCGCTGCCGGACTGGAAGCCACCCAGATCCACCGCGACGTAGGCGTAGCCCAGCTCGCGGAACCGGGCCACGATCGCTTCGTGGCGGCCCTCTTGCCAGAGCCGCGGCACGTCCTCGAGCGGAACCTCCAGGCGGGCGAGCCGGTCGTGGTGGCGCACGCGAAACTGCCGGAAGCCGAGCGCCCGCACGAAGGCCTCGGCGGCATCCACACGTCGCAGCTTCTCGGCATTGATGGGGTCACCGTACTGGAAGCGCGAGCTGAGACAGGCGAACGAAGGCTTGTCCCAGGTGGGCAGCCCCAGGTCTCGCGACAGGTCGCGGATCTCCGCCTTGCCCAGCCCGGCCTCGATGAGCGGGGCCCGCACCCCGCGCTGGCGCGCGGACTGCATGCCGGGCCGGTGATCGCCGAGATCGTCCACATTGGCCCCGTAGACGAGGTGGCGGAACCCTTCACGCTCGGCGATGGGGGCCAGGGTGACGAAGAGCTCCTCCTTGCAGAAGAAGCACCGGTTGCCCGGGTTCCGGGCGTACTCCGGATTGGCGAGCTCGTTCGTGCGGACGACCAGATGGCGCAGGCCCACGAGCGCGGCGAGGCGGCGGGCCTCATCCAGCTCGCTGGCCGGATAGGTCTCGGAATCGGCGGTGACGAGGAGCGCCCGGCCTCCCAGCGCGTCCCTGGCGGCTCGGGCCAGCAGGGTGGAGTCCACGCCTCCCGAGAACGCCACCACGACGCTCTCGAGCCCGCGAAGGACCTCGAGCAACCGCTCGTACTTGACCTGGCTCAACGGTGGTCTCAGGTGTCCAGGCGCATCAGGTCGCGGAAGGCGGCGTAGCGCTCGGCCACCTCGGGCGGTGTCAATCGGACGAGTCGATTCAGCGAGAAGTCTTCCACGGTGAACGAAGCCATGACCGACCCGTACACCAGGGCCTGGCGCATGGCCGGGGCATCGGTCCGTCCCTGGGCGGCCAGGTATCCCATGAAGCCCCCCGCGAAGGTGTCGCCGGCGCCCGTCGGGTCCCACACGGACTCCAGTGGATAGGCGGGCACGAAGAAGAACGCTCCGTCGGTGACCATGAGAGCGCCGTACTCACCGCGCTTCACGACCACGGTCTTGGGGCCCATGGCGGCGATGGCGCGGGCCGCCTTGATGAGGTTGGGCTCGCGCGCCAGCTGCCGGGCCTCGGCGTCGTTGATGGTCACCGCGTCCACCTCGGCGAGGACCCGGAGCAGCGCCTCCCGCTTACCCTGGATCCAGAAGTTCATGGTGTCCAGGGCCACCAGCCGAGGCCGTTCCGCCATCTGCCCGAGGACCTCGAGCTGGAGATCGGGATCGATGTTGGCCAGAAACAGGAAGGGGGCGTTCCGGAGCTCGGGCGACAGCGCGGGACGAAAGTCGGCGAGGACGTTGAGCTGCGTGTCCAGGGTCGTGGCGTCGTTGAGGTCATAGCCGTACTGCCCGGTCCAGCGGAAGGTTCGACCCGGCGCCACCTGCAATCCGGTGAGGTCGATGCCGCGGTCCTGCAGCATGCGGACATGCGGTGCCGGAAAATCCTGGCCCACGGGGCCGACGAGTCGCACGCGGGTGAAGAAGCTGGCCGAGTACGAGAAGTAGGTCGCCGATCCTCCCAGGACCTCCTGGACCTTGCCGAAGGGAGTCTCTACGGAGTCCAGGGCCACGGAGCCCACGACGAGGAGCTCAGCCACGGCGACCCCGGCGACGCGTCGTGGCCCCGGCCGGCGTGACGTACTTGTCGATGAGAAGCCCCAGCCGCCGGCGGGCGGCGGGCGGAAACGCCTTCGGGTTGGTGATGATCGCCTGGCTCAGCAGGCCTGGGCAGGGACAGGTGCGGGGGGCGGCCACCATGGGGATCGCCCGGCGCAGGACCGCCTTCGCCATGGCGACGTTCGTGAGCAGATTGTGCACCACCGCCTCCACCGTCACCGCTTCATGGGTGTCGTGCCAGACGTCATAGTCGGTGGCCAGGGCCAGGGTGGCGTAACACAGCTCCGCTTCCCGGGCCAGCTTCGCCTCGGGCATGTTGGTCATGCCGATCACGTCCACACCCCAGCTCCGGTAGATCCGGGACTCCGCCTTTGTCGAAAACTGAGGTCCCTCGATGCAAAGGTACGTGCCCCCGCGGTGCAACGTGGCGCCCGCCTGGCGGGCGGCCTTCTCGAGGGTCGTGGCCAGATCGGCGCAGACAGGCTCGGCCATACCGACATGGGCCACGATCCCGTCACCGAAGAACGACGACACGCGTCGTTTGGTGGCGTCGAAGAACTGATCGGGGACGACCAGGTCGAGCGGTTTGATCGCCTCCCGCATACTGCCCACCGCCGAGACGGAGATCACCCACTCGGCACCCAGCGCCTTGAGTCCCCAGATGTTCGCCCGGAAGTTCAGCTCGGTGGGCATCAGCCGGTGGCCGCGACCATGGCGGGCCAGGAACGCCACCGGGTGGTCGTCGAGGCGGCCGCAGCAGTACTCGTCGGAAGGATCGCCAAACGGGGTGCGCAGACGGCGCCAGCGGACGTCGCGGAGTCCCTCGAGCTCGTAGAGCCCGCTGCCCCCGATGACCCCGACGAGCGGTTCCATGCTCAGGCCGCGACCACGCGCTCGGCGAAGGTCCGCTCGCCGATGGCCGCGGTCACCCGCACGGCGACGAGACGCCGCATCAGGGAATCGGGGCCGTCGAAGGTCACCTCGACGTAGTTGCCGGTGAGCCCGACCAGCGCGCCCCGGCTCCGCTCCCGATGCTCGAGCACGAGGACTTCCTGCCGGCCGCCCACCAGGCCTCTCCGGAACGCCAGGCTCTTGGCCGCCGCCAGGCGGCGCACCTCGCGGCTACGGGCCTCCACGACCGGCGGCGGCAGATGACCATCGAGACCCACGGCCTCCGTCCCCCGGCGGTTGGAGTACGGGAATACGTGCAGGTACGTGAAGGGCAGCTCCCCGACCAGCCGCATGGTTTGCTCGAAGTCCGCGTCGCTCTCGCCCGGGAAGCCGACGATGAGATCGGTGCCCAGGCCGAGTCCCGGAATCGCTCCCGCCAGTGACTCCACCAGGCGCCGGTAGCTCGCCACCGTGTAGGGTCGTCGCATGCGTCGCAGTACGTCCGGGCTGCCGCTCTGCAGTGGAATGTGGAGGTGGGGGGCGATCCGGTCGGAGCCGGTGACGACCTCCCGCAGCTCGGATGTGAAGTAGGCGGGCAGGATCGAGCTCAGCCGGATCCAGCGGAGCCCGGCCACGTCGGCCACCGCCCGCAGCAGGGCGGCCAGCGTTGTCCGCGGAGTCAGATCCGCGCCGTAGTGGCCCAGGTCGACGCCGGTGAGCACAACCTCGGGATACCCCGCCTCCACGAGCAGCCGGACCTGGTCGAGCACGACCTTCGCCTCACGGCTGCGGCTGGGCCCCCGGGCGCGGGGCACGATGCAGAAGGCGCAGCGATGCTGGCAGCCCTCCTGGACCTTCACGAAGGCCCGGGAGCGGCTCGGGGCGGGCAGCGGTGCGGGTGGCAGCGTGCGCTGCTCGCGGACGTCCGAGACCTGGCGCCGGGGCCGGGCCGGGGCCGGGCCATCGGCGAGCAGGCGCTGCAGCAGCTCGGGCAACCGCGGCTTGTCCGCGTTGCCCACGATGAGGTCTACGCCGCCGATCCGGGCGACGGCCTCGGGGTCGGTCTGGGCCCAGCAGCCGGTGACCACGACGCGCGCCCCCGGTGCCTGACGCACCGCCCGGCGGATGGCCTGGCGGTCCGAGAACTCCGCCCGGGCCGTGACCGTGCAAGTGTTGACGACGACGACGTCGGCGGGCTCGTTGGGCGCGACCGTACGGAACCCGCGGGCCTCCAGCGCCGCCTGGATCTCCCGGCTGTCAACCTGGTTGAGGCGGCAGCCGAGGGTGGCGAACGAGACCGTAGGCGGGGTCATGCCGGCACCGGCTCGCAGAGCTGTCCGCAGGCGGCGCCGATATCCTCGCCCTTGCTCCAGCGTACGGTCGTCGTGATGCCGGCCTCCAGCAGGGTCGACTGGAACGCGAGGATCCGGGCCAGCGGGGGCCGGTGGAAGCTCGTGTCCTCCCAATCGTTGAACGGGATCAGGTTCACCTTGGCGCGGATCCCGCGAAGCAAACGGGCCAGCCGCTGCGCGTCTTCGAGGGTGTCGTTGACACCCTCGAGCAGGACGTATTCGAAGAACACCCGCTGTCGCGGGGCCAGCGGGTAGCGGCGGACGGCGTCCATCAGGGCGGCCAGGTTCCACGACCGGTTGACCGGCATGAGCCGCGAGCGCACCTCGTCGGTGGCGGCGTGCAGCGACACGGCGAGGTTCACCTTGAGGTTCTCGCGCCCGAGCCGTTCCATGCCGGGCACCAGACCGACCGTGGACACCGTGATCCGGCGTGGGGAATAGCCGAGTCCCAGCTTGGCGTCGGTCATGATCCGGATCGACTTCACCAGCGCCGCCAGATTCGCCAGCGGCTCCCCCATCCCCATGAAGACGAGGTGGGTCACCCGTCGTCCCTCCGAGAGCTGCGCATTGGCGACGAGGAGCTGGCCCACGATCTCGGCGGCGGTCAGGTTCCGCTCGAGCCCCATCGTGCCGGTCAAGCAAAACGTGCAGCCATAACCGCAGCCGACCTGCGTTGACAGGCAGAGCGTGATCCGATCGTCGTCGGGCATGACGACCGCGCTGACCCGCGCCTCATCGGGAAGCCGGAAGACGAGCTTGTGGCTGCCGTCCTGCGAGGGGGTGATGCGGTCGACCTCGGGCAGGGCGATCACCGTGCGGTCGGCAAGGGCGGTGCGGAAATCCAAGGGAAGGTCCGTCATGGCCTCGAGGTCGCCGACGCCCTTCCGGTAGAGCCACGTGGCAAGCTGGCGGCCGCGATACCGCGAGGCCCCGAGCTCGGCGGCGAGCTCTTCGAGCTCGGACGGCAACATGCCGATCAGATTGGTCCGTGACATCGCAGGCAGAATATCACGAAGCCCGCGGGCAGATTTCCCGCCCCAGTTGACGGTGGCCCTTGGAATTCGGCGGCCGGTCATCCACCGGAACTGTGCTCACGTGGTGGATAACCCTGTGAGTCCACCGGTGCCGATCAACAGTTTTCAGCCACTTGGAGCGCTTCGCTCATCGGATAGGCACAGAGTGTAGAACGAGATACAGGTCGAGCAGATTCGTGTTGGTGGGCCCGGTCACCAGGAGATCGCCGCTGGCGCGAAGATAATGATGAGAGTCGTTGTCGTCGAGCGCTCGGCGGGCATCGAGCCCGGCAGCCTGCCCCCGCAGCACGCTCCTGCTGTCGATCAGCGCGCCCGCGGCCTCGGTGGGACCGTCGGTGCCGTCGGTGCCGGCCGCCAGGACGACGAGCTCCTCCTCCGCATGCACCGCGAGGGCCGCGGCCAGGGCGAATTCCTGGCATCGGCCCCCGCGCCCGCGTCCGCGCACCGTGACCGTCGTCTCTCCGCCGGCGATCAGGCACGCCGGCGGGCGCAGGCGGCGGCCCCGCTCCACCAGATCCGCGGCGACCTGCCTGGCCTCGCCCTGCAGTTGCCGCGTCAGGACGTGGGCTTCGTAGCCGAGGGTTCGCGCCCTGGCCGCGGCCGCATCGACGACGATGGCGTTGTTGCCGACGATCTGGTTCGACACCCGCGCGAACAGCGGATCCCCGGGCTTCGGCGTCTCGGCCACCTCGCCGCGTCGTCCCGCCTCCAGGCGTGAGCGTATGGAGCCCGACACGCGCTCGCGCACGCCGCGCCGGGCCAGGACATCCAGCGCCTCGGCGAACGTCGTGGGATCGGGTACTGTGGGACCCGAGGCGATGACGTCGAGGGGGTCGCCGATGACGTCGGAGAGGATCAGCGCCAGGACGGGAGCCGGGCTGGCGGCGCGGGCGAGCTGGCCCCCCTTGAGGCGGGACACGTGCTTGCGGACGGCGTTCACCTCGTTGATGGTCGCGCCTGCCGCGAGCAACAATCCCGTCATCGCCTGCTTTTCCTCCAGGCTGATGCCGGGCGCCGGGGCCGGAGTGAGTGCGGAGCCCCCGCCGGAGACCAGGAACACGACGAGGTCGTCCTGGCCCGCGCTCTCGGCCAGGGCCAACAGGCGACTGGCCGCGGCCTGGCCCCGCGTGTCGGGTATCGGATGGCCGGCTTCGGCGAGCCGCACGCGACTGGTCGCCGCCGTGTAGCCGTCCTTGACCACGACGAAGCCCTCGGTGATCCGCGGACCCAGGAGGGCTTCCAGCCCGCGGGCCATGGCCGCCCCGGCCTTGCCGCAGCCGAGCACGATCACCCGATCGAGCTCGTCGAGATTCCACGAACGATCGCCGGCGATCAATCGGGGGCCCTGGACGTGCAGCCTGCGCTGGAGCAGCGGCTCGACGGCGCTGGCGCCGAGCGCGGCCTGCCAGATGGCCTGGGCCGCCTGGCGCCCGGTCACGAGGTACGGGTGACGGTCAGGGGACGATGACGTCGCGCTCGATCGGGTCCACGTGCACGCCGCGCTGCTTGAGCCACGCCACCCCCTGCTCCAGGGTCTCCTGGGCCGCCTCCATCTCCAGGGCCACCCATCCGTGGTCGGCCTTCACGTCGGCCCGGCGGATGTTGATGAGGATGTCGAAGTCCTTGACCAGCCGATAGAGAATCGGCTCCTGGACCAGGCTGGCGGGAAACGTGAGACGGACGCGAAGCCGAGCCATGGCAGGCCGGCTCAGCGGCCTCCGGCAATGGCGGGGACGATCGAGAGGGTATCACCGTCCTTGAGGGCGGTCTTCTTGCCCTCGACGAATCGAATGTCCTCCTCGTTGACGTAGATGTTGACGAAGCGCCGCAATTCACCGTGCTCATCCACAAGGCGCTCGCGTAACCCGGGGAACTGCCGCTCGAGATCCTCGACCACCTGGGCGACGTTGCCGCCCTCGGCCCGGACCTCGGCGCTGCCCTTGGTGATCGATCGCAGCGGGGTGGGGATCCGTACCAGCACGGGCATGCGCGTTCCTCCTAGGTTCCGGGAGACTTGAGCTCGGCCAGCGCCCGATCGAAGGCCGCCAGCGTGGGCCGGATCTTCACGTCGGTATGCAGGCGGTCATAGAGCGAGTCCGGGGTCTTGAGCCCGTTCCCGGTGATGCACACCACCACCGACTGATCGGGCGAGATCACGCCGGTCTCGAGCAGCTTCTTGGTGGCGGCGACCGTCACCCCACCCGCCGTTTCGGTGAAGATCCCCTCGCTCCGGGCCAGCAGGAGCATCCCCTCCACGATCTCCTCGTCGGTGACGTGCTCGCCGTAGCCCCCGGACTCTTTCGTGGTGCGGTAGGCATAGAACCCGTCGGCCGGGTTGCCGATGGCCAGGGACTTGGCGATCGTGTTGGGCCGCACCGGCTTGAGGACGTCGGTGTCGTTCTTGATCATCGTGACGATCGGGCCGCACCCCGCCGCCTGCGCCGCGTGCATGCGGGTTTGCACCGGGCCGTCGACGAGGCCCAGGGTCTTGAGCTCCTTGATGGCTTTCCAGATCTTGGTGATCAGCGAGCCCCCGGCGCAGGGGACAACGATGTGGTCGGGGGCGCGCCAGCCCAGCTGCTCGATGATTTCGAATCCGTAGCTCTTCGAGCCCTCCGAGTAATAGGGGCGGAAGTTCACATTGACGAACGCCCACCGGTACTTGTCGGCGATCTCCGAGCACAGCCGGTTCACCTCGTCGTACGTGCCTTCCACGGCGACCAGGGTGGGATGGTAGACCAGCGTGGCCAGGATCTTGCCCTGCTCCAGGTCGGCGGGGATGAAGATGTACGACTTGAGGCGGGCCTCGGCGGCGTGGGCCGCCACCGAGTTGGCCAGGTTGCCGGTGGAAGCGCAGGCCACGGTGTCGAAGCCGAACTCGAGCGCCTTGGTGACGGCCACCGCCACGACGCGATCCTTGAAGGACCAGGTCGGATGGCAGACGGAGTCGTTCTTCACCCAGACCTCTCGACACCCCAGCTCGTCGGCCAGGTTGCGGGCCCGGATCAATGGCGTGAAGCCAACATGGTGGCCGACCGCCTCCGGGCCCTCGAGCGGCAGCAGATCGCGGTACCGCCACATGCTCGGCGGCCCGGCGGCGACGGATTGCCGGGTGATCACCCCTTTGAGGGCCTCGTAGTGGTAATCGACCTCGAGCGGACCGAAGCAGAACTCGCAGACGTGAAGGGGGGCCGACGGGTAGCCGCGACCGCACTCGCGGCACTTGAGACCTTTCAGCTTCTCCATGAGCGCGTCTCCATCGGTAGGGGAATTGAGCCCCGCGTTGTACTGCACCGACAGCAAGACATTTCGAACACTTAACAACGAACTCCGCAGGATGTCAATGCGGTATCACGCTCCGCGGCGCGCGCCGGGCCGGGCTCCTCAGCCGCTGAGAGCGGCGGCTCCAGCCTCGGCGCACTGCTGATCCTCTTCCCCGGTGCCACCGCCGCCGCCATGGTGGCAGCCTCGTCAGTCTGGTCCGATGGTGTGGGTGAACAGGTTGCTTCCATCCTCGTCCCGGATGCGAACGGTGAAGAGTGCTTCCTCGATGCTGATCTCGCCGAAGTTATTGAGGCCGCCCCGCGCGAAGAGCGTTCGCGGGTTGAGGGCAGCATCGAGCGGCCGCGGCCGTCCGTGCGAGGCCCCCAGTGGCCCCGCGATGAACTCGTGGAAGGAGTACTCCGGCGTGGGGTGGTGCCGGATGAGCTCGGCATGATGCACATCGGCGGTCAGGAACACGAGGTTGCGGACACCCCGCTGCCGGAAGATCCTCAGAATGGTGTCGCGCTCCACGGCGAAGCCCGTCGAGTTCTCCTCGGGCACGCCCCAGAGGCTGGCGTTGGACCAGGAGTCGCGGTGGGTCCGGCCGGTGGAGACCGACAGCGGCACGCTGGTCACGATGACCTTCCAGAGCGCGGTGGAAGTGGTCACCCCGTCGATGAGCCAGCGACGCTGCTCGCCGCCCAGCATGGTCTTGGCGGGGCCGTCGAGCTCGCGGTTGGCGCTGCGGTACTGGCGGGTGTCGAGGATGAACACCTCCAGTAACCGCCCCCAGCGCAGCTTGCGATAGAGCCGCGTCGGGTCGCCGGGCGGGGGCCAGAGGGGCCAGTAGTCGAGGAATGCCTGGCGCCCCGGGACCATGAGCGGCTCGTGAGGCCCGGCGAAGTCATTGCGCACCTCGTGGTCGTCCCAGATCACCGAAACGGAGGTCTGGCTCAGCAGCGTGCCCAGCGCGGGATCCGAGCGGGAGTAGCGGTGCTTGGCGCGAAATCCGGGCAGCGTGGTCGCCACGAAATCCGCGCCCGGCTCGACCTCCGACCCCCGGCAGCGATGGTCCGCATAGACCGTGTCTCCCACGAAGAGGAAGAAGTCCGGGCGCTGCCGCGCCATGGCCTCGAAGATCCGGTGCCGGCCGCCGCGGGGCCGGCAGATCCCCCCGCCCCCCAGGTCGCCACTCCAGAGGAAGCGCACGGGCGCGGCCCTATCATCCGCGGGCGCGGTGACGAACTCTCCGGCGACCTCGGCCCCGCGGCTGCGAGCACGATACGTGTAACGCACGCCCGGGCGCAGGCCGGACAGCAGCATCTTACCCGTCCGATCGTCGGCCGCGGTGACCCGCACGCTGACCGTGGCGCGGGGCTCGTCATCCACGGGAGCGTATTCGAAGGCGACTGCGCCGTCCGTGACGGCGCGGGCCCAGACCACGGCGGTCGACGACGTGACATCGCCGACCGCGACCAGGAGGGGATCGGCGGCCCACGCCGCGGGGGCAAGGGCCGGGATCAGGAGGAAGACGGCGCGAACGATCGCAGGATGGCGCGAGCGCTCAGTACACAACGGAGCGGAGGTGGGTGAGCACCTCGCTCTCGAACGCTTCGAGGCGCTGCCCGAACACGAGCTCGAAGTTGACGCGGCGATCCTGGTTGCGGCTGAAGGCGCGGAAATAGGCGACCACCCGGTCGAACCCCTCGCGCTGGATCAGGTAATCGGCCATGAGGAAGGCCAGCTGGTAGGTCGGGAGCGAGCCCTCACGGCGATGGCGGAGCGTGAAGCCCCGGGGCGAGCCCAGCGTCTCGAGATCAAGGCGGGCGGCCGTCAGGGCGGCGTGGCTGCGCGCTCCCAAGCGGGCAGCCGCCCGGCGCTTGCCCATCGTGTCCAGCCCGAGCCGCTCCAGCACCGAGAAGGCCACCCACTCGGCCATGCCCTCGGCCAGCCACTGGTCGGCGCGACCCTCGCCTTGGGCCAGCTCGATCTGGCAGACGTGGGCCATCTCGTGGGCGATGAGGCGCAGCCACTCACGCCCCTGACGCTCCGCGCCCTCGGCGTTGAGCAGGAGCTGGCGTCGCTTACCCACCCCGATCGCGAAGTCGCTGAGCTCGGCCGCCCGCAGGGGGGAGACGTGGGCGTCTTGCACCAGCCCCCGCTCGAAGACTTTGCGCGACCCGTACACGTAGACCGTCACGTGATCGGGCACGGGAAGGTCGAGATCGTGATGCAGGATGGCGGCGATGCCGCGTACCGCTCGCTCGTGATCGATGAGGTCGCGGGCGTCGTGGGGTCGGGCCAGCGCGCCCGCTTCGATCGACACCGGCACGACGAGCCGTCCGCTTCCGCACCCGGAGACGACGACGAGCGTGACGAGCGCGAGGAACTGTAGGCGGCGCGTGAGAAGAAGGCTCATTCCTACGTCGGCCGGATTGTTACACGGAGCGCAGCGAAGGGGAAGGAAATTTCCGGTCACGCCTCGTGCGAATGCCCAACGTAGTGCGGACGACCTATGCTGGACCCGCCCCGGCTACACGAGCGGATCGTAATTGAAGTATTGCGCCGAGGTCTCCAGGGGCACCAGGTGGTGCTGGAGTGTGCCGGAGAACATTTCGGCCAGCCGTTCCACCGTCCAACCGTCGGCGTGATGCACGCGCATGATCGGACGCATGTGGGCGAAGAGCATGATCTCCTTGCCGCGCACCCCCAGCACCTGGCCGGAGACCTCTTTGGCGTAGTCGGAGGCCAGGAAGGCGGCCACCGGGGCGATGTGGGCCGGGGACAGCTTCTTGATCTTTTCGACCCGGGCCTGCTGGGCCTCCGTCTCGGTGGGGATGGTGCCGATCATACGAGTCCAGGCGAAGGGCGAGATGCAGTTGGCGGTCACGTTGTAGCGGGCCATGTCGAGCGCGACCACCTTGGTGAGCCCCACGATCCCCATTTTCGCGGCGGCGTAGTTGGCCTGTCCGACGTTGCCGACCAGCCCCGAGGTCGATGTCATGTTGATGAACCGGCCCGCCCGCTGCTCCCGCATGTACGGCGCCGCCGCCCGCGTCACCGCGAACGTGCCCTTGAGATGAGTGTCGATCACCGAGTCCCACTCCTCTTCGGTCATGTTGAAGATCATGCGATCGCGCAGGATGCCGGCATTGTTCACCACGATGTCGACACGCCCGAAGGCGTCGAGGGCGGTCTGGACGATGCGCCGACCACCGGCCATGGTGGCCACCGAGTCGTAGCTGGCGGCCGCCCGGCCCCCGGCGGCCTTGATGGCGCCGACCACCTCGTCGGCCGGGCTACCCGACCCGCCCTGCCCGGTCTCCGAGCCTCCGTAGTCGTTGACCACGACGTGGGCGCCCAGGTGCGACATGAGCAGCGCGATCTCGCGCCCGATACCCCGGCCGGCCCCCGTCACCACCGCCACCTTGTCCTTGAGGATCATCCCCGCCCCCTCGGCCTGGCTGGAGAAACGGGCCCGACAATACCACAGGATGCGGTGCCCGTTTCAGCGCCGGCGGCCCTCCAGGGAGGCCACGTACGCCGCCCCCAGCACGAAGACGACGGCCGAGTAGTAGACGAACATCACGAAGGCGAAGAGGACGCTGAGGGGACCATAGATCTGGTCGTAGATACCCACTCTCAGGATGTACAGGCGGAAGAGCTGCTTGGCGATCTCCCACAGCAGCCCGGCCAGCAGGGCCCCGGCCAGGGCCGCGCCCATCCGCACCCCCCGGGTGGGCACGTAGCGATAGGCCAGATAGAACATCACGGTGGAGATGGCCACGCTGAGACCGACGCCGAGGGCCCGAATCCAGGCGAGGGGCAGCTCCTGCGGCTCCAGGACGAGCTCGTGGAACCACTGGAGGAGCCACGTCGCCACCGTGGCCGCGAACAGGAGGACGCCGAGGAGCAGGACCATGGTCGCGTCGGAGGCGAAGTTGCGGAGCCGGCTCCCACCCCGTACCCCGAGCATCCGATGAAGGACGAGCCGCATCGAGGCGAACAGCGACGTGGAGAAGAGCACGAGGATCGCCGTCCCGACGATCCCGGAGATGTTGCGGGTGTGCACGATGCGGAGCAGGGCCCGGCTGACCTCGGCTTTGTATACGGGAAAATGTCGCGCCAGTTGGCTGACCACCTCCTGGGCGGCCTGTTCGGTGGACAGGACGAATCCCACCGTGGACACACCCAGGAGCAGGAGCGGGATGACGCAGACCAGAAAGACAAAGGCGAGCCCGGCCGCCAGAAACAGGCCGTCCTCGGCGAAGAATCGGGAGAAGGCGCCCCGCAGGCCGCCAAACACGACCGGTCGGTCAGAACAGGCCGCGCACGAGCCCGCCGTCGACCTGGATCGCCACACCCGTCACGTAGGACGCGCGCTCAGAGGCCAGGAAGACCAGGACGTTGGCGAATTCCTCCGGCGTGCCGATGCGCTGGAGGGGGATCTCGGTGCTGGAGCGGGCCACGTAGGCGTCGGTGGGCAGCCCGGACTGCCGGGCCCCACTCAGGAAGCGCTCGGTCATGATCCGACCGGGACACACGACGTTGATGGTGATGTTGTCCTTGCCCAGGTCCGGGGCCAGGGTTTTGACCAGCCCGGCCACACCGGGCCGTATGGCGTTCGACAGGAGCAGACCTTCCACCGGCTGCTTGACCGAGACCGACTGGATCGTGAGGATGCGGCCCCACCGCCGCTCCCGCATCGAGGGCACCACCTCGCGAATCAGCCGCACCACCGAGAGGAGAGAGACCTCGAAGGCGCCGTACCATTGCTCGTCGGTCATCTCGGCCAGCCCCCCGCGAGGCGGCCCACCGCAATTGGCCACCAGCACGTCGATCCCGCCGTACAGCTCGCGGGTGCGGGCCACCAGGGCCTTCACGTCGGCGGCCTTGGTGACGTCGGCCACGACCGCTTGCACCTGAGCCCCCGTCTGCGTCCGTACTTCCTCGGCAGCCGCGCGAAGCTCGGGTTCGCGCCGTGCGCACATCACGACCTTTGCCCCTTCGGCCGCGAAGCCGAGCGCACAGGCCCGGCCCATGCCTTTGCTGGCCGCCGTCACCAGAGCCACCCTGTCCTTGAGTCCGAGATCCATTCCATCTCCTTTGTACAGGGCATGGGCACCCGGGCTTCGCCACGCCCATGCCCGCCGCAATCACCCGTGGCGGTTCCTCGCGCGCCCGGTCAGCGTCCCGACTGTGGACGAAGATGATAGCCGAAGAACTCGGCGACGCGTCGGCGGGCGTCGGTGTCTGCCGTCGCATCGTAGGCGACGGTAGCGCCGCAGCACCCCCCCGGCTGGTTCTGGTTGGCGACGTCCGGCAGGTACGCGCGGAGCTGGCCCTCGACGTCGAAGTAGTGGACGGCGCCCGGATACAGGACGATCGAGACGTCGGCGCCACGACCGCGCATCGCCGTCACCATCTCCTGACAGGGTCCCGGCGCCGTCCAGTCGTCAGCATCGCCCATGAGGACGAGCAGCGGGCGGACGGCCAGCTCGTGCACGAGCGACTCGCAGCCACCCGGGTAGAAGGCCACCGCGGCCCTCACCCCGGGCTCGGGCAGGGCCACCCCGCGTCGGCGGGCCCGCTCGTGGCTCGGCCCGTTGACGAGGGACATGGCGAATACCCCTCCGTTGGACCAGCCCACAACCCCGATGCGCTCGCGGTCCACCTCCCGTTGGCGATGCAGCCACCCTAGCGCCCCGATGGCATCGTCGAATCGCTCGGCGCTCGGCAGGTCCAGAGAGGTGGGCGAGCAGCCCTCTTGCATGCCCCGCGCCGCCCAGCTATCCACGACGAGGGCGATGTACCCGCGGTCACGGAACCAGCGGCCCCACGCCTGCGTCGATGGGCTCACACCGTGGCAGCCGTGCAGGAGCATCACCGCCGGGAATGGACCCTCGCCAGCCGGGCGCCAGAACCACGCCGGCACCGGCCGGGGTGCCACCGGGCTGGCGTTGATGAAGCGCACCCCCTGGGCGGCGCAGCCCGCCAGCAGGCCACATACCGCCAGCACCCCGGCGACCAAGCGAACCATGGCGTTGAGGATACATCGGGCCCCGCGTAGAATGCGTGGCGTGAGCGAGGCTGTTCGCCTCTGTCCCCTCCACACCCTGGCCTCGCGCTGCTGACCCTCGAGCGGGCGCCGCTCCTGTTCGGATGGGATCCGACAGGGGGCATCGTGGCCTGTCACCTGGCTGCGGGGGGCGCCGCCATGCACGTGTGGCGCCGTCACGCCGGTACCACCATCTGCGACGTGGTGGCGTTCTCTCCCTTCCTGCTGGTGGCGGAGCCCGACCTGGCCCGCGCGGCATCGGGCCTGGTGGCGGTGCAGCCGCTGGCCGGCGCCGGCGCGCTGAGGTGGCTGGTCCACTATCGGACCTGGAGCGATGCGCTAGCCGCCCGCGACTCGTACCGGGAGCGTTCCGGACTGGCGGCGAACGCACCGTCGGCGCCATATCGGTTCCTCCCCGATCCCGTGCACCAGTACCTCTTGCTGAGCGGGCGAACCTTCTTCGGCGGCCTTGGCTTCGCTGACCTCCGGCGGCTGGCCCTCGATATCGAGGTGGTCACCGGCGAGGGTTTCGAGTTTCCCAGCGCGAGCCGGCCCACCGACCGCGTGATCGCGGTGGCGCTCGCCGACAGCGCGGGCTTCCGCCATGTCATCCGGGGCGACCGCATGGACGAGCGGGAGTTGCTCGAGGAGTGCGGGCGGCTGATCCAGGAGCGCGATCCCGATGTCATCGAGGGGCACAACATCTTCCGCTTCGATCTCGAGTATCTGGAGATGCGAAGCCGCCGGTTCGGGCTCACCCTGGCGTGGGGCCGCGATGGCAGCCCCCTGGCCGGCCGTCCCTCCCGCTTGCAGATCGCCGAGCGCACCATCGCCTATCGGCGCTACGAGGCGGCGGGGCGCCACATCGTGGACACCTGGGTCCTGGCCCAGCTTCACGACATCGGTGCCCGCGACCTGCCCTCATTCGGCCTGAAGGAGATCGCGCGCCATCTGGGCGTGGCCGCCCCGGAGCGCACCTACGTCGATCCGGCGACGATCTCACGCGAGTTCGTCGAGCGCCCCGACCGTCTCATGGCCTACGCGCTCGACGACGCGGTTGAAACCCTCGGCGTGTCGGCGATCCTCTCACCTCCGTACTTCGCTCAGGCTCAGATCGTACCCTTCGACTTCCAGTCCACCACCCTGCGCGGAGCGGCGGCCAAGATCGACGCCCTCATGCTGCGCGAGTACCTGCATCAGCGCCAGGCGATCCCCCTGCCCCGCCCCGGTGCCCCCGTCGGCGGGGCCCTGGTCGCGCTCTTCCAGCAAGGTGTGGCCCGGCCCGTGCTCCACGTCGACGTCACCTCCCTCTATCCGTCGCTCATGCTGGTCCGACGCATCGCGCCGGCCAGTGACGAGCTCGGAGTCTTTCTGGAGCTGCTGCGGCGGCTGCGTGACTTCCGGGTGGAGGCCAAGCGCCAGGCCCGGGAGGCGGCCGGCGCCGAGCGCGCGCACCTCGGCGCCCTGCAGCAGGCCTTCAAGCTCTTGATCAACGCCTTCTACGGTTACCTGGCCTTCGGCGGCGGTCACTTCAACGACTATGTCGCCGCCGATCGCGTCACCGCCGAGGGCCGGGCCGTCGTGGGCGCGCTCATCGAGGAGCTTGGCGCGCTCGGCGCGACCGTCCTCGAGGCCGACACCGACGGTGTCTACTTCGTGCCGCCCGCGGGCCATGGCGCCGAGAACGATGACCACCTCGTCGATCGCATCGGAAGGGGACTGCCGGCGGGAATTCAGCTGGAGCTGGATGGCCGCTACCGGGCGATGCTGAGTTACAAGCTCAAGACCTATGCGCTTCTCGACGAGCAGGGCCGAGTAAGTCTCAGGGGCTCAGCCTTTCGCTCCCGGGGTCTGGAGCCCTTTCAGCGCCAGCTCATCGAGGAAATCGTCGGGCTTCTGCTCACCGGGCGGGCGGCCGATGTGAAGCCTGCGGTGGACCGCTGGACGACGGACTTCGCCGGCCGCCGTGTCCCGGCCCGGCTGTTCGCACGCACGGAAACCCTGGGCGAGACCCTGGAGAGCTACCGGGAGCGATTGCAGGCGGGAGCGCGAAACCCTTCGGCCGCCTACGAGCTGGCGGCGAGCTCGGGACGGGCCTGGCAGCCCGGTGATCAGGTCTCCTACTACGTGGCCGGACGGGGCGCCCATGTCGCCGTCAACGAGTGCGCGCGTCTGTTGAGCGCCTGGGACGCGACGCGGCCCGACGAGAATACGGAGTTCTACCAGGCCAAGGTCCAGGAGATCTGGGACCGCTTCCGCGCGTTCGTCGACTACGAGGGCCTTCGACCACCCCGCACGGAGGAGGCGGAGCCCTCGGCGCAACTCACGCTCTTCTGAGCCTGCCCGACTACGGTGACGACGTCAGCGTCGCCAGCCGCCGCCCTGCCCGCCGCCACCACCGCCGGACCGCGGACCGCGCGGTCCCCGCTCCCCGCCGCCGCCGCCGGGGCCCCGCTGTGGCTGCGGGCGAGCCTCGTCGACAACCAGGTTGCGGTCACGGAAGAGACGGCCGTTCAACATCTCGATCGCCTTGGTCGCTTCCTCCTTCGTGGCCATCTCGACGAAGCCGAACCCACGGGGCCGCCCGGTGAACTGATCCGTGATGATCCGGACGGTCTCCACAGTGCCGGCCTGGGCGAAGAGCTCACGGAGATCCTCTTCCGTGGCCTGGAAGGAGAGGTTGCCGACGAAGAGCTTTGCGGGCATCGCCCGAACCTCCTGCCCTCGAAACAGCGGCGCGCTAAGGGTGCCCTACCCCCTGTCCCGATCCCGTGGGTCAAGAGTAGTGACAGGAGGCAACGCCTGTCAAGGTCGCTTCGGGCGGGGAAACCCGGGTGGCTGGCTGTCGGGGGCCGGGCCTCCTGGACGGCGGGTTGCGTCAGCAACGGCACGGGCGAAGGCGTCGAGGTCCACCCCGGCCAGACGGTGCCCCCGGGCTCGCGCGCTGCCCTCCTCCAGGAGGGCCTGAGCGCCGGGCAGATTGCCGTTCGCCAGGTGCTGGTAGCCCACCGCGATCTGGATCAGGCCCTGCAGGGCGTTTCGCTGGTCACCGCCGGCGCGAGCCCAGTGGTGCTCGAGGAGCTCGTGGACCTCAAAGCCGAGGCCGGCGTCGAACAGCGCCGCCGCCTGCCCCAGCGCCTCGGCCAGCGGCGGATCGGGCGCGGCCGGAGGCAGGCAGGCGATGGCCTCCACGGCCCGCTCCGCCCTCAGGCGGAGCAAGGCGGTCGCCGTGGCCGGTGCGGGATCGAGCCAGCGTTCGGCGGCGGCGCCGGCAGCCAGAGCCTGCAACGCTCGCCGGGCCTCGGGGTCGTGCAACGCGTCGAGGATCGCCCGGGCCAGACGATTGCGGGCCGGCAAGGGCAGCGTGGGGATCACGGCAATCCCGCGGCAGCAGACGCACCGACTCCGGTCGGGGCCGACCGCCCGGCCCGGCGGCCCGGGATGCGCTCGACCCGGCTGCCCGCGATGAGATCGTGCAGGGCGCGCTTGTCGCGGCGAAGCCCGGCCATGACGAAGCCCAGCCCCAGGGGCGCGAACGAGCACCCCAGGGCCAGGCAGCGCAACAGCGCGGCGCCGAACGAGAGCCGCTCGCCGTCCACGCCCACCACCCGCGCGCCGACGACGAGCTTGCCCAGCGTCTGCCCGTCCAGCGCGTGCAGCACGGCGGTGTAGAGGGCGGCGAAGAGCAGGGTGAAGAGGCCGAGCAGCCCCTGAAAGAAGGGCGAGCCCTCCATCTCCTGTCGCCACAAACGGCCGGCCACGACGTCCAGCGAGAGGCGGACGACCGACCACAGCAGCACGTCGATGAGCAGCGCGCCGGCGCGAATCCAGAATCCGGCCGGAGGCGTGCGGCTCCCGGGCAGCTCGCTCACGGCGTGTATAATAGCCGCATGATTTCGGTGCGGGATGGGCAAACTCGCATCCTTGCCCAGGTCAGCGAACGCACCGCCCCCGAGCTGCTGTCCCTCGCCGACGCACGTGGCCGCGTTCTGTGGGAGTCGATCCGGGCCTCGTTCGACGTTCCTCCCACCGACAACTCGGCGGTGGACGGATACGCCGTGTCGAGCGCCGACATTCCGGCCAGCGGCACGCGCGAGCTCACGGTCGTGGGCGACCTGCCCGCGGGCGGCGTCTTTGCCGGCGCGCTCCGCCCCGGCCAGGCGATCCGCATCATGACCGGGGCGCCGATGCCGGCGGGGGCCGACACCGTCTATCCCCAGGAGAACGTCGAGCGTACCGGTGACCGCCTGCGCGTACCGCCGATGGCCAAGGGTCTCAACGTCCGCCTCCGCGGTGAGGACGTGCCGAGTGGCAGTGTCGTGATCGAAGCGGGCAGCGTCCTGCGACCGCAAGAGGTCGGGCTCATCGCTTCGCTGGGCTACGCTCAGATTCTCGTGACCCAGCGCCCCCGCGTGGCCCTGCTCTCGACGGGCGACGAAGTCGCCGAGCCGGGCGCTCCCCGCAAGCCGGGCCAGATCTACGATGCGAATCGATCGGCGCTGCGGGGGCTGGCCGAGCAGTGCGGGGCCGTGGTGACCGACCTCGGCATCGTGCCCGACCGCCGCGAGGTGCTGCGGGCGCGCCTGGAGCAGGCCGCCGGCATCGCCGACGTCGTGGTCAGCTCGGGGGGCGTGTCGGTCGGCGCCTACGATCTCGTCAAGGAGGTCCTCACCGAAGTCGGCGGCATCGACTTCTGGCAGGTCGCCATGCAGCCGGGACGACCGCTGGCGGTGGGCCGCATCGGCGCGGCGCACTTCTTCGGGTTACCGGGCAATCCCGTGGCCTCCATGCTGGCCTTCCTGCTCTTTGCCCGACCCGCCCTCTATGCGCTGGCCGGCCGGCGCCGCATTCTGCCCGAGCTGTGGTCGGCGCGGGCTGTGGAGCCGATGCGCAAGAAGCAGGGCCGGCGGGAGTTCAAGCGCGGCATCCTCACCTTCGAGGGCGGCGGCTGGCGTGTGCGGACCACCGGCCCGCAAGGGTCGGGCATCTTGAGCTCGATGGTCGCGGGCAACTGCCTCATCGTGTTAGAGGAGGAGCGGAGCGACGTGGCTGCCGGCGAAGAGGTTCTGGTCGAGCCCCTGGGATCGGAGGCATGACCGCAGCCCGGGTCTCGGTGGAGCTCGTCGAGGACCTCAAGCCGATGGTCCGCGACCTGCTCCGTGACAGCGCCCGTCGGCTTCGCCATCTGACCTACGCCGATCTCCGCATCGAGGCCGTGGAGGCGAAGGCGGCCGCCGCGGAGAACGGAGCCAGCCGGTTCTCCGGAGACGATTACGCGCTCTCCCTGGGCGTCCGCGTCCTGGGCGGCGAGCGGTCGGTGGCGGCCGGCTATATCGGGATGACCCTGGGGGTAGCCGACGTTCCCCGGCTCGAGACGATCATTCGTGAGGCCATCGAGCGGGCCTGGCGCCGGGCCTCTGCGAACGCCGAGATGAAGGCCGAGGCCCGGGACAAGTACGGGGCCCTCGGCGAGGCCCTGGTGGACACCCGGTTGCACCCCACCGCTGTGTGTGTGGACACCGTGCCCGCGGTGTATGAGGTGGATCCCCGCACGGTGCCGCTCCCCGACATGATCCGCCTGGCCACCGAGCTCTCCCGCGAGGTGGCCGCGGCCCACACCCGGATCCAGTACAACTACGTGGGTGTCCTGACCCAGCTCTCTCGCGAGCTCTTTGCCTCATCAGAAGGCGCGCTCATCGACCAGGCCTTCGCCCTCACCCAGGGCGGCTGCGCGGTGGTGGCCGGGGAGGGAACGGTGAGCCAGGACCTCTACGACGTCATGGGGCACCAGCGCGGTTGGGAGGTTGTGACCCGCGGCGTGGCCGAGCCCCTGATGCGCTTTCCCCCACTGCGGGACTTCGTCCTGACCCTGGCCCGGGAGGCGGCGGCGCTGGCCGCGGCGCCCCCGTTGCCGACCTCCGATGGCGAGGTCGTCGTGGTTACCGATCCCCACTACAACACGCTTGTCTCGCACGAGATCGTGGGCCACCCCGTGGAGCTCGACCGGGCCCTCAAGATGGAGACCGCCTACGCCGGCCGGTCCTGGCTCTTGCGCACGCTCGACGAACATCAGCTCGGCAAGCCGGTGGCCTCGCCGCTGGTCACGGCCTACTCCGACCCGGCGCTGCCAGGCTACGGTCACTACCGCTATGACCACGAGGGCACGCCGGCCCGGCGGGTCGTGCACATCGAGCGGGGCATCTTCACGGGCTTCATGAACAGCCGCCAGACGGCGGCCATCTTCGGGGGCGCGCCCAACGGCCACTACAAGGCCACCGAAGCCGCTCTCGTCCCGCTGATCCGCATGTCCAACACCGTCTTCGCCGGCGGTGATCGCGATCCCCGCGACATCGTCGCCGAGATCGACCGCGGCTATTATCTCGTCGGCCATCGCACGCCCTCCATCGCGGAGAGCCGTGAGAACTTCCGCATCTCGGCTCGCTCGGTCTACGAGATCCGCAACGGCGAGCTCGGTCGTCTGTACCGGGATGGCGGCATCGCCTCCGACAGCCGTGACTATCTGATGAACGTGGACGCCGTCGGCCGCGATTTCCTGCTCTATCCGATTCCCAACTGCGGCAAGGGGCAGCCCATGCAGACCAAGAAGCTCGGCAACGGCGGCCCGACCCTGCGCAGCCGCGCCCGCGTCGTGGGAGGCTGAGGTGCGGGCGGCCCTGGCCTTCCTGGCCGCCGCCGCCCTGCTCCTGGGCGCGGCGGCGCCGGCGTCGCCACCCGACTACCCCGTCGCCTTCATCACCGTGGACGAGCTCAAGAAGGTGGTGGACGGTGGTGGCCCGGTGGTCATCATCGACGTGCGCACCCGGCCCGAATACGACGAGCGGCACATCACCGGCGCGCGCTCGATGCCCCTGCGTAGCGTGCCCGAGCGTAGTCGCGAGATCCCCAAGAACCAGCTCGTGGTCTTCTATTGAACGTGCCCTCACGCGCTGTCCCGGGGGGCCAGCGACATCCTGTACGCGCGAGGCTGGCGTAACCACAAGGTCCTGGACGAGGGATTGCCCGGCTGGGTGCAGAAGGGCTATCCCACCACGGGGAAGCGTCCGTGATCGGCACGGCCGCGCTGGCCCGCGCCGTGGGGACCGCGCTGGAGTTTGCCCGGGCCCAGGCCGGCGTGCGCGAGGTCGAAGCGTTCGCCTCGGCCAACGCCGCCCTGCTCACGCGCCTCTGCTACACCTCCCACATTCCCTGCAACGGGGTGGAGGAGCCGAAATCCTCGGAGTCATGCGGCCTCGGCCTCCAGGTCGTGTTCGACGGGCCCGACGGGCCGCGGCTGGGCTTTGGCGCCGAGCCGGCCGACCTCTCCCTGCGCGGGGCAGAGCGAGCGTTCGCCAAGGCTCGGGCAGCCGCCGTCCGGGATCCCGAGTTCGTGTCGCTGCCACGGCCGGGCGCGGAGGCGCGAACGCTCTTCGACTATCACGACCCGCAGCTCATGGCCCTTGACGACGTTCGTCTGGTCGAGGCCGGCTGGGCAGTCGTGCGTGGTGCGCTGTCGACCTTCCTGCCCTCTTCGCGCCTGGCCGAGCTGGCGGGCAGCGAGTCGGGCCTGGCCGCCCTGGGCCTCATCCTGGGTGGCGACGCCACCGTCCTCCAGGAGCGCATGGCCATTGCCTCCACGCACATGGCCGAGCCCCAGACCGACGAATCCACGCTGATCACCGCGTTCGTCACCGCCATGGTGGAGGGCCAGCAGGCCAAGGGCTCGGGCTGGTCCACGGGCACGCGCCTCGACCACTTCACCGATGAGGCCGGCGTGGAGGCCGCCCAGCGCGCCATCGCGGCGGTGGGCGGCCGTCGCGTCCCCTCCGGCGAGTACACCGTGATTCTGGGCCGCCAGCCGGTCGCCGACTTGCTGAACAACCTGGTGGTGCCGGCCTGCACAGCGAGCGCCTTCTACGCCTCCAGCACGCCGTTTCTCGGCAAACTGGGTCGGCGGGTCGCTTCGCCACTCCTCACCGTCTACGACCACGGCGCCCGGCCCGGTCTCATGGGCTCCAAGGGCATCACGTGCGAAGGGCTGCCCACCGCCCGCACCGACCTCATTCGTGATGGTGTCCTGGTGGGCTGTCTCAGCAACTGGTACGAGGCGCAGCGGCTGCTTCGCGATCCCGCGGTGGCCACCAAGCTGGGCGCCAGCGGCCCCACCGCCGCCGCCGCGCTGGCTCCCCGCAACGGGTTTCGCTTCGGCGATGGTGGCGGGCGTCAGTTCGACAATCAACCTTCCATCGCTGCCTCCAACGTGGTGGTGGAAGGCAACGAGACCCTGCGCGCGTCCGAGCTGGTCCGACGGGTGAAGGACGGGCTCTACATCGGGCGCATCTGGTACACCTATCCGATCAACGGCCTGTCTGCCGGCGATTTCACCTGCACCGTTGTCGGCGATTCGTATATCATCCGCGACGGCCGCATCGCGGAGCCGCTCCGTCCCAACACGGTGCGGATCAACGACAACATCGGCAACGTGCTGAACAACGTCATCGGCCTGAGCGACGACGTCAAGGGCACCATCGTCTGGGCGGCCGACGAGGTCGTGTACGCCCCGGAGATTGCCGTGCGGTCCGTCCACCTGGAAGCGATCGCGGGGTTCATGGAGGAGCTGAGCTGATGGCCGACCTGGCCCGATTGGAAACGATCTCCCGCGACTGCCGGGTGCAGATCGTTCGGATGCTGGCCCATGCCGGCTCCGGGCATCCGGGCGGCTCACTCTCCGTGATCGACATCGTCACTACCCTGCTGTTCGGCCGCATGCGCCACGACCCGCGGCGGCCGGATTGGCCGGATCGCGACCGGCTGGTCCTCTCCAAGGGGCATGCGGTGCCCGCCCTCTACGCGGCGATGGCGCGCAGCGGGTACTTCCCCGAGGAGCGCCTGATCACGCTACGCAAGCTGGGTAGCCCGCTGCAGGGGCATCCCGACCGCACGCTGCTGCCGGGGATCGAGGCGGCCACTGGCTCGCTG
Organism: Candidatus Methylomirabilota bacterium; assembly: GCA_036556905.1. Lineage (GTDB taxonomy): Bacteria > Methylomirabilota > Methylomirabilia > Rokubacteriales > CSP1-6 > 40CM-4-69-5. The sequence continues at coordinate 39,617 of DATBIM010000063.1, forward strand.
GGCCAGGGGCTGTCCATCGCGGTCGGCCTGGCCCTGGGCTTACGTCTGGCGCGCTCCTCGGCGCGCGTCTACTGCATCCTGGGCGATGGCGAGATCCAGGAAGGCCAGGTGTGGGAGGCGGCCATGGCCGCGCCCCAGCTCGGCCAACCGGCGGTGTCGCTCGGCAATCTGACGGTCATCCTCGACTACAACAAGATCCAGCTCGATGACTTCGTGGCGAAAATCCGGGACGTGGAGCCGCTGGCCGCCAAATGGCAGGCCTTCGGCTGGCCCGTCTTCGAGATCGACGGCCACAAGATCGCCGAGATCGACCGGGCCCTCGACCAGGCCGAAGCCGCGGGCAAGCCCTGCTGCATCGTGGCCCACACCGTCAAAGGCAAAGGCGTCTCGTTCATGGAGAACAACCCCGAGTGGCACGGCAAGGCGCCGAAGCCGGCCGAGGCCATCGCCGCCATCCGGGAGATCCTGGGCGTGCCCGAGCCCGCCTGGGCCGAGCACCTGGTCCGGGACGCGGCCACGCGGGCCCTCGCCGACGAGCTCCGCGCGCTGGAACGGAGGTAATGATCGGCATGCCCGCCAAGGCCACCCGTGCCGCGTTCGGCGAAGCCCTGCTCGAGCTGGCCGAGCACCATGAGCGTATCGTGACGCTGGATGCCGACCTGTCGAAGTCCACCATGACGGCGGGCTTCGCCAAGAAGCACCCGCAGCGCGCCTTCAACCTGGGCATCGCCGAGCAGAACATGGTCGGGGTGGGAGCCGGCCTGGCCCTGGCGGGCTGGATTCCCTTTGTCTGCTCATTCGCCTGCTTCGTGGTCGGCCGCTTCGAGACGATCCGGATGTCGGTCGCCTACACCGGCGCCAACGTGAAGCTCGTCGGCACGCATGCCGGCATCGCCATCGGGGAAGATGGCTACAGCCAGATGGGCCTGGAGGACATCGCCTGCCTGCGGGCTCTGCCCAACATTCCCATCGTCCAGCCCGCCGACGAGCTCGAGACGAAGCAGGCAGTGGCCTACGCGGTCGAGCACGACGGCCCTCTCTACCTGCGTCTCACCCGACAGAACGTCGAGCCTGTTTGCCCGCCCGGCTACCGGTTCGAGCTGGGACGCTGGCGCGTGCTACGGCCCGGGCCGGACGTCACCATCGTCGGCTCCGGCGGCCCGCTCTTCAACTGCCTGCAGGCGGCCACGGCGCTCGCGGCCGTGGGGATTTCCGCCGAGGTCATCAACGCCTCCACGATCAAGCCGGTCGACCAGGAGCTTCTGCTGGCCTCGGCCGGCCGTACCGGCCACGTGGTCACGGTGGAGGACCACGCCATCGCCGGTGGCCTCGGCAGCGCGGTTGCCGAGGTCCTGAGCGAAGCGCTGCTCACGCCGGTCCTGCGGCTCGGCGTTCGCGGGTTCGGTGAATCCGGCGACCCGCAGGGGCTCTACGCCCGGCATGGCCTCGACGCCACCGGTATTGCCGACAGCGTGAGAAAGTTCCTGAAGCGATAACGAGGGAGCCCCCAAGCCCCGGACCGCCGCCGAACCGACCGGATCGAGCGTCACTATTCTGACATCTTGAGGAGCAAGCCGGTGCGTCGGGCGCGCTGGACGGCGCCCAGGAACAGCGCGTGGGCCAGGGTCGCGTAGACGATGGACAGGGCCAGCCCGGTGGCCACCGGCGCCCGAAACTCGGAAGCGAATCCGAAGTGCGCGCGGTAGGCGTCCAGGAAGTGCGTGAGCGGGATCGCCGCTGCCACCGCCGCCGCCGGCGCCGGCAGCACCGAGATGGGATAGTAGATGCCGGCCAGCACCAGGACGAAGTTTACACTGGCCCAGGCGAAGGCCTCGGCCCGGTTGCCAAAGAGCGTGATCAGCGCGCACACGAGCACACCCACGATCCAGGCGCTGAGGAGACAGCCGAGCAGGAAGGTGACCAGCGGCAGCAGTCCCGCCGCCAGCACGTTGAAGCCGAAGGCCCACCATCCCAGGAGCCCGAGCACCGCGAAGATCACCACCCCGCGGACCACGCCCACCACCCAGGCCCCCAGGGTCAGGTGTCGAATCCCGATGGGGGCCAGGAACTGGTGCTTGACCGACTTCGACCACACGTCGAACAGCACCACGTAGGCCACTTCGAGCTCGCAGACCTGCACCACCGACAGGGCCAGGGTGCCGATGAGGATGAAGGCCGTGGCGTCGTCGCGAAGCTCCAGGAAGCGGGACATCAGCCCGATGGACAGCACCCCCACCGTGGGCCAGAACAGCAGCTCGAAGAAGAAGAAGACGTTGCGGGTGCCCATCAGGAAATTCCGGACCACGAACGCCCAGACGGCGATCGCCTCAGCGCGCCAGTTCAACGAAGACCTCTTCTAGCTCCGGCTCGCGCACCTGGAGGTTCCGGATCAGCACCCCTTCGCCGTGCAAGACGCGCAGCAGCTCGGGCAACCGCTTCTCGGCGTCGTCCACCGTGCACTCCGTCCAGTCGTCGACCTGGGCACAGCGGAGCACGCCGGGGGCTTCAGCCAACCAGGCCACCAGCGGGGGGTCGAGCTTCAGGGCGACGACGTCGCCAATGCGGATCTGACGCTTGAGCTCCCCGGAGGTGCCCCGGGCCAGGATGAGACCGGCCTTGATGAAGGCGATCTCATCGCAGAGCTGCTCGGCCTCCCGCATGTAGTGGGTCGTGAGGACGATGGTGATACCGCGATCCCGGCGCAGGGAGGCGATGTGCTCTCGCATCCGGACCGAGATGTCGGGATCGAGGCCGAGCGTGGGCTCGTCCAGGAAGAGCAGCTCGGGCTCGTTGACGAGGGCCTTGGCCAGGGCCAGCCGCTGCTTGAGCCCGGTGCTGAGCTCGTTGTAGGGAGCCCGGCGGTAGGGCACGAGCTCGCACACCTCCAGCAGCGTCTCCACCTGGCGACGAAGGCGCGCCCCGTACAGCCCGTAGAGCCGTCCGTAGAAGGCGATGATCTCGCCGACTCGCAGGCTCCACAGGAACGACGGACGCCCGCTGGCCATGTTGAGACGTCGACGGAGCCGGCCGGCCTCGCGTACCACGTCGTGCCCCAGCACCGTTACCGTCCCGGCATCGGGGGTGAGGAGGGTGGCCAGGATGGAGAGCAGCGTCGTCTTGCCCGCCCCGTTCGGCCCCAGGATCCCCACGATGGCGCCGCGAGGCACGCTCAGCGATACGCCCCGCAGGGCCGTGACCTCGCGCCGACGCAGCAGGCCGGACTGGAACTTCTTCACCACCCCCCGCGCGTCGATCGCAAGCACAAGCAGGAATGGTAACATGCCGCCCATGGCCGCCACGTCCGAGTGGCGCTGCAGGGTCGCCGACCTGCCGCCCGGCCGCACGGCCAAGTTCAGCTTGCGGTGCGGCGCGCGGACGGTGGACGGGTTCGTCGTCGGTCACGACGGCGGCCACTGCGCGTACCTGAACCGCTGTCCCCACGTGGGCACGCCGCTCGATCTCTGGCCCAACGAGTTCTTGAGCGAGGACGGGCGCACCCTGGTGTGCTCCACCCACGGGGCGCTCTTCGAGCCTGCTAGCGGCCGCTGCACGGGGGGGCCCTGCGCGGGCGATGCGCTCACTCCCCTGCCGCTGCGCCGTGCGGGGGACGAGATCGTGGTGGGCTGTCCCTCGTCATGAGCGATCCCTGGCCGCCGTGGACGAGGCCAATCGACCCTCGCCGACGTGCGGGTCGCGGTGCAGGGCGAGCTGGCGTGGGTCACGTGCACCGAGAACATCCTGTCCCAGGTCGCCGGCCGGGTCACAGTGACCGCCGTCCTGGCCACCAACATCTTCGAGCACAGCGCGGAGGGCTGGCTCTTGGTCTATCACCACGCCTCTCATGTGCTCGGCCGGGGCACTTCGCCCTGACCGGAGGCGCGAGGGGTCAGGCCAGGCGCGTGTAGCGGGCCCGCAGGCTGTCGAAGCGGCGTGAGCGGCGAATGCCGCGGCGATGGAGCACGAACCAGAAGAGCATCGTCAGGACCCGGAAGCCATAGACGCTGGAGACCAGCAGCCCGGCCGAGGACGCCGCCGGGAAGTATCGGGTGGGCACGGCGATCTCCGTGATCCGGAATCCCGCTGCCACGACTTGCCCGATGATCTCCTGATCGAAGACGAAGCTGTCGGAGTTCAAGAGGAAGTTCACGGTTTCCAGCACCTCGCGGCGGAAGGCGCGGTAGCCGGTGTGGTACTCGCTCAGCGCGAGGCCGAACGAGCGGTTCTCCACCGCCGTCAGGAAGCGGTTCGCCGCGTACTTCCACCAGGGCATGCCCTGGGCGAGGGCCGAGCCGCTCTTGAGCCGGGAGCCAAGCACGACGTCGGCCCGCCCGTCCACGATAGGGGCGATGATCTGCGGAACCAGCGTCGGGTCGTACTGGTAGTCGGGGTGGACCATCACCACGATATCCGCCCCCTGGCGCAGCGCCTCCGTGTAGCACGTCTTCTGGTTGGCCCCGTAGCCGTAGTTCCGGTTGTGCACGAAGATCTCGATTCCCAGCTCGCGGGCGATCTGCAGCGTGGCGTCGGTGGAGCCGTCGTCGACGAGGATCACCGTGCTCACGCTCTCCTTGGGCAGCTCCTCGTAGGTCATGCGCAGCGTGCGGCCGGCGTTGTAGGCAGGCATCACGACCACGACCTTGGGGCGCGTCACGGCGGCGACGCTCACGTGACCCTCACCACTGCGGCGGGCGGCAGGTGGGCCAGCAGCGCGCCCAGGGCATCGGCCAGATACCCAGGGTCCCGCGATTCCAGAGTGACTTTGACCCGATACTCGGGGTTGGCGAACTCCGGATAGGAGCCGAGCAACAAGGCCGGGAAATCGCGGAGCAGGGCGTTCAGGTGATCGGCCAGCGTGGACTCCCCGATGCTGACGAAGACGTTCTTGAGATGGTAGGGCTCGTCCCGGAACCGCTCGCGAACGGCGGCGAACTTCTGCCGGAAGATCTCCGGCACCCCGGGCAGGATGTAGACATTGCCGGCCACGATGGTCGGGAAGCGCAGCGTCTCGCCACCGACCAGCTCGGCGCCCTGCGGGACCTCAGCCATCTTGAGGTGGGTCTCGGTCAGGCGATCACCGTAGTAGCGCCGGAGCAGCTCCACCAGCTGGGGGTGTCGGACGACCGGAACGCCCAGGGCCCGGGCCACGCCCTCCATCGTCACATCGTCGTGGGTCGGGCCCACCCCCCCGGACGTGAAGACGATATCCCAGGCCCGCGCGCACGCGGCGAGCTCAGCGGCGATGACCTCGACCTCATCGGGGACGACGCTGACCCGGCGGACGTCCACGCCGAGCTCGCGAAGCTCACGACACAGATACGGCGCGTTGGCATCGGCGATCTTGCCCGAGAGGATCTCGTTGCCGATCAGCACGATGGCGGCGGTCTTCGCCATGCTGCGGGGATTCTACGCCGCGGTCCCCGGGGCTGTCGATGCGCCCGGCCCCGGCCGGCCGGCGCCGCGATGCTAGAATGACGCGCCCATGGACTACACCCAGGCCGCGGTGCTCGGGATCGTCCAGGGCTTGACCGAGTTCCTGCCCGTCTCCTCGTCCGGCCATCTCATCCTCGTGCCCAGGGTGCTGGGCTGGCCGGATCAGGGGCTTGCCGTCGACGCCGCGGTCCACCTCGGCACGCTGGGCGCGCTGCTCGCCTACTTCCGCCGCGAGTTGCTGGCGCTGCTTTCCGGGACCCTCTCTCGGCGTCTGGCCTTCGCCCTCGTGTTGGCCACGGTGCCGGCGGGGCTGGCCGGCCTGGCCTTCGACCGGCTCATCGAGAGCCATCTGCGATCCCCGCTGGTGGTCGCGGCCACCACGGCCTTCTGGGCCCTCGTGATGGAGTTTGCCGACCGCCGGGCCGCATCCCCACCGCCGGCGGGCGAGCCGTTGGAGCGCGTGGCCGTGGGGACGGCGTTCGCGATCGGCTGTGCGCAGGCGCTGGCCCTGGTGCCCGGCACCTCGCGATCGGGAATCACCATCACGGCCGGACTCCTCGGTCGTCTTGACCGGGCGACCGCCGCGCGATTCGCCTTCCTGCTCGGGATTCCCATCACGGCGGCGGCCGGCCTGGTCAAGACGGTCCAGCTCTTCCGCATGGGACTGCCGCCGGGGGAAACCGGGCCGCTGGTCGCCGCGATCCTGGCTGCGCTCGTGAGCGGGTGGCTCGCCGTGTGGTTTCTGGTGACCTATCTCAGGCGGCGGTCGCTCCGGCCGTTCGTGATCTACCGGTTGATCCTGGCCGCCGCCATCCTGGCCCTCGCGGTCGCGTAGTCCGTCGACGCGCCGCGGGGGTGGCGCTACACCTCACTGGAAGTGGATCGTGACCGCCACCGACATGCCGGCGCGCAGGGTATGCGGCTTGGACGTTTCCCCCGACGACAGGACGATCTTGATGGGCACCCGCTGGACGACCTTGACCCAGTTACCGCTCGCGTTCTCGGGCGGCAGGATCGAGAAGCGCGAGCCGGTGCCGGCGCTGATCGAATCCACGGTGCCTCGGTAGAGCCGGTCGGGAAAGGTGTCGACCACGATGTCGGCCACCATCCCCGGGCGCACCCGACGCAGCTGGGTCTCCTTGAAGTTGGCCACCACCCAGACATCGTGCAGCGCCACCAGGGCGAGCAGCGGCTGCCCGCTCTGGACCACCTGCCCTACTTCCACCGCCTTGCGGGTCACCACTCCGGCGAGGGGCGCCCGGACCTCGGTGTACTCGAGGTTCAGCAGGGCCAGCGCGAGGTCGGCTTCCGCTTCCCGGAGCTGCGCCTGGGCCAGGTCGCGCTCGGCTTCACGGACCCGCACCTCCTGGCCCAGGGCCTCGGCCTGCTGGTTCTGGGCGTGGGCATCGACGGCTCGGGCCTGCGCTGTCCGCAAGCCTAACTGCTGCGGCTCGAAGCCCGCCTCGCGCATGCGGGCGTCGGCCTCGGCCGTCTCGAGATCTCGCTGCGCCTGGGCCACCCGCTCGTAGGCACCGGTGAGCTGGGCCTGGGCGGCGTGCGCCTCGGTTTCGGCGTGATCGACGAATTGCCTGGCCACCAGCTCCTTGGCGGCGAGCTCCCGCGCGCGCTCCAGGTCCCGGGTGGCGCGATCGCGAAAGGCCCGCAAGCGATCGCGCTCGGCCACGGCCGAGGCCAGCGCCGCGCGCCGTGCCTCCACGACGGACCGGCTGGCCTCAACCATGCGCGTGGCCGATTCGGTGGCGGCCTCGGCGCGGATGGTGGCGGCGTGGGCCTGGGTGCGCTGGCTGGCGGCCAGCTCGCGCACGTGGCCGACACGCGCACTGGCCACCTGGAAGCGACGCTCGGCAATGGCCACCGCGGCCCGCGCCTGCGCGGCCTTGGCCCGCCAGTCCCGATCGTCGAGCCGGAACAGCACCTGCCCGACGGGCACCGATTGGTTGTCGCTCACGAGAACCTCGACGACCTGCCCGGGGATCTTGGCGCTGACCGGTGCCACCACGCCTTCGACGTAGGCATCGTCGGTGAAGATGCTGAGCCGCGACCGGTGCCACGCCCAACCCGCCCAGGCGAGACCTCCGAGGAGGAGAAAGATCGCACCCGCGACAACGGCACGGCGCCTCACATCTCAGTCCTAACATACAGGCTGCAGGGTTGCCACCCGGCGGAGCCGGAGCACGGAATCACGCGGCGAGAAATTTGAGCAGCCACTGGAGGCTCCGCGCCAGCGCTTCCTGGCGGTGGGCGGGGTCGGTCAGGCGGTGGTCGGCTCCGGGAATGAGGACGAGGTCGCAGGGCTCGCCGGCGCGGGCAAAGAGGCTCGTGCCGTGCTCCACACCCACCAGGTCATCGGCCTCGGCCTGGATGACGAGGTGCCGGACCACCCCGGCCGGGGCCTCGGTGTATACCCCCGCTGCGAGCTCTCTCAAGAAGTCGTCGCCGAGTGATGGCTGGCGGCCGGGCGCGGCGGCGGCCAGCTCGTCGAGATTCGCGGGGGCATTCCACGTCACGATCGCGGGCGCGTCCCGCCGCTCGGCGGCCAGGTGCAGGGCAACGTAGCCGCCCAGGCTCGAGCCGAGTAACCCGATGCGGCCGTTGAGGCGCCGGTGCAGGGCCAGGTACGTGAGAACGGCCCGCCCGTCCTCGAGGCGGGTGCCGATCGTGGAGTCCTGCTCGGATCCGGTCGATCCCCCGGAGCCCCGGAAGTCGAAGCGGGCCAGGGCCAGTCCGGCCGCCGGCAGCTCGGCGCCCAGCCGGAGGTACTTGTCGCTGTCCTTGGAGGCGCGCAGGCCGTGACAGGCGAGCACCAGGGGCACTCGCTCACGTCCCTCGGGCAGGTGCAGCGCGAGCGCGAGCCGAGCGCCGGGCAGCGGGACGACGTGATGCTCCTCGATCATTCGTTAGCTTGGAGGGGGGCGCGAGACGCACCCCCCTCCAAACCTCCCCCACTCGCGCGGGATGCGACGTCCCTCAGTTCCAGAGCAGGTCGAAGAGGTCGCAGGTGTTGCTGGACAGCCGGGCGATCACGTCTTCGACGGGGAGCTGCTTGATCTTGGCGACTTCCTCGGCCACGCGTGCCGCGAACCAGGGCCCCGAGGGGAAGCCCGCGAACTCGCCCTGGTACTGCCAGGGCGCATCGCTCTCGACGAGCAGGGCCTCCAGCGGGACTGCGGCCACGAGCTCCCGGTCGCGGTCCCGATACACCACTTCCGGCCCGACCGACACGAAGTAGCCGGCGTCCACGATCTCCCGCGTCACCGCCAGCGGAGCCTTGTGCCAGTGGAAGACGGCGCGCTCCAGGCCCCGGCGCTTCAAGGCGTCCAGGGCGAGCGCGGCCGCGCCGTGGGGGGCGTGCAACGCCACCGGCAGGTCGTAGTGCGCGGCAAGGTCGAGCAGACGCTCGAAGCGCCGCCGCCCCTGCGTCAGCACCGACGCCGGATCGCTCACCGTCGACAGGCAATACCAGGGCAGGCCGATCTCCCCCAGGGCCACGATCCGAGAATGGTGCGCGCGGAGCTGGTCTTCCAGACGCTCGAGGTCGGCGTCGGTGAGCTGCGGTCGGTCGGGATGGAAGCCCAGGGCCGGCCACACGCCCTTGGGCAGGGTCGCAGCCGCCGTCAGCGTCCGCTGGTTCGTCTCCAGGTCGCAGCCCACCGCCACCACACCCCAGACGCCGTGGGCCAGGGCCTTCTTCAGCGTCTCGCGGACGTCGCTGAAGGCGGCGTCGTGCAGGTGGCAATGACTATCGATGATCATCGCGCGCCTCCGCGCTCAGTTCCCCGCGACCACCATACGAGCGATCCTCACCGTGGGCGACGCCGTACGGTCCCGCAGCACCAGGTCGTTGCCGACACCGTCGATCGCCATCAGCATGTCCAGGAGATTTCCCGCGATCGTGATCTCCTCCACCGGATAGGCGAGCCGGCCGTTCTCGATCCACAGGCCGGCCGCCCCCCGCGAATAGTCGCCGGTCACGCCGTTGACGCCGAAGCCGATGAGCTCGGTGACGTAGAGGCCGCTCGGCACGGAGCCGATCAGCTCTTCGGGGGTCGCCCGGCCCGGCAGCAGCATGAGGTTCGTCGGGACCACCGTGATCCCGCTGCCGTCACGGGCCGCGTGATGGGTGGAGGTCCGCCCCAGCTTCCGCGCGCTGTAGCTGTCGAGCAGGTATGACTCCAGCACTCCCTCGCGAACAACGACGGTGCGCCGGGTGGGCAAGCCCTCCCCGTCGAAGGGGCGCGAGCCCAGCGCGCCGGGCAGCGTTCCGTCGTCGACGATGGTGACGGCCGGGGCAGCGATGCGCGCCCCCAGGCGGTCACACAGGAAGGAGGCGCGGCGGTAGAGACTGGGTCCGGCGGCAGCGCCAGCGATGGTCCGCACGAGGCTCGCGGCAGTCTCGGTGTCGAAGACCACCGGCACCTCCGTGGTCCGCACCTTGCGCGCGCCCAGCCGCCGTAGCGCGCGCGCGGCGGCCACGCGCCCCACCGCTTCGGGAGCGTCCAGGCGAGCCCGCTTGCGGGCCATGGTGTACCAGGCGTCGCGCTGCATCTCGCCGTCCTGGGCCGCGATGGGCGCCACGCTGAGGCCGAAGCTGGAGGTCGCATACTCGGCGGCGAAGCCCGCCGCCGTCGCGTACGCGTAGCGAGCCTGGCGGTCCCAGCACTCGGCGCCGTCGGAGTTCGTCAGCCGGGGGTCGAGCGCGAGAGCGGCCGCCTCGGCCCGGCGGGCGATATCGATCTTGGCCTCGGGGAGCAGGTCGTGGCCGTCCTCGTCGTGAAGGTCGAGGGCCGGGAGCCTGGCGACGAGATCGCCGGGATCGGGCAGACCGGCGCAGGGATCCTCGGCCGTGACCCGGGCCAGGCCGGTCGCCTCCTCGATCACCCGCTCCAGCGACGCCGGCGACAGGTCGGAGGTCGACGCCGCCGCCGAGGCCTGACCGGAAAACACCCGCAGGGATAGGCGATGGTCACGGGCGTGCGCCACCGTGTCCACCTCACCCAGGCGCACGGTGGCGCTGAAGTGCTGCTCCTCGACCAGGAAGGCGTCCGCCGAGGTGGCGCCGCGCTTGACGGCCCCCTCGAGAACGGAGCCGAGCAGGTCGGTGATCGACTCGCTCATACCTGCGTCCCGCCCACGGTCATCCCGTCGATGCGGATGGTGGGGAGGCCGACTCCCACCGGGACGGACTGCCCGTCCTTGCCGCAGGTGCCGATCCCCTCGTCGAGCTGGAGGTCAGCCCCGACCCGACTCACTCGGGTCAGCGCGTCGGGGCCGTTGCCGATCAGCGTGGCTCCCTTGACGGGGACGGTGACCCGACCGCCTTCGATCAGGTATGCCTCGCTGGCCGAGAAGACGAACTTCCCGCTGGTGATATCGACCTGCCCACCACCGAAGGCCACGGCATAGAGACCGTGGTCGACCGAGCCGATGATGTCCTCGGGCGACTCCTCGCCGGCCAGCATGAAGGTATTCGTCATGCGCGGCATGGGCGGGTGGGCGTACGACTCGCGCCGACCGTTGCCGGTCGGCGCCATGCCCATCAGGCGGGCGTTGAGCTTGTCCTGCATGTAGCCCCGGAGCACGCCCCTGTCGATCAACAGCGTGCGCGAGGTCGGCGTGCCCTCGTCGTCCACGTTCAGCGAGCCGCGCCGGTTGGGAAGCGTGCCGTCGTCGACGACGGTGACCAGGTCGGACGCCACCTTCTGACCCAGCCGACCGGCGAAGGCCGAGACACCCTTGCGGTTGAAGTCTCCCTCCAGCCCGTGGCCGATCGCCTCGTGCAGCAGGATGCCCGGCCAACCCGGGCCCAGGACGACCGTCATGGTCCCGGCCGGCGTCTCCACGGCGCGGAGCTTGAGCGTGGCCTGACGCGTCGCTTCTCCGGCGAAGCGCCTCCAGCGCTCGTGTTCCAGGTAGTAGTCGAAGGGCACGCGCCCGCCGCCGCCGTACGTGCCCACCTCGCGCTTGGTTCCCTCCTCGGCGATCACGGTGACGTTGAGCCGGGTGAGGGGTCGGATGTCCCCCACGCTCCATCCGGAGGCGGTGACGACGAGCACGACGACATCCTCGCTGGCGAGCGTCACGATGACCTGGCGCACGCGAGGGTCGGCCGCCCGCGCGGCCTGGTCGATTGATTTCAGGAGCTCGAGCTTGCCGCCCAGGCCGGTGGCGATGGGCGACTCGGCCAGCGAGTAGAGATCGTGCGGGCGCCCGCCGCCGACCGCCACCACCGCGGAGGATGAGGAGTCCGCGGCGATGGCCCGGGCCTGGCGCGCCGCCTCCTCCAGGTGGCGCACCGAGATGTCATCGGTGTGCGCGTAGCCGGTACGGCTGCCCGACTGGGCCCGGACGCCTGCCCCCTGGCTGACGTGGCGGGACGCCTTCTTCACCACGCTTTCCTCGAGCACCAGCTCCTCGCTGATCCGGTACTCGAGGTACACGTCGGCGTCGTCGGCTCGGCCGGCCAGCGTCGAGCCGAGCATGCGCTCCAGCAAGCCCGGCGTGACGGCGAAGCGATCGGCGAAGAAGCGCTCGGGGTGAGCGCGCAAGAGGCCGGTCATCGATCGACTCTCCGGGGGTCGGTCACGGAGGGACCAATCGTAGCCCGGCCCCCCCGGGACCCCAACTTTTTTAGGGTTGAGTCCGAAGCCTGCCTAAAGCTTACGCTTCTAACCATTCGCTTGAAAGGCCTGGATGATGTCGTGGATCCGTCGCAACCCCACCATCAGCGAGGGTCCCGGGGCGAGCACGTCGCTGCCCGCGATCTCGTGAATCTGACCGCGCTTGACCGCGGTGATTGATTGCCAGCCCGGGCGGCCGGCGATCGCGTCCCGGTCGACGGGCTTGCCGCACCACGAGGCGAGGATGATCTGGGGGTCGCGGCGCACGACCTCCTCGCTCGGCACCACCCGCTCGAGGGCCCGCCCCTGGGCGCGGAGCTCGGCGAACACGTCCCGGCCTCCGGCGATCTCGATCAGCTCCGACGCCCAGCGGATGCCGGTGATCAACGGCTCCGGCCACTCTTCGAAGTACACCCGGGGCCGATCGGGCCACACGGACGAGTACTCGCGCACCTGCTTCACCTCGTCGCGGATGTCCTGGACGAGCTCGCGGGCCGCCGGCTCGCAGCCCAGGGCCCCACCGATGGTCAGGATGGTCCGGAGCACGTCGTCGAAGGAGCGCTGGTTCGTGCACAGGACCGCGACCCCGGCGGCGACCAGCTCGCCCACGATGTCCTTCTGCAAATCGGAGAAGGCCAGGACGAGATCGGGCTCGAGGGCGAGGATCTTGTCGAGCCGGAAGGTGGTGAAGCCACCGACCCGGGCCCGTTCGCGGGCCGCCTGGGGACGGCGTGCCGTCCCCGGTACCCCGACCACGCGGTCCCCCGCCCCGACCAGGAAGGCGATCTCGGCGGTTTCCGCGGTCAGGCACACGATGCGCTGGGGGAAGTCGATGCCGCTCTTGCCGTACACCTCAGCCCTCGAAGAGCTCCCGCGTCGCCATGCCGCGCTGGAACGCCAGATACTGCTGGCGTGTCATCGGCGGCCGGGCGTGCTGTAACACCGCGCGGGCACCGGCGGCGCCGTCCCCGAGCAGATCGATGACCATGGCCGCCAGGGCCTTGGCCGGCGCGAGATAGGCCAGCGGTTTGTCCACGATCTCGAAATCGGGGCCGTGCCCGGTGCCCCGGGCGCCCCCGATATACGGATGCAGGACGGGCATGACCTGGCTGAGATCGCCCATGTCGGTGGAGCCGGTGCGGTGGCCGATCTCCCGGTAGTGCTCCTCGCCGACGAGGCGGACGGCGGTGTCACGGAAACGCCGGGCCATGGTGGGATCACAGCGCATGGGCATGTAGCCGGGCAGTGTCTCGATCTCGACCTTGGCCCCCAGCGCCAGGGCCCCCGCCCGCAGGGCCCGGTCGACTTTCTGGTTCGCGTCGCGGATCGCCTCCACGCTCCGCCCGCGGACGTACGTCTCGAGCCTGACCTCGCCCGGGATCACGTTCACCTGCGAGCCGCCGTGGGTGATGATCGGATGCACGCGGATCGTGTCCTCATCGCGGAAGGTCTCGCGGATGGCGTTGATGGCCGTGAGCCCGATCTGCGCCGCGTAAAGAGCGTTGACGCCCATGTGGGGGGCCCCACCGGCGTGAGCGGCCCGGCCGATGTAGCGCACGGTCTTCACGAGGCAGCCGTTGTTGGAGGCGGGCACGCCGGCCCTGCCGTCCTCGGGCCGGGCCGTGGTGTGGATCATCATGGCGAGGTCCACGTCATCGAAGTGGCCGAGACGGAGCAACTCGGGCTTGCCGCCGAGAAACTCGAGCTTCCCCTGCCGGGCCTGGCTCACCCGCCACTCGATGTCGCCGTACTCCTCGGCGGGCACCGCGAAGAGCGCCACGCGGCCGGTGAGATGTTCCATCGCCCGCGCCTGCAGCAGTCCCAGGGCGCAGCCCAGCAGCCCCGCGACCTGGGCGTTATGGCCGCACGCGTGCGCCGCCCCCGTCTGCGGATCGGCCTCGGGATGGCCGGCCACCACGAGGGCGTCCAGCTCGGCCAGGAGAGCGAACGTGGGGCCGCCGGCGCCCTGGCCCGGGAGATCGGCGCGCACGCCGGTGAGGGCCAGGCCGGGCCGGGGAGTCAGGCCGAGCCCGCTGAGCGTGTCCTCGACGAGCCGCGCCGTCTTGAGCTCCTTGAAGCCGAGCTCAGGGTGACGGCGGATGCGCTCACCGAGCCCGATGATGTCGTCGCCGCGGCGGTCGATCGCTTCCCACACGCGCTGCTTCAGCTCGTCGCCGGTCATTGCCCCATCCGCTCCCCTACGTCGCGTCCGCCAGGGCCGTGAGGAAGCGGCCGGTGGCGACGGCCGGAGAGGCCGCACCCAGGATGGCCGAGATCACGGCGACGCCGTGGGCCCCGGCGCGCCGAACCTCCCCGACCCGCTCGGGCGTGATCCCCCCGATCGCGATGACCGGCACGGTCACGGCTCTCGTCACCTGCTCCAGCGCCCGCAGGCCCTGGGCCGGTCCGTAGGCGCGCTTGGAGGGAGTGTCGTAGATGGGACCGAAGACGACCCAGTCCGCTCCGGCGTCGGCGGCCGCCACGGCTTCCGCCAGGGCATGGACCGAAGCGCCCACCCGCAGGCGCTTGTCGGCGATGGCCAGAAGGTCGGCCACGGTCAGCGACGTGGTCGTGCGCTGCACGCCGTCGGCCCCGACCGCGAGGGCCACGTCGGCCCGGTCATTGATGATCAGCGTGGCACCGTGCTCGGCCGTCGCCGTACGAAGCGCCCGGCCCAGACGGGCCAGCTCGCCGGCACCCAGGTCCTTCTCGCGGAGCTGTACGGCCCGCAGACCGGCGGCGAGGCATTCCCGGACCACGGTCAGGAGGTCCCGACCACCGGTCTGGGTCCGATCAGTGACGAGGCAGAGCCTCAGCTCGTCCAATCCGGCACACCCTCCAGCGGCGAGGAGGCCGTCGCGTAGAGCTTCTTGCCGATGCGACCGGCCTTGTGGGCGAGCCGTCCGGACTCGACGGCCAGCCGCATGGCCCGGGCCATGGCCACGGGATCGCGGGCGCCGGCGATGGCCGTGTTCATGAGGACGCCATCGCAGCCCAGCTCCATGGCGATGGCAGCATCCGAAGCTGTGCCCACACCCGCGTCCACGATGACCGGCACGGTGACCGACTCCAAGATGATCTTCACGTTGTACGGGTTACGGATCCCCAGCCCGGAGCCGATGGGCGCGCCGAGCGGCATGACCACGGCGGCACCGGCGTCCTCGAGCTTCTTGGCCATGACGGGATCATCGTTGGTGTAGGGCATGACGACAAAGCCCTCACGGGCCAGGGTCTTGGTCGCCTCCAGCAGTCCCAGCACGTCGGGAAAGAGGGTCCGGGCGTCGCCGATGACCTCGAGCTTGACCATCTCCCCCAGACCAGCCTCGCGGGCCAGATACGCGGTGCGGATGGCTTCGTCGGCCGTGTAGCAGCCCGCCGTGTTGGGCAGGAGCGTGAAGCGCTTGGTGTCGATGTAATCCAGGATCGACTCGCCGTTGCCCGGCAGGCTGACTCGTCGGACCGCCACGGTGACGATCTGGGCGCCGGACTCCTCGTGGGCCTCCCGCATGACCGGGAGCGAGCTGTACTTCCCCGTGCCCACGATCAGGCGTGAGCTGAACTCCTTGCCTCCGATGACGAGCGATGTGTCGTGCATGCGTTATCCCCCACCTATCGGCCTGACGATCTCCACCCGGTCGCCGTCCCGGAGCCGGGTCCCGGCGTACTGGCTCTTCGGCGTCACTTCGCGATTCACCGCGACGGCGGTGTACTCGCGCTGGACCCCGAGCTGGACCAGCAGCGCCTCGACGCTGACATCGTCGGCGACCTCCAGCCGCTTCCCGTTGACCGTGATCGTAATCATCCCTCGACGCTTGTCTCGCCGCCGGGGCCGGACAGCAAGACGGCCGCTCCCCGGGGCCGGGTGCGGCCGTGCTCTGACCGTCTCGTCGTGTTCCCTACGCTGGGATTACCCAGATCAGGTTCGAGGGGTCCCGGGCCGCACCCGGTTCTCAGGAATCCTCCCCCCACGGAAGACGGCTGAAGTATACCGCAGTCCGGGGCGCGGCGCCCTCAGCGCTCGCCGTCGAGCTGACGCCCGAGCGCCGCCGGCTCGGTCACCGGCAGGTCGCAGGTGTAGTTGCGGCAGACATACGCCGTGGCCCGTCCCTCGACGGCCTCGCGTCCCTCGAGCAGGGGGATGGCGGCGGCCGCCGCGCGATCGCCATCCCGGGCGCCCGCCAGCACCCGGTTGGGCAAGTAGCGCGAGTGAACCTCGGCCAGCAGCGCCGGGAGCCCTCCGCGGGGTCCGTCCAGCAGGGCGATCTCCAGCACCGGGCCCAGGTGAAAATCCAGCGCGCTGAGGAAGCGACCGAAACCGGCGGGATAGCGGGAGAGCAGATCGGCCATGGGGCGGAGCGCGGCCAGGGCCTTGGTCTCGTAGTCGGCTTCGCCGGTGAGCACGCGCAGACGCAGCAGGGTCTCGACGGCCACCGAGCTGCCGCAGGGCACCGCGTTGTCGAACAGGTTGCGCGGGCGGACGATGAGCTGCTCGTGGTCGGTGCCCGTGTCGTAGAAGCCGGCGATGTCAGGATCCCAGAAGAGCTCGAGCATGCCGTCACCGAGCCGGCGGGCTTCATCCAGCCAGCGCCGGTCCAGCGTCGCCTGGTACACCTCGAGGAGCGCCGCCGCCAGCATCGCATAGTCCTCGAGGTAGCCGTTGAGCCGGGCCCGGCCACTCTTCCACGTGCGGAGCAGGCGGCCGCGCTCGCGCATCCCGCTCAGGACGAATTCGGCGTTGCCGACCGCCGCCGCCACGTAGTCCTCGCGCCCCAGGGCGCGTCCGGCTTCGGCGAAGGCCCGGCAGGCGAGCGCATTCCAGGCCACCAGCACCTTGTCGTCTCGTCCGGGGCGCACCCGGCGCTCCCGGGCCTGCCCCAGGCGCTGGCGGGCTCCGGCGATGCGCTGGGGGTCAGGCTCGCCAGGCACCCAAAGGATATTTCGGCCCTCGAAGTTCGCGCCGCGGTCGGCGCCCCAGTACTGGAGCGCCGTCTCGCTGTCGGGGCCGAGCACAGCGCGAATCTCGTCGGCCGTCCAGACGAAGAACTTGCCCTCCTCGCCCTCGGAATCGGCGTCCTGCGAAGAATAGAAGCCCCCCTGAGGAGCCCGCATCTCGCGAAGCAGGTAGTCCAGCGTCTCCTGGCACACGCGCCGGTACTCGTCGTCCCCGAAGGCCAGCCAGGCGGCCAGGTACAGCGAGGCCAGCTGGGCGTTGTCGTAGAGCATCTTCTCGAAATGGGGCACCAGCCACTGCGCATCCACGGAGTAGCGGTGGAAGCCGCCACCGAGCTGATCGTAGATGCCGCCCCGGGCCATGCGGGTGAGGGTCGTCCGGACCATCTCGCGGGCCATGGGGTTGGCGGTCCGCTTCCAGAAGCGCAGGACGAAGTCCCAGATCATCGGTTGCGGGAACTTCGGGGCCCCCCCGAGTCCACCCAGGCGCGCGTCGAACTGGGCCGAGATCCCCTGGAAGGCGCTGAAGAGCACCTCGTCGGTGAGGGGCTGCGCCGCGCTCCGGAGACGTTCGGTCCCCTTCAGCTCCGAGGTGATCCGGCTGGACGACTCCAGCACCTCGCTCCGGCGGGTGCGCCAGGCATCGGCGATGGCCTCGAGCAGCTGGGGGAAGGCCGGCATGCCGTGCCGGGGCACCGGGGGAAAGTAAGTCCCGCCGTAGAACGGCACACCCTGGGGCGTGAGAAACACCGTCATCGGCCAGCCCCCGTGTCCGGTCATCGCCTGGACGGCCTGCATGTAGATCTGATCGACGTCGGGCCGCTCCTCGCGGTCGACCTTGACGTTGACGAAATGCTCGTTCATGAGGCGCGCGATGGCGGCGTCCTCGAAGGACTCGCGCTCCATCACGTGGCACCAGTGGCAGGCCGAGTAGCCGACGGAAAGGAGGAGGGGTTTATCCTCGCGGCGCGCCCTGGCGAACGCCTCGTCGCCCCAGGGATACCAGTCGACCGGGTTGTGAGCGTGCTGGAGCAGGTAGGGGCTCGTCTCGTCCGCGAGCCGGTTCGTCACGTCGATGTCGCCTCAGCGGGGTACCGGCAGTGTCGTCACGGTGGCCCGCAGCTCCCCCGCCCGGTTGCGGATGGTCACGGAGGTTCCGGGATCGGCGTACTGCCGTCGAACGAAGCCGAGCGCCAGGGGACGCTTGAGGCCGAACGACCAGGTCGCGCTGGTCACCTTGCCCACCTCCTGGTCGGCGGCCACGATGGCATCGCCCGGGGACGGTGTCTGCTCACCCTCGAGCACCAGGCCCCGCAGGTGCCGATTCACGTGGCCACGGTCGCGGATCCTCACGACCACCTCCTGACCCAGATAGCATCCCTTGGTGTTCGAGACGAGGTCGGGACGCCCGAGCTCGGGCAGGAGCACCGACTGGTCCACGTCGTGGCCGAAGCGTGGCGTGCCCGTCTCCAGGCGCAACGACTCGTAGGCCGTCAGGCCCACCGGTCGTGCGCCGGCCTCTAGCAGCGCCGACCACAGGGCCTCCCCGGCCGTGCTCGCCACCCACACTTCCGGCTCGCCGGTCTCGCCGGCGCCGCGGATGAGCCGTACGTCTGACCCGCTCAGCCGCGCCGCAGCATGAGACCAGGGCTCGGCGGGAACATCGATACTCGTCAGACGCCGGGCCAGCGCCGGCGCGGCGGGACCGGCGAGCAGCAGCAGGGTCAGCTCACCCGTGGCGTCACGAAAGGCCACTTTCTCGGAGAACAGATACTGGTCGAGGTCGTTGATCGTCTTGGCAGCCAGCCCGTGCGGGCAGACCAGCAGGATGCGCGCGTCCAGGATTAAGACCACCAGCAGCGTCTGGACCTTGCCGTGAACGTCGAGGAACGCCGTGGCGCAGCCGCGTCCGGGCCCGAGCGTCTTCATATCGTTGCTGAGCATCGCGTGCAGGAACGCGGCCCGATCGCGCCCCGTCACCTCCACGACGCCGGCGTCGCTCCGGTCGATCACGCCCACGGCCTGACGGACCGCGGCGTACTCGGCGGCCGGGTCGCCGTAATCCAGCGCCAGCTCGAGCTCGCAGGGCGCCGCGAAGCGGGCGCCCGCCGCCGCATGGCGGTCGTGGAGCGGCAAGCGATTCGGTGTCATCGGCCTTATTCTACGCCGGCGTGCTAGACTGCGCGCCGTGCTGAGGCTGGACGCTGCGACCGCGCGCGCCTTCCAGCGTCGGCTGCTCGCCTGGTACGGCAAGCATGGACGGGACCTGCCGTGGCGACGCACGCGCAACCCCTACCGTGTGCTGGTCTCCGAGATCATGCTGCAGCAGACGCAGGTGGGCAGAGTCATCCCCAAGTACTACGAGTTCCTGCGCCGCTACCCCACCATGGAGCGGCTGGCGGTTGCGCCCGTGAACGAGGTCCGGCGCCTCTGGTATCCCCTGGGGTACAACGCCCGTCCCGTCCGGCTCCGCCAGATCGCCCGCGAGACCCTCGCGCGGTATGGCGGCCGGCTTCCCGACAGCGACGATCGGCTCCGCGCCCTGCCCGGGATCGGCCGCTACACCGCCGGCGCCATCCTGGCCTTCGCGTATGGCCGCGACACGGCCGTCCTCGACACCAACGTCCGGCGTGTGCTTCGCCGCGTATTCGTGGGAACCGAGCGCGCCCGTCGTCTGCGCGGTGACGGGCCATTCTGGGAGCTCGCCACCCGACTGGTGCCCCGCGGGCGCGGCTACGACTTCAATCAAGCCCTCATGGACCTCGGGGCAACTCTCTGTACAGCCAGACGTCCTGACTGTCCGAGATGTCCCGTGCAAAATCTGTGTCTCAGCTATCCTTTCGAGGCTTCTGTCTGGTCATCGAAGTCGCCGCGGCCCTGATCCGAGATGCTCACGGCCGTTACCTGATCACCCAGCGACGGCGCGGCTCGCATCTCGCGGGCCTGTGGGAGTTTCCCGGCGGCAAGCTCGAACCGGACGAGACTCCCGCAGCGTGCCTGCGGCGGGAGTTGGCCGAGGAGCTTTCGGCGACGTTCACCGTCGGCGCTCTGGTGGATACGGTGCGCTGGGAGTATCCAGAACGCACGGTGGTGATCCATTTTTACGACTGCCAGCTGGAGTCCGGCGCCATCGTGCCCCGGGAGGCGCAGCGGATGCAATGGGTCGAGGCACGCCGCCTCGGCGACTACGACTTTCCGCCCGCGGACCGGACCCTCATCGAGCGCTTGCGCCTCCGGTAGCACCGATCGTCTAACCGGCGGGAGGCGGATCGCCAGTGACCGCGGCCGGGCGCGGGCCGCTGCGGACCCGCAAGAGATCAAGCGCCAGGAGGCCGAGAGCGCCGAGGATGAGAAGGAGGCCCACCCCGCCGACGGCCTGACCCAGCCCGGGCGACCAGGCCACGAGACCGGCCCGGCTCAGCAGGTAGTTCCAGTCGTGGATGACCCCCGGTCCGCCGTGAAGGGGCAGGGCCATGGTGCGGGCGTCGGCGATGTAGATCGCCACGTGGGTCACGCTCTCCCCGGTCCAGAACAGCGTGGCCGCCGCCGCCGCGTACCGCCGGCGCCACCAGAAGGACAGCGTGCAGGCGATGGGAACGGCGACCTGGGTCAGCGAACCGCCGAGCACGTGCAGGGTTTGGCCGAAGAGCAGGAACAGCACGTGGCCGGCCTCGTGAAAGACGAAGTTGGCGCCATCCAGGACACCGAGGAGCACGCCGGGCGGCCGGTACTCCACGCCACGGGCGGCCACCTGCCAGGCCAGGAACAGCATCACCGCCAGCCCGAGCCCGCGCGCCCAGGTGGCCACGGTCCGCCCCAGAGTCAGCGGCCCAGCTCGAGCAGATACTCTCGGATTCGGCCGGCGTCGGGGGCGTCCGGCTTGAGGGCCAGATACTTCTGGAACGCGGCCCTGGCCCGGTCCACCTCCTTCTGCTGGTAATAGAGAAACCCGAGCTGGCGCCAGGGGTCGGGCAGCACGGGGTCTAGCTCGGCGGCCCGCTCGTAGCGCTCCCGCGCCTGGCGCGCTTGCGCCTGCTTGTCGTCGAGACTCTGGGCCCGCTGGGAACGAAGCCGGTGCAGGTCGCCGTAATAGACGTGCGCGATGGGGTCCCGAGGCGTGACGCTGAGGACCCGGTCGAGCTGGCGCTGGGCGAGCGCGAAGCGTCCCATGCGGACGTCCTCATAGGCATTTTCCCGCACGACGGTCCGCGTCCTCAGCGCGAATTCCTCGGTGTCCCGAATCCGCGGAGACTCGAGCGCCGCATACGTGGTCTTGGCCAGCGCGCTCGTCGTCTCGATCCGCTCCTGCAGCCGGGGGCGGCTGCCGAAGAAGAAGGTCTCCACCGCTCCCCGCTCCCCGGTTTCCTCGCGTAGCAGCGTGAACACCTTGGGGGCTTCCCGGGGATCGTAGCCGGCCCGTACGAGGTGTGCCATTCCCTCGTGGTCGGCCTCGCGCTCGAGGTCGCGCCCGTAGCCCTGAATGGCCGCCACCGTGGCCAGGGCCAGCCCCAGGCCCAGGACGGCGTTGGCGGTCGGGCTCAGCACGGCCGCGCTCACGTAGTCGCCGGACCGCGTCATGGAGCCGGCGGCCACGGCGACGCCGATGCTGGCCGCGACCGCGCCCACGGTGTCTGGCGTCTGCTTGGTCTGGGCATCCCGGGAGTATCTGAGCGCGTGACGATGGGTGACGTGGGTCAACTCATGGCCGAGGATCGTGGCGAGCTGCGCCTCGTTCTCCAACCGGCTGAGCAGCCCGGTGTGGACGTAGATCTTCCCGTTCGGCATCGCGAAGGCGTTGAGGGTCGCATCACGGATGACGCCGACCTTGATGCCCGGCCCGCCAGCCGCCCGGACCGTGTCGGGCATGAGGCGGTCGACAACGGCGCCCAGATATTCTTCGAGCAGCGGGTCGTCGTAGCCCCTGGTGCGCTTGAGGAGCGCCTGCTCCTCCTTCTCGGCCCGCTCCCACAGTGCGCGCTCGTCCGACTCCGGGCGGAAGGGTTGGCCACCGGCGCCGATGGGCGCGACGTTCCGCGAGGCGCAGGCGGGCAGGAGGAGTGTGGCCATCACCGCCCAGGCGACCACACGCATCGGCCGGGAATTCACGGCTCCCAGTCGGGCCCTCGTCGTCCTAATTGAGCGCGGCCAGCCGCTCGCGGACCCGCCGGAGCTGCTGGCGAACGCTCTCGGCGTCGTGAGCCTCCGGGCAGGCCTCAAGGTACCGCCCCCAGTCGATCGCCCCCTGGTGGAGCTGACCCAGCTTGACCAGGACTGTCCCGCGATCCCGCCGATGGGTCACCACGCGCTCGTCCAGGATCAGGAGCCGATCGAAGACGGCCAGGGCCTTGTTCCATTCGCCACGACGGCAGTGGATGCCGCGCAGGTTCATCAGCATCCGGCCCAGGATCTGGTGCTTGCTCGCCGGGGCGAAGTGGGCCTCGGTCAACCGGACCGGGCGGCCGGTGGCCCGGGCGACGAGCGCGGCGGCGCGCTCGTGCGTGAGCACGGCGCCACCGTCGAAGGGGTCGAGCAGGACCGGCTCGGACCCGACCTCGGCGCGCACGACGAAGTGACCGGGCAGGCCGACCCCCACGATGCTCAGCCCCACGCGGCGGCCCACTTCCATCAGGACCAGCGACAGCGTGATGGGGATGCCCATCCGTCGCTCCAGGACGTCGTTGAGGCAACTATTGCGGGGGTCGTAATAGTCCTCGGCGTTGCCGGTGAAGCCCTCCTCCTCGAACAGGAACTCCCGCAGCCGGTGCAACGCCTTGAGCGAGTCGCCGACTCGGGCGGCGCCGGAGGCGGACGCCAGCTCGTCCAGGTGCATGAGGGAGTGCGCGAGGGCCAGGCGAGGATGCTCGACCTGGGCGATGAGGAGCGCCCCCAGCCCCAGATCCAGGGCGTCCTCCGGGAGCCGGACGAGCTCGGCGAACTGCTCGAGCTGTTCTTCCATCAGCAGCCCGGGGCGTGATGGATCCCGGCGCCCGTCAGCGCCTTCCGCTGCAGCTCTTCGGCGAGGTCGAGGGTTCGCCGGGCGGCCCGGGCCGCCGCGGCCTGGGCCTCGGCGGTGGTGGCCAGCCGCAGGAGCAGCCGCCGCCCGAGCTCGTGGTGGTACGTCTCGTCGGGCTCGATGACGTCGCGGTAGAGACTGGCCGTGTCCCGGTCTCCCGCCCGCTCGCAGAACTCGATGAACTGGCGGTTCTTGACGACCGCGATAGCCTCGCGCGTGAACTGGCCCGCCGCCACGCGCTCCACCGTCGTCGGCAGCGCGTCCAGGTAGGAAAAGAGCGGCCCCCAGCCCTTGGCCAGCGGATTGAAGCCGATGAGGTCCACGCCCAGGCCGCGCAGCCGGTCCGAGATCAGGCGGTAGTGCTTGGCCTCGTCACCGACCTGGCGCGCCAGGGCCAGTTTCACCTCGACGTCCTCGGTGGTGACGAGCCAGCGTGCGGCGATCTCCGTGGCCTCGAGCTCGTTCTTGAGGGCCACCTTCAGCAAATTTGGCACCGAGAGCTCGCCCTCGACCTCCGGCTTGAGCGTGTCGTCGGGCGCCAACCGGTCGAGCAGCGCCCGGTTGTCGGCGTCGAGCTGGGCCACGAACTGCGCGGCGTTCATGCCGGTACCCCCTCGCGGAGCAGGGTCGGCAGCTCCGCCGTCAGCGTTTCCTTGGTTACGACACGGGCGCAGCGCCCGTGCCAGGGCTGGGTCTGGCGGGCCAGGGCGTGGGTGGTGAAGGCCAGCACGGGCACCGCGGCCCCGGCGAGGGTCCGGAACAGGCCCTCGTAATCGAGGCCGGCCGTGAGGTCGAGCAAGACGAAACGCGGGCGGACCGCCAGCTTCGTCTCGACCTCCTCGAGGCTGCGGGCGAAGGTCAGCTCCACGCCGGCCAGGCGTGCGGTCTCGCGGATGCGCGCGACGAAAAACAGGTCCTTCACCACCGCGAGCACGGCGCGCTGAGGGTTGGGGGGGGCCAGGGCGGGCTCCCCCGTGTCGCTAATCGGATTGTTCTCGGATCCCAAGCCAGTGCTTTTGCCACTCGGCGATGTGGCTCAGGGTGGCGAGATCACGCATGCGGTCCAGGTACACGATGCCGTTGAGATGATCCGTCTCGTGCTGGAGCACCCGGGCGAAGAAGTCCTTGGCGACGATGTCCACGCGCTGGCCGGACCGATCCAGGCACTGAAGCCGCACCGCGGTGTACCGCGGCACCATGCCCCGCATGTCGGGCACGCTGAGGCACCCTTCCCAGTCCTCGTCCCTCTCCTCCGTGAGTGGCGTCACCACCGGGTTGACAATCACCATGAGCGGGATGGGCGCGGCCTGCGGATAGCGGGGGTTGGCCTGCACCTCGATGACGGCGATCTGCTTGAGGGTGTGCACCTGGTTCGCCGCCAGCCCGGCCCCGTCGTACTCGCGCATCGTCTCGATCATGTCGTCGATGAACTGCTGGATCTCCGGCGAGCGCAGCATATCGACCGCCACCGGCTGGGCCTGCTGCCGCAGCACGGGGTGGCCCAGCCGGGCGACTTTCAGGATGGCCATGACGCGAGAAATTGTAGCACGCGAGGCTACTTCTTCTCCTCGATGCGGCCCACCCGGCGAATGCCCTCGGCCAGGCGCCGGGCGTCGACCTCGAAGAACGACTTGAACTCGGCGCCCTGCTTGAAGGCGATGGGCGTCTGCATCTTGTCCATGGCGGCCTTGAAGTCCGCATCGTTGGCGACGGCCCGCGTCGCCTCCCGCAGCCTGGCCACGACCGGCTCGGGCGTGCCCCGGGGCGCGAAGAGCCCCGCCCAGATGTAGAACTCGGCGTCGGGATAGCCGAGCTCCTTGAACGTCGGCACGTCGGGCAGCGCAGCCACTCGCTTGTCGCCCCACCCGGCGAGCGGGCGCAGCTTGCCGGCCTTGATGTGCGGGATCACCACCGCCGGCCCCGAGGCCAGCGCGTCGACGTGGCCGCCGAGAATGGCGGTCAGGGCGGGGCCGGCTCCGGCGGTCGGCACGTGACGCATCTTGATGCCGGCCGCATGGGAGAGCAGCTCCATGGCCATGTGCAGCGTGCCGTAGATACCGGAAGAGCTGTAGGTGATCTGTCCGGGCCGCTTCCTCGCGTCGTCGATGAACTCCTTCGCCGTCTTCCAGGGGCTCTCGGCGCGGACGACGAGGATCGTGGGATCCGCGGAGATGAGCGCGATGGGCTCGAACTGATCGACGGTGAAGGCCGGGGGGCGGCCAAAGAGCTTGTCGGCTTCGGGAATGATCGAGATGGAGGACAGCGCCAGCAGCAACGTGTAGCCGTCCGGCTTGCTGGTGGCGACGTACTGCATGCCGACGGCGCCGGCCGCGCCCGTCTTGTTCAGCACGCCCACGGGTGATTTCAGGACCTTCTCCATCGCCGCCGCCACCGGGCGAGCCGTGAGATCAGCCACACCCCCGGGCGGGAAGGGCGCGACGATCGTGATAGGGCGCGACGGGAATGCGTCCTGGGCGGCGACACCAGCGGTCGTGGCGGCCAGGACCAGGATGGTGAGAACGACGATACGGCCCATAGCTACTCTCCTTTCTCGGCCAGGGTCAGCCGCGCGCGCCAGTCCAGGCTGCGGGTGAGCAGGGGACGCAGGCTCAGCAGCATGAGCGCGGCCCCCACCGCCAGGAGCGTCGCGGCAATGGGACGGGTGAGGAAGATCGCGTACTGCCCATCGGACATGGCCAGGGACTGCCGCAGGCTCATCTCGATGATGGGGGCCAGGACGAGCCCCAACACGATGGGGGCCGTCTCGAAGTCGAGCTTGCGCAGCCCGTAGCCCACCAGCGCCATCCCCAGCATGATCCACACGTCGACCACGCTGTTGTTCACCGCGTAGACGCCGACGATGGAGAAGACCAGGATGGCGGGATAGAGGAAGTGGTAGGGAATCCGCAGCAGGTTCACGAACAACCCCACCAGCGGCAGGTTGAGCACCAGGAGCACCACGTTACCCACGTACATGGAGGCGATGAACCCCCAGAACAGCTCCGGCTGCTGGCGGATCAGCAGCGGGCCCGGACTCACCCCGTGGACCATCATGGCCGCCAGCATCACCGCGGGGATCGGCCCCGACGGCACCCCCAGGGCGAGCATCGGCACGAACGCCCCCGAGGTCGCCGAGTTGTTGGCCGACTCGGGGCCGGCCAGACCCGCCACCGCGCCCTTGCCGAACTCCTCGGGCCTCCGGGACCAGCGCCGCTCCACGGCGTAGGACACGAAGCTGGAGATGATGTGGGCCGAGCCGGGGATGATGCCGATGAGAAAGCCCAGCGTAGTTCCCCGCCCGATGGGGCCGGCCGACTCCCGCCACTCCTGGCGAGACGGCAGCAGCTCGCGCAGCCGGGGCCTGATGACGTCGGGACGGACGGCCTGGCCGGCCGTGAGCATGATCTCGCTCAGGCCGAAGAGCCCCACGGCCGCAGGAACCACGCCCAGGCCGTCGCCGAGCTCCACGACACCGTAGTGGTAGCGGAAGTACCCCGACATCTGGTCGATGCCCACCATGCCCAGCAGCAGGCCGAGCACGGCCATGGCCAGGGCCTTGATCATGGAGCCGGTGGACATGTAGGCGAGCACCAGGAGCCCCAGCACGAGCAGGGCGAAGTACTCGGGCGGTCCGAAGCGCAACGCGAAATGGGCCAGCGGCGGGGCCAGGAACATGAGCGCGACGACGCTGACGGTGCCGGCGACGTAGGAGCCGACCGCGGCGATGGACAGCGCCGGGCCGGCGCGCCCTTTGCGCGCCATGGCGTAGCCATCGATGCAGGTCATGACCGAGGCGGCCTCGCCGGGGATTCGCATGAGGATGGAGGTGGTCGAGCCTCCGTACATGGCGCCGTAGTAGATGCCGGCCAGCATCACAATAGCCCGCGTGGCGTCCAGCCCGAAGGTCGCCGGCAGCAGCAGGCTGATGCCGGCGAGCGGGCCAACGCCGGGCAGGACGCCGACGAGGGTGCCCACTACGCAGCCCAGGAAGGCGTAGAGCAAGACACCCGGCGCCAACGCCACCGCGAAGCCGAAGTAGAGGTTCTGGAACGTCTCCAGCATCCCGGTCAGAACCCCAGCGGCCCGAGCGGAAGCGGGACCCGCAAGATGGTACCGAACAGGTAATAGGAGCCGAAGGCCAGGGCCACTGCGAACAGGGACGTCGCCAGCACACCGCGGCGCTCCACCAGGGCGAGCAGGAACACCATCACGATGAGGATGGTGAGGCGATAGCCGAGGCGCTCGAGGGCCAGCGCGGCGAATGCGCAGGCGGCCAGGATCGCGACCGCGTGACGCCAGTCCGACCATCCGGCATCCGCCGCTCGGACCACCGGCCCCCGCCGGGCGATCAGAAGAATCCCGAACCCGAGGAGCAGGAGGGCCAGCACCGCCGGCACGAAGGCCGGGCCGGGGTTGCGGAGGGAGCCGATGGGCAGCGCGCGGCTCTCGACGAGGACGCCCAGCGCCAGGGCGACGAGGACGCCGCCGGCGAGGCGATCGGCGGTGAGCATGGCTGCGCGATTATAACTGCCGCTTGCCGCCAGACCGATAGGGCTCTTGCCCGGCCGCGCAACGGGCATTACACTCCGGGCGCACACGGGCGGGCGGGTGCGTGACGCGGACCCCTGCAGTGTTCACGCAATTCCTCTTGCACCTAGCGGAGGGAGCGATGAGTCGATGGATCTCCGTCGCAGCGCTGTCACTCGTCGCAGCGCTGGTGTCGGGTCTGGTCACCACGAGTCTTGCCCAGCGTCGCGTCATCTCGGCTCTCCGCCCGAGCCCCGCCGATCCCACGATCGTTCGCGTCAATGGGACCAGGGCCCTCACGGCAACGCTCCTGCCGGCCATCGCCGCCCAGCAGAAGATGGGCACGATGTCGATCGACCGCCAGAAGGTCAACAACGGTGACTTCGACGTGCTGGGGTTCGGCGCAACCTGGGAAACATATCTGACCGATATCTCCCTCGGTGTGCCCGTGGCCGCCAACTCCCTCAACGCGAAATTCAAAACTGCCCCTGCCAACAAGGGTGAGATCGACACGGACTACAAGTTCAAGAGCGCGCAGCTCACACTCAAGTTCCACATAAAGACGAGTGCCAAGACCCCTCTCGATGCGGCTGCCCCCGACGTCGTCAAGCAGTGGACCACGATCAAGGATGTGTTCAGTATCGCCGTCACCGGCTTTGCTGGAGAATTCGACCTAACGCTGAAGAAGAGCGGTGACTTCGTCGCCGTCGAGACGATCGACAAGTTCAATGCCCAGGTGGACCAGGTCTTGGTCGCCGACTCGGGCCGTCTCGTCGAGCTGGCCCAGGGGATCGTCAGCCTCGCCAAGCTGTTCGGCGTAACCGACGTGTCGACCGTCCACGAGGCCGCCACCAAGCTCGCCAACAAGTTGCTGAGAGAGGAGCTCGACGTCCGGAAAGAGCTCCGGGACGCGATCAACGATTCCCTGCGCCGGCTCACCCAGGCGGAGTTCGGGGCGCAAACCTTCTCCGTCGGGAAAGCGGGCCAGCCCCAGCAACAGGGTCAGCTCACCGTGTCCGGTACCCTCCAGGCCCTCCAGACTCAGGCCGGCCCAACGGCCTCCGGACAGGCGGTGACCCAGTGGAATGTGGACGTTCAGGCTCGGCCCACCGGGGCCGTGCCGACGCTGGCCTACAGTCCACTGGCTCGCCCGGCCCAGGACGCGATGCAGTCCCCCGCCCAGGGCGATGTCGAGGTCTTCGCCCCGTACTCGCTCATGGACAAGACGATGTACGAGCTGGTGCAGATGGGCTCGCTCCGGACGATTCCCGTTCCCCGCACTACGGCGTCTGGTGTGTCCGTGGGCTTCGACCTCAAGGTCGAGCCGACGGAGGTTCCGCGGGTGAGGCCCGCAGGGACCCCGCCTGACGTGGTCGTGGTCGAGTTCGGGGCGCGCATGGCTGATACCCAAGTCGGGGCCGTGAAGACGGCTCCATCCCTGCCGGGCGGCGGGACCGCCAAGGGACCGACACCGGTACCCGACCCCAGGAGGTCGATGGTCCCGGAGAGCATCCCCGTGACGCTCAAGGACGGCGGCGGGCGCGTCGGCATCCAGTTCCGGGTCCGCGGCGGTGACGGCGGCGGGCTTTACCTCCAGTACGTCGGCGTGAGCCTCTATGAGCTCACCGGGGCCCTCATTGCCGGCTCCACGACCGCTCCCCTGACTCAGCTCAGGACTCCGCTCCAGAACGCCATCGACGCCCATCTTCGCCAGATCGTCCCCCGAGTCACACTGATCCGGCGAGCCCTCCAGATCGTCCCGCAGGTCAGCATCAGGATCGGCGAGCCGCGGCTGGGTAGCCGTTACGTCGGTCTGCCGCTCACGCTGGTTCGGAACTGATCCGGACCATGGGCCGGACACGCCTCCTGATCCAGGGCGTCAGCGATAGGCAACAAGCTCCAGGAGATTGCCGTCGGGATCCAGGAAGTAGAGGCAGTCGTGGTCGCCCCAGTCAATGGGAGCGTGATGGGGCACGCCCTGTTCGGCAAAGAGCACACGGGCCCGGACGAGGTCGGCCGGGGCGACGCGGAAGGCGTGGTGCGACTCGCCGAGAGGATGCTCGATCAGCTCGCGCCCACCAGGCTGCCGATCGGCCTTGAGGAACAGCGCGCAGGCCCCGTCGCCATAGCGGAGCAGCACCTGGTCGGGCAGCCGCATCTGCACGGTCATGCCCAGGATCTCCGTGTAGAAGCGTTCCGCCCGCGGCAGGTCGGCCACGTCGACGCCAAAGTGGTCGAGGCGCTGGAGCCGGAGGGGGGCGGGCTCGGGGGTCACGTCCGCCTCACCCGTCGCGAATGCGCTGGAGCGCCCAGGCCGCCGCGCGCCTCACCACCGGCTCGCGGTCGTTCAGCAAGCGCCCCAGCGCGGGCGCTGCTGCCGTCTCGCGCCGGCTGCCCAGCGTGAGCGCCACGTTGCGAACGAGTCCTCGCCGCTTCGCGCGCCAGATGGCGCTGCCCCTGAAGCGGGCCCGGAAGCCCTCGTCGTCCAGGTCCAGCAGCGCACCCAGTGGGCCGAGGGCTGCCGGCGGGGCCAGCGCGGGCTCCCGCGTCGGCGGCACCTTGCGATTCCAGGGGCACACCTCCTGGCAGACGTCGCAGCCGAAGATCCAGTCCCCCAGGCCCCCGGCCAGGTCAGCCGCGACGTCGCCGCGGTGCTCGATAGTCAGGTAGGAGATGCAGCGACGGGCATCGAGGACGTTGGGCGCCACGAACGCCCGGGTCGGGCACGCGTCCAGGCACGCGGTGCAGGTGCCGCAACGGTCGGGCTGCGGGGAGTCCGGCTCGAGGGGAGCGGTCGTCAGGATGATCCCGATGAAGAAGTAGGAGCCGAGCTCGGGCGACAGCAAGTTCGTGTTCTTGCCGATCCAGCCGAGCCCCGCCCGCGCGGCCAGGTCACGCTCGAGTACCGCGCTGGTGTCTACCGCCGCGCGGCTCCGTACCCCGGGCCCGGCCTTTTCCTGGATGAAGGCGGCCAGGTCTGCGAGCTTCGGCCGCATGACGTCGTGGTAGTCGCGTCCCCAGGCGTACCGGGCCACCGGCTGCCAGTCCGAGGGCGCCGGGTCGGGCGGAGCATAGTTGAGGGCCACCGCCACCACCGAGCGCGCACCCGGAAGCAGGCGCCGGGGGTCGGCACGCTCGACCCGGGTCCGGGCCAGGTAGGCCATGTCCCCCGCGTAGCCGGCGTCGAGCCAGCGCGCGAAGGCATCGGCGTGCGGCGCTGGTGTGGCCGGGCCGACGCCTACCCGCTCGAACCCGAGGGCCCGCGCCCGGTCCTTGATGGCTTGCGCGAGGACTGCGCCCACGAGGTTCATCGACGTCGGGCCTTGACGATCAGCCAGGCACGCGTAAGCTGGCGCCCGCCCTCCTCCAGGTACCGGAGGTAACGGAACCACCGGCCGTCCACGCGCCACCGATCCTCGAACGCGACGACGGCCGCCAGGGCCTGCTCCACCGATCCGAATGTCCGCACATCGCGCTCGACTTCCAGATGGTCGAGCGCAAAGTCCCACGTCTCCAGCAGGCGGACTACCTGGTCTTCGTCGTAGGCGAAGCGCGACCGTCGGCCCGTCTCCCCCCACTGGTCGGCATGGAAGCCTACGAAGGCCAGCACGCCCCCGTTGCTCAGCGCTCGGCTCGCCTCCTGGACCAGACTGTCCGCCAGGTAGAGGTGCGCAGTGATCATGTCGGGGCGGCCGCGAGGCTCGCCGGAAATGATGTCCGCGAACTTCACCTGCTCGGCGTCAGCCACGATGAACTCGACGTTGCCGAGACCGGCCGCTCGGGCCCGGTGGCGGGCCTCGTCGATCAGAGCGGGGTCGCGGTCGATGCCGATCACGCGCCGGCAGTGCGGGGCCAGGGCCAGGGCCAGGCGACCCTGGCCGGTCGCCACATCGAGCACGGTCATGGCCGCCAGCGGCTCGCGCTCGAGCAGGCTGAGAAAGCGGGGACTGATCCCATCGGCCGTGAGCATCACGCCCCCTGGTGAGACGGCTAGCCGGTGACGGCGCCTTCCGACGCGCTCGAGACCAGGCGCGCGTACTTCGCCATCACGCCCCACCGATAGCGGGGCTTGGGGGGCTTCACGGCCTTGAGCCGGCGCTTGAGCTCGGCCGCGGAGAGCTCAACATCGAGCCGGCGCTTCTTGATGTCGATGACGATGACGTCGCCGTTGCGCAGGGCGGCGATAGGCCCGCCGTCGGCGGCCTCGGGGGCGACGTGGCCGATCATGAAGCCGTGGGTGGCTCCGGAAAAGCGCCCGTCGGTCATCAGCGCGACCGTCTGACCGAGACCGGCGCCCTGAATCGCCCCGGTGACGTGCAGCATCTCGCGCATGCCCGGCCCGCCCTTGGGTCCTTCCCAGCGAATCACCACCACGTCGTTGGCCTTGACCTTCCCGGCCTTCACCGCGGCGAAGGCGTCCTCCTCACGATCGAAGACCCGGGCCGGGCCGCGGTGCAGCTCACGCGTCTGGCCCGAGACTTTGGCCACGCATCCCTCGGGCGCCAGATTGCCGCGCAGGATGGCCAGGCCGCCGTAGCCCTTGAGGGGGTTGCCGAGCGGACGGATCACCTTCTGGCCGGGCGCCTCCCGCGCGGCCCGCGCTTCCTCCCCGATGGTCCGACCCGTCACGGTTCTCTCTTTGTCGTGGAGCAGTCCGGCCTCGAGCAGGCGCTTGGCGACCACCGCCATGCCACCGGCCGCGTGCATCTCGGGCGCCGTGTAGGCGCCCCAGGGCTTCATGTCAGCCAGCAGCGGAGTCTTGCGGGACACCTGGTCGAACTCGTCGATGGTGAGCTTGATCTCGGCCTCGCGGGCGATGGCCAGGAGATGCAGCACGGCATTGGTGGAGCCGCCAGTGGCCATCACGCCGGCGATGGCGTTGTGCAAGGCCTTCTTGGTGATGATGTGACGGGGAAGCAGGCCTTGCCGGAGCAGATCCATGACGAGCCGGCCCGTCTGGAAGGCCACCTCGTCCTTCTGGGGGTCCACGGCCGGCACATCGTTGAAGCCCATGGGCGACACGCCGAGCATCTCGAACGCGGTGGCCATAGTGTTGGCGGTGAACTGTCCACCGCAGGCTCCGGCCCCAGGACAGGCGCGGCTCTCGATCTCCCGCAGCTCGCGGTCGTCGATGCGGCCGGCGTTGAAGGCTCCGATCGCCTCGAAGACGTCCTGCACCGTCAGCCGCTTGCCCTTGTGCTCCCCGTAGAGGATGGATCCGCCGTACAGCATCACGCTGGGCAGGTTCAGGCGCGCCATGGCCATCACCATGGCGGGAATGGTCTTGTCGCAGCCGGAGATCCCCACGAACCCGTCCAGGAGATGACCGCGGACCACCAGCTCGACGGAGTCGGCGATGATGTCGCGGCTGATGAGCGAGGCCTTCATACCCTCGGTGCCCATCGAGATCCCGTCGGTTACCGAGATCGTGTTGAACTCGATCGGCGTGCCCCCGGCGGCCCGGATACCCTCCTTCACCTTCTCGGCCAGCTTCCGGTGGTTCCAGTTGCAGGGCGTGATCTCGATCCAGCAGTGGGCCACGCCGACCAGGGGGCGGGCGAGATCCTCGTCGGTGAACCCGATGGCCTTGAAGTACGAGCGGGCGGCGGCGCGGTCGGCGCCGTCCAGGAGAACGCGGCTCTGGTGGCGTGGGTCGAAGGTCATGACGAGTGGGCCCCCCTCGGCAGTGTCGGCGGCGGCAAGTCTAGCACGGCTGCGCAGCGGGGGGCTCAGGCGGGCGGCCGCTTGGCCACCAGGAACGTGAAGCGTCCCTTCTGGACGATCTGACCCCGCTGATTGACCACCTCGCGCTCCTCGACCACGAGGCCGCCCTCGCGCATCGATCGCTTGACGGCTGTCCGCGAACGGCTGTGGATGGTGTCGCCGACGCGCAGCGGCGCCACCATCTCCCACTCGATGTTGAGGAAGGCCAGCACGGCCAGCGGTGGCTGGGGCGACCGCCAGCCCAGCCCGGTGACGAGGCAGAGCGGGAGGAACGCTGGCACGTCGGATGGAGCCTCGAACGGCTCCTGAGCGATCCCGGCGTAGAGGCCGACGTGGGCCTGGGTGACCGTCATGGCCGGGGTTTCCAAGTTGCCGGGCACCTGAACGTCCTCAAAATACAAGCGGGCAGCCCCGGTCATGGCGTTGCGGCCTCAGCCCTGCCGGGATGGCCGCCGCTCGACCATGAGGTCGGTCTCACCCTCCTGCACCACCTCGCTTCGCTGGTTCAGGACTTTGCGCTCCAGCGTGATGAGGCCACGGTCGGGCTTGGCGGTCTCCTTCTTGGCGAGGACCCTGGCCAGAACGCGGATGGTGTCACCGATCTTGATGGGGTTCTTGAATCTCCAGCGCAGGCCCACGAAGGCCAGTGTGGCGTACGGTTGCGTGGCTCGCGTGAACAGCCCGGCCTGGATGGCCAGGCCCAGCAACCCGTGAGCGATGCGCTCGCCGAAGATGGACTGCTTCATGAACTCGGCGTCGGTGTGCAGGATGTTGTAATCACCGGACAGGCCGGCGAAGAGAACGATGTCCGTCTCGGTGACCGTTCGTCCCGGTGACTCGTACTCCTCGCCCACCTGGATCTCTTCGAAGTAGCGTCGGCCGGCGGTCATGAGTCGCGTTAGAGGATAGCACAGCGCTTCCGTGCGCCCGCCGCCCCGCCGCTTGACGCCCCCCGGCGCGCGTGATGAAATCCCTCGGTCCGCGGGCGCGCCCCGACCGGCGCCCGTCAGGGAGGGCTCGGCGCGACGTGGGATTCTTGCGGCGACTCTCGCTCGCCATCGACCGGGTGAACGACCGGGTCGGCCGCGCCATCCGCCTCCTGAGCCTGCTCCTCGTGGCCGTGACGACCTACGACGTCCTCATGCGCTACCTGTTCAACACGAGCTTCGTCTTCGTCCAGGAGCTGGAGTGGCACCTCTTCGCCGTTCTCTTCCTCGTCGCCGCCGGTTACGCGCACCTCAAGGGTGACCACGTGCGGGTGGACATCATCTACGCGCGCCTGTCGCCTCGAGCCCGAGCGCGGGTCGACTTGATCGGCGCCCTCGTGTTCCTGTTCCCGACCTGCTTCCTCCTCGTCTCGACCTCCATCCCCTTCATCCAGGCCTCGCTGGCCGTGCTGGAGGGATCGCCTGACCCCGGGGGGCTCCCCGGCCGTTATCTCCTCAAGATGGCCATCCCGGCCGGCTTCGTTCTCCTGGGCCTGCAGGGCATCTCGGAGCTGGTGAAGAGCTTCGCCGCGCTGGGCGCGCCGGGCGAGGGGCGATGAGCGAATTCCTGCCGGTCCTCATGTTCGCGGTCTTCACCGTGCTCATCCTGCTCGGCTATCCCATCGCCTTCACCATCGGCGGCACCGCGCTGATCTTCGGTCTCTATGCCTTCGGGCTCAATTTCTTCAATCTCCTCCCCCTTCGCGTTTACGGCGTCATGAGCAACTTCACCCTCATCGCCGTTCCCCTCTTCATCTTCATGGGGGTCGTGCTGGAGCGCTCTGGACTCGCCGAGGACCTGCTGGAGACCATGGCCCTCGTCTTCGGGCGCGTGCCCGGCGGCATCGCCATCTCGGTGGTGCTGGTGGGAACGCTGCTCGCCGCCACCACTGGCATCGTGGGAGCCACGGTGACCACCATGGGCCTTATCTCGCTGCCTACCATGGTGCGCCGGGGCTACCAGAAGGAGCTGGCCACCGGGATCATCTGCGCCTCGGGAACCCTGGGCCAGATCATCCCGCCGAGCATCGTCCTCGTCCTCGTCGGCGACATCCTGGGTGTTTCGGTGGGGGATCTGTTCCTCGGGGCGTTCATCCCCGGGCTGATCCTGGCCGGCCTCTACGTCGTCTATGTCGCCGGGGTCGCCGTCTTCCGGCCATCGCTGGTGCCCCCGATTCCTGCCGCCGAGCGGGCCGCCGTGTCCCGGCAGGAGCTGACCCGCCGGGTGACCCGGACCCTCATCCCGCCGCTCGCGCTCATCGTGGCGGTCCTGGGCTCGATCTTCTTCGGCATTGCCACGCCGACCGAGGCCGCGGCAGTCGGCGCCACCGGCGCCATCGGCCTCACCTGGCTCAATCGGCGCTTCAGCCTGACGATGCTGCAGGCGACGATGGACGTGACGACGCGGCTGACCAGCATGGTATTCATCATCCTGGTCGGGGCCACCGCCTTCGGGCTGGCCTTCCGGGGCATGGGGGGCGACCACGTGATCGAGCACTACGTGGGCGGATCCGGCCTGGACCCCCACCTCGTCTTCGCGCTGGTGATGCTGCTGGTGTTCGTGCTGGGATTTTTCCTCGACTACATCGAGATCGCCTTCATCCACCTGCCGGTGATCTCACCCGTCCTGCTCAAGATGGGCTTCGATCCCCTCTGGTACGGCGTCCTCCTCGGCGTCAACCTCCAGACGTCGTTCCTCACTCCACCCTTCGGGTTCGCCCTCTTTTATCTGCGCGGGGTGGCGCCACCCGAGATCACCACCGGCCACATCTATCGCGGCATCATGCCCTTCGTGGTGCTCCAGCTCGTGGGGCTCCTCATCGTCGCCCTGGTTCCGGCTACCGCCACCTGGCTGCCCCGCTTCGTCTTCAAGTAGGCCGGCAGTCGTGTCTCGCGTGAACTGGGAGGGTTGGAGGGGGCGGCCTCTGCCCCCTCCAATAAGTGGTCCCCTTACGCGCCCGCGATCAGGCGCTGGTACGGATCCTCGCTCACCTTGTCCCAGGAGTTGTAGAGTGCCCGGAACTTCTTGAAGGCGTCGTGGACCTTCCGGGCCATCGGATCCTTCGCGGCTTCCTCCTCCAGCGTCGCCTCGGCCATGGGCCTGAGCCCCTTGAGGACCGACTCGGGGAGCTGAAGCACCTCCACTTTACCCTTCATTTCAGTGTGGATCTTGTGCAGTCCCTGGGCGTTCTTGACGTTGTAGTCGGCGAGCACATGGGCGTTGTTGGCCTGGCAGGCGAAGTCGACGATGGTTCGCACGTCGGCCGGCAGGGCGTCGTAAGCCTTCTTGCTGGCGAAGAACTCCTCGACCGTCCCCGGCTCGTGCCAGCCCGGATAGTAATGGTAGCGGGCGGCGTTGTGCAGCCCGAGCTTGAGATCGTCCTCGGGGCCGACCCACTCGGTGGCGTCGATGACACCGCGCTCGAGGGCCGGAAAGATCTCGCCGCCGGCCAGGAGGACCACGGTGCCCCCCGCCTTGGCAACGACCTTGCCGCCCAGGCCGGGGATCCGCATCTTGAGCCCCTTGAAGTCGTCGAGGGAGTTGATCTTCTTCTTGAACCACCCGGCCATCTGGGTCCCCGTGTTGCCGCAAGGCCGCGCGATGAGGCCGAAGGGCGCGTACACCTCCTGCCAGAGCGCGATCGCACCGCCCTCGTAGAACCAGGCGTTCATCCCCTGGGCGCTGAGCCCGAACGGAACCGCGCCGAACCACTGGCAGGCGGCCGTCTTCCCGGCCCAGTAGTAGGCTGCCGAATGCGCCGCCTGGACCGTTCCGCCGCTGACGGCGTCGAAGCTCTGCAGCGGCGGGACCAGCTCGCCACCGGCGAAGACCTGGATCTTCAGCCGGCCCTCACTCATCTTGTCCACCATGTCGGCGAAGCGGACCGCTGCGCCGTGCAGCGTGGCCAGGCCCTTCGGCCACGTGGTGACCATGCGCCACTGGATCTTGGGCTGAGCGATGACGTTGGGCGCGTCCACCGCCGCGGCTGTTCCGGCCGCGGCCAGCACACCGCCCGCCTTGACGAGGAATCTGCGTCGCTCCATGCGGGATCCTCCTGCTCGGAGAGAGTTTGATGGGCCGCGATAGGTGGCGCGAAGAATAGCACCGGACGCCAGCCGGCGGCAATCGACGCGTCCTCAGCTTGACTTGCGCCACAACGGCCATTTAGAGTGCACATGCTCATTCGATCATAGCCACGGGGGACACTTGGTGCGCTTCGCCGATCGGCGTCTCGAGGACGTGTGGGAGAAGGTCCGCAGCCAGGAGCGGCTCGACCGCGAGGACGGACTCCTCATCTTCGAGACCGACGACCTGCTGGGGGTGGGACGACTGGCCGACTGGGCCAAGTCCCGGCGCGAGGGCGAGCGCGTCTACTTCGTGATCAACCGCCACATCACTCCCACCAACGTCTGCGTGCTCTCCTGCAGCTTCTGCGACTTCGCCCGCAAGAAAGGCCAGGCCGGCGCCTACGAGCACACCATCGAGGACATGGTGGCCATGGTCCGGGAGGGTGTTCGCGAGGTGCACATCGTCGGCGGCCACCATCCCGACTGGCCCTTCGAGTACTACGAGCGCATCATCGCCGCCATCCACGCCGCTCACCCCGGCGTCCAGATCAAGGCCTTCACCGCGGCCGAGATCGATTATTTCTGGCGGCGCTGGAAGGTCGAGCCCAAGGAGGCGCTGACGCGCCTCAAAGCCGCCGGGCTCATGTCCATGCCCGGCGGGGGCGCCGAGATCTTCTCCGCCCGTCTGGCCCGGGCCCTGCGCTATGCCGGCAAGGCGGACGCCGAGCGATGGTGCGAGATCCACGGCATCGCCCACGCGCTCGGCATCCCGACCAACGCCACGATGCTCTACGGGCACGTGGAGACGATGGCCGAGCGGGTCGATCACCTGCTCCGGCTCCGCGAGCAGCAGGACGCCTCGGGAGGCTTCCTCACGTTCGTTCCCCTCGCCTACCAGGTCGGCACGACGCTGCTGCGGCCCCGTCCGACGCCCCCGACGGACAGCCTGCGCACCATCGCCGCCGCCCGGCTGCTCCTGGACAATTTCCCCCACGTGGAGGCCTACTGGGTCGTGCTCGGCGAGGACACCACCTCGGTGGCCCTGCACTTCGGCGCCGACGACGTCAACGGCACCCTCGAGGACGAGCGCATCCAGCACATGGCGGGAGCCCAGACACCCGCCGGGCTGGCCCGTGAGCACCTGCTGCGGATGATCCACGATGCCGGCAAGACCGCCGTGGAGCGCGATGCCCTCTACAACGTCGTCCAGGTGTGGAACTGATCGACCGGATCCGTGACAAGGCGCTGCAAGGCAAGCGCCTTGACCGGGCCGAGGGCCAGTGGCTACTGACCCGGGCGCCGCTGCTCGAGGTGGGCGCCCTGGCCCACCAGCTCCGGCAGGCCCGCCGCCCTGGCGGGCTCGTCACGTTCGTGATCGACTCCAATCCCAACTACACCAACGTCTGCCTCACCGACTGCCAGTTCTGCGCTTTCTATCGGAAGCCCGGGCATCCCGAGGCGTACACCCTGACCGTGGACGAGGTCCTCGCCAAGATCGAGTCGGCGGCGGCTCGGGGGGCCACCACCGTGCTGCTGCAGGGCGGCCACAATCCCGCGCTGCCGCTGGAATACTATCTGTCGCTCGTGCGCGAAACCCGCCGCCGCTTCCCGCAGGTCACCCCGCACTTCTTCACGGCCTCGGAAATCCAGACCATGGGCCAGGTCAGCGGCCTCGGCGTCGATGATGTCCTGGACCAACTCTGGGCGGCGGGGCAGCGGACGATCCCCGGCGGCGGCGCCGAGGTGCTGTCCGAGCGGGTGCGCCAGCGCATCGCTCCCAAGAAGGGGGGCCCGGCGGCCTGGCTGGAGGTCCACGAGAGGGCTCATCAGCGCGGCTTCAAGTCCACGGCCACGATGATGTACGGCCACGTCGAGGAGCCCGACGACATCCTCGACCATCTCGACGCGATCCGGGAGCTCCAGGATCGGCACGGCGGCTTCACCGCCTTCGTACCCTGGTCGTTCAAGCCGGGTCATACCCTGCTGGAAAAGTGGATCAAGCAATACCAGGGGCCGAACATGTACCTCCGCATGCTGGCGGTGGCCCGCCTTTACCTCGACAACTTCGAGCACATCCAGGCCTCGTGGTTCTCGGAGGGCAAGCGTACCGGGCAGATCGCCCTGCATTTCGGGGCCGACGACTGGGGCGGGACGCTGTTCGAGGAGAACGTCCACCGGGCGGCCGACTACGTGAACACCATCACCGTCGAGGAGATCACCACCCTGATCCGCGAGGCCGGCTTCACGCCAGCTCAGCGTACCACCACCTACGAGATTCTTCGCGAGTGGTAGAGCGCCTCTCGCGGGCACCTCGCTTGACAAGCCAGCGAGGGATGCGCCAGAGTCTGACAACGTTGCGACGAAGCACAAGCACGCCGCGTTGGCGGTCCGTTCCCCTTCTCGAAGGTGCCCTGATCGGACGCTGCCGTCACCATCATGGACTCAGATGGGATCGAGGGGCGGCACCGCCGGGATCAGCCCACGCCTCTGCGCCAGCGTGTAGAGCCGCTCGAGCGCGGCGCGGCCCTCAGCACCGAGCGTGAGGGTGTAGTCGTTGACGTACATGAGCACGAAGCGCCGGCAGG
>DATBIM010000064.1:0-61809 GCA_036556905.1 Candidatus Methylomirabilota bacterium
GACGGCGATGCACTGGCCGGAGATGTTGCGGGCCAGGGGACTGCAGAGGAAGAGCGCCATCGCCGTGATGTCGTCGGCGGTGACCATGCGCTTGAGCGGCGAGCGTTCGATCCAGCTCCGGCGCATCTCGTCTACCGGCACCCCGCGCACCTGAGCCTGGCCGGCGATCACCCGGTCGATGCGGTCGCCCTCTACGGCGCCCGGGGCGACGGCATTGACGGTGATGTTGTGGGGGGCCAGCTCCAGGGCCATCCCGTAGGTCATCCCGACCTGCCCGGCCTTGGCCGAGCAGTAGCCGATCCGGTAGGGGAGGCCGCGACGGCCGGCCATCGAGGTGATGTTGACGATGGCGCCCCCGCCGGCCTTGATGATCTCGGGCACCCCGAAGCGGATCATCATGTAGGAGGTCGTCAGGCAGGAATTGATCGTGTAGAACCAGTCCTCGGTCGTGTACTCCTGGATTTTCTTGGTCGGGCCGCCGTCACCGGCGTTGTTGACGAGCAGCTGCAGCTTGCCGAATGCGCGGGTCGCCGCCTCCACCGTCCGCCGGGCACCTTCCTCGGTCGCCACGTCGGCCACCACAGCCACGGCCTGACCGCCGGCCTTCTTGATCAACTGAACTGTCTCCTCGACGAGCCCGGCCGAGCGTGCCGCGCACACGACGCTGGCGCCCTCCTCGGCGAAGCGCTGGCTCGCGACGCGCCCGATGCCCTTGCTGGCCCCGGTGATGATGGCGACCTGCCCGGTCAGGAGTCCCATGGCGCGGCAGGGTAGCCCGCCCGCCGTCGGCGGTCAAGCGCAGGGGCTATACTCAGGACAGGCATGATCCTCGTGACCGGATTCGAGCCGTTCGGCACTCACACCGACAACCCCTCGCGGGAGCTCGCCAAGACCATAGATGGCCGTCACATCGGTGGTCAGCCCGTGCACGGCAGCGTCCTGCCGGTGCACCACGCCGACGCCGTCGCGGCCGTGGAACGGCTCGTGACCGAGCTCGACCCGCTGGCCGTGGTCCACCTGGGGCTGGCCGAGGGTCGCGCCCGGATCGGCCTCGAGCGTGTGGCGATCAACATGCTCGATTACCCCATTCCCGACGTCGGGGGTCATCGGGCGGTGGACGAGCCCTGTGTCGTGGGAGGGCCCGCCGCCTACGTGAGCACCCTGCCGCTCCGGCCGATCCTGGCCGCCCTCAGCGCGGAGGGCATCCCGGCGTTCATCTCGAACAGCGCGGGGACCTACCTCTGCAATCAGACGCTCTATGCCACCCTGCATCTCGTCACCACGCGGCGCCGGCGGGCGCGCGTCGGCTTCCTGCACCTGCCCCTGCTGCCGTCGATGGTGGCTGCGACCGGGCTGGATCAGCCCAGCATGGCCGTAACGACCATGCTGCGGGCGCTGGAGCTTACGCTCGAGGTGGTGGCGAGAGAAAGCTAGCGGTCGGACGGCAGGCGCCGGGCCGCGCGCGGGGTCCGCCGGTCCCGTGCTGCCGAGTGGAACAATTCGCACCACCGGCGATTGGCCTCGCCCCCCGCTTCGGCGCTTCCCGACAGGAAGGCTTCTGAGGTCACGACGGCGTCGTCGGAGCCGTCGCGGGCCGGCGCATGTCCATCGCACCAGCGGACGTCGAGGATTTCACGGGTGGGATCTGCGCCGGGCTCGCAGCCGGGGCAATAGGCCCGGGCAACGCAGGTGGCGTCTGCGATGAACTCCGTCACCGGACTCTGGCGACATCACGCTTCGCCATCAAATCGACGCTAGCACAACAGGGTCGCGCAAACGAAGTTTCGCGGCTATAGTCCCTCCCGGCCCCGAAGGCATCCGCCACCATGAGGTGCGCGGGTGGGGGGCAGGCAGGCGAAACGCTAGCGAGAGGAGCATGACCGATGCCTAACATCACGATCCAGTGGTATGCGGGCCGGACCCCGGACCAGAAGCGGCAGCTTGTCGCCGCCATCACCGAGGCCATGGTGAAGATCGGCAAGACGACGCCCGAGCAGGTCCACATCGTCTTCCAGGACGTCGAAAAGTCGGACTGGGGCAACAAGGGCCGCCTGGCCAGCGACCCGGCCTGAGCCGTGCGGCCCAACACGCTCCGGCAGATCTGGAAGCGCGGCGAGGCTGTGGTCAACGGATGGCTCGCCATCCCCAGTGCCTTCTCGGCGGAGGTGATGGCCCATCAGGGCTTCGACTCCCTGACCGTCGACATGCAGCACGGGGTGGTCGACTACCAGGCAGCGGTCACGATGCTGCAGGCCATCGCCTGCACGCCGGTGATCCCGCTGGCCCGGGTGCCCTGGAACGACCCGGGGCCCATCATGAAGATCCTGGATGCCGGCGCCTATGGGGTGATTTGCCCCATGGTCAATACCCCGGAGCAGGCCGAGGCGCTGGTGGCCGCCTGCCGGTACCCGCCGCGCGGCCA
Source organism: Candidatus Methylomirabilota bacterium (assembly GCA_036556905.1). GTDB lineage: Bacteria > Methylomirabilota > Methylomirabilia > Rokubacteriales > CSP1-6 > 40CM-4-69-5. The sequence continues at coordinate 2,423 of DATBIM010000064.1, forward strand.
CCGCAGCTGGGGGCCGGTGCGGGCCTCGCTCTACGCGGGTGCGGACTACGGGGATCACGCCAACGACGAGATCGTCGTGCTCCCGATGATCGAGACGGCCGAAGCCCTGAAGAATCTCGACCGGATCCTGGACGTGCCCGGCATCGACGGAGTCTACGTGGGTCCCTCGGACCTGAGCCTGGCGCTGGGGCTCAAGCCGCGGCTCGATCAGACAGAACCGGCGGTGGTGGAGGCCCAACAGCAGATCGTGCAGACGTGCCGCCGGCACGGCGTGGTGGCGGGCATCCACAACGCGACGGCCACCTATGCCCAGAAGATGGTCGCGGCCGGCTACCAGTTCGTCACCCTGGCCAGCGACAGTCGGTTCCTCGCGGCCAAGGCCGCCGAGGAGGTCGCCACCGTCCGGAAGGCCGGCGTCACGGGAGGCCGGTTGCCCGCGTACTGAGAAGATGGGGGCCCCGCGATGGGGCCCCCATGCCTCGATAGCCCGGTGCTTGCACCCGCCCCGGACGGCCGCCTACAATAAGGACGTCCGCGGCGCGCCGTCACGTCCCATCGCTGCCGTTCTCTGACCCCACAGGCGCCTCGCAGGACACGTGCTTCGGGAGTGTTCTAGAACACCGGACGAGGGCGGAGGTCGGATGATCGGTCGCACACCTCGGTATCTCAAGATCGCCGACGCGCTGCGCGAGCGGATCCGGAGCGGCGAGCACGCGGCCGGCGAGCGATTGCCCAACCAGCGGCAGCTCGCCCGCGAGTTCGGCGTAACCCTGATGACGCTGCGCCAGGCCCTGGAGCTGCTGGAGCGGGATCGCCTGATCCGCCGCCAGCACGGCCTCGGCACGTTCGTGGCGGCGCCCTTCATCGACTACGACATCCTCCAGCACCAGCGCTTCGCCACCGACCTCCGGGCCCAGGGCGAGTCGGTGAGCACGCGATTGCTGGCGAGCCGGTTCGTCATCGGCGACCGCCGCGTCACCGCGGCGCTCGGTCTGGGTCCGCGAGCGCGCGTGCTCCAGCTGGAACGCCTGCGGCTGGTGGACGGCCATCCCTTGAGCTTGCAGCGTTCGTTCCTGGCCGCCCGCGTGGGGGAAGAGCTGGTGAAGGCTGATCTGGCTGCGACGCCCCTGCGCCAGGCGCTGGAGTTCAAACTCGGCATCACCATCGTGCGCGCCAGTGAGAGCGTCTCGGCCGTGCGCCTGGGACGGCGGGAGGCCCGCGAGCTCGGCTGCCGCCTCGGCACGCCGGCCTTCGAGTCCGAGCGGGTGTCATTTGCCACCGACGGCCAGGCTGTCGTCTTCGACCGCGTCTACATCCCCGGCGACCGATTCCGCATCACCCGGGAGCTGAAGTATCAAGGAGCCTCGCGATGAAGATCCTGGTAGCCGTCAAGCAGGTGCCCGACACCGCCACTCAGGTGAAGATCGCCGCCGACGGCAAGAGCATCGACACCGCCGGCATCACCTGGATCGTCTCACCCTACGACGAGTTCGCCGTAGAGGAAGCGCTGAGGATCAAGGACAAGCGTGGTGAGGGTGAGGTGGTGGCGGTCACCCTCGGTCCGGAGCGCGCCAAGGAAGCGCTGCGCTCATGCCTGGCCATGGGCTGCGATCGCGCCATCCACCTGAACGATCCCGCCTGGGGCGGGGCGGATACGTTGCTGACGGCGCGGGCGCTGGCCGCCATCGTGAAGCAGGAGGCTCCCCAGCTCGTTCTCTGCGGGCGCCAGGCGATCGACGACGACATGGGCGCGGTGCCGGCACAGCTCGCCGAGAAGCTGGGCTGGCCGTGCGCCTACTGGATCATGGAGGAGGCCGTCGGCGCCGACGGCAAGTCGATCCGGGTGGCCCGGCAAGTCGAGGGCGGCCTGGAGGTCTTCGAGGTGCCCCTGCCGGCTGTGCTCACGTGCCAGAAGGGGTTGAACGAACCGCGGTATCCCACGCTCAAGGGGATCATGGGCGCCAAGAAAAAGGAGATCAAGGATCTGAAGGCTTCTGATCTGGGCCTCGACGCCGGTGGTGGGCAGCTGAGCGTGGTCACGCTGGAAGCGCTGCCGCCTCGCCCGCCGGGACGCGTCATCCCCGGTGATGTGGCCACCGCCGTGAAGGAGCTCGTGCGCGCGCTCCGTGAAGAGGCCAAGGCAATCTAGGGAAAGGGACAGGCATGGCAGGCGCGTTCTGGTGCGTGGTCGAGGACGATCGCCACGGTCGTCCAAAGAAGGTGATGTCCGAGGTGCTGGGCGAGGCCACCCGCCTCGCCGGCGCCGCCGAGGCCGTCTGGCTGACGGACAAGGCCACCGACGAGGGCCTCAAGCAGCTCGGCGAGTGGGGGGCCAGCAGGATCTGGCTGCTCGAGCACGCGGACCTGGCGCCCTATCGGGGCGAAGTCTGGGCCCCGGCGCTGGCCGAGCTGATCGAGCGGGAGTCGCCCCGGGCCGTCCTGGGCCCGGTGACGAGCCGGCAGCGTGAGTTCCTGGCTCGCGTCGCGGCACGGCTGGGGGTGGGTCTCGCCGGCGACTGCGTGGGTCTGGCCCTGGAGGGCGATCGCCTGATCGCCACCCGCCCCGTCTACGCCGGCAAGCTGCTCAGCAAGATGGCCTGGGCCAGGTCGCCCTGGGTGGCCACGCTCCGGCCCAACGTGTTTCGTCCCGCGGAAGCCCAGGCCGGTCGCACGGCGGCCGTGGAGCGGCCCACGGTGAAGATGCCGGCGGCCCAGATGAAGTTCGTCGAGCGCCGGGACGAGGTCTCCACGGGGCTGCCCGAGCTGACCGAGGCCGAGATCGTGCTGTCCGGCGGGCGCGGCATGAAGGGACCGGAGAACTACGTCATCCTCGAGGAGCTGGGCGGCGTGATCGGCGCGGCCGTCGGCGCCTCCCGGGCCGCCGTGGACGCGGGCTGGCGGCCGCATCGCTTCCAGATCGGCCAGACCGGCCGCACCATCTCGCCCAAGCTCTACATGGGGTTCGGTGTCTCGGGGGCCATCCAGCATCTGGCCGGGATGCGGACGTCCAAGGTGATCGTCGCCGTCAACAAGGATCCCGAAGCGCCCATTTTCAAGATCGCCGACTACGGGATCGTGGCCGACCTCTTCGAGGTCGTGCCCCACCTGACGCAAGAATTCAAAAAACTGCTGGAGAAGTAGGAGTGCGAGCCGCAGGACGTCGGCGCTGCCGCAGGCACGCCCGTCCGCGGCGAGCGGTGAGATGAGGTGGAGATGCGGCTGGAACTGACCGACGAGCAGCAGATGATCCAGACGATGGCGCGGGAGTTCGCCGAGAGCGAGATCAAGCCCATCGCCGAGGAGATCGACCGCGAGGGCCGCTTTCCCCACGAGACGGTCAAGCGCATGGGCGAGCTCGGGCTGCTCGGCATCACAGTGCCCGAGGCCTGGGGGGGGAGCGGCGCTGACGCCGTCTCCTACGTGGTGGCGCTGGTCGAGATCGCCAGGCAGTGCGCCTCCCACGCCGTGGTCATGTCGGTCAACAATTCCCTCTACTGCGACCCCGTGCTCAAGTACGGCTCGGACGCGCAGCGGGCGCGCTTCCTCCGGCCCTTCGCGGCCGGTCACCACATCGGCTGCTTCGCCCTCACCGAGCCCCAGGCCGGTTCCGACGCCCGCAACCAGCACACCCTGGCCGTGCGCGACGGCGATCACTACGTGATCAACGGCCGGAAGGCCTTCGTCACCAATGGCCGCGAAGCGGCGGCCGCCCTGGTCTTCTGCCAGACCGATCGCGCGAAGGCCCACCGTGGCATCTCGGCCTTCCTGGTGGAGAAGGGCACACCGGGATTCTTCGTCCCCAAGACCGAGGACAAGCTGGGCCTGCGCGCCTCCGACACAGCCGAGTTCGTGTTCGAGGAGTGCCGGGTGCCGGTTGCCCATCGTCTCGGCGAGGAGGGCCAGGGCTTCCGGATCGCGCTGAGCGCGCTCGACAGCGGGCGGATCGGCATCGCCGCCCAGGCCGTGGGCATCGCCGAGGGCGCCTGGGCCCGGGCGGTGGCCTATGCGCGCGAGCGCAAGGCTTTCGGTGTGCCCATCGGTCAACATCAGATGGTGCAGTGGATGCTGGCCGACATGACCACCGCCATCGAGGGCGCCCGCCTGCTCACGCTCCGCGCGGCTGCCCTCAAGGATCAAGGCAAGCCTTTCAACACCGAGGCGGCCATGGCCAAGCTTTTCGCCGCGGAGACGGCGATGAAGGTCACCACTGACGCCATCCAGATCCACGGCGGCTACGGCTACATCCGGGAGTACCAGGTGGAGCGGTACTTCCGCGACGCGAAGATCACCCAGCTCTACGAGGGCACCTCGCAGATCCAGAAGCTGGTGATCGCGCGCGCGGTTCTGGAGGCGCGGCCATGAGCGAGGGGAAGCGCTGGCGCGAGGAGACGTACGAGGCGTTCCGGCGACGGGCCCCCGAGCGCCCGGCGCGGTACGAGACGTTGTCGGGCCTTCCCATCCAGCCGCTCTATGGGCCCGAGGATCTTCGCGATTGGTCGTACGCCGACAAGCTCGGCTATCCGGGCGAGTACCCGTTCACGCGCGGCGTCTACCCCACGATGTACCGCGGGCGGTTGTGGACGATGCGCATGTTCGCCGGCTTCGGGCGCCCCGAGGACACCAACGCCCGCTTCAAATACCTGCTCGAGCAGGGCCAGACCGGCCTCTCCACGGCGTTCGACATGCCCGCCCTCATGGGGTACGACGCCGACCACCCCCGGGCGCAGGGCGAGGTGGGCAAGGAGGGCGTGTCGATCTCCACGCTCGACGATTTCGAGCGGTTGTTCGACGGCATCCCCCTCGATCAGGTCACGACGTCGATGACCATCAACTGCACGGCGTCGGTGGCCCTGGCCATGTACCTGGCCGTGGCCGACAAGCAGGGCGTGGCCTGGGACCGCATCGGCGGCACGATGCAGAACGACATGCTCAAGGAGTTCATCGCCCAGAAGGAGTGGATTTGCCCGCCTGAGCCCGCCGTCCGCATCGTGACCGACATGATCGAGTTCACCGCGGCGCACGTGCCGAAGTTCAACCCGGTGTCGATCTCCGGCTACCACATCCGCGAGGCCGGCTCCACGGCGGTGCAGGAGCTGGCGTTCACGCTCGCCGATGGACTCGCCTACGTGGAGGCAGCGCGCCGCCGGGGGCTCGCCGTCGATAGCTTTGCGCCGCGCCTGTCCTTCTTCTTCGACATCCACAACGACTTCTTCGAGGAAGTCGCCAAGCTGCGGGCGGCCCGCCGGATGTGGGCGCGCTTCATGAAGGAGCGGTTCGGCGCCACCAGGCCGGAGTCCATGCGCCTGCGCACGCATACGCAGACCGCCGGCGTTTCGGCCACCGCCCAGCAGCCGCTCAACAACGTGGCCCGGGTCGCCCTGCAGGCCCTGGCCGCCGTCCTGGGCGGCGCCCAGTCGCTGCACACCAACTCCTACGACGAGACGTGGGCGCTGCCCACCGAGGAGGCGGTCACCGTCGCTCTGCGCACCCAGCAGATCATCGCCGAGGAGACCGGCGTGGCCCTCACCATCGATCCCCTGGGCGGATCGTACTTCGTGGAGCGGCTCACCGACCAGATGGAGGCGGCGGCGCTGGAGTACATCAAACGGATCGACGCCATGGGCGGGATGGTCCGGGCCATCGACACCGGCTTTCCGCAGCGCGAGATCGCCGACGCCGCCTACCGCTACCAGCTCCTGGACGACCGCGGTGACAAGATCACCGTGGGCGTGAACAAGTACGCGATGCGCGAAACACAGCCCATCAACTATCTGCGCATCGACGAGCAGATCGAGATGGAGCAGATCGCGCGGGTGCGGCGCTCCAAGGCCGGCCGCGACATGGCCCGGGTGGAGCGGCGCCTCAAGCAGCTGGCCGACGCCTGCCGCCAGGGGCAGAACGTCATGCCGGTGCTCGTGGACGCCGTGAAGGACTACGCGAGCCTGGGCGAGATCGCCGACGTGTACCGGCAGGTGTTCGGGTTGTATCGGGAGCCGATCATCTTCTAGGCGGGCAAGCGAGGACAGTCATGAGCGAGGCTATCAGGATCACGAAAACGGCGACGCGGAAGCCGAAACCCAAGGACAGCGAGCTCGGCTTCGGACAGTTCTTCACCGACCACATGTTCGTGGTCGACTTCCAGGAAGAGAAGGGCTGGTACGATCCCCGCGTCGAGCCCTACGGCCCGCTGAGCCTCGACCCGGCCACGGCGGTCCTTCACTACGGCCAGGGCCTGTTCGAGGGCCTCAAGGCCTTCCGCGGGCCCGATGGCAAGATCCGGCTCTTTCGGCCGCAGAAGCACGTCGAGCGCCTGAACCGGACGGCCGAGCGCATGTGCATTCCCGCGCTGGACCCCGAGCTGGTCCTGCGTTCGTGGACGACGATGGTCGACGTCGACCGCGACTGGGTCCCCTCGATGGTGGGCACCTCGCTCTACATCCGTCCCACGATCATTGCCAGCGAGCCCTTCCTCGGGGTGCGTCCGGCCAAGGAGTACCTCTACTTCGTGATCCTCTCGCCCGTCGGGGCCTACTACCCGGAGGGCATCAACCCGGTGAGGATCAAGGTCATCGACAAGTACGTGCGGGCCGTGCCGGGCGGGCTGGGCGAGGCCAAGACCGCGGCCAACTACGCGGCCAGCCTGTACGCCGCCGAGGAGGCCAAGCACGAGGGCTTCACGCAGGTCCTGTGGCTGGACGGCGTGCACCGCCGGTACATCGAGGAAGTGGGGACGATGAACATCATGCTGCGCATCGGCGACGAGGTCATCACCCCGCCCCTGGCCGGCACGATCCTGGCCGGTGTCACACGGGACTCCGTGCTCACCCTGCTGCGCGAGTGGAAGGTGCCCGTCGCCGAGCGCCCCATCACCATCGACGAGGTCGTGCAGGCCGCGCATGCGGGGACGCTGCGGGAGGTGTTCGGCACCGGCACCGCGGCCGTGATCTCGCCGGTCGGCGAGCTGGCCTACAGAGGCGAGCGCATCGTGGTCCACGGTGGCCGGATCGGCGAGCTGACCCAGAAGCTCTACGATACGATCGTCGGCGTGCAGTACGGGACGGCCCCCGACATCCACGGCTGGACGGTGAACGTCTAACGAGGACGGTCATGACTGACTGCGTCTTCTGCAAGATCCGGGACGGCCAGCTTCCCTCCATGCGGGTGTATGAGGACGAGCGCACCATCTGCTTCATGGACATCAACCCGCTCAACCCCGGCCACTGCCTCGTCGTGAGCCGAGCCCATGCCCCCACCATCTTCGAGGCTGACGAGGAAGACCTCATGGCCGCCATGGCCACGGCCAAGCGCGTGTCCCTGGCCCTGCGGGAGGCGGTGAAGCCCGACGGGCTCAACCTGGTCCAGGCCAACGGCGCCGCCGCCTTCCAGTCCGTGCCGCACTTCCATCTGCACCTCATTCCCCGCTGGGTCAATGACGGCAAGGGCTTCGATTGGGCCCTCGTCGCCGGGGATCGCCCGCGCATCATGGCCGTCGGCGAGAAGATCCGCACCGTCCTGGCCCAGAGCGCGTGAGGGGCCGCGCATCATGAGCGAGCGCAAGATCCGAGTCGTCGTCGCCAAGCCGGGGCTCGATGGGCACGACCGCGGCGCCAAGGTGGTGGCCCGGGCGCTCCGGGACGCGGGCTTTGAGGTGATCTACACGGGCCTGCATCAGACACCGGACCAGGTCGTGGCCACCGCCATCCAGGAAGACGCGGACGCGATCGGGCTCAGTGTGCTCTCGGGGGCCCACAATCATCTCTTCAAGCGGGTGCTCGAGCTCCTGAAGGAGAAGGGAGCGGAGGACATCGTCGTCTTCGGCGGGGGCATCATCCCACCCGAGGACGCGGCCGCCCTCAAGGCGCTCGGCGTCAAGGAGCTCTTCGGGCCCGGCACCACGACCCAGGAGATCGTCCGCTTCGTCCGGGAGCATGTCCGGACCACGGTTTGACGTCCGCCCCTACCGGGCGGTGGAGGCGAGAGAGGACATGGCCGACGATGACGTGCAGCGCGAGCTGGAGCGGTTGCGCCGCGAGAACGAGGCGCTCCGGGCCCGAACTGCGCGGGGGATCTCCCTGCGGGTCAGCGAGAAGGGCGGGGTGTCGGTCTACGGGCTCGGGCGATTCCCCGTCACGCTCTACAAGGAGCAGTGGGACAAGCTCCTGGCCATGGCCGAGGAGATTCGCGCCTTCATCCGGGAGCACGACTCGGCCCTGAAGGCCAAGGAGCCCCGGGAGCGATAGGAGTGGACTTCGAGCTGACCACCGAACAGCAGGCGGTGCGGGACGTAGCTCGCCAGTTCGCCGAGGCCGAGCTGGGTTCGCACATCGCGCCCTATGACGAGCGCCACGAGTTCCCCCACGCGATCGTCGCCAAGCTCGGCGAGCTCGGATTCCTGGGTGCCCTCGTCCCGCCGGACTACGGGGGCGCCGGGCTGGATTACGTGTCCTATGCCCTCGTGGTGGAGGAGCTGAACCGGGGTGATGCCTCGGTCGGCATCACCATGTGGGCCCACAACTCGCTGTGCACCAACCACCTCCTCACCTTTGGCTCCCCCGAGCAGAAGGCCCGCTACCTGCCCCGCCTGGCCCGCGGCGAGGTGCTGGGGGCCTGGGGCCTCACCGAGCCGGGCTCGGGCTCGGACGCGGCGGCGCTGCGGACGCGGGCCGAGTGGCGGGATGGCGGCTGGATCTTGAATGGCAGCAAGGCCTTCATCACGAACGCCAGCGTGGGCGGGGTCGCGGTGGTCATGGCCCGCAGCGAGCCCGTGGCGGGCGCCCGGGGGATCTCGGCCTTCGTGCTGGACAAGGGCCTGCCGGGCTTCTCGGCCAGCCGGCCCTATCGCAAGCTAGGCCTGCACGCCTCCGACACCGCCGAGCTCGTGTTACAGGATGTCCGCGCGCCGGCCGAGAGCCTCATCGGTGCCCGCGGTGAGGGCTTCGCGCAGTCGCTCAAGGTGCTGGAGGGTGGGCGGATCGCCATGGCCGCCATGGGCGTAGGCATCGCCCAGGCTGCGCTCGACCACGCCGTCCGGTACATGAAGCAACGGACCGCCTTCGGCCGGACCCTGGCCGAATTCAACGGGCTGCAGGGGATGGTTGCCGAGATCGCCGCCGATATCGACGTGGCGCGGCTGCTGACGTTGCGGGCCGCCTGGCTCAAGGATCAGGGACGCCCGGCCATGCACGCCGCCGCCATGGCCAAGCTGTTCGCCTCGGAGACGGCCATGCGAGCGGCCAGCCGGGCTGTGCAGATCCACGGCGGCGCCGGTTACATCACGGAGTTTCCCGTCGAGCGCATCTTCCGTGACGCCAAGCTCACCGAGATCGGCGAGGGGACATCCGAGATCCAGCGGATGGTTATCGCCCGCGAGGTCTTGCAGCTCGGCTGAGCGTGGTCAGCCGCTCTCGGGGTGGCTGGGATGGCGGCGCCGCACGCGGGCCTGGACGTCGCGCACCACCCCGTCGCGCAGCACGATCTCCACCTCATGGTCCTCGACATCCCATCCCTTCACGGTGGCCAGCCAGCCGAAGGTGCGGTGGCGGTGAGGAACCGTCAGCCGGCCGCGGTACACGAGCGTCTTGCCTCCGGGATCGTCCAGGCGCTCGTGCTCCTCGGGCGGCCCACTCACCAGGCGAGTCACCTCCTGATACGTCGTTTCGCCGAGGGTGATGCGGGCCAGGGTCTCGCGCGGAATCAGCACGCCACTGTGTCGCGCCGGCTGGGCTCCTCCCAGGTGCACGCGCGCCGTGATCAACCGGGTGACCCGCTCGGTCAAGCCGCGGAACAGCATGCCCGCGACATTGCCGAGGAGGAAGAAGAGAACGGGAATGAGAATGGGCGCCCACGACTGCAGACCCGTGAAGTACCCGAACTGGACGGTGAGCACCTGGGGAATGAGCGCCTCGTCGTAGTCCAGGAAGACCGATACGACCTCGGTGTTCTCCAGCGACTCGCTGAGCCGTCGCCGGGCCGAGGACGGGACCACCTCGTCAAGCTTGAGTCGGTCGGCGGCGGCGAAATTGACGATGAGCTGCGAGGGATCCTCGCTGAGCCGCACCCGGCGCTCGCGATTCCAGAGGTACAGGGGGAACACCGCGCCCTGGCGCACATCGTTGAAGCTCAGCGCGATGCGGTGGCGGGGACCCCAGAACGCCTGCTCGACCCACGTTGCTGGCTTGGCCTTGACCAGGCCCAGCGCGGTCAGGCGCAGGTCCATGAGCCAGGCGCGATTGACGGCCTGCGGAGTCCAGGGAATGCGGATCCAGGTAGCTGGCGCGCTCAGCCCCAGCGGACCGGAGGCCCGGACGAAGGTAACGTAGGGCGCGCCTCCGGCGACAAGAATGCCCGGTCCGGCGCTCATCTCCCCCTCCCCGGTGACCTGGTAGAGCGGCTGGGCGAGCAGCGGCAGCCGACCCTCGTCCACGACGGTGAACCCATGGGTGTGCACGAAGCCGGCTAGGGCCGGCTCGGGCGGGCCGAGCTGGCGATCGCCACCGACGGCCCCGGGCCAGAGCAGGAAGAGATCCTGCTCCAGCTCGCTGGCGCTCCGCGTGGGCGGGACGGCCACGCTGAAGAGCACGTCGACGACGATGTCATCGCGCTCGGGTGTCACCTGGGCCCGGACGAACAGCGGCCCCACGCGGAACTCCGGATTGGGGCGGGTGGCGAAGAAGAGCTGAGCGCTGACCGGCGCGGCGCTGGTCGTCAGGAGGAGCGCGGCCAGGGCGGCCGCGCGGCGCAGCCTCAGCGCCGTCGCTTGACAGGGTCGTCGCTTTCCCATATACGGTACGCAGCGATTTTGACGCATCGTACAATCTCGCCGACGGGTCGACAAACGCCGCGCGAGCACCATCATGACGATGAGACCGGTGACCTACGAAGCCCGCGACGGTGTGGCCCGGATCACGCTGAACCGTCCCGCCGTCCTTAACGCGCTCGACACCGAGCTGGCGATCGCCCTGGCCGACCATGCCGACGCGGCGGCGGCCGACGCCGGGGTCGTGCTCGTCGTCGTGCGCGGCGCCGGCCGCGCCTTCTGCTCCGGCATGGACCGCACTGCGCTCGCCGAGGGACGCATCGGGGAGGCGTTCTATCGCCACTGGATCCGGGCCCTCAACGCGCTCGAGGACATGCCCAAGATCGTGCTGGGCGTGCTGCACGGCTACGCCCTGGGCGGCGGATTGCAGCTGGCCCTGGCCTGCGACCTGCGCCTGGCGACGGATGACGCGATCATCGGGTTGGGGGCGACCCGGCACGGGCTGATTCCTGATGGCGCGGTCCTACGGCTGGCCCGGGTGGTGGGGCTGGGGCGGGCCAAGGAGCTGGCGCTGCTGAACGATACGGTGTCGCCGGCCGAGGCGCGCAGCATGGGGCTGGTCAACTGGGTTTGCCCGGGCGCGGAGGTCGATGCGACCGTAGAGGCCATTCTGGACAAGAGCCGCGGGGCCGCCCCCACGGCCGCCGGCCACACCAAGCGGCTGCTCCACGAGTCCTTCCATGCCGACCCGCGGGCGATGATCGAAGCGCTCGTCCGGGCTCAGCGCGACTGCATGAGCTCCTGGGAGATCGCCGAGGCCAACCGCGCCTGGCGAGAGGAGAGGGACGCGGTGTTTTATCCGCCGCCGTCGGACCGACCTCAGTAATTCGCCGGATGGGCCTCGGCCGCCTTCGTGCTCTACTTCGCCCTGCCCGGACTCGAGAAGGCCTGGCGCTGATTCACGCCGGGCGGTCGCCGCCGCGGCGAATGCGCTCCCACAGGCGCCGGCACTCCAGCGGCAATGTTCCGAGCGTCGCTTCCACCTCGGCTCTGGCGGTGAGGCCCTCGGGCCCGGCCAGGAGCTGCTCGACGTCCCACATATCCTGAGATCCGCCCGCGTAGAGCTTCATGAGTATGAGATCAGCCGGGGCCGCCACGGGGACCTCCACGCCTTCGATGGCCACCACCCGCGTCCGGCGGAGGATGTTGCTCTGCCACGGACTCTTGCCGACGATGACGTCGATCGGGTGCTCGGGCGGGGCGCTCAGCCGCACGACCCCGGCGAGTGGGTCCTGGAGGTCTCCCCGCGCGATCCGGACGTCGATCCCCGCGCTCCGGAGCGTCCGCCATGTCTCCGGTTGCAGCAGCTCGGCGGCGAGCGCGAAGAGATCCAGGTCACGCGTGGCGCGGCCCACGCCGTGCACCGCCAGTGCGCCCGCGCCGATGAGGGCGAAGCCGATGCGCCGCTCCCGCAGCAGCGCGGCCACCCGCCCTAGCAGGCTCAGCCGATCAACTCCTCGAGGGCGCGACAGCGCCGCCGGCTGACCTGGCGCCGGCGCTCGAGCAGGCGGGCCGCGGCCTCGCGGTCGAGCGCCGGCCGCTGCGCCCCCCGGAAGCTCTCGAGATCACGCGTGCCGAGCGCGAGGGCCAACTCCACCCGCTCGGCCGGCGTGAGCCTCAGGACGGCTTCGCGATCCTCGATCCGCAGGCGATCGGCCACACTCCGCATCACCGACGACTATAGCAGGGGGGCGGGCGCCTACGGCGTGAGGTCCATGGCCTCCACGATGCGGGAGAAGGGGAGCTCGCCAGGACCGGTCAAACCGCCGGCACCCGGCGGGGCGGTGTCACCGCCCGCAGTCGTCGAGGAGCGCGCCCAGCTCCGCGGCGATGCCGACTCGCGCCGGCCGGACGTGGCCCGGACCATAGTGCTCGAGCAATCCCTGGCAGAGCAGGGGCAGCGCGATGGTGACATCGGTGAACACCATGACGTTGAGCCCGGCCGGCGACTCCTTGCCCCACGAGATGCACTCCGAGGCCACGCTGGCCCCGCCCAGGCCACCGAACACGGTGTTGTCGGTGGTGATCTGGATCGCGGCCAGGTGCGGGCTGACCGCCTGGCCTCGCAGCGAGGACACGCTGGTGGCCGTGATCTGGATGAAGTCCTTGGGCACCCCGCCGCCCAGGAAGATCGCCGCGGTGCCCAGCCCGGGACGCATGTAGCGGTCCATCATGGCCAGCGCGATCTCGTAGTCCTTGAAGAAATCCGCCACCGGACCCTTGGCCTTGGCCGTCCGGTAGCCCTCGGACAGGGGCCCGTCAGCGGCGGCCGGCACGAAGAGGGGCACCCGGTGGCGCGCGCAGGTGGCGGCGATCGTGGACCCGAGCCCCTGATCGTGGAGCCATCGGCCGAACTCGTGCATCAGGCGAACCCCGGGAATGGTGGGGTGCGCCCAGTGCTTGGCCAGGTGCTCGAAGAAGCCCCCGGTGAAATCCTCCATGGCGTCGTAGTCGCGCGCGCTCACCACGTGGTCGTAGAAGCGGTAGAGCCGCCGCGTCAGCAGCTCGGCGTCATCCACGTGCTCGGGGTCCACCTGATAGAAGCGGGTGGCGCGCTGCTCGAGGAGATCCTCGGTCACGTTGGCCGAGGTGGACACGACGAGATCGATGTAGCCGCGCTCCACCAGCCAGGCCACGAGCGGCCCCAGGCCCGCGCTGGACAGCGAACCCGCCAGCCCGATGGCGATAAGGCCCTGGCCGTCGATGATGCGCTGCCAGGCCTCGAACGCCTCGCCCAGCTTGCGTCCCTGAAAGGCTGACTGGCGCATGCCGGCCAGCATCCCGCTCACCGTCCCAACCCGGCCATCCAGCTCCACCAGCCGCATCGGCACCCGGAGCGGTCCGGGGAGCCCTCGGGATCCATCGCTCATGCGTCCCTCGCAAGTGTGATGATTTCCGCTCGGCGCCCGCAGTTTAGACTGTGGCCAGCCGACGGTCGAGTGAGGAACGCGATGGACTTCGACGCCATGGCCGCAACCTACGAAACGCTGGAGCCGTGGTACGAGCATCTCTACGATGTGCTGCATGCGCTGGTCCGGACCGAGCTGGCCCCGCCGGCCGACGGGTCTCCGCGGCGGGCGCTGGACGCCGGCTGCGGCACCGGGTTCCAGGCCGCGGTGCTCGAGTCGCTCGGCTTCCGCACCCACGGGCTCGACCGGTCCGCCGGCCTGCTCGGGGTCGCCCGGCGTCAGCGCGTGCCCGCCGTCCTCACGCGTGGAAACATCGAGATGCTGCCCTACGAGGCGGAGACCTTCGGGGCCGTCACTTGCTGCGGGAGCACGCTCTCGTTCGTGGATGCCCCGGCCTCCGCGCTCGCCGAGATCGGCCGCGTCCTCCGGCCCGGCGGCCTCCTGCTGCTCGAGTGTGAGCATCGCTTCAGTCTTGATCTCCTGTGGGCCGCCGTGAGCAGTGTGACCGGCGATCCCCTCGGGTACGGGCTCCGCCCGCGCGACGTCTGGCGTCAGCTCAGCGAGGGCGGTGATGGGGGCTGTCGCGTCCCCTATCCGGGCTACGGGCCCCTGCGCCTCTTCCGGATACGCGAAATCCGTGCTCTGCTCGAGGGCGCCGGGCTCGAGCCGGTGCGGATCTGGGGTATTCACATCCTCACCAATCTCATCCCGTCCACCCTGTTGCACCGCGAGCACCTGGGCCGACCGCTGGCGGCCCTCTACCGGATCCTCTGCTGGATGGACGACGGCGTACGGCGACTGCCGGCATCTGCCCGACTGGCGAATAGCCTCGTCGTGCTCGCCCAAAAGCGAGGCGCTCTGTAAGTCCTCGTCATTTCGTTCCATTTGCCTTGACAGCCCCTTTGGCGTCCGCTAGACTCTCGCCACTCTGACGCGCGTACGACGGAGCGTATGAACCGTCCCGACCTTTCCATTGCGCCCGGGCTCGATACCTTTCCCAAGCTCGCCCGCGCCAATGCCGAGCGTATGTCCGGCCAGGTCGCGATTCGCGAGAAGGATCTCGGGATCTGGCAGTCGTACACGTGGAAGGACTACTACGAGCAGGGCCGGCTCATCGCGCTGGGCCTGGCCGCGCTGGGCTTCGCCCGGGGCGACAAGGTGGCCATCGTCGGCGACAACCGCCCCCAACTGTACTGGGCGGTCATGGCCACCCAGGCCCTGGGCGGGGTGCCGGTCCCGATCTACCAGGACTCCAGCGAGAAGGAGCTGGCGTACATCGTCGACCACGCCGAGGTGCGATTCGCCGTGGTGGAAGACCAGGAGCAGGTCGACAAGCTGCTGCGGGTGAAGGAGCAGTGCCCGCGCCTGCAGTACGTGATCTACAAGGATCCCCGGGGCTTGCGGTCCTACGCCGAGCCGGCTCTGTTGAGCCTCGAGCAGCTCAAGGAGCGCGGGCGTCAGTTCGTCCAGGACCAGCCCACCTACTTCGACGACGAGCTGGCCCAGGGCCGCGCGGACGACGTCGCCGTGATCTGCTACACGTCGGGCACGACCGGCGCCCCCAAGGGCGCCATGCTCTCCTACCGCAACCTCATCGTGACGGCGCGCAACGCGGCCGAAACCGAGGGGCTGCGTTCCGACGAGAGCATCCTGTCGTATCTACCGATGGCCTGGGTGGGCGATCACATCTTCTCCTACGCCCAGTCGGTGATCCTGGGCTTCACGTCCAACTGCCCGGAGAGCGCCGCCACGGTGCTCCCGGATCTCAAGGAGATCGCCCCCACCTACTTCTTCGCCCCACCGGGGATCTGGGAGCGGATCCTGACCAACGTGATCGTCCGGATCGAGGACTGCGCGTGGCCCAAGCGGAAGCTCGTCGGCTTCTTCCTGAACCTGGCCCAGGCCCTGGAACGGCAGCGGCTGAGCGGGCAACGCCCGTCGCCGTGGCGCCGGCTGCTCTATCCCCTCGGGCACCTGCTGGTGTACGGGCCGTTGCGGGACAACCTGGGCTTGCGGCGCGTTCGGCGCGCCTACACCGCCGGCGAGGCCATCGGTCCCGAGATCTTCGTCTTCTTCCGCGCGCTGGGCATCAACATGAAGCAGCTCTACGGGATGACCGAGGCCAGCGTGTTCATCACGATCCAGCGGGACGGCGACGTCCGGCTGGACACCGTGGGGACGCCCATTCCCGGGGTGGAGCTCCGGATCTCGCCCGACGGCGAGGTGCTGTTCCGCAGCCCCGGAATCTTCCAGGGCTACTACAAGAACCCCGACGCCACCCGGCAGACGCGGGAGGACGGCTGGATGCGCACGGGAGACGCCGGCTTTCTGGACCCGGCCGGGCACCTGACGATTATCGACCGGGCCAAGGATGTGAGCCGGCTGGCCGGGGGCACGATGTTCGCCCCCAAGTACCTCGAGAACAAGCTGAAGTTCTCGCCGTACATCCGGGAGGCCGTGTGCGTCGGGCAGAACCGACCCTACGTCACCGCGCTCATCAACATCGATCTGACGGCGGTCGGGAACTGGGCCGAGCGCCGGGGGATTGCCTATACGAGCTACACCGATCTCAGCCAGAAGGCGGAGGTCTACGACCTCGTGCACCAGGAGGTCGCCCGGGTGAATCGGAGCCTGCACGAGGACGCGGCGCTACGGGGCGCTCAGATCAGGCGGTTCCTGATCCTCCACAAGGAGCTGGATCCGGACGATGAGGAGATTACCCGCACCCGTAAGGTTCGCCGCGGGTATATCGCCCAGAAATACGCCGCCCTCATCGAGGCCCTCTACTCCGAGCAGGATCACGTGCCGGTGGAGGCCAAGGTGACGTACGAGGACGGCCGGACCGGCGTCGTGCGGGCGGATCTGCGGATCCGGGAGATCGCGGCGACGGCGGCCGGGGCGGCTCGATGAGCGCGCGCGCCCCGAGCGCC
Organism: Candidatus Methylomirabilota bacterium; assembly: GCA_036556905.1. Classification (GTDB taxonomy): domain Bacteria; phylum Methylomirabilota; class Methylomirabilia; order Rokubacteriales; family CSP1-6; genus 40CM-4-69-5. The sequence continues at coordinate 19,078 of DATBIM010000064.1, forward strand.
GATGAGGGTCGCCCGCGCGGGGGCGACGGCCGGCCGGCGATGCTCGAGGTGGTGGGGGTCAGCGTTCGCTTCGGCGCCCTGATGGCCCTCAACCAGGTGAGCCTGAACGTCCGGGCCGGTGAGATCGTGGCCATCATCGGTCCCAACGGCGCGGGCAAGACCACGCTGCTCAACGCCATCAGCGGCTTCTATCATCCGTTCGAGGGCCGGATCCGCTTCGAGGGGCAGGATCGAACCCGGCTCAGCCCGCCCCAGGTGGCCGCCCTGGGCATCGCCCGCACCTTCCAGAACGTGGCCCTGTTCAAGGGCATGACGGTCCTGGACAACATCATGACCGGCCGGCTGCTGAAGATGCGGGGGAGCTTTCTGCTGGACGCGCTGTGGTGGGGGCCGGCGCGACGGCAGGAGCTCGAGCATCGGGCCTTCGCCGAGCAGATCATCGACTTCCTGGAGATCCAGGCGATTCGCAAGACCCCGGCCGGCCGACTGCCCTATGGCCTGCAGAAGCGGGTCGAGCTGGCCCGGGCCCTGGCGGCTCAGCCCCGGCTGCTCCTGCTCGACGAGCCGATGGCCGGCATGAACGTCGAGGAGAAGGAAGACATGTGTCGCTTCATCCTCGACGTGAACAGCGAGTTCGGCACCACCATCGCGCTCATCGAGCACGACATGAGCGTGGTCATGGACATCTCGGACCGGGTGGCCGTCCTGGACTATGGCCGCAAGATCGCCGAGGGCAGCCCCGACGAGGTGCGGAGCGACTCAACGGTCATCGACGCCTACCTGGGAGTGGCCCATTCATGATCGCCGAGGCCCTGTACGCCGTCCTGGTGGGGCCGTTCCGCGACATCGTCACCGGGCCCCTGTTCTTCCTCGAGGTGTTCATCGGGGGGATCGCCGCCGGGCTCATGTACTCGCTGGTGGCCCTGGGCTTCGTCCTCATCTACAAGGCCTCCGGCGTGTTCAATTTCGCCCAGGGCGTGATGGTGCTCTTCGCGGCCCTCACCCTGGTCGGGCTCATCGAGCGAGGGGTGCCCATCGCGGTCGCCCTCGCGCTCACCGTCGCCGTGATGATCGTGTTGGCCTTCGCCGTCGAGCGCGTGGTGCTCCGGCCCCTGGTGAACCAGGCGCCCATCATCCTGTTCATGGCCACCATCGGCCTGAACTTCTTTCTGGAAGGGCTGGGCGAGATGGTGTGGGGCGCCAACGTCAAGAAGCTCGACGTGGGGATCCCCGACGAGTCGCTCAAGGTGGCCGGCGTGCTGGTGAACAAGCTGGAGATGACGGCGGCGGGGACCGCCGCCGTGCTGGTGGCCATCCTGGCGGTGTTCTTCCAGCGAACACGGATCGGCCGGGCCCTGCGCGCGGTGGCCGACGACCACGAGGCGGCGCTGTCCATCGGCATCCCGCTCAAGACGATCTGGGTGGTGGTGTGGTCGGTGGCCGGGATCGTCGCCATCGCCGCCGGCGTCATGTGGGGCGCCAAGAGCGGGGTGCAGTTCAGCCTGTCGTTGATCGCGCTCAAGGCCTTGCCGGTGCTCATCCTGGGCGGATTCGAGTCCGTCCCCGGCGCGATCGTGGGCGGCCTCATCATCGGCGTGGGCGAGAAGATCGGGGAGGTCTACTGGGGACCGCTGGTGGGTGGGGCCATCGAGAACTGGTTCGCCTACGTATTGGCGCTGGCCTTCCTGCTCTTCCGTCCCCAGGGTCTCTTCGGCGAGAAGATCATTGAGCGCGTGTGATGGCAGTGCGAGCCGCAGGCCCGGCGCGGGCCGAGGCGAGCGGTGAAATGGGGCTGGCAGTGCGAGCCGCAGGACGTCGCGGGGCTGGGGCCCCGCCGTCCGAGGCGCGCGGTGAGATGGGGCTGGCATGATCTACCGGGAGGCCGGGCAGTTCAAGACCACCTACGCCGGCGACCAGGCGATCTTTCCCATCGTCCAGGATCGGGTGGTGGTCGGGCTGGCCATCGTCGCCGCCTTCGTGGTGCCACCGGTCCTGGCCGGCGAATACTGGCTGCAGGCCGTGCTGATCCCCTTTCTGGTATACGCCATGGCCGCCCTCGGCCTGAACATCCTCACCGGGTACGCCGGCCAGCTCTCGCTGGGCACGGGCGGCTTCATGGCGGTGGGCGGCTACGCGGCCTTCAAGCTCGCCACCGCCTGGCCAGGCCTCAACGTCCTCGTGGCGTTCCTGCTGAGCGGGCTGATCGCGGCGGGCATCGGGCTCGTGTTCGGCATTCCCAGCCTGCGCATCAAGGGTTTCTACCTGGCCGTGGCCACCCTGGCCGCCCAGTTCTTCCTCATCTGGCTCTTCAACCGGGTGGCCTGGTTCTCGAACTACGCGCCGTCGGGTACCATCACCGCGCCCGATCGCGAGGTGCTCGGCGTGCTCGTCACCGGCCCCAACTCCACTCCGGCCGTCCGCTACGTGGTCGCGCTGGCCTTCGTCGTCGTCTTCGCGGCCGTGGCCAAGAACCTGGTCCGCGGCCGCATCGGCCGCGCCTGGATGGCGATCCGCGACCGGGACATCGCCGCCGAGATCATCGGCGTCGACCCCCTCAAGACCAAGCTGTTGGCCTTCGGCATCAGCTCGTTCTTCTGTGGGGTGGCCGGGGCCGAGCTCGTCTTCCTCTACCTGGGCAGCGCCGAGACGCTGGCCTTCGACATCAACCAGTCGTTCCTCGTGCTGTTCATGATCATCATCGGGGGGCTGGGCAGTATTCTCGGCTCGCTTCTGGGCGCCGGCTTCATCGTCCTGGTGCCCATCTTCCTCACCAACGTGCCGCACTGGCTGGGCCTCAGCATGTCGGTGGCCCTGCAGAAGCAGATCGAGATCATGATCTTCGGAGGCCTCATCCTCGTCTTCCTCATCGTCGAGCCGCACGGGTTGGCGCGGCTCTGGCAGATCACCAAGGAGAAGCTCCGGCTGTGGCCATTCCCGCACTGATTCGAGAGAGGAGGCAGCCCATGAACCGGTACGCTGCGCCGATCGTCCTGCTGGCGGTGCTGATCGCCCTGGGGCTGGCCGCGACGCCCGCCCTGGCCCAGGACAAGACGATCTTCGTCCCGCTCCTGGTCTACCGGACGGGGGCCTATGCGCCCAACGGCATCCCGTCGGCCAACGGCTTCAACGACTACTTCAATCTGCTCAACGAGCGCGACGGCGGCATCAACGGCGTCAAGATCACCTTCGAAGAGTGCGAGATGCAGTACGACACCAAGCAAGCGATCGAGTGCTACGAGCGCCTCAAGGCCAAGCACCCGGTGCTCGTCAACCCCTTCAGCACCGGCGTGACCTACCAGCTCATCCCCAAGGCTCCGGTGGACAAGGTGGTGGTTCACTCCGCGGGCTACGGCATGACCGCGTCGGCCGACGGGCGGTGGTTTCCCTGGGTGTTCAACTTCCCCATGACCTACTGGAGCCAGGCCTCGGCCTTCATCAAGTACGTGGGCCAGCAGGAAGGCGGGATGGACAAGCTCAAGGGCAAGAAGATCGTGCATATCTTCCACAACAGCCCCTATGGCAAGGAGGCCAACCCGACGCTGGAGGACCTGGCCCGCCGCCTGGGATTCGAGCTCACGCTGCTGGCGGTCGACCACCCGGGCCAGGAGCAGAAGGCCACCTGGCTCCAGGTGCGTCGGATCAACCCCAACTGGATCTACATCTCGGGCTGGGGCGTCATGAACCAGGTCGCCGTCAAGGAGGCCGCCGCTCACGGCATGAAGATGGATCACGTCGTGGGCAACTGGTGGACGGGGACGGAGGTCGACGTGATCCCCGCCGGTGATGCGGCCAAGGGCTACAAGTCCATGAACTTCAACGCCCCGGGGGCTGGCTTCAAGGTCCACCAGGACATCAACAAGTACCTCTATGACAAGGGCAAGGGCGCCGGCCGGCGCGACCAGATCGGCGAGGTGCTCTACAACCGGACCCTGATCAACGCCATGCTCAACACGGAGGCGATCCGCACCGCCATGGCGAAGTACGGCAACAAGCCGCCCACCGGCGAGCAGGTCCGCTGGGGCTTCGAGAACCTGAACCTGACCGAGAAGCGCCTGGAAGAGCTGGGAATGAAGGGCATGATGCGGCCGCTCCGGGTCACGTGCGAGAACCACGAGGGCAACGGCCTGGCCTTCGTCCAGCAGTGGGACGGCAAGAAGTGGAATATCGTCTCCGACTGGATCGAGCCCATGCGCGACATCGTTCGGCCCAAGCTGGAGGCGGCCGCCGTCGAGGAGGCCAAGAAGCTCAACTACACGATGCGGGATTGTGCCAAGGAGAAATAGAGGCCTGACGCCGTGAGCGACGGGGCCCGACCCCTGTTGTCGGTCAACAACATCGAGGTGATCTACGACCACGTGATCCTCGTGCTCAAGGGCATCTCGCTCAGGATCCCCGAGGGGGGCATCGTGGCCCTCCTCGGGGGCAACGGCGCCGGCAAGTCCACCACCCTCAAGGCCATCTCCGGCCTGCTGCGCACGGAGCGCGGCGAGGTCACCAAGGGCAGCATCGAGCTGGAGGGCCAGCCCATCCACCGCCTGGACCCGGCCGCGGTCGTCCGGCAGGGCATCGTCCAGGTCATGGAAGGCCGTCATGTGTTCGAGCACCTCACCGTCGAGGAGAATCTCCTCACCGGCGCCTACAGCCGCCGCAACGGGCAGGCCCTGCGCCGGGACCTCGACCTCGTCTACGGCTACTTTCCCCGTCTCACCGAGCGGCGGGGGGTCAGGGCCGGCTACGTCTCGGGGGGCGAGCAGCAGATGCTGGCCATCGGCCGCGCCCTGATGGCCCGGCCCAAGATCATGCTCCTGGACGAGCCGTCCATGGGGCTGGCCCCCATGCTGGTGCAGGAGATCTTCGAGATCGTGGCCCGGCTCAACCGCGAGGAGAAGGTGACCGTGCTGCTGGCCGAGCAGAACGCCACCATGGCCCTGCGCTTCGCCCAGTACGGCTACGTGATGGAGAGTGGTCGCATCGTCCTGGACGGCGACGCCCGGACGATCAGCGAGAACGAGGATATCCGGGAGTTCTACCTCGGCCTCACCGGCGTGGGGCAGCGCAAGAGCTATCGAGACGTGAAGCACTACAAGCGCCGCAAGCGATGGCTGTCGTAGGCGCCGTTTCCACCCTGCTGGCGGTGCGCGAGGTTTCCAAGGCGTTCGGCGGCGTGCAGGCGGTGACCGGGGTCAGCCTGGACCTCCTGCGCGGCGAGATCCTGTCGGTCATCGGCCCCAACGGCGCGGGCAAGACCACCCTGCTCAACATGATCAGCGGCTTCTACCATCCCGACCGCGGCCGGATCGCCCTCGACGGTCAGGACATCAGTGACGATCCGCCCCACCGCGTGGCCGCCCGGGGCGTGGCCCGGACGTTCCAGAACATCGCGCTCTTCAAGGGTATGACCGTGCTCGACAACCTCATGCTGGGGCGACACGTCCACATGCGCTCGGGCGTGCTGGCCTCGTTCATCTACTGGGGGCTGGCCCAGAAAGAAGAGGTCGCTCACCGCAGGCGGGTCGAGGACATCATCGATTTCCTCAAGATCCAGGACCTGCGCCGGCGACCAACCGGCTCGCTGCCCTACGGGCTGCAGAAGCGCGTGGAGCTGGGCCGGGCGCTGGCCCTGGACCCGACCATCCTGCTCCTCGACGAGCCGATGGGGGGCTGTAACCACGAGGAGAAGGAGGACATGGCCCGCTTCATCCTGGACGTCAACGAGGAGTGGGGGACGACGATCATTCTCATCGAGCACGACATGGGCGTGGTCATGGACATCTCGGACCGGGTGGCCGTCCTCGACATGGGCCAGAAGATCGCGGAAGGCAAGCCCGACGAGGTCCGGGCCGATTCCCGCGTCATCACGGCCTACCTCGGCGAGGCCCGACGTGGCTGAGCCCGACACCCTGCCTCGCCTGCTGCTGCGTAACGCCGACGTCTACGGCGGGCGGCCGGCCATCCGGGAGAAGGATCGCGGTATCTGGCAGACCTTCACCTGGCGCGAGTACCGCGACCAGGTACGCGACCTGGCCCTGGGCCTGGCCGCCCTGGGCTTCACCCGCGGGGAGACGCTCTCGGTCATCGGCGACAACCGCCCGCGCCTCTACGGCGCCCAGCTCGCCGCCCAGAGCCTGGGTGGGATCGCCGTGCCCGTCTACCAGGATTCGATCGCCCGCGAGCTCGCCTACGTCTGGAGCCACGCCGAGGTGGCCGTGATCGTGGCCGAGGATCAGGAGCAGGTCGACAAGGTCCTGGCCCTGCGCGAGCAGCTGCCTACCCTCCGCCACGTCATCTACGACGACTCGCGCGGGCTGGGCCGATACCGCTTCGACTGGCTCCGCTCATTCGGGGAGGTGCAGGAGCTCGGTCGCGTTTTCGCCCGCGAGCATCCAGGATACTTCGAGGCGGAGATCGCCAAGGGGGTCCCCGACGATGTCGCCATGATCTGCTACACGTCGGGGACGACGGCCAACCCCAAAGGAGCGATGCTCACCCATCGCAACGCCATCGAGACGGCGCACGCCCTGCTGCAGGCCGAGCCCATCCGTCCCGACGACGAGTATCTGGCCTATCTGCCCATGGCCTGGGTGGGCGACGCCTTCTACACCCTGGTGCTCAGCCTGGAGGTCGGCTCCGTCGTCAACTGCCCGGAGAGTCCCGAGACGGTGCAGCGCGACCTCCGCGAGCTGGGCCCGACCATCGTCCTCGCCCCGCCGCGCATCTGGGAGAACATGCTCACCGGCGTGCAGGTGCGAGTGGCCGACGCCCCCCCGCTCAAGCGGTGGATCTTCGAGCGGTGTCGGGCCGTCGCTGAACGGGCGGAGACCCTCCGGGCCGAAGGCAAGAGGGTGCCCCTCGGGCTCCGCCTGGCCGCTGCCCTCGGCGAGTTCTTCGTCTACGGCCCGGTCCGTGACCAGCTCGGCCTCGGCCGGGCGCGGTGGGCCTTGACCGGTGGCGCCCCCCTCGGGCCCGACACCTTCCGCTTCTTCCGCTCGTTCGGGATCAACCTCAAGCAGGTGTACGGCTCCACCGAGACGATGGGGCTGGTCTCCATCCAGCCCGACGCCGAAGCCAATCCCACCACGGTGGGACGGCCGTGCCCGGGCATTGAGGTGAAGGTCGCCGACAAGGGCGAGGTGCTGATCCGCGGCGCCGGCATCTTCAAGGGCTACTACAAGGCCCAGGAGGCGACACGAGAGGTCCTCGACGGTGAGGGTTGGTTCCACACCGGCGATGCCGGCTTTCTGGACTCCCGCGGGCACCTGGTCATCATCGACCGGGCCAAGGACGTGGGGGCGCTCAGCGACGGCACCCCCTTTGCCCCCCAGTTCATCGAGAACAAGCTGAAGTTCAGCCCGTTCATCCGGGAGGCGGTGGCCTTCGGCCACGAGCAGCCCTTCGTGAGCGCGATGATCGCCATCGATCTCAACACCGTCGGCAACTGGGCCGAGCGGCGGGGCCTGCCCTACACCTCGTACACGGACCTCAGCCAGAAGCCGGAAGTCCGCGAGCTGATCCGCGACGAGATTCGGAAAAGCAACGCCACCCTGCCGGAGGCCACCCGCGTCCGGCGCTTCCTGCTGCTGCCCAAGGACCTCGACGCCGACGACGCCGAGATGACCCGCACCCGGAAGGTCCGCCGCCGCTATATCGCCGAGAAGTACGCCCCCGTCACCGAGGCGCTCTACGGGGGCCGGGACGAGGTCACCATGACCACGACCATCACCTACGAGGACGGCCGGCAGGGGAGCATGCAGTCGCGGGTCCGGGTGGAGGAGGCCGAGGCGCTGGCCCATGTTTGACTGGCAGTTCTTCGTCCTGCTGATGTCCAACGGTGTCCTCATCGGGCTCATGTACTCCCTCATCGCGCTCGGCTTCGTGCTGATCTACAAGGCCACCGACGCCATCAACTTCGCGCAGGGCGAGTTCGTGATGATCGCGGGCTTCGTGGTGGCGGTGGGCCTGGCCGCCTGGGGAGCCCCGCTGCCGGTGGCGGTCGCCGTGGGCCTGGCCGGCATGATCGCCTTCGGTTTCGGCCTGGAAAGGACGGTGTTGCGGCCGCTCATCGGCCGGCCCGTCATCGCCGTGGTCATGGCCACCATTGGCCTGGCCGCCATCCTGCGCGGCCTGGGGCCGCTGGCCTGGGGCGCCGAGACCAAGCCCCTGCCGCTGCCCATTCCCGACGAGCCCTTCATCCTGGGCCCGCTCTTCATCCCGCCCATCCAGCTGCTGGGGGCAATCGTGAGCCTCCTGTTCCTGGCCGTGTTCGGCTGGTTCTTCCTCCGCTCGCGCAAGGGCATCGCGATGCGGGCGGTGGCCGACAACCAGCAAGTGGCCATGGCCATGGGTATCAACGTCGAGCGCTACTTCGCGCTGGCCTGGGCCATGACCGGCATGGTGTCGGCGCTGGGGGGCATGGTCTGGGGCAACCTGCTCGGCGTGGACGTGCACCTGGCCCTGGTGGGCCTCAAGGTATTCCCGGTGGTCATCCTGGGCGGGCTCGATTCGATTCCGGGCGCCATCGTGGGCGGGCTCATCGTGGGGATCGTCGAGAACGTGGCGGCCGGCTACATCGATCCCTACGTGGGCGGAGGGACCAAAGACTTCGCGCCCTACGTGCTCATGATCGTCGCCCTGATGTTCCGGCCCTACGGCATCTTCGGCAAGACGATCATCGAGCGGGTGTGACGGCACCAGGGTTCAGATGATCCACCGCGAGTGCGGCGTCCTGAAAACGACGTACGAGGCCGACATGGCCCTCTACCCGCTGCCCATCGCCCGCTGGACGGTGGCCGGCCTGGCCGTGCTGTTCTTGCTCGTGCTCCCGTTCAGTGTTCACGAGTACTACCTCTCGATCGTGAACCTCATCGCCATCGCGGTGGTGGGGGCGCTGGGGCTGAACATCCTGGTCGGCTACACCGGCCAGATCTCCATCGGCCACGGGGCCTTCATGTCGGTCGGCGCCTACACGGCGGCCAACTTCGCCGTCCGCCTGGGCTTCCCCTTCTGGGCGGCCCTGCCCCTCGGGGGCCTGATGGCGGCGCTGGTCGGCGCCATCGTCGGCATCCCCTCGCTTCGGATCAAGGGGCTCTACCTGGCCATCGCCACGCTGGCCGGTCAGCTCATCATCGAGTGGACCATCAATCACGTCACCTGGATCAGCGGTGGTGTCCAGGCCTCGATCGAGGTCCCCCGCCCGACGCTGGGGCCGATCGTGATCGCCTCCCAGCTGGAGATGTACTTTCTCCTCATGACCTTCGTTGTGCTGGCCATCGTGGCCACGCTCAACCTCATGCGCAGCCGGGTCGGGCGGGCCTTCATCGCCATCCGCGACCACGACATCGCCGCCGAGCTGATCGGCGTCGACATCTTCCGCTACAAGCTGCTGGCCTTCGCCATCTCGTCCTTCTACGCCGGGGTCACGGGCGTCCTCTACACCTACTACCTGGGCATCGCCAACTACGAGCAGTTCCAGATCGTGACCTCCATCGACTACCTGGCCATGATCATCATCGGCGGGCTCGGCTCGGTGCTGGGCTCGATCTTCGGCGCCATCTTCGTGACCCTGCTGCCCATCCTGATCCGCTATGCCATGGAGGCGTTCGGCGGCCTCGTCATGTCCCAGCAAGCCGTGCTCAACACCATCCCCAATCTGCGGTTGATCCTCTTCGGCGCCCTCATCATCGTCTTTCTCGTCGTGGAGCCGGAGGGGCTGAACCGCCTGTGGCGGAACATCCGCAACTACTTCCGGGTCTGGCCATTCGCGTACTGACGTGCGCGGCGAAAGGAGAGCGATCATGAGAGTGCTGGCGATGCTGCTCGCGGGGTTCATCGCGTCCGCGGTGGCCGGGGCGGGCCCGGCCCGGGCGAGTAACGAGATCGTGCTCGGACTGCAATGCGACCGCACCGGGGCCACCCAGACGGTCGGCGTCAACCTGTGTCCCGGGTACCACGACTACGTCAGGCTGATCAACGCGAAGGGGGGCGTGAACGGCCACAAGATCCGCGCGATCGAGGTCGACCACGAGTACAAGGTGCCGCAGGGCATGGAGGCCTACGAGCGCCACAAGAAGGAAGGGGCGGTGGTCATCAGCCTCTATGGAACGCCCCACACCTACGCCCTGACCCAGAAGCTCACCGAGGACAGGATCCCCGGGACGTCGCCCGGCTTCGGGCGCTCGGACGCGACGGACGGCACCCGTTATCCCTACATCTTCCCCCTCGCCGCCTCGTACTGGTCGCAGGGGGCAGCCGCGGTCAAGTTCGCCAAGGATCAGCTCAAGAGCCTGAAGGGCAAGAAGATCGCCTTCCTCTTCTTCGACAACCCGGCCGGGCGCGAGCCGATCCCGGTCCTGGAGGATCTCGCCAAGGCCGAGGGCTTCGAGCTGCGGACCTTCGCGGTGCCGCCCCCCGGTGTGGAGATGGGGGCCCAGGCGCTCGACATCGGCCAGCGGTATCGGGCCGATTTCGTGATCGCCCATCTGTTCGGCCGCTCGCCGTCGGTCTCCATCAAGGAGCTCAAGCGCGTGGGCTATCCGCTGCGCAAGGTTGTCTCCTTCGTGTGGGGCTCGGCCGAGGCCGACGTAGAGGCGGCGGGCGGCTTCGGGGTGGCCGAGGGCTACAACACCATGCAGTACGCGGGTGTGGGCCAGGACTTCCCGGTCATCAAGGAGATCCGCGAGCTCTACAAGAAGGAGGGCAAGGAGCCGCCCAAGGAGATGGCCTCGTCCGTCTACTACAACCGGGGCGTGATGTGGGCGGCGGTGGCCATCGAGGCTGTCCGCAACGCGCTGCAGGCCAAGCCGGACGGCAAGATCACGGGTGAGGACGTCAGGAAGGGCTTCGAGCGTATCAAAGGGGTGAGCCTGGGCGGGCTGCTGCCGCCGCTGGAGATCACGCCCAACGACCACGAGGGCGGGGGCTGGGTGCAGATCTGGCAGGTGAAGGGGGGCAAATTCGTGAAGGCCACCGACTGGTTCAAGGCCTATCAGGACGTGGTGGCCAAGCACATCAAGGAAGCCGGGAAGAAGTAACGGCCGTGGCCAACGGCATATCGACGCAGGAGCGCCGGGCCGGGCAGGGGCCTGGCGCTCCTGCGCCGATGCTGGCCCTGAACAACGTCGAGGTCATCTACGATGGCGTGATTCTCGTCCTCAAGGGCGTGTCACTGGCCGTGGCCGAGGGTGGCATCACGACGCTCCTGGGGGCGAATGGCGCCGGCAAGACCACGACCCTCAAAGCGGTCTCGGGGTTGCTTCGCCCCGAGCGGGGCGAGGTCACCAAAGGGGCGATCGAGTTCAACGGCGCGCGGATCGACCGCCTTCCCGCTCACGACATCGTCAAGCGGGGCATCGTGCAGGTCTTCGAGGGCCGGCGTGTGTTCGAGCACCTGACGACCGAGGAGAACCTCATCGCAGGCGCCCACGTTCGCAGCGACCTCGGTCAGGTGCGGCGGACGCTGCAGAGCGTGTACGAGTACTTCCCCCGGCTGCGGGAGCGGCGCCGCGTGCAGTCGGGCTACCTCTCGGGTGGGGAGCAGCAGATGCTGGTCATCGGGCGGGCCCTCATGTCCGAGCCGCGCCTGATGCTCCTCGACGAGCCCTCGCTGGGCCTGGCTCCCATGCTGGTGGACGAGATCTTCCACATCATCCAGCGCCTGAATCGGGAGCACCGCCTCACCGTGCTCCTCGTCGAGCAGAACGCGGCCCTGGCGCTGACGATCGCCGACCACGGCTACGTCATGGAGAACGGGCGGATCGTCCTGGAGGGGGCGGCGGCATCGCTGCGGGAGAACGCGGATGTCCGCGAGTTCTACCTGGGCCTCACGGACGTCGGAGCCCGCCGCTCCTACCGTGACGTGAAGCACTACAAACGCCGCAAGCGCTGGCTGAGCTAGCTCGGGGGGCCCGGTCGTGACCACGGCGGATCGGAAGCGAGGATACTGGAACCGCGAAAAGGAGACGATGTCGGCGGCAGCGCGAGCCCGCTATCAAGCCGGCTGGCTGAGCCGACTCCTGGACCACGCGTGGGCGAAGGCGCCCGGCGTGCGTCGCCGCCTGGAACGGGCCGGCCTGCGTCCCGCCGACCTCCGGGGGCTCGATGACCTGAGCCGGCTGCCGGTCATCAAGAAGAGCGAGATACCGGAGCTGCAGAAGGCCGATCCCCCGTTCGGGGGCTTCTGCGCCGTGCCCCCGACCAGGATCCGCCGCATCTTCGTCTCCCCCGGGCCCATCCTGGAGCCGATGGGGCCTGAGCTGAGCGCCTGGCACGCCGAGACCGGCCTCTACGCCGGCGGCTTCCGCCCCGGTGACATCGTGCTCAACACCTTCCTCTACCACCTCGTCCCCGCCGCCCACGAGCTGGACGAAGCGCTCAACCTGATCGGGTGCACCGTGGTGCCCACGGGGGTGGGCAACACCGATACCCAGGTCAGCGTGGCCCGGACGGTCCGGGCCACCGGCTACGTCGGTACGCCGAGCTTTCTCATGACCATCCTGCAGCGCGCCCGGGAGCTGGGCGGGGAGCGGCTCGGGTTCGAGGTCGCCCAGGTCGGCGCCGAGCCGTTCCCGGAGTCGCTGCGGAAGGCCTTCGCCGAGGACTACGGCATCATGGCCCGGCAGGGCTTTGGCACGGCCGATCTGGGGATGCTCGCCTACGAGTGCGCGGAGGCGGCGGGGATGCACCTGGTGGAGGACGCCATCGTTCAGGTCTGCGATCCCCAGAGCGGCGAGCCCCTGGCCCCGGGGCAGATCGGAGAGATCGTCGCCACCGTCGACAACCACACCTATCCGATGATCCGCTTCGCCACCGGAGACCTGACGATCATCGACGACGCGCCGTGCCGGTGTGGTCGCACGTCCGCGCGCATGCTCGGCTGGCGGGGCCGGGCCGACGAGGTAACCAAGGTGCGCGGCATGTTCGTGCATCCCCGCCAGGCCGATGAGGTCGCAGCGCGCGTGGCGGGGGTGGCCCGCTACCAGGTCGTCGTGACCCGGACGGGGCACGAGGACGCCCTGACGTTCCGCGTCGAGCTCAAGCCGGAGGCAGCAGCCGTCACGCCCACGGCGCAGCTGGTCGCCGCCATCCGCGACGTGATGAAGCTCCGGGGGAGCGTCGAGGTCGTGCCCCCCGGCACCATTCCCGAGGGCGCCCGCAAGATCAGCGACGAACGCACGTGGGCGTAGATCGCTTTCCGCGGAGATGAGCGCTCCCGACTTCGTCGCGGTCGGGCACGTCACGCTCGACCACTTCGGTGACGTCGTCCGCCCGGGGGGAGCCGCCCTCTTCGCCGCCGTCACCGCCCATCGGCTGGGCCTGTCGGCTGCCATTCTCACCAGCCACGCCGCCGACTTCCCGCTGGAGGCGATTCCCCCGCAGATCGAGGTGGTCTCGCTGGAGTCGGCTGCCACCACCGTCTTCGAGCATCGCCACCGCGCCGGCCGCCGGACGCTGCGCCTGCTGTCGGGAGCGAGCCCGCTGGCTGCGCGCGACGTGCCCCCGGACTGGCGCGGCGCCGGGCTGGTGATGCTGGCCCCGGTGGCCGCCGAGGTGGACCCGGGCCTGGTCGAGGCCTTCGAGGACGCGACCATTGCCGCCGAGGGCCAGGGCTGGCTTCGCGCAGTGGGGCCGGACGGGGTGATCGGCCCCCGGCCCTGGACACCCGAACGCGGGCTTCTCGACCGGCTGCAAGCCCTGTTTCTCAGTGCCGAGGACGTGCGCGGCCAGGAGTCCGCCATGCTCGAGTGGCTCCAGCGGCTGCCTCTCGCCGTGCTGACCGCCGGCCGCGCGGGCGCGCTCCTCTACGTCAACGGTGAGCGCTTCGAGGTCCGCGCCCACCCGGCGCGCGTGGTGGACGCTACCGGGGCCGGCGACGTCTTCGCCGCCACGTTCCTGGTGCGCTATCACCTCGAGGACGATCCCTGGGAGGCGGCGGCCGCCGCGGCGTGCGCCGCGTCGCTGTCGCTCGAGGCCGAGGGGTGGGCGGCCGTGCCCGATCGCGGCGGCCTGGAGGCGGCCCTGGCCGAGTATCGGGCCGCGGCTGTGTGAGCCGTCGCCTTGACTTCCGTCGCGAGCGCGGACTAGGCTGGCGTGTCGAACGCGTGCGGGGAGCCGGGAGGATGACATGAAGATCTTCCTCGATACGGCGAACATCGGCGAGATCCGGGAGGGGGTGGCGCTGGGTGTCGTCGACGGCGTCACCACCAATCCATCGCTGATCGCCAAAGAGAAGCGGCCCTTCCGCCCCCTCGTGGAGGAGATCTGCTCCATCGTGTCCGGCGACGTGAGCCTGGAAGTGGTGGCCACCGACGTCGAGGGCATGGTGAAGGAGGGCGAGGAGCTCGCGCAGGTCGCGGCCAACGTCGTGGTGAAGTGCCCGCTCACCAAGGACGGGCTCAAGGCCGTCAAGCGCCTCAGCGCCAAGGGCATCCGGGTGAACCAGACCCTCTGCTTCTCGGCGCCGCAGGCCCTGCTGTCGGCCAAGGCCGGGGCCACCTACATCAGCCCGTTCCTCGGGCGGCTGGACGACATCGCCCACGTCGGCATGGACCTGGTTCGGGACATCTGCGAGATCTACCGCAACTACGGCTTCAAGACCCAGGTGCTGGCCGCCTCCATCCGCAACCCGCTCCACGTGGTCGAGGCCGCCAAGGCCGGCGCCCATGTGGCCACCATGCCGTTCGCCGTCCTCGAGCAGCTCATGAAGCACCCGCTCACCGACGCTGGACTCAAGAAGTTTCTGGACGACTGGGCGAAGTCGGGCGCGAAGATCTAGTCGTCGGTCGGGTGAACCAGCCGGTCCTTGAGCTCGCCGGCCTGGAGCATGTCGGCCAGGCGGGAGTGCTGGATCTTTCCGCTGGAAGTCTTGGGGATGGTGCCCGGCTGAACCAGGAGCACGCGCGCCGGACGGTGGCCGCGCTCCTCGTGGACCCGCCGGATGATCTCGCCGGCGAGGCGGCCTGACCCCGCCGGGTCTGACGGGTTCTCCCGCACCTCGGCCACCACGTACAGGCGCTGGGTGCCCGTGCGCTCGTTGTCGAGGCCGACCACCGCCGAGTACCGGACGCCCGTCACGTGATCGACGATCTCCTCGATATCGGCGGGCACGATATTCTCGCCGGCCAGGAAGATCACGTCCTTGAGGCGCCCCGTGATGTAGAGGTAGCCCTCCTGATCGAGGAAACCCAGGTCGCCCGTGCGCAGCCAGCCGTCCGGCGAGAGGATCGTGGCCGTCGCTTCGGGGTTGTTGTGATATCCGCGCATCACGCCCGGGCCCCTCACGCAGATCTCGCCGATTATTGTAGCGGGGAGCGCGCGATCGGCTAGAACCGAGGGTGGCCTGTTCGAGGCGCGGCGTGGCTCCGTCATGGTGTCGTCATCAAGCGGGGGCACGATCCTGACCTCGACACCTCGGCACGGTCGCCCCACTGACACGAACCGGCCGCTCTCGTCGGTGCGGACCGGCACGCCAAAGGGCCAGATGGCCACCGCCAGCGTCGCCTCGGCCAACCCGTAGCAGGGCGCGATGATGTCCTTGAGGCCGAAGTGGCGCTCGAACGCCTGGATGGTGGACACGCGGACTGGCTCGGCGCCCGAGAGCGCGGCACGCAGGCTGCTGAGATCGAGCCCGGTCGTATCCCTGATGTTCCTCACGCAGTTGCGGTAGCCGAAGTCCGGGGAGACGGTGAAGGTCGCCCGGACCTCGCTGATGAGCTCTAGCCACTGTCGAGGGTTGCGCAGGTCGGGGGGCAGCAGCCAGAGCGGGGTCGCTGTGAGCGGGGGCGTGAAGCAGCAGCCGATCAGTCCCATGTCATGGTAGAGCGGCAGCCACGACACCACGCGGTCTTCGGGGGTGAGCCCGGCCGCCTCGGCCATGAAGTGACAGGTGCTCACGACGTTTCGGTGGGTCAGCACCACACCCCGGGGCTGTCCCGTGCTCCCCGACGTGTACTGGAGAAACGCGATGTCCTGGGCGTCGATCTCGGGGAACCGTGTCAGCGGGGGCTCGCCCTCGAGCTCGGCAGGCTCGAGCACCGCCCGCACCCCGGGGGCCAGGGCCACGGCGGCGTCGATCGACGTGCGGAACCAGCCGATGGTGGCCACGGCCACTGCGCCGGAGTCGCGGAGGATCGCGGCCGTGGACTCCACGCCGAGCGTGGGGTACAGCGGGACGGGGACGGCGCCCAGACGCAGCGCCCCCACGAAAGTGTAGAAGAACTCCGCGCACGTCGGGTACACGAGGGCCACCGCGTCGCCCTGGCGCACGCCGGCCCGGGCCAGCGCGGCCGCGTAGCGGGCGCTCTGCGCCCATAACCGACCGTAGCTGACGGTCTCGCCGTAGACGTGGAAGTAAGGCAGGTCGACGCTGACCGCGGCGCGCCGTCGCAGCAGTTCGGTGAGGGTGGTGGCGGTTTCGGGGTGACCGGACCGGCCCACGGCCCGATTGTACCCCGGTCGCCGCCGAGCGCCACGGCCTCCGACGGCCCTCACCGGGGCATGACGATCCGGTCGAAGGTCTCGGCGTAGGCGTATCCGTGGGGCTTGCCCCGCTCGGCGCTGCGCTCCCGCACCCACGTCTCCACTTCGGCGAACTGGGGCAGCTGGCTCTGGTGGCAGGCCAGCGCCTTGAGCTTGAGGTCCATGGTGTCGGAGATGTCCACGACGAGCTGGGGGTTTTCCCACTGCATGAGGTACACCTCGCGGACCTCGTGCGGCTCGTACTCCGGCATGAGCTCGGGGAAGGCCATGTGATCCCGGGCCAGGGGGTACACGCAGTCCAGGACGACCCCGGCGGTGATGCGGTGGTCGCGGTGCGAGGCGTAGAGGTTCAAGGTGCGATGAGGGTTCTGGGCGATGATGAGGTCCGGGCGCCACCGGCGGATCTGGCGGGTGATGTCGAGCCGGAGCTGCCGGGTGTCCTCGACCTCGCCGTCCTCATAGCCCAGGAACTCCACGCGCTCGACCCCGAGGACCCGCGCGGCGTTGCGCTGCTCGGTCTCCCGGATGCGGACCAGTCGCTCGGGGGTCATCGTCCGATCATGGGAGCCCTTGTTGCCATTGGTGACGATGACGTATGTCACCTCGCGCCCCTGCTTGACCATCTTCGCGACGGTGCCGCCGGCCCCGAACTCCGGGTCGTCGGGGTGAGCGGTGACCACCATGACACGCGCGATCTTGTCGACCATGCACGATCCTCCTCGGTCCCGACCAGCATACCGTTTTATAATCCACGCCGGTATTCATGACCGATAGGCGATACGCGGGGATCCTCGCCGTGCTTCTTCTACTAGCCGGCGGCCTTGCGCTCGCCGTGCTGCCCGGCCCGGGCGGGGCCCGGGTCTTCGGCGTGGGTCTCCTCTGGTGGTACTGCGTCGTGGTCGCGCCGCTGCTGGCCCTCCTCACGGCGATCGTGGCGGTGCCGACCACGCCGGCGGGCCTGACCGCCGCGGTGAGTCCCGTGCTGGTCGCCACGCTCCTGGTCCGGGTCTTCGCGGGCGCGCCCGAGGCGCCGCTCCTGATCCTGGCCGCGGGCGCGGCGCCACTCCTGGCGGTGCTGGCGGGTCCGCCGCGCGTCCGACGTGACCGCATCACTGCCGCGGCTGGCCTGGCCAGTGCGGCCCTGCTGGTCTGGGCCGGCCTCTTGCTCGCCGGTGATCTCGCGCTCGCCCTCGGGCAAGAGCGGTGGTACGGCGTGGGCATCGCCGGCGCCATCGGTCTCGGGGCCGGCCTCCGCGCCAACGACCGTCTGCGGACCGCGCTCCTTGCCGTGGGCATCGTCGGCCTCGCCGCACCCGTCGTCGTCCTGACCATCCTGGCGTCTTCACCCTGGCAGGCCTGGGCCGTGCTGGCCTCGCGGCCGGCCTTGCTGTTTGCCGAGCGGGGCCCGGCGGCGGGGGAGGGGACGATGCTGGGTGTGGCCGCCGCCCTGGACCTCGACGAGCCGCACCGCGTGACCGCGCTGAGCCAGGCCGTCTATCGCGTGGTGGAGCGTGACGGCGAGGCGCCGGCCGTTCGGGAGTGGCAGCTCAAACCGGGCGACGCGCTGATGCTGCGGCCCGGCGATCGTCTGGAGCTCGCCGCCGGGGTCCGCGTCCGCTTTGAAGCAGGCAAGCGCGTCCCCGGCGCCGCGGTGTCCGGGGTGGCGTGGGCCGATCCCGTCGATCGTGACCACGCCGTCGTCTTCGACGGCGCCGGTGTCGCGCTCACGCTGGCGGCGGGAGCGGCCGCCCTGGCAACTGGCCGTCGGGCGAGCCGGCGCCGCCGCGGGCCACGAGTGGTCACGGCGGCGGCGCTGTCGGCGCCCGCGGTGCTGGCCCTGCTGGCGGTGTGCTGGGGCGTGTACGCGGCTGACGGCGCACCCGAGCTCGGCCTCGGCGCTCCGCCGGTGGCGGCGCTCGTCGGTCTGCCCGATCTGTTGCCCGGCCCGTTCCCGCCAGCCCTGACGCTGGTGGCGGCGCTGGCCGCGCTCGCCGCGCTGTTCGCAGCCGGCGTCAATGCCCTGGGCGCGCGTGTTCTCGACCTGACTGACACCGGGGAAGCGCGGTCGCATACACGGCTGGCCTGGGTCGCGGCGATCGTCGTCGTCGCCGGGCTCGCGATCGCGATGCCCTCGTTCGACGCCTGGCGCGCGCTCCTCTGGGGCTGGGGGCTCGCCGCCTCCGCCGTACTGGCGCCGGCGGTCGCCGGCGGCGGCGCGCGGGCGAGCCGCGTGGCGGCCCTCGTCGGCGCGCTGCTCTTCATCGCCCTCGCGGTCGGGGGCCAGGCCCTCCTACCGTGGGCTCCGCTCATGGCCGACTACCCGGTGCTTGCCGCGGCGCCGGCCGCCTGGGCGGTCGCTGCCGCGCTGGGACGGCGCTGGCCGGTTCGCCGTGCGACCCTGACGTCGTCTAGAGTTGCTCCGGCGCGGCGGGGCTGACAGAATAGCCTGGCATGGCCAGCGACCGCATCGTCATCCGCGGCGCCCGGGAGCACAACCTCAAGAACGTTGATCTCGAAATCCCTCGCGATCAGCTGGTGGTGGTCACCGGGCTCAGCGGCTCCGGCAAGTCCTCGCTGGCCTTCGACACGATCTACGCCGAGGGGCAGCGGCGCTACGTAGAATCGCTCTCGGCCTACGCGCGACAGTTTCTCGAGCAGATGGAGAAGCCGGAAGTCGATTCCATCGAGGGCCTGTCCCCGGCCATCTCCATCGAGCAGAAGACGACCTCGCGGAACCCGCGCTCCACCGTTGGCACGGTCACCGAGATCTACGACTACCTGAGGGTGCTCTTCGCCCGGATCGGCATCCCCCACTGCCCTCGCTGCGGGCGCGTCATCTCGGCCCAGACCGTCCAGCAGATGGTAGACCGCGTCCTGGCCCTGCCCGTGGGAACGCGCCTCATGATCCTGGCTCCGGTGGTGCGGGGCCGAAAGGGCGAGTACAAGAAGCTCTTCTTCGATCTCCGGCGGCAGGGCTACTCCCGTGTGCGCGTCAACGGCCGGATTCACGAGCTCGGCGAGGACATCGACCTCGAGAAGAACCGCAAGCACACGATCGAGGTCGTGGTCGACCGATTGATCGTTCGTGACACGCTGGGCTCGCGGCTGGCCGACTCTCTGGAGACGGCGCTCCGCCTCGCCGACGGCGTGGTTGTAGCAGAGCCAGTTGCTGCGGACGGAGCCCCACCCGCCTTGAGCGGGCCACCCACGACCAGAGCCGGACGCGCGGCCCCCGCTCCAACAGAGGGTTTGGGAGGGCCGCTCACCTTCTCCGAGCGCCTGGCCTGCGCCGACTGCGGCGTGTCGTTGCCCGAAGTCTCCCCGCGGATGTTTTCCTTCAACAGCCCCTATGGTGCCTGTGAGGCCTGCGCCGGTCTGGGGACGCGGTGGGAGATCGACCCCGAGCGGTTGGTGCCCGATCCCCGCCGCTCCCTCCGGCAGGGCGCGCTGGCCCCGTGGTCGGGCCGGGAGTCGCCGTACTTCAAACAGACCCTGCAGGCGCTGGCCAAGCGCTACCGGTTCTCGCTCGACACGCCCTGGCAGACCCTGAAGCGGTCCGTCCGAGACGTGATCCTGCAGGGCGACCGGGACGGCGGGTTCGAGGGCGTGGTGGCGATGCTGGAGCGCCGCTACCGCGAGACCGAGTCGGAGGACGCGCGCCAGGACATCGCGGCCTTCATGGCCGAGCGGTCGTGCCCGGGATGTGACGGCAGCCGCCTGCGCCGCGAGTCGCTGGGCATCAAGATCGCCGGGCGATCCATCGCCGACGTGGTCCGGCTCACCATCAAGGAGGCGGCCGCCTTCTTCGAGGGGATCGCGCTGACGTCACGCGAGGCCCTCATCGGCCGCCGGGTCTTGAAGGAGATCCGCGAACGTCTCGGCTTTCTGCGGGACGTTGGCCTCGAATACCTCACCCTGGACCGGTCAGCCGGGACCCTGGCCGGCGGCGAGGGGCAACGAATCCGCCTGGCCACCCAGATCGGCTCCAGCCTGGTGGGCGTCCTCTACATTCTCGACGAGCCCTCGATCGGGCTGCACCAGCGCGACAACCGGCGGTTGCTCGACACGCTCCAGCGGTTGCGCGACCTGGGCAACACCGTGCTCGTCGTCGAGCACGACGAGGAGACGATCCGATCCGCCGACTACGTCATCGACCTCGGGCCGGGGGCGGGCGAGCACGGAGGCCACGTGGTCGCCATGGGCACCCCCGACGAGATCATGGCCAACCCCGCCTCGCTCACCGGGCGCTACCTCTCGGGGACGCTGCAGATCGCGGTCCCCACCCAGCGCCGCAAGGGCAGCGGTGCGTCCCTCGTGATCCACAACCCTCGCGAGCACAACCTCAAGGGCGGCGCCATCCGGATTCCCCTCGGTACCTTCACCTGCGTCACCGGGGTCTCGGGGTCCGGCAAGTCCACGCTCGTCAATGACATCCTCTATCGAGCGCTCGCCCAGATGCTGCACCGGGCCCAGGAGCGTCCTGGCGCCCACGACCGGATCGAGGGCGCTCAGCACCTCGACAAGGTGGTCGATATCGACCAGTCGCCCATCGGGCGCACCCCGCGCTCGAACCCGGCCACCTACACCGGGGTCTTCACCTTCATCCGGACGCTCTTCGCCCGCACTCCCGAGGCCCGCATGCGCGGGTACGCCCCCGGCCGCTTCTCGTTCAACGTCAAGGGCGGCCGCTGTGAGGCCTGCCAGGGCGACGGCCTGGTCAAGATCGAGATGCACTTCCTGCCCGACGTGTACGTCACCTGTGACGTGTGCAAGGGCCGGCGCTACAACCGGGAGACGCTGGACGTCCGCTACAAGGGCAAGTCGGTCGCGGACGTCCTCGACATGACCGTGCGCGAGGCGTTGGAATTCTTCGAGCCGGTGCCGGTGATCCGCGCCAAGCTCGTAACCCTGAACGACGTGGGCCTGGACTACATCCGGCTGGGCCAGTCGGCCACCACGCTCTCGGGGGGCGAGGCCCAGCGCGTCAAGCTGGCGACCGAGCTGAGCCGGCGCGCCACCGGCCGCACCCTGTACATCCTGGACGAGCCCACGACCGGCTTGCACTTCGCCGACATCCAGAAGCTGCTGGACGTGCTCAACCGGCTCGTCGACCAGGGCAACACGGTGGTGATCATCGAGCACAACCTGGATGTCATCAAGACAGCGGACTGGATCATCGACCTCGGGCCCGAGGGTGGTGAGGACGGCGGGCGGCTCGTGGCCACCGGCACGCCGGAGACCATCGCCATGGCCGCGAACCATTCCTTCACCGGGCAGTTCCTGCGACGAGCGCTGGGCGGCGGAGCCGACGACGGGGGTCGTATCCCGCGCCAACGGGGAGGTTCGGTGGGGGCGGCCGCCGCCCCCGGCGAGTAAACCAACATGCGTCGAACCAAGATCGTGTGCACCATCGGACCGGCCAGCTCCAGCGCCGAGCAGCTCGAGCGGCTGGTGAGCGAAGGGATGGACGTGGCCCGCCTCAACTTCTCCCACGGCAGCCACGCCGAGCACGCCGAGGTGATCCGTCGGGTCCGGGACGGCGAAGAACGGTGGGGGCGGCCGATCGCCATCCTGCAGGATCTCCAGGGACCCAAGATCCGGCTGGGCACGTTCGGGCCGGGCGGGGGAGGGCGGGTGGACCTGGAGCCCGGCCAGCCCTTCACGCTCAGCACCCGGCCGGTGGTAGGCACCGTCGAGCGGGCGGCGGTCTCCCATCCAGACTACCTGCGCCAGGTACGTCCGGGCGACGAGGTCTGGATGGACGACGGCATGATTCAGCTCCGCGTGGAGGCGACGACGCCCGACGAGCTGAGGTGCCGGGTGACCGCCGGCGGTCGCCTGAGCGACCACAAGGGCCTGTCGCTGCCGCACGTGCCCCTGCCCGCCTCCTGCCTCACCGACAAGGACAAAGAGGATCTGCGCTTCGGCATCCAGCAGGGCATCGACTTCGTGGCCGTGTCCTTCGTGCGTACCACCGCCGACATCAGCGAGGTCCGCCAGTTCCTCCACGATCACGGTGCCGACCTTCCCATCGTGGCCAAGCTCGAGCGGCAGGAGGTCATCGCGAACCTGCCCGGCATCCTTACCATGGTGGACGCCGTCATGGTGGCCCGCGGGGACCTCGGCCTCGACGTGCCGCTGGAGGAGGTGCCCCACATCCAGAAGGACGTCATCCGGAAGGCCCGGGCGGCCAAGGTTCCCGTGATTGTCGCCACCCAGATGCTGGAGTCGATGGTGACCCACCTCCGGCCCACCCGGGCCGAAGTCTCCGACGTGTCGACGGCCATCTTCGACGGCGCCGACGCGATCATGCTCTCGGCGGAGACGGCCACCGGGCGGTACCCGGTGGAAGCGGTCGAGGTGATGGCCCGCATCGCCGAGCGGGCCGAGCAGGCGGTGCTGGCCAACGAGACCCGCCGGCGCCGCGAGGAGCGGGTCGGGGTCGGATTTCCCGAAGCGATCTCGGACGCGGCCGCCACCGCCGCCAACGTGCTGGGGGCGCGGGCCATCGTGGCCTTCACCCAGTCGGGGTTCTCGGCGCGCCTGATCTCCCAGGAGCGGCCGCGCGTCCCCATCATCGCGCTGACCCCGTTCGTGGAGGTCCAGCGCCGGCTGGCCCTGTCCTGGGGCGTGTCCTCCCGCCTGATCCGAAAGGTCGAGACGACGGACGAGATGATCGAGGAGGCCGAGGCCACGCTGCTCAAGGAAGGCTTCGTCCGGCCCAACGACGTCATCGTCATCATCTCCGGGTCCCCCATGTGGGTGACCGGCACGACGAACCTCCTCAAGCTGCATCGGATCGGCGAGCGACGCTGACCCTGGCCCCTGGCCTCCGGCTGGCCCTCGCCCTGGTCGCCCTGGCTGCCTTGTGGGGCGCCAGCGGCCTGGTTCTTCATCTCCGGCTGGAAGCGGGCCAGGCCGCTCGCACGCTCGATGCGGTGACCGTCGCCCAGCGGGTGACGGAGGACATCCAGCAGAGCCTCCTGCGCGAGGCACGCTTGCTGGCCCGGGAGCCGGCGGTGGTGGCGGGCGCCGCCGGCAGTGACTGGGGAATGCTGGCCCGGCAGGCCTCGCCGCGACTCATCTCGCTCAATGTCGAGGGTGTCGCCGACCTTCTCATGCTCCTGGACACGAACGGCACGACGCTCGTCCAGGTGCCCACCACGCCGCGCGTGGTGGCCTCGGGCCTGGCTCCACCCACCGCTCCGACGGTGCGGGCCCGGGTGTTCGGGGGCCAGGCCTACCTGCTGGCGACGGCGCCCATCCTGAGCCTCGAGAGCGTACCGGTCGGCATCGCCGCCGTCGGCCGGAGGCTCGGCCGCGTGGAGCGGGCCATTGCCGGAACGCCCTCGGCCGCGGTGCTGGTCGCCCTCGCCGGTGACCGCGTCATCGCCGCCTCGCGCACCGACGTGCCGACGCAGGGCTGGGAGGCGGCCACTCGCACCGGCCTGGTGCAAATGGCGGGTACGACGTGGAGTGTGTGGCCCCTGGCCGGGGGCTCCGGCGTCTGGGTGCTGATCTCGCGTGCCGAGGACGGCAGCGAGCGGGCGTGGCTGTGGGGCGCCCTGGTCGCTTCCTTCCTGGTCGCTGTCGCCGCGCTGATGGCCGGACTCCGCCTGCGCGGGCCCCGGCCGCTGGCCAGCGGCTTGACGCCGCTGATCGCGCTCCTCGACATCAACAAGCGACTCGCCCTGCAGCCGGGCAACCAGAGCATCGACGTGTTCGCCGCCGTGGCCCGGAGCGCCACGGTACTGACGGGAGCGCGGCTGGCCCGCGTGTGGGTCCACGATCCCGCCACGCAGGAGCTGCGCGCCCTGGGGAGCTTTGGCATCGAGCCGCCAGCCGCACGGATGCTCGCCGACCTCGACACGATCCCGTGCGGCCACGGCGTCATCGGCTACGTGTTCGAGTCGGGCACACCGGTGTACATCGCCGATGTCCAGGTGGACTCGCGTTGGGTCAACCGGCAGGCGGCCCGGGAGGCCGGGCTGCGCGGGTTTGCCGGGCTCCCCCTGCTGGCCGGCGAGCGGGTGGTCGGCGTGCTGTCCATCCTGTTCGGTCGGCGGCGGCAATTCACAGCGGAAGAAACGGAGTTCATGCGGCTGCTCGCCGACCAGGCCGCCATCGCCATCGGCAGCACCCGGCGCCTCGGGGAGGAGCACGGCCGGCGCGCCCAGCTCGACGCCCTACTCGACATCAACAAGCGGATTGGTGCCGCCGAGTCCACCGACGCGCTGCTGCAGGCGATCGCCGAAGAGGCGGCCCGCCTGCTCAACGTGGACAACGCCGGCTTTCGGTTAGTGGAAGGCGACGACCTCGTGGTGGCCGGCCTGTCCGGGGCCGCGGCCGAGACGATGCTGAGGCCCAGGATCAAGCTCGGCGAGAGCCTGAGCGGTCGCGTCGTGAGCGAGGGACGCACGCTGACCCTCAGCATGACCGAGGCCTCCGAGCTCCTGCCCGAGCACCGCGCGGCCGACGAACGGCTGGGCTACACGCACTGGCTCGGTGTGCCCGTCCTGGCTGGCCAGCGCGTGATCGGTGTGTTCGCCTTCCGCGCCCGGCGGGCTTTTACCGCTACCGACCAGGAGCTGGCCGAGGCCTTTGCCGCCCAGGCGGCGGTGGCGCTCGAGCAAACGCGCCTGTACCGGGAGGCGCAGCGGCAGGCCGAGCGCATGCGCGCGCTGGCCGACGTCGAGCGGCTGCTCTCCGAGACCCTGGATCCGGACGTCGTGGCCCAGCGGATCGCCGACAGCGTCTGTGCGTTGCTCGGGGCGATGGTGTCCGCGGTGTACCGCCTGGAACCGGAGACGGGCCGCCTCGTCGCTATCGCCGACTCCGGTAACGTCGACCCCCGTCTCCGGGCCCAGGCCACGCTCTTGCGGGGCGAGGGCGTGGCCGGGCTGGCGGTGCAGGAGCGGCGAACGGTGGCGAGTCCCGACGTGCTCAGCGATCCCGCCATCACGCTGACGAGCGAGCTCCGGGCGCGGGTCGAGCGCGCCGCCTACCGCTCGGTGATGGCCGTGCCGCTGCGGGTGCACGATCGCGTGATCGGCGCCCTGGCGGTGACGGACCGGCCTGGCCGGGACTTCGGTCCGGAGGACGTGCACCTGGCCGAGGCTTTCGCCGGCCAGGCGGCGCTGGCCCTGGAAAACGCCCGCCTGTACTCGCTCGAGGCGGCCCGGCGCGCCCAGATCGAGACGCTGGCCGAGGTCGAGCGCGAGTTTGCTGCCGAGCTGAACCTCGATCGGTTGCTCGGCCTGGTGATCGACCGGGCCAGTCGCCTCTTTGCCGCCGATGCGGTCATCCACCTGGCAAATGACCAGGGTGCCCTGGCGCCGTGCGCCTGGAGCGATCAGGCCCGCTTCGACCGGCAGGTGGTCCTCGGCCATGGGGTCACCGGCGCCTGCGCGGCCGAGCGGCGAGGGCTGTTGCTCAACGACTACGCCACCTCGCCCTACGCTGTGCCCGACTACGTCGCCCTTGGCTTCACCCGGTTCCTGGCCCACCCGCTGCATCTGGGCGATCGATTCCTCGGCGTCCTCACGCTGTCCCGCGTCGGCGCCGAGGCGCCAGTCTTCACCCCCGACGATCTCGCCGTGCTGGAGAGCCTGGCCACCCAGGCCGCCATCGCCATCGACAACGCGCGCCTGCACGCGATGCTGGAGGCGCGGACCAAGCGGCTGCACACGCTGGCCACCGTGAACCGCATCGTGTCGTCCTCGCTGGACACCGGGGAAGTGCTCCGCACCATCGCCCGCGCGGCCGCCGAGCTGATGGGGGGCCCCATCGTGGCGTTCTGGATCGCCGATGAGACCGCCCGCACGCTCCGGATCGGGGCCTTCTCCGACGAGCTGGCCGGCGCGGACTTCCCGCTGAACACGCTGGCCTTCGGGGAGGGCGCCGCCGGCTGGATCGCGAGGCACCGTCGTCCGCTCGCCGTCACCGATATCGCCACCGACGCGCGAGTGCAGGCCAGGACGTGGACGGCCCGCCACGGCATCACCAGCTTCTTCGGCGTCCCCCTCCTCCTCCAGGATTCGCTGCTGGGCGTGCTGACCCTGCTGGGCCGGGTCCCGTTCCACTTCACGCCCGATGACGAGAGTTTGCTGGAAAGCTTCGCCGCCCAGGCGGCGATCGCGCTGCAGCACGCGCGGTTGTACAGCGATACGACCCGGCGCCTGGGCGAGACGCGCTCGCTCCTGGAGGTGGTCGAGATCCTCAACTCCACGCTCGATCCCCGCCAGCTCCTCAAGCGGGTGGCGATCAAGATCGCCCAGGTCTGCCAGGTGGATCGCTGCTCGATCGAGTGCGGCCAGGGCCAGCGGCTCGTGCCTTTGACGTCCCAGTTCGCCGACGGCCACGCCGATCCGGCGATGTGGGAGGCGTTCTTGCGCCGCGCGCCCTACGCGCCGGCCGATGTGCCGGCCCGGTCCCGCGCGGTGGAGACGCGCCGGCCCGTCATCGTGGAGGACGCCACCAGCCAGGCCGAACAGCTCCCGCGCGAATGGGTGGAGGCGTTCGGTCAGAAGTCCTGCCTCATCGTGCCCCTCATCCACCAGGACCAGGTCATGGGCTTGCTGACCCTCGACTACTGCGAGCGCGTGACGCCCTTCCAGTCCTCGCAGGTGGCGCTGGCCGCCGCCATCGCCGGCCAGCTGGCCCTGGCGCTGGAGACGACCCGGCTCTACGCCGAGGCCCAGGAGCGCCTGCGGGAAACGACGACATTGCTCGCCGTGGGCCAGGTGCTCTCCCAGGCCACCGCCCAGGACGAGATGATGCGTCGGCTCGCCCGCGAGGTGGGACGGGCCTTCGGCGCCGACACTGTCGGAGCCTACGTGCTCGACGAGAAGGGCGAGACGCTGCGCGCGATCGCGGGGTACCACGTGCCGGAGCGGTTGCGGGAGTGGCTCCTCACGCATCCCATCACGGTGGCCCGGCTGCCGCGCCTGCTCGATGACTGGCAGGCCGGCCGGGCGGTGTGGAGCTCCGACACCCAGCGCGACGAGCGCTTCGACCGCGACTGGGTGGGCCAGCTGCCTCCCCACGCGGTGATGCTGGCGCCCACCCGGGTGCGCGGCAAGAGCATGGGCGCCCTGCTCCTCGTGTGGTGGGGCACCGGGCGTCAGTTCCCGCCCGCCGAGGTACGGCTGCTCGAGGGCGTGGCGGCGCAGGTGGGCCTGGCCCTGGAGAATGCCGAGCTCACCCGCCAGCGCGAGGAGCGGCTGAAGGAAACCGTGACGCTCCTGGAGGTGAGCCGCACGCTCTCCTCCACGCTCGACCTCGACATGCTGCTCCGGCATTTCATGCGCCAGATCACCCGGGCCATCGGCGCCGACGTCGTGGGCGTGTGGATGCTGGACGAGGACGGTGAGCACCTCGTGCCCACCGCCGGCTACCACGTGCCCCCCGAGTGGCTGCCCGGGCTCCAGAGTCTTCGGATCTCGGTGGTGGAGCACCCCTTCTACGCGGAGGCGGCCCAGACCCGGCGGGCGATTTTCGCGCCCGAGGCGGCCAGCGACCCGCGGATTCCCCGCACCCTGATCGAGGCGGCGCCCCACCGCAGCCAGCTCTTCGTCCCCATCCTGGCCAAGGAGCGGCTGATCGCCGCCTTCATTGCCGTGTGGCGGGAGCGCACGCGGGAGTTCACCGCTGGGGAGCTGGCGCTGATGGAGGCCATTGCCAACCAGGCCGGTGTCGCCCTCGAGAACGCCCGGCTGTTCGAGCAGAACCGGCGGCAGGTGGAGGAGCTGTCCGTCCTGCACGAGCTGGCGCGGGCGGTGACGGGCCAGGTCGATCGCCAGGCGCTGCTGGAGGCCATTCGGGTGCAGTTGCGGCGGGTGATGGCCGTGGACCAGATCACGGTGCTGCTCGTCGCGGACAAGACGGGGGCGGTGGAGACGGCGCTGCGCGTGCAGGCCGATCGGATCGAGGCGAACGGGGAGCGGCGCCCTCGGCACAGCGTGGGGCTCGCCGGCGTCGTGCTGGAAACGGGGCAGCCACTGCGGACGGATGACTACGCCCTCGAGAGCGCCCGCCGCGGGCTCCCGCGCTACGACGGCGGCCTGTCGCACTGGGTCGGGGTGCCGCTCCTGGCCGGTCAGAGTGTGCTGGGGGTGCTGACCCTGAGCCGTCACGAGCCTGGCTTCACGGAGACCGAGGTGCGGCTGGCCAGCAGCATCGCCGACCTGGCCGCCCTGGCGTTGCGCAGCGCCCACCTGTTCGAGGAACGCTCGCGCGCGTATGGCGAGCTGGCCGCGGCCCAGGACCACCTGGTGCGGACGGAGAAGCTCCGGGCCCTCGGTGAGATGGCCTCGGGGGTGGCCCACGACTTCAATAACCTGCTGGCCGCCATTCTCGGCCGCACCCAGCTCCTCCTCCGCCGCATGGAGGATCCCCGCCTGCGCCAGTGGCTGCAGGTCATCGAGCGCTCGGCCCTGGACGGAGCCCAGACGGTGCGCCGGCTCCAGGAGTTCGCGCGGGTCCGCCGCGATCAGCCCCTGGTGCCCGTCGACCTGAACGAGGTGGTACGGGACGCGGTGGAGATGACCCAGTCCCGCTGGCACGAGGACTGCCTCCGCCGCGGCGTCGTCATCGAGGTGCGCACCCACCTGGGAGCGATCTCCCTCATCGCCGGAGACCCCGCGGAGTTGCGGGAGGCGATGACCAACCTGATCCTCAACGCGGTCGATGCCATGCCGTCGGGCGGCGCCCTTACCTTCACCTCGGCCCTCGTCGACGACCAGGTGGAGGTGACGGTGAGCGACAGCGGGATGGGGATCCCCGAGGCGATCCGCGACAACATCTTCGATCCCTTCTTCACGACCAAGGGCCCGCAGGGCACCGGGCTCGGGCTGTCCATGACCTATGGAATCCTCTCCCGGCACCGGGCCCAGATCACCGTGGAGAGCGAGGAGGGGCAGGGGTCCACGTTCCGGCTCCGCTTCCCCGCGCTGGCCACCCGACCCACCGCCGCGACATCGGGCACGGAAGCCGCGCCCGATCCCCAGGCCCTGCGCTGCCTGGTCGTGGACGACGAGGAGTCGGTGGGGGCCGTCATCGGCGACGTCCTGGAGGCGCTGGGCCACCACGCCGTGGTCCTGACCGACGGCGCCGCGGCCATCGAGCGTCTGCGCGATGAGCGCTTCGACGCCGTCTTCACCGACCTGGCCATGCCCGGCGTGTCGGGCTGGCAGGTAGCCCGCGCCGTCAAGGACCGGTCGCCGGA
The DNA here is from genome assembly GCA_036556905.1 of Candidatus Methylomirabilota bacterium. Lineage (GTDB taxonomy): Bacteria > Methylomirabilota > Methylomirabilia > Rokubacteriales > CSP1-6 > 40CM-4-69-5. Next base: position 48,773 of record DATBIM010000064.1, read on the forward strand.
GGTGCCGGTGTTCGTGGTGACCGGCTTCGGGGTAGAGTTGTCGCCGGAGGAACGGCGGGCCCACGGGGTCACTGCCATCTTCTCCAAGCCGCTGAACATCGAAGACCTCGTGAGTGCGGTCGCGCGGATCGTGCGCGCCGAGCATGGGCAACGGGAGGTTCGCTGATGGGGTACCAACACCTGACGCTCGAGCGTCGTGACCAGGTGGCGACGCTCACGCTGAATCGTCCCGAGGCGTACAATGCGTTCAACCTCGCGTTCGGCCGCGAGATCTTCCAGGCGGTGCTGGAGGCGGACGACGATCCCCAGGTGCGCTGTCTCCTCGTCACCGGGGCCGGCAAGGCCTTTTGCGCCGGCGGTGACGTCAGGGAGTTCGTGGAGCACTTGCCTCGGATCGGCTCCCACACCAAGGAGCTCACCACCTACCTGCACGGTGCCGTCTCGCGGCTGTGCCGCACCGACAAGCCCGTGATCGTCGCCGTCAACGGCGTCGCCGCCGGCGGCGGACTCTCGCTGGTGCTGGCCGCTGATCTGGTCCTGGCGGCCGAGTCAGCCCGGTTCACCATGGCGTACTCGAAGATCGCGGCCACTCCCGACGGCTCCTCCTCCTATTTCCTGCCCCGTCTGGTCGGCTTGCGCCGGGCCATGGAGCTGTACTTCACGAACCGGACGCTCTCCGCGCGCGAGGCGCTGGAGTGGGGCCTGGTGACGCGCGTCGTCCCCGATGCCGAGCTCAGGCCGGCGGCCGAGGCGCTGGCCCGCGAGTTGGCCCAGGGGCCGACCCGGGCCTTCGGCGCGGCCAAGCGCCTGTTCCACCAGGCCACGTGGGAGAGCCTGGAGACGCAGATGGAGCTGGAGGCCCAGGCCATCGCGGCCAGCGGCCGGACCGAGGATTTTCGCGAGGGCGTCACCGCCTTCGCCAACAAGAAGACGCCGTCGTTCCGGGGGCGATGATGACCACGAAAGCGCGTCTGTACCACCGCCCGGGCTGATCGTCCTGCGCCAAGACGCGAGAGCTGCTCGCGTCCTGGGGAGTCGAGTTCGACTCCGTCGACGTGCAAGCCAACCCGGCCGCGCGTGAGGACTTGCAGCGGCTCGGCGTGCCCCGGGTCCCGGCGGTGGCCGTCGGCGACCGTGTGGTCCACGGATGGAACCCCGAAGGGTACGCGAAGCTGCTCGGGGTGAGCTACGCGCAGCCGGTCACCTTTTCCCCCGCGGAGCTGGCCCGGCGCCTGGACCGTGTCCTCGAATGTGCCGAGCGGCTGGTGCGGGCCTTCCCCGAGAGCGCGCTCGATGTCATCCCCCCGGAGCGGCGGCGGACGGTTCGTGATCTCGGCTATCACCTCTTCCGAGTGGGCCTGAGCTTCGTCGACGCCATGGACCGCGGCGAGCTGCCCGAGGGCTGGTTCGAGGAGCCGGCGCCACCCGAGATGCGGGAAGCGGCCGCCGTCGCCAGCTACGGCTCCCTCGTTCGGGGACGCCTCCAGGGGTGGTTCCAGGGTGTGGCGGACGCCGAGTTCGAGCGCATCGTGGCCGTCTACTACGGCCCGCAGTCGGGCCATGAGCTGCTCGAGCGCACGACGTGGCATGCCGCCCAGCATCTGCGCCAGCTCTACGAGCTGGCCGGCCGACTGGGGGTCGCGCCCCCGTCACCGCTGCCGATCGCTGAGTTTCGCGGGCTGCCCCTCCCCGAGGCCGTCTGGTAGAGCTGCCCCGCCCCCTCCAATCCCGTCCCGGCCCGGCGGCCGCGCTCAGGCCACGTCGCGGGCGAGCCGCACGCCGTAGTCGGAGTAGCGCAGCCCGGGTGGCAGCGACGAGCGATGCGCCACCGGGCTCCAGGGATCAGCGTGACGCCAGGCGCCGCCTCGGCTCACTCGTCGCGTGCCGGTCGTGGGCCCGCACGGATTCCGCTCCGGCGAACACCCGTAGTAGCCGTCGTCGTACCAGTCCGCGCACCACTCGTGGCACACGCCCGAGAGCTCGGTCAGGCCCAGCGGATTGGCCGGCGTCGTCCCCACCTCGGGCAGGCCGTCGATGCGGAGCGTCGCCGGTGTGTCGCCCCACGGGTAGCGCGCCTGGACCAACCCGCCGCGCGCCGCCTTCTCCCACTCGGCCTCGGTGGGCAGCCGGGCCCCGGCCCAGCGCGCGAAGCGAGCGGCCTCGTCCCAGCTCAAGCCCACGACTGGCTGGCGAGGCCGGGCGAATTCCGGCCGGTCCCAGAACGCCGGCATCCTCGCTCGCGTGGCCGCGAGGTAGCCCGCATAATCCGCATTCGTCACCGGCGTCGCCGCGATGAGGAACTCATCGACCCACACCGGATGAATCGGGCGCTCGTTGGGGTGACCCCCCTCCCACCCCATGTGAAACAGGCCCGCGGGGACGCGCCGGAAGTCCATGGCCCTAGTACCGACGTCTCATTGTCCCAGGCTTCGGCAGTCGGCCAAGATCAATCGTCATGGGTGGGCACGAGGAGCGGAAGGACACGCCGGTGGACCGCGAGTCGACCTATCGCGCGCTCATGCGCGATGTGATCCTCGGGACCCTGGCGGTGGTGTTCGTGAGCCTAGCCGTGCCCGCCTGGATCATTCGCGTCGAGTATCGCAAGAGTTTCGCCACCCCGGCGGCGCTGGCCCCGGCGGCGGAAATCCTGCGCGAACGGGCGGCCCCGGCCCCTGTCGCGCCCCGGCCGCCCCACATTCTGGAGCTGGCCGAGCGGCTCGTGCGGCAGGAGGCGGAGCGGCGCGCCGCCGAGAGACGCGCGGCCGAGAGACGCGCTGCCGAACGACGTGCCGCGGAGAGACCCGCCGCGACGATGCGTGCCACCGAGGATGCCCCGACACGCGGGCTCCTTCCTCCTCCCGCCCGGCCGGACTCATCCGTCATCAGCCCATCGCCCATCGAAATCCCGCAATCACCCTGACGAAGGACGACCCGGGGGCCCGCTGCCGCCCGGGGTGTCCTTGCCCTATAATCGCCGCATGAACTTCGCCCAGCGCATGTCCCGGCTCGGCACCGAATCGGCATTCGAAGTCCTCGCCCGCGCCAAAGCCCTGGAGCGGCAGGGGCGGTCGATCATCCACCTGGAGATCGGCGAGCCCGATTTCGACACCCCATCCCACATCAAGGACGCGGCCAAGCAGGCCCTGGACGCCGGCGCCACCCATTACGGCCCCTCGGCTGGCCTGCCCGAGCTCAGGGAGGCGATCGCCAAGCACGTGACCGAGACGCGCGGCGTGCCGGTGTCGCCGGAAGAGGTCGTGGTGACCCCAGGAGCCAAGCCGATCATGTTCTTCACCATCCTGGCCCTGGTGGGTACCGGCGATGAGGTCATTTACCCCAACCCCGGCTTTCCGATCTACGAATCGGTCATCAACTTCGTGGGCGGCACGCCGGTCCCCATCCCGCTGCGTGAAGACACTGGTTTTGGCTTCGACCTCGACCTGTTCGAGCGCAAGCTGTCCCCGCGTACGCGGCTCATCATCATGAACTCCCCGGAAAACCCCACGGGTGGCGTGCTGGACCGCAGCCAGATCGAGCGCATCGCCGCCCTCGCCGCGGCCCGGTCCATTCCCGTGCTCGCCGACGAGATCTACCGGCAGTTCCTCTACGAGGGTGAGTTCACCTCCATCATGGGCCTGCCCGGGATGCGTGACCTCACCATCCTGCTCGACGGCTTCTCGAAGTCGTATGCTATGACCGGCTGGCGTCTGGGGTTCGGGGTGATGCCGACGCCGGTGGTCGAGCACGTCACGCGGCTGATGGTCAACTCGAACTCCTGCACCGCGTCCTTCGTCCAGCTCGCCGGCATCGCCGCGCTGCAGGGGGACCAGACGCCCACGGCCCGGATGGTCGCGGAGTTCAAACGGCGCCGTGACCTCATCGTGGACGGTCTGAATCGCCTGCCCGGCGTGAAGTGCGCGAGGCCCCGGGGCGCCTTCTACGTGTTCCCCAACATCACGGGCACGCGCCACACATCGGCGGAGGTCGCCGAGCGTTTGCTGAACGAGGCCGGGGTGGCCGCGCTGGCCGGGACCGCGTTCGGCCAGTACGGCGAGGGCTATCTCCGCTTCTCCTACGCAAACTCCGAGGCCAACCTGCGCGCCGCGCTGGACCGGATGCGGCCCATCTTCGAGCGCCTGACCCGGTAAGCCCGCGGCATGGCGGCGCATCGAGGCACGCCCCGGGTTGCCCGGGGCGTGACGAGCGCGGGGGGCGTGGGGGGCCCGGGGCTGGGCCCCCCAACTCAATGAACCGCGGCATGGCGGCGCGCTCGGTCGCCGACGTCGTCGTCGACGAGCTCGTGAACGCGGGCGTGGCGCGCGTCTTCACGGCGGGGCCCGCGTCCTGCCTGGGCCCGTTAGCCGTGGCCGCCCGCGCTCGGGGCCTGGTCTTCGTGGAGACCGCGGCCTCCGCCACCGCGGCGATGATGGCCGCCGTCACCGGCGAGCTCGGCGAGGCCCCCGGGGTGCTGGCTTTGTCGCCCACCGACGTGGTGGGTGCCTTCGGCGGGCTCAGCTACGCCGGGGCCGCCCGCGCGTCTCTGGTGCTGATCTCCAGCAGCGTTCTCAAGGGCGTGTCGGCCCCACTCAAAGGCACTGTCCGCCCGACGAAGGAGTCGGCGGGTGAGGCCATGTCGAACGCGCTCCGTCTGGCTCTCGACGATCCGCAGGGGCCCGTGCACCTCGTGCTGTTCCCCGATCTCGCCGCCGCCGAAGCCGCAACGTGGACGCGAGGTCCGGCCGTCGGGCCCGGGGGGCCCGTGGCGCCCCCGCCCGCGCACCTGGACGAGGCGGCGAGGATTCTCGCCGCGGCGGCGCGGCCGGTGCTCGTGATCGGCCTCAGGTGTCGCAAGGCCGCCCCGTGGTTGCGCGCCCTGGCCGAGGCGGTGCCGATGCCGGCTCTCGCGACGCTCAAAGGCAAGGGCGTCTTGCCCGATCCCCACCCGCTCATGCTCGGCCTCCTCAGCGCTGGGGACGCCCTGTTCGCGCGCGCTGACCTGGTCGTCACGGTGGGGCTCGACCCTCTGGAGGAGATGGCCGCCACCTGGCCGCCGGCGCTGCCCCGGCTCGATCTGGGGGCCTCGGTGGACGGCGCGGTCGCGCGGGTGGGCGTCGTGCCCGTGCCTGGTGACGTGGCCCTGATCATCGAGGAGCTGGCCCCGCGGCTCCGCGACCGGCCTCGCGCCGATTGGGACGTCGCCGAGCTCGATCGCCTCAAGCGAGTTCGCCCTATCGGCGCTCCGTCACGGGAGCTCTCCCCGTCGCGAGCAGTGGAAGTCGTGCGAGCGGTCATGCCGGCTGGCAGCATCGCCACCGCGGAAGAGGGGCCGTACGCCGCAGTGGTCGCCGCCGCGTGGCAAGCTGTCGGGCCGAACGAGCTGCTGATCGGTGCTGGCTCTCCCGGGCAGCTGTTCGCTCCCGCCGCGGCCCTGGCGGCGGCGCTGGCTCGTCCCCGGGCCCGCGCGGTGGCCTTTACCGACGCGCTCGGCCTGGCCGCGGCCGGCGATGCCGTGGCGACGGCGCGGCGGCTGCAAGTGCCGGTGGTGCTGATCGGCCTCGGCGACACCGGCCAGGAGGCGCCGCCCGGCGCGGTCGCACTGAACGACGACGAGCTGGCGCGCGCCCTGCACGGCGCCCTGGCCGGCCGCGGGCCGTGCATCATCCAGGCCCCCGTCCGACGCGAGCGCGAATCGCCAGTATAATCGGGCCATGGCCATCCTCACGCCGCAGAACGAGCAAGAGGTCCGTAAGGTGTTCGGACAGCTCAAGGATCCCGTCAGGCTCATCGTCTTCTCACAGTCGCTCGCCGCGGCCGAGCTGTGCGCCCAGAACGAGCGGCTCGTGCGTGAGGTGGCGGCGCTGAGCGACAAGCTCGGCGTGGAGGTGTTGAACCTGGCCATCGATCGCGGGCGGGCCGAGCGCTACGGGGTCGATCAGGTGCCGGCCATCGTCGTGGAAGGCGCGCGGGACTACGGTCTCCGCTTCTACGGCGTGCCGCTGGGCTACGAGTTCGGCAATCTCATCGACGCCATCGTCGTCGCCTCCACGGGCGAGCCCGCCCTGGCCGAGGTTACCAAGACGGCACTGGCCGGCCTCACCAGCGACGTCGACATCAAGGTCTTCTCCACACCGACCTGACCGCATTGCCCCCGGGCGGTACGCCTGGCCCAGCATATGGCCGTCGCCTCCGAGCGGGTGCGGTCGACCGCGATCGAGGCGACGGAGTTCCCCGAGCTGAGCCGAGCCTATCAGGTGATGGCCGTGCCCAAGGTCGTCATCAACGATCGCGTGCAGTTCGAAGGCGCGCTCCCCGAGGCAGAATTCCTGGGCGCCGTGCTCAAAGCCTCCTCCGCGAGCGAACCCGGACGCTAACGCGTCAGCGTGTCACCACCCCTGCTCTTTGCCTACGGGACGCTCATGAAGGGATTCAACCGTCACTCGTTCCTCGTCGGCGCCGCGAGCTTTGTGGGGCGGGCCTCGCTTCAGGGGCGGCTGCTCTCATTGGGCAGCTATCCCGGCCTGGTCGAGGGGACGGACCGCGTGCAGGGCGAGCTCTATCGTCTGGACCGGCCGGAAGTTCTCGCCGACATCGATCGCGAGGAGGGGTACAATTTCGAGCGCCGGGCGACCCCGGTGAGGCGCGTCGATGGGCGCCGAGCGCGGGCCTGGGCGTACTGGTACCGCGGACCGAGGACACGCGCGCTCCCCATACCCGAGGGCGACTGGAGGACCCGATGGCGTTGACTGCCGCCGAGCTGATCAAAGCCGACCAGGACCACCTCATCCATCCGCTGCACCACCCGGTCGATGCGGCCGAGCCCACGATCTACGTGCGGGGGCGGGGGGCCACCGTGTTCGACCTCGGCGGACACGAGTACCTCGACGGACTCAGTGGGCTCTGGAACGTCAACGTGGGCCACGGGCGCGCCGAGCTGGCCGAGGCGGCCGCCCAGCAGATGCGGGAGCTCGCCTACTTCTCCGGGTACGTCGGCTCCTCCAGTCTCCCGGCCATCAACCTCGCCCGGCGCCTGATCGAGCTGGCCTACGACAACATGCAGGCCGTCTTCTTCACGTCGGGGGGCGCCGAGTCCAACGAATCGGCGTTCAAGACGGCACGGTTCTACTGGAAGGCGCGGGGCAAGCCGGAGAAGGTGAAGATCATCGCGCGTCAGCACGGCTACCACGGCGTGACGGCCCAGGCGATGAGCGCCACCGGCATGGCCGCCTACTGGAAGATGTTCGAGCCGCGGGTACCGGGCTTCGTCCACGTGCAGACCTGCTATCCCTACCGATTCCAGGGCCTCCGCGCCGGGGAGACGGCCGGGCAGGCCGCGGCCCGCGAGCTGGAGGAAGCGATCCTCCGCGAGGGCCCGGAGACGGTGGCGGCGTTCATCGCCGAGCCGATTCACGGCGGCGGCGGCGTCATCTATCCCACCGACGACTACTTCCCGCGGGTGCGCGAGATCTGCACGCGCCACCAGGTGCTGTTCATCGCCGATGAGGTGATCACCGGGTTCTGCCGTACGGGTCGCTGGTTCGCGATGGGCCACTGGAATGTGCGGCCCGACATGGTCGCCTTCGCCAAGGGCGTGACCTCGGGCTATCTGCCGCTGGGCGGCATCATCGTGAGCCGGGAGATCAAGGACGCGATGGACGGGGTCAAGCCCGAGGATCGGTGGATGCACGCCTACACCTATTCCGGGCATCCGACGTGCTGCGCGGTAGCCCTCAAGAACCTCGAGATCATGGAGCGCGAGCGCCTGTGGGAGAACGCCGCCCGGATGGGCGAGCGGCTCCACCAGGGCCTCGTGCAAGCCTTCGGCGACCACCCCCATGCCGGCGACATCCGGGGCGGCAAGGGGCTCCTGGCCGCCGTGGAGCTGGTCGCCGATCGGGCCACGAAGGCGAACTTCCCCAGCGACCGGAAGCTGGCGCCGCGGGTGCAGACCGAGATGATGAAGCGCGGCCTCGTTAGCCGCGTGCGCGCGCAGTCCCCGGGTCCCGGGGGCATGGGCGACACCATCTTTTTCGCGCCGCCGCTGGTGGTGACCGCGGCCGAGGTGGACCGCATCATCAGCGCCACCCGCGACGCCGTCAAGGCCGCCATCGGCGTATGAGGCGGCTGTGCGTCTGATCACCGCCCACCGGATCCTGATCGGGGCGGGCATCGTCTTTTTCCTCTTCTACGCCGGCGTGCGGGTCCGGCACTACCTCAGCGGCGGGCCGCCCACGGACCTGGTGCAATCGCTGGTGGCGGCCGCGGTGGCCGTCGCCCTGGTTCTCTACTACCGCACGCTGCGGGGATGGGGGCGCCCGCGGTCCTGATCTACGACGGTGATTGCGCCATGTGCCGGAGCAGCGCGCTGTGGCTCATGCGGCGGGCGCTCGGCCGCGGCGCCGAACAGCTCGAGATCCTGCCTTGCCGTTCCGCGGCCCGGCGCGCGCGATTCCCGGCGATCGACGAGGCCGCGTGCCTGGCCGCGATGCAGCTCGTCCTGCCTGACGGCCGCGTCGTGAGCGGTGCCGACGCCGTGCCCGAGCTCCTCGCCCGCATGCCGGGGTGGCGCTGGCTCGGTCGCGTCTTCGACGTGCCGGGGGCCCGGCCGTTCGCGCGCCGTGTCTACGCCTGGATCGCGGCCAACCGCATGAAGCTCAGCTGTCGCCTTCCCCGTCGGTCCTGAACGCCCGCTCCGCACTGCCCGCCGATTGAGCACGGCGGCGCCGGCTGCCCGCGTGTGCGGCAGCGGTGTCGATCCCGGGTCGCGCCAAGTCTCAGCGCTCGTTGAGGAAGCTCGCCGTTCCCTCTTCGGCATGCCGCTTGCTGCGACGCTGCCAGAGCGACAGCGCGCCTGCCCGGGCGCCGTGCGTTCCCCGCCTGGCGAGGCAAGAACGCGAGGAGGACAGCGAGCGATGGGACGGGTCAGACAGAGGTGGCCGAGCGCAGGCGTGGTGGCGTTCATAGCGGCGCTCATCATCGTGGGACCTGGGATCGGGCAAGCTCAGGACAAGGGCCCCAACACGGGGCGCGTCTCTCTGGGCATGGGCGTGGACGTCACGACCCACTACTTCTTCCGAGGCATCTTGCAGGAAGACCAGGACTACATCCTGCAGCCGTACGGTGAGGTCACGTTCAAGCTCCTCGAGGGCGAGGGCGCGTTCACCGGCCTCGGCTTCACCCTGGGGCTGTGGAACAGCCTGCACGGCGGCCCCACGGGCACCGGGGGCGCCAACCAGGATCCCCGGATCTGGTACGAGGCGGACTTCTACGCGAAGGTGACGGCCACCCTGTTCGACGACCTGACGGCGGCCATGATCTACACCGCGTACATGAGCCCCAACGGACGCTTCACGAGCGTCGAGGAGCTGGCCTTCGCCTTCGGCTACAACGACAGCAAGCTCCTGGGTCCGTTCGCCCTGAACCCGTCCGTGCTGATCGCGTTCGAGCTGGACGGGCAGGCCGATGGCGGCCTCGACGAGGGTGTCTATCTGCAGATCGGGCTCGCGCCGGGGTACACGTTCAACGACAAGGGCACCTACCCCCTGACCCTCTCGCTGCCGGTGGTGCTCGGACTGAGCCTGAGTGATTACTACGAGCGGGTCGGGGTCGGTGGTGATGACGATACCTTTGGCTACCTGAGCATCGGGCTGGGCGCCAGCGTGCCCCTCAAGTTCGTCCCCGCGGCCTTCGGAGCATGGTCGGCCAAGGCCTCGGTCACCTACATCACCATGGGCGATAACCTCAAGGCCGCCAACAATGGCGAGAGCTCGGAGGTCATCGGCACGCTCGGCCTCGCCATGACGTACTAGTCGGTCGGCGCCGGGAGGGGGCGATCGCCGGGCCCCCTCCCGGGCCCTAGCGCATCTGCACTAGGCGGGCGACACGCGGCTTTGCCGTCGCCCTCTGCTATTCTGAAAACGCCGTGGCTCCCGAAAGTATCTCCGCGCTTCAAGAACGACTCGCCTACGAGCAGAAGCTCATCGCCCTCGTCGATCGGATTCACGCCGCCAAGAGCCTCGACGACATCTTTCTCGAGCTGCAGGCGGAGATCCTGGGGACCACCGACGGCGAGCGGTTGACCCTCTTCGCCGTCGATCCCGAGAAGCGCGAGCTGTACTCACGGTTGGCCTCGGGCCCCACCAACGAGGTGCGAGAGATCCGGGTGCCCATCAACGAGAAGAGCATCGCCGGCTTCGTGGCCTCGTCCCGAAGCCCGCTGAACATCGTCGACGCCTACGACAAGAACGAGCTCACCCGGCTGGCGCCCTCGCTGACCTTCGACAATACCTGGGACAGCAAGAGCGGCTTCCGAACCAAGCAGGTCCTGGCCATCCCCGTGTTTCACGACAATCGGGTGGTGGGCGTGATGCAACTCCTCAACAAGAAGCGGGGCCCCCGCTTCACCCGAGAAGACGAGAGCAGTCTGGCCCGCATCGCCAAGACCCTGGGCATCGCGTTGCACAACCAGGTCCACCTGGCCCAGAAGCGGGGGGGCAAGTTCGACTACCTGCTGGCCCACCACCTCATCACCCAGGAGGACCTGAACCACGCCAACGCCGAAGCCCGGCGCCGTCAGGTCGATGTGGAGACCGTCCTGCTCGAGCAGAGCAAGATCCCCAAATCCGAGCTGGGCGCCGCGCTGAGCCAGTTCTACCGGTGCCCCTTCATCGAGTACGACGACAAGATCATTCCGCCGCCCGACCTCATGCGGGATCTCAAGCTCGAGTACCTCAAGAAGACCCTCTGGCTGCCGCTCCGGCGTGATGACCGGGGCCTGACCGTCCTCGTCGACAATCCCCAGGACATCCAGAAGATCGACACCATCCACCAGCTCCTGCCCCGGCACAAGATCAACCTGGCGGTCGGGCTGCGTAACGACATCCTCATGTTCCTGGGCGCCGCCAGCGGCGAGCTCACGCCCAAGGGGTCGCTGGGCGAGATCCTGGGCGACCTCAAAGGTGACGAGGGCACCGACCGCGATGAGATCTCCGCCGCCGAGCTCGACGAGAACGACAGCGCCATCATCCGGCTGGCCAACCAGCTTATCGTGGACGCCTACCGGGCCCGGGCCTCCGACATCCACATCGAACCGTACGGCTCGCAGCGCGACACCGTGATCCGCATCCGCATCGACGGCTCCTGCAGCGAATACCAGCGCGTGCCCGGGGCCTACCGGCGCGCCATCGTAGCCCGGATCAAGATCATGGCCCAGCTCGACATCGCCGAGCGCCGCAAGCCGCAGGACGGCAAGATCAAGTTCCGGCTGCCCGACCACCGGGACATCGAGCTGCGCGTGGCCACCGTGCCGACCGCCGGGGGCAACGAGGATGTGGTCATGCGCATCCTGGCCTCCAACGAACCCATCCCCATCGACAAGCTGGGCTTGACCGATCGCAACCTGCGCGAGCTCAAGGTCGTCGCCGAGAAGCCCTACGGCCTCCTCCTCGTGGTGGGGCCGACCGGCTCGGGCAAGACGACCACGCTGCACTCGGTGCTGGGCTTCATCAACCGGCCCGACCGGAAGATCTGGACGGCCGAGGATCCCGTGGAAATCACGCAGTGGGGCCTGCGCCAGGTGCAGGTCAACCCCAAGATCGGGCTCACGTTCGCGTCGACCATGCGCTCCTTCCTGCGCGCCGACCCCGACGTGATCATGGTGGGCGAGATGCGCGATCAGGAGACCGCGGAGACGGGCATCGAGGCCTCTCTGACCGGCCACCTGGTCTGCAGCACCCTGCACACCAACAGCGCCGTGGAGACGATCGTGCGCCTGCTCGACATGGGGCTCGATCCCTTCAACTTTGCCGACGCGCTGCTCGGCGTGGCCGCCCAGCGGCTGGTCAAGCGCATCTGCGATAGCTGCAAGGAGCGTTACCACCCGGACCGAGCCGAGTTCGATGCCCTGGCCCAGGGCTACGGCAAAGAGGAGTTCGAGGCGCTGGGCCACCGGTACGACGACCGGTTCACCCTCTTCCGGGGCCGGGGCTGCGCCCAGTGCAACAACACCGGCTATCGGGGCCGGGCCGGCATCCACGAGCTCCTCATCGCCAGCGACGAGATCAAGCGGCTCATCCAGATCAAGGCGCGCACGGCCGAGATCTTCACCCAGGCCAGGAGCGAGGGCATGAGCACGCTGGTCCAGGACGGCATCTTGAAGTCGCTCAGCGGGCTGACCGACTTCCGCCAGGTCAAGGCCGTCGCCATCAAGTAGTCGCCGCGCGCGGCCCTCAGGCGCGCTCGGATTTCAGCTGCACGTCCTTGAACATGATGTAGAGCAGCACGTCGTAGAGCATCTTGAGCCCCCCGCCCAGCACGAAGGGCGCGCCCAGCGCCAGCGCCTGCATGGTCCAGCCGGTGAGCGCGGGCGACACCGCCTGGGCCACCGTGCGAGTGAGGGTGGTCAGGCTGGCCGCCGCCTCGCGCTCGTGATCCTCGACCACCGCCATCACGTAGGCCTGGCGTGTCGGCACGTCGATCTGGGAGAGGAGCTGGCGACCGAGCAGCAGCGCCACGGCCACGATCGCGCTGGGCGCCACGGCAATGGCGATCAGCAGGACGTTGGAAACCAGGTGCGAGACCACCATGGTCGGCAGGAGCCCGAAGCGATGGGCTAGCGGCGCGGCGAGGAGCAGCGAGGCCGCGGTGACGAGCTGGGCGGCGAAGAAGACGAGGCCGAGGTCGGCCAGCGCGAGGCTGAAACGTGTGTGCAGGAAATAGGCGACCAGGGACTGCAGCACGAAGCCCCCGGCGAATGAGTCGAGGGAGAAGAGGGCGGCCATCCGCCTGATGAGGGGAGCCGAGACCCGCGGAGCCGGGGAGTGGATGCTCGCGCCCGTCGCCCCGACGGGCAGGCACCAGTACACGGCCAGCTGAAGGATGGCACCGGCTACGAAGGCCACGAACAGGCTCTGGTAACCACCGGCGACGCCGGCCACCGCGGCCCCGAAACCCGCGGCGGCATAGCCGATGAGGTTGTAGACACTGAACGCGGCGGTGCGTCGAGAGCCGGTTACCGCGCGGGCGATCACCACCTGCTCGAT
>DATBIM010000065.1:0-2012 GCA_036556905.1 Candidatus Methylomirabilota bacterium
TGGAGGACGGTCACTTCACCTACGTGGATGGCGCGGGCAACGAAGTGAAGGCCAGCCGACGCTTCCGGACGCGTCAGGTGATTCGGCAGGGCCGGCGGCTCCCTGCCGCCCACGCCGAGCACCTGTGAGCGGCGGCCCGCCGAATCCGGATCAGATCACCGCGTCGCGCCGCAGCCGCGCGATCTCTTCTGGCGCGTAGCCGGCCTGGCCCAGGATCTCGTCGGTGTGCTCGCCGAGCGTGGGCGGCTCGCGGTCCAGGCCCGGGCTCCCGTAGGCCAGCCGGAACCCGGCGCCGACCAGGCGCATCGGCCCGTAGCGCGAGTCGATCGTCTGCAGCACGTCACGGTGCTCGAGCTGGGGGTGACGGACGATCTCGTCGATCTTCCAGATGGACCCGCAGGGCACGTCGGCGGCCGTCAGCCGCGCCTCCCACGCCTTGGGGTCGTCGCTGGCCAGCGCGCCCTCGATGATCTCGCGCAGCGCCGGCTCGTTCTCGGTGCGGGACGGCCAGTCCTTGAAGCGTGGATCGGCGAGCGCCTCGGGCCGGCCGAGGGTCTGCATCAGGCTCGCGAACTGCTTCTCGGTGAGCACCGCCAGCACGATGTACCCGTCGCGGGCCCGGAACCGACTGGCCGTCGGCTTCCGGCTGACCGATCCGTTGCCGATCTGCCGCTGCTCGATACCGGCCACGGTGTACTCGGAGACCGGCCCGGGGATGAAGGCCAGCGCCGCATCCAGCATGGCGACGTCCACGAGCTGCCCGCGCCCGGTGCGCGTGCGCTGGTACAGCGCGCTGGCGACGGCGAACGCCGCCGTCGCTCCGCCGATGGTGTCGCACAGCGCGAAGCCGGCGCGCGTGGGGCCGGCGGCCGGCTCGCCCGTGATGGACATGATCCCCGACATCGCCTGCAGCTTGCCATCGAAGGCGGCCGTGGCTCGCTCGGGTCCCGTGCGGCCGAAGCCGGAGACCGCGCAGTAGATCAGCCGCGGATTGATGGCTGCCAGCGCCTCATACCCCAGGCCGAGCCGGTCCATGACCCCGCCGCGAAAGTTCTCCCACACCACGTCAGCACCGACGACCAGTCGCTTGACGATCTCCACCGCTTCCGGGCGCCGCAGATCCAGGGTGATGCTGCGCTTGTTGCCGTTCACGGCCAGGAAGGACGGCGCCATCTTCCGCTGCGCCCACGTCCGGTCGGCGAGCTGGCCGCGGGTCTCGTCGCCCTCACGGGACTCGATCTTGATCACGTCGGCGCCGAGGAGCGCGAGCTGGTAGGTCCCGTAGGGCCCGGCCAGATAGCGGGTGAAGTCGAGGATGCGGACACCGACAAACGGCTTGCTCATACCCCTTCGCGCTTGCCCCTGGCGATGGTCCTCACCACCTCGAACTCCTTCCGTCGCTCGGCGAGGCTCTCCGGGGTGAGCTTCGTGAGGTCGAGGTAGTCGTCCTTCCAGGCCGCGTCGGTGCTCCACCGCAGCGGCGATTGCACGGTCGTGCGGGCGGCCGGCGCGCCCTCGAGGAGCTGCAGCGCCAGCTCCAGCGTCTGGGCCTGGGACTCCACGTCAAACGGCCGACCGGCCGAGTTGCCCAGCGGAAAATCGCTGAAGAGGAAGCGCGGAACTCCACAGTGCTCGACGATGTCCCTGGCACAGCCCATGATCACCGTGGAGATCCCGTGGGCCTCGAGGTGCCGAGCGACCAGACTCACGGTCTGGTGGCACACCGGTCAGGTGGGCACGAGCACGACCGCGGCGACCGCATCTTCCTGGCAGCGGCGCAGCAGCTCGGGGGCGTCGGTCTCTATCGTCACCCGTTGGCTGCGGTTCGTCGGCGCTCCGTGCACGCGGGGGCCCAGGGCCCCGATCCGGCCGGCCGCCACGGCGTCCTTCAGCCGCGCCAGCGGGAAGTAGGTGTTGATGTCCCTGGCCGACGTGTGCCGGCGGTCGTAGCCCACGTGCGAGATGCGCAGGTCGGGCACGCTCGCCGAGGAGATCGAATACACCTGGTAGAA
>DATBIM010000066.1:0-10169 GCA_036556905.1 Candidatus Methylomirabilota bacterium
CCCCAGGCTGCCGCCGCCGCGCAGCAGGAGATCGAGCGATTCCTCAAAGCCGGCTATTCAGGCGGCCGGCGCCCAGACCCGCCGCAGAGGTAAGGATCACGGGAGGCGCATACGACGAAGCTCTCCATCCCCAAGAGGCACAGCGGAAGGAGGGGGACCAGGGTCCCACGCCGAGGCCACGTGCACGGGGCATTCTTGACGCCCGCGACGGCGATCACAGCGCTTACAGCGGTCACGGTGATGCTGGCCCTCGGGGGCTGCGCCAGCGTCTCGACGACATACGACGCGCAGGGACGGGAGGCGTATGCCCTCGACTGCACGGGCTGGGGGCGCTCCTGGGTAACGTGCCGGGACAAGGCGGTCGAACTGTGCGGCCGGCGCGGCTACACAGTCAGTGAGCAGGAGAGCGGGCCTGTCTTCGTTGGCGGCACTATGGTGTCAAACCGAAAGATGACGGTAACGTGCGGGCCCGAGAAGGCGCCGGCTGGAATAGGACGATGAGACGCCCATCCCGCCACGCTCATGATCGCCGCCGTCTAGCTGGCGAGTCCAGAGCGTCGAACGCCCGAGTGGCTCTGCCTCTTACCCTTCGTCTGCGAGGCGGCGAGCCTCTCGGCGAGACGTGCGGCCGTCGCGGGGGCCATTCGATGCTTCTTCGCCAACTCCAGGATGACCTGGACCAGTTCCGAGTAGCGGACTACTACCGTCTTGGCGTGGTTAACCTCCAGCCGGCAAAGCGGATGGGTGAACACGACGATGGATTCGACCCACCGAAGCCCCGGGTAATGCTCGACGAGGAAGTAGCGCACAGCCGATGCCCCGGCATTGACCTGCTTGCTGACACTTCCCCGTGAACGCCCATTTACCGACCACTCGTCGCCCCAACAACGGATGCGTCCGGCCAATCGTTTGGTCTCCATGACCACAACGCCGCATGGGCCGATGAGGACGTGATCGATGTTCCCGCGGGTGCGCCCGAGCACCATATCGTTGACCAGCCAGTAATCATCCGGTAGGCGACGGAGTAGCTCGGTGACGAGCCGCTCGCCAAGGCGTCCCTTACGGACGCTCGCAAGGCGATGGCTGGTCTTGATGCCGAGCGGGAGGGCACCAAGTGCGGCTGCGATTCCAGCCCACTGGAGCGGTGGGCTCTGGGTCATCAGGATTATCCCGGCTCCGCTGAGTCCAACGACGGAGGCCAGAGCAAGCCAGAGGCGCTGCTCCCGACCCTCCAGGTATTGGCCTCCCGCCCGAAAGACACGCATGTCAGTCCGAGTTCACCGGTCCCAAGGTCCGCCTTGGCCGCAGTTGCCGGCACCGCACACATGCATCGCCGGTAATCCCAAACCCGCGAGTGTGAAGGGTGACCCACTCCCATCCGGGGTGGAAACCGAGTCGGCATTGCAGCCAGCGGTAAAGGGCCAGGAGGAGCCCGCCTTCAATGGTGACCACTGTCATCATCCTCACCGAAGGGACGTGAGATAAACCCGAGATAATGCAATGAGATGTTCGCACTAGGCGAAGTGGCGCCAACTGCGACTCGTTCCCGCGGGCGCGCACCGGCCCGGAAAAGGAGCCCGGCCAGCTGGCGGGGACAGTCCAAGCCCGGCACCGCCGAGGTCGTGAGCCCTCGGGCTGGTCGGCTGGTGTATCGTAAGTACCTGATGCGCCTGTAGCTCAGGTGGACAGAGCGTCGGACTTCTAATCCGAGGGTCGGGGGTTCGAATCCTCCCAGGCGCACCAACCTCGCACCAGGAGGAAGTCCTCGTGCTCATGACCGCCGACCGGCTGCGACGCGTGACCGGCGCAATCTTAATGTCCGGCGGCAGCGCCGCCGCCGAGGCCGACCTGGTCGCGGAGCATCTGGTCCAGGCCAACCTCGCCGGCCACGATAGCCACGGCGTCGGCATGATCCCGTCGTACATCCGGCACTTACAGATGGGCCTCGTCGTGCCCAACGCCCGGGTCAAGCTGGTGAAGGACGACGGCCCAATCCTCATGTTTGACGGCGGGCGCGGCTACGGGCGGCCCATGGCCGGCCAGGCCATGGCGGGAGCGATGGAGCGCTGCCGGCAGACCGGCGTCGTCGTCATGACGCTCGCCAACTCCCATCACATCGGCCGGGTCGGCGCCTACGGCGAGCTGGCCAGCGCCGCCGGCCTCGTGTCGCTCCACTTCGTCAACGTCACCGATCACCGCGCGACCGTGGCCCCCTTCCGCGGAAGCGACGCGCGCTTCGTCACCAACCCGGTGTGCATCGCCCTGCCCGCCACCGACCGGCAGCCGCCGCTGCTGCTGGACATGGCGACCAGCGCGGTGGCCATGGGCAAGGTGCGCGTGGCCAAGAACGAGGGCCACCTGGTCGGCGAGGGCATCCTGATCGACTCGGCCGGCCGTCCGACGCGCGATCCGAACGTGATGTACACCGAGCCACACGGCGCGCTGCTCCCGTTCGGCGGCCACAAGGGCTATGCGCTGGCGGTGGTGACCGAGCTGCTGGCCGGCGCGCTGTCGGGTGGGCCGACCATCCATCCTGGCAACCCGCGGCTCGGCGGCGTCGTCAACAACATGACGACGATCCTGCTGGACCCCGCCCGCCTGGCCGGCGTCGAGTGGCTCCGCCGCGAGATCGACGGGTTCGTCGACTACGTGAAGGCCTCGCCTCCGACCGACCCGTCGGCGCCGGTCCTGGTGCCCGGCGACCCCGAGCGGATCGCCCGCGCTGAGCGCTCGCAATCGGGCATCGACGTGGATGCGACCACGTGGCAGGAGATCCTCGAGGCGGGGGAGAAAGTTGGCCTGACGCGCACCCAGGCCGAGGCGCTCGTGGCGTGAGCGCCGCCGTGTCGCGTCAGGGGAGCGGGCGCGGCGGCAGGTAGCTGAGCAGTAGCGCGCTCAGATTGACGAGCAGCAGCTTGTTCCAGGCCACGGACGCCGCCGCCGCCGCGGACGGCTCGAGCTCGGCCTCCAGCAGCGCGGCCAGCGCGCTCTGGGCGAGGCTCATCGCGCCGATCATCAGATGTGGTGGGATCGTCCCACCCGGCCCGCGCGCGCGGTGGCTGTGCGAGATACCCACGGCCAGCAGGTAGTACGAGAACTCGTGGGTGGCCGCCGCCTCCGCGGTCTCCCGCAACCAGCGGGCCAGGCTGTGCTTGCGGCGCTCCAGCCGCTCGACGTCCACGGTGCCGTCCTCGCGCAGGAAGAAGCGCGCCGAGCGGGGGAATCTGAGGAAGTGCTCGTACAGCGCCTCGGTCAGGTCCTCGGCGTGCTGGAGCACGATCGGCGCCGAGCGGCGGATGGCGGCCACATCGGCCTCACCGAGGCCGACGAACTCCATCATCTCGCGCAGGAACCGCGGCATGTCCGTCGCCGGCAGGTAGTCCGGCTCGGCCGCGCTCATCGCCCGTCACCTCGCGGGCCGTGGTCCTTCACCCGATCGCTTTCCTGGCGCGCAGGGCGGAGAGCTTCGCGGCGTCATAGCCAAGGATCTCGGATAACACCTCGTTCGTATGCTGGCCTGGCGTTGGCACCATCCCGACGCGGGCCGGCGTGCGCGACAGCTTGATGGTCGCGCCCGGCACGTACATCTCCCCGGCGATCGGGTCCTTCATCTTCACCAGCATCTCGCGCTCCCAGAGGTGCGGGTCCTTGGCCACCTCGGGAATCGTGCGGACCGGCGCGCACGGAATGCCCGCCTCGTGGAGCGCGGCGCAGATCTCATCCGTCGTCCGCTGGGCGCACCAGGCCTCGATCTTCGCGCGACGGTCGGCGGCGGGTGCGCTTCCTGCCAGCGGCGTATCATCGGCCGGGCCGCCCACCATCTTCATCAGGGTTGCGGCCATCTCGCGGCCCGCCGCCGCGATGACGACCCAACCGTCCCGCGCGCGGTACGGCGGGCGCCCGCCCTCGCCGCCCTCCTCACCAGTCGCGAGGTAATACGACGTTGGGATCTCGACCATCGTGAGGGCGGAGTCGAGCAGGCAGACGTCGACGAGCTGGCCTTCCCCCGTCCGCTCACGATGGCGGAGCGCGGCGAGGGCCCCGATCGTGGCATGGAGCGACGTATAGCGATCGACGAGTGACGTCGCCGTCCCGATGGGGTGTCCCTCCTGCTGGCCGGTGAGCGCCATGAGGCCGCCCATCGCCTGGCCCAGCGAGTCGAAGGCCGGCCGGTCGCGATAGGGACCATACTGGCCGAACCCCGACACCGAGACGAGGATGATCGATGGGTTCAGGGCGCGGAGCCGCTCGTACTCGAAGCCCATCGCCTTCATGACGCCCGGCCGGAAGTTCTCCAGCACGATATCCGACTTCGTCACGAGCGCGCCGAAGACCTCTTTCCCTTCCGGGCGGCGCAGGTCGATGCAAACGCTCTTCTTGCCGCGGTTGTAGACTGAGAAGTAGACGCTCTGGCCGCGGACCATCGGCGGGTGGCGGCGCGTCTCCTCGCCGCCGAGTGCCTCGATCTTGATGACCTCGGCGCCGAGATCGGACAGGATCATGCCGCCGCGGGGTCCCGCTTGAAAGCGTGCGAGCTCGAGAACGCGGACCCCATCGAGTGCCAGGCTCATCGGTCCATCCTCCTTTGTGGCCGGGGCGCCCGACGCAGTGAGGGCGCTACTCCGCGAACTGGGCCGCCCGCCACTTCAGGGCGGCGCCGAGACCTTCCTTCTCGCGGATGGCGTCGAACGTCATCCCCACCTCGGTGCGGGCCGCGTAGAGCGGCGCCAGGACATCGAGGCCCGCGCGGATGGCGTTGCGGAAGCCAGCGGCGTCGGCGCCGCGGTTGATCGCCAGCTTGGTGGCGGCCAGCGCTTCCGGCGCGATCAGCGCCATCCGCCGCGCGAACTTCAGCGTGGCGGCGGCCAGCTCGGCGCGCGGTACGACCCGGTTGACCATGCCCCAGGCCAGAGCCGTCTGGGCATCGATGGGGTCGCCGAGATAGAGGAGCTCGCGGGCGCGCTTGAGGCCGACGATGAACGGCATGATGAGCGCTGGCCCCACGTTGGAGAAGCGGATCTCGGGCTCGCCGAACAGGGCGTCGTCGGCGGCGATGGTGACGTCGCACATCATCACCATCTCGCAACCGCCGCCCAGACAGTGGCCCTGTACCGAGGCGATCACCGGCTTGCGCATGTCCCACGGCGTCATCTCGAGCCGGACGTCGTCGGTGAGCGACTCGTGCCAGGCCAGCGCGTTGCCCCGCCGGGCGGCGCGGGCGGGGCTGGGGCCGATGTCGTATCCGGCCGAGAAGCTGCGCCCCTCGGCGCGCACCACGACGACGCTGGTGGCGGCATCACGGTCGGCCTCGTGGAAGCGCTCGATGAGCAGCGCCTTCAGCTCGGGCGTGATGGCGTTGAGCTTGTCGGGCCGGTTGAGGGTGACGATGCCGACCTTGCCGTCGACGACGTAGCTGACGAGCGGCGCCGTCATGGTTGCCCGCGGCCCTTGGTTGACATGGTGTACCCTCCCTTCGTCTGGTTACCGGCGATGGCCCTCGCGTCGAGTGCTAGCTTATCCTACACACGGCGGAGAGTCGTCCCCGACCGGGAGAGGAGTGAACCGTCGTCATGCCCCGAGCGATCTCGCTCGCCCATCTGACGGTCCTGGACACGACGCCGCCCGAGCTCGTCACCGTGGCCGCGGCCGCCGGGTTCCGCACCGTCGGCATCCGACTCACGGCGACCCCGAGCGTGGGCGTGCCACCGTACGACATCCTGAGCGAGGGGCCGCTGCTGCGGGAGACGCTGCTGCGGCTGCGCGACACCGGGGTGTCCGTGCTCGACACGGAGTTCCTTCGATTCGAGCCCGACCAGCCGGTCGGCATCCCCGAGGGCTTCCTCGAGGTCTCGGCGAGGCTGGGCGCCAGGCATGTCCTGGTCATGAGCGCCGAGCCCGAGGAGGCGCGGACGCTCGAGCGATTCTGCGAGCTGTGCGATCGGGCCGCTCCGTACGGATTGAATGTGAGCCTTGAGTTTGCCATCTACACCGGCGTCCGCACACTCGCCCACGCCGCCCGCGTTATCGCCCTGGCGAAACGACCGAACGCATCGATCCTGATCGACGCGTTGCACTTCAGCCGGTCCGGCGGACTCCCGGCTGACGTCAAGACAGTCGATCCGTCACTCTTCCGGTATGCGCAGATCTGCGATGCCTCCGCGGACGTGCCGAGGGCCACGGACACGCCGGCGCTCATTCACGAGGCCCGTACGGGACGGCTCCTCCCCGGCGAAGGCGTGCTGCCGCTGGCCGCGCTGATCGAGGCCTTGCCGGCAACCGTGCCCCTCGCCATCGAGGCGCCCTGCCGGGCGACGGCCGATCTTCCTGCCGTCGAACGCGCCAGGCGCGCGTATCGCGCGCTCGTGGCGCTCACCGAAGGATGAGGGCCGGCGTGGGCTACGATGCCAGCGCGTACTGGGGCCGTCAGGGGTTGGAGCGGATGATTCTCGAGACGCTCGCCGCGAGCGGGACGGACCTCGCCGCGCTGACGATCGACGACCTGGCGCTGTCCGACCAGTTCCACAGCGGTGGGAAGAGCGCCACCGGGCGGCTGGCCCGACGAGCCGAGCTGAAGCCGGGCATGCGCGTGCTCGACGTGGGCGGCGGGCTGGGCGGACCTGCGCGCACGCTGGCCGTGGAGTTCGGCTGTCAGGTGACCGTGGTCGACCTCACAGAGTCGTACGTGCGCACGGGCGAGGCCCTCACGGCTCGCCTGCGATTGGCGGATCGGGTCAGGCATCGTCTCGGCGACGCCCTGGCGCTGGACATGGAGGCCGCCGGGTTCGACGTGGTGTGGACGCAGAACAGCGGTATGAACATCGCCGACAAGGAGCGGCTGTACGCTGGTTTCGCCCGCTTGCTGAGCCCGGGAGGGCTGCTGGCGATCCAGGAGCCGATGGCTGGTTCCGTGCAACCCGTCATCTTCCCCGTGATGTGGGCCCCCGACGCCACCACGAGCTTCTTGCGTCCGCCGGCGGAGATGCGCGCGGTGATGGAGGCCGCGGGGTTCCGTGTCCGCGCCTGGGAGGACGTCACCGCGGAGCTGGCCGGGCCGAGCCCCGGCGCCGCCGTGCCCGCCCGGGCCATCCAGCGGATCGTCATGGGGGACGCGGTGGACGAGATCACGCGCGCGGGCGCGCGCAATCGGGACGAGGGACGCATCGTGATGATCCAGGCCGTCCTGATGCGAGCGTAGGATCACCGAGCCTTCACCAGAACCCGCCGGCCGAGCGTCGATGGCGCGGTCAGCGACCCCGCAGACGCGGATCGAGCACGTCGCGCAGCGCATCGCCGAGCATGTTGAAGCCGAAGACGACCAGGGAGATCGCCACGCCAGGCCAGATGGCGATCCAGGGGGCGCTGTACATGTAGGTGCGGCCGGACCCCGAGAGCATGGAGCCCCAGGAGGGATGAGGCGGCGGCACGCCATAGCCAAGGAACGACAGGGCCGCCTCGGCGAGGATCACCCCGCCCAGCCCGATGGTCGCCACCACCACGATCGTGGCCAGGACGTTGGGCAGCACGTGACGAGTGATGATCCGCAGGTGGCCACACCCGATGGCCCGGGCCGCCTCGACGTAGGGATGCTCGACGACGGCCAGGGTGGCGCTACGGATCACCCGGGAGGAGGCGGCGGCGACGAGGATCGACAGGGAGAGGATGACGTTGAGCATGCCGGGGCCGAGGACGGCCAGGAGCGACAGGAGGATGATCAGATAGGGAAACGACTGCCAGGCATCCACGATGCGCTGGACCACGACGTCGTATCGCCCCCGGAAATACCCGCTGGTGATTCCCACGCCGGCGGCCAGCGAGGTCCCGATGAGCACGGTCAGGAACCCGACGGTCACGGACACCCGGGCTCCGTACACGATCCGGCTGAAGACGTCGCGGCTCACGTTGTCGGTGCCGAGCAGGAACGCGCCCCCCGGCGGCTGGAGTCGGGCCCCGGGAATCTGCTGATCATAGGCGTAGGGCGCGATCCCCTCGGCGAAAGCCGCCATGGCCAGCAGGGCGAGAATGATCGTCGCGCCCACCGCCCCCAGGGGCTTTTGCCGGCAGAACGCTCCGCTGCCGCGGAGGCCGCGGCGCAGCATCCCGCCGCGGGCAGGCGCCTGCCCCCAGTCTCGCGCGAGCTCGGCCTCGACGGAACGCGCCATCTCGCGGCTCAGTAGCGGATTCGGGGGTCGAGCCAGGCGTACGTCATGTCCACCGCCAGGTTTACGACCACGACCGTTGTCACCACCGTCAGGTTGATGGCCTGAATGACCGGATAGTCGCGCTCGCTGATCGCGTCGAACAGAAACCGGCCCATCCCCGGCAGGCCGAAGATGGACTCGAAGATGACGGTGCCGCTCAGGATCTGGGCCACCTGGATGCCCAGGACCGTCACCACCGGGATCAGAGCGTTCTTGAGACAGTGCTTGAGGACCACGCGACGCTCGGCGAGGCCCTTGGCCCAGGCCGTCCGCACGTAGTCCTGGCGGAGCACTTCCAGGAGCTGGGTGCGGGTGAGGCGCATGACGGTGGCGGCCGAGGCGATCCCGAGCAGGACCCCGGGGATGAGGAACTGGGCAACGTGGCCCCACGGGTTTGCCTCGAACCGCACGTACTGGATGGAGGGGCTCCAGCCCAGATAGATGGCGGGCAGCACGACCACCAGGGTGCCGAGCCAGAAGCCGGGCACGGACAGCCCGAGGATGGCGCCGCTGCGCGCCACGTAGTCGTGGGCGGTGTCCTGGCGGACGGCGGAGAGGATCCCGATCGGAACACCCAGCAGGATCGCCACCAGGAGCGCGATCGCCCCCAGCTCCAGACTCACGGGCAGCCGGGTGGCCAGCTCCCCCAGCACCGGCCGTCCGGTGTAGAGGGATTGCCCGAGGTCACCGCGAAGCGCGCGTGCCATCCAATCCAGGTACTGCACGTAGATCGGGCGGTCGAGCCCGAGCTTGCGCCGCATCTCCTCGAGGTCTTTGGCGTACTGGTTCTCCTCCAGCATCAGCGTCACCACATCGCCCGGGATCAGGCGGACCAGCGAGAAGACGATGACGCTGGCGATCAGGAGCGACGGGAGCGCGACCACGAGCCGCTTGAGGAAATACCGGCGCAGCATGGGTGAGGGGGCCGGGCCGGATCGCGTCCCGCCCGGCCCCGAGGGAGGTTACCGATCCCACCAGGCGGCCATGAGCCGACCGCCGTAGTCGTAGCCGAGATTGGGTCCGAAGTTCGCGAGAGCCGGATCCAGCGCTGCCGGATAGATCTGCGACTGCAGCCGCAGATAGTAGACCTGCCTGGCAATGTGCTTCTGGATCTCGAAGAGCTGCAGGCGCCGCTTCTTGTCGTCGAGGGTGCGGCTGGAGTTGAGGATCATGTCGGTGAGAGGCCCGTCTTTCACGTGGCTCTGGTTCTTCGGCTCGTCCGGCAGGTACTGGGCCAGGAAGTTGTAGGGATCCAGGGCGGGAAACTGGGGACCCATCATCAGGCCTTCATACTTGCCCTGGTAGGCGGTGGCGAAGTAGGCGGCATAGGGTTTCTCGATCACCTTGACCTCGACGCCCACGTCCTTGAAGAACTTCACGACCATCTGGACCGAATCGATCATTTCCTGGGAGCCGTAGGTGGCATAGGTCAGCGTCGTCTCGAAGCCGTTGCCGTGGCCGGCCTCCTTGAGGAGCCGCCTGGCCTCGGCCGGGTTGAACTCGTCATACTTGGCGCCCTCTCCGAGCTGATCGTACGGGATCGACCACGCTGTGAGGGCCGCCGGCACCGGCGGATTCTTGACGCCGCCGGCGGGATAGGTGGCGTCGAGGATGGCCTTGCGGTCGAGCGCCATCGACAGGGCCTTGCGCACGCGGATGTCGTTGAAGGGTGCCATATCGGTGCGCATGCCCACGTGATAGAAGACGTTCGACGGGAAATGCACCAGACGCATCTTGGGCCGCTTCTCCCGGGCGGTCTTGATGTCCTGGTGGCGAAGCATCATCCCCGGGAACTCGGGGCCGGCGTCGATCTGTCCGGTGATGAAGGCGGCGAAGCGGGCGGCCGGGTCCGGGAAGTCGATCCCCTCCACCCGGTCGATGTAGGGCAGGCCCTTGAGGAAGTAGTCGGGGTTGCGGACGAACGTGGTCTTGACCTTGCTCTGGTGGTCCTCGAGCATCCAGGGGCCGGTG
>DATBIM010000067.1:0-8516 GCA_036556905.1 Candidatus Methylomirabilota bacterium
ATTACCTGGAAGAGTCGGAGCAGTGCAACCGGCTGGGATTCATGGCGGCCGGCGAGGTGGTGGCGGAAGGAAACCCGAGCGCCATCAAGAGCCGCCAGCCGGGCCACCTGCTGGAGCTCATCGTCGATCAGCCCCAGCGCGCGGCCGATGTGCTGAAGACCGAGGGCGAGCGCTGGCGCGTGTCGCTCTTCGGCTCGCGCCTGCACGTGATCATCGACGACGACGTCGAGGCCGGCCGGCGGGCCACGGTCCGCGAGCTGGAGGCCAACGGCATCCGGGTCCTGGGAGTCCAGGAGCAGCGGTTCTCGCTGGAGGACGTGTTCATCAGCGTGGTGGAGAAGGCGCGCCATGCTCGCGAAGCACCCGTCCCGGCCTGAGGAGCACGACCATCAGGCGCATCGTGTCCCAGACGCGCAAAGAGTTGATCCAGATCGTCCGGGACTGGCGGACGCTGGCGCTGGCCCTCGTGCTCCCGGTTATTCTGCTGGTGCTCCTCAGCGCGGGGCTCTCGCTGCGGGTCGCCAACCTGCCCATCGTCGTGCAGGACTTCAGCGCGTCACCCGCCTCCCGGGACTTCGTGGACGCGTTCCGGGCGTCGATCAGTCTCCACGTCGTGGCCTGGCCCGTCGAGCGCGCGGCCGAGGAGGCCCTGGCGTCGGGCGCCGCCCGGGCCGTGCTGATCATCCCGCCGCACTTCGGCCGGGACATCGCCCGAGGGGTGGACACTTCCGTCCAGCTCCTCGTGGACGCCTCCGACGCCAACACGGCCAAGCTGACTGCGGGGTACGCCGGGCAGATCACCCGCGCCTACAATCAGCGGACGCCGGGCGTCCAGCGCGCGGCCCCGGTCCAGACGGCGATCCGGCTCTGGTACAACCCGGGGCTGTCGTCCAAGAAGTTTTACGGCCCGGGCATCTTCGTGCTCGGCCTGTCGATGTTCCCCCCGCTGCTCGCCGCCCTGGCCATGGCGCGAGAGAGTGAACAGAAGACGATCCTCCAGGTCTACGTCTCCAGCATCTCCGCGCACGAGTTCCTGCTCGGAAAGATCGCCGCCTTCACGACGGTCGCCCTGGCCGAGTGCCTGCTCATGCTGGCGGTCCTGTTCACGTACTTCGACCTGCGCTTCGCCGGCGACCCCACGCCCTTCATCGTGGCCACGCTGCTCTACGCCTTCTGCGTGGCGTCGTTCGGCACCATGGTGGGCGCGACGATCCCCAGCCAGGTGGCGGCGATGCAGGTCGTCGCGCTCGGCGGCTTCCTCCTGGTCTTCCTGCTGTCGGGGCTGATCTTTCCGATCGAGAACATCCCGGCCGGGCTGCGGTGGATCTCGAACTTCATCTGGGGTCGCTACTACATCGAGATCGTCCGGGATGCGCTGCTCCAGGGCGGCGGGTGGCCGGCCGTGTGGCTGAAGATCGCGATCATCGCCATCATCGGCGCCGTGTTCTACACGGTGGGGTGGCGAGGCATGCGCCGCATGCAGCTCAAGGTGTGATCGATGGGGCGGCTCCGCGCGCTCATCGTCAAGGAGTTCAATCAGATCCGGCGTGACCGCCGTCTCGTGCTGTCGCTGATCATCCCGCCGGTCCTGCAGCTGACGCTGTTCGGCTTCGCCCTGAGCGCGACGGTCTCGAACCTGCGTCTGGGGGTCGTCGACGAGAGCCGCACGGCGGAAAGCCGTGAGCTCGTGGCCGCCTTGACGCAGAGCCGGAGCTTTCGCCTCGGCGCCTACTACACGACCGCCGAGCAGCTCGGCACCGCGATCAGCCAGGCGAAGCTGGACGCGGGCGTGGTGATCCCGTACCAGTACGCCCGCGACCTGCAGCGTGGCCGCCCCACGACCGTCCAGTTCCTCCTGAACGCCGTGAACGCCAACACCGCCACCATCGGGCAGGCGTATGCCGAGGCCGTCATTCAGAGCTACAACAACGAGCGGCGACGGGCAGGAGGTCAGGCGGGTGTCGACGGCGCCGATGCCGGCGTCCCGAGCGGTCGCGGTCAGGTGCGCCTGATGTCGGCCTTCCTGTACAACCCGGGCCTGGTCGACTCCTGGTTCATCGCCACCGGAGTCTTCGGTCTCTTGCTGATCCTCAACAGCTCGCTGATCTCGTCAGCAGCCATGGTCCGGGAGCGGGAGGCGGGCACGATCGAGCAACTCCTCATGTCGCCGGCGAGCACCGCCGAGATCATCGTCGCCAAGATCGCGCCGCTCTTCGTCCTCCTGTGCCTGATGATGCTGCTGGCCATCGGCGTGCTCAAGGTCGTGTTCCAGGTCCCCTTCCATGGGGGCCTGCCGCTCGTGCTGTTCGGGGGCGTCCTCTGCATCCTCTCGGGCATCAGCCTCGGGACGGTGATCGCGACCCTCAGCAAGTCGGCGCAGCAGGCCCAGCTCACCGCCTTCTTCGTCAACCCGCCGATGACCTCGCTCTCGGGCGCCCTGAATCCGGTCGAGGCCATGCCCGACTGGCTGCAGCCGCTGACGGTGCTCAACCCCATCCATCACTTCGCGACCATCGTGCGCGGCGCCACGCTCAAGGGCATCGGCCTCGCAACGCTGTGGCCGAATGTCCTCGGGCTCCTGGGCTTCACGCTCATCCTGGTCGCGCTGAGCATCTGGCGATTCCGCAAGCAGCTCAGCTGAGGGTCTGGCGAGCCTCCGGCGTCCTGGGCGGGTGGGCCATGTCGCACCGGATCAGCGCGGGCGGCTAGGCGGCCGCTCGCCCGCGTCGCAGCAGGGCCGTGACGACCAGGGCCGTCGCCACCACGACGGCGGCGCAGATGGCGATGGAGAGCTGCATCCCATCGGTGAACGCCTCGCGGGCGGGGCCGAGGAGCGTGGCGCCCAGGCCGTCGGGCAGCCGCTCCGCCGCCGCCAGCGCGCCGCCGAGCGTGGCGCGGGCGGCGTCCGCCGCCTCGGGCGGGACGCCGGCCGGGATCCCGTCGGCCATCGCGCGGCGATACACGGCGGCGCCGATGCTGCCGAGGATGGCGATGCCGAGCGCCCCGCCCAGCTCGGCACTGGTCTCCGAGATGGCAGAGGCAGCGCCCGCCCGCTCGACGGGAGCGCTCCCGACCACCAGGTCCGTGGAGAGGATGATCGCCGGACAGGTCCCCAGGGAGTAGATGACGGACCCCAGGACGACCGGCACCAGGCCGGCGGACGCGTCGATCTGGGTGAGCACGCCGAAGCCGGCGGCGGCCAGGATCAGGCCGGCCCCTATCACATAGGCCGGCGGGAACCGGCGCGCGAGCGCCGGCACCAGCATGGACCCCGCGACGAAGGCCGCCATGGAGGGCACCGTCCAGAGCCCCGCCTCGAGGGGCGACAGCCCGAGCACGAGCTGGAGATACTGCGCGATGAAGACGTAGGCGCCGAAGGCGACGAAGCAAGCCAGCATGTAGGTGGCGAGCGACGCGCTGAAGGCGGGTACCCGGAACAGGCCGAGATCGACGAGCGGGTCGGCGAGGGCCTGCTGCCGGCGGACGAACTGGATGCCGAGCGCCAGGCCGATCGCGATGGCGGCCGCGGGCATCCAGCCGGGGCCATCCTCGGCGACGCGCTTGAGGGCGTAGATCACCAGGAGGACGGCGGCCAGTGAGAGCGCCGCGCTCGGGAGGTCCAGCCGGCCCGCCTGGGGATCGCGGAACTCCGGCAGGAGCCGGGGCCCCACCGCCAGCAGCAGGATCATCACCGGCACGCCCAGCAGGAAGACCGAGCCCCACCAGAAGTATTCGAGCATGATCCCGCCGAGGAGCGGGCCGATAGCGGCGCCGACGGAGTAGCTCGTCACCCAGATCCCGATGGCGACGGTGCGCTGCTCCGGGTCGAGAAACATGTTGCGGATGAGGGACAGTGTGGACGGGGCCAGGGTCGCGCCGGCCACCCCCAGCAAGGCGCGGCTCGCGATCAGCATCTCGGCGCTCGTAGCAAAGGCGGCGAGCACCGATGCCACCCCGAAGGCGGCGGCGCCGATCAGGAGCAACCGGCGGCGGCCGATGCGGTCACCGAGCGTGCCCATGGTGATCAGCGACCCGGCGACCAGGAACCCGTAGATGTCCACGATCCACAGGAGCTGCGTGGCGCTGGGCTCGAGATCCGCGCTCAGCCGCGGGACCGCCAGGTTCAGCACGGTCAGGTCCATGGAGTACAGCATGCAGGGCAGCGCGATCACCGCGAGCCCGGTCCACTCGCGGCGGCCTGCGCGGGTTGGTGTGACCGCAGCATCCATGAACGGTCCGTTCGGCATCGTCTCGTTCGTCATTACAACCTATGCTTGCCTCGGCACTGGCGCTTTTGATGCCGGCCGAGCGGGGGCGATTCAGCGGGGGCGCACGCGGCCTTGACAGTCGGCTGGGGGTGGCGCAGATTGCGTTCAGCACCCCGAAGAGCCGACCCTTTCTTGCGCTCCCCCCGAGCGTTTTGGAGGTCGCGCCATGTCGCACAAGGTGAGAATCAATCTCGCGAATCCCGCCGAGCTCCTCGAGCTGCCCGGCCTTGGTCCCGAGCAAGCGACGGCGATCATCAAGTTCCGAGCCGAGCATGGGCCGATCACGGACGTCCGGGAGCTTGAACGCATTCTGAGCGGGTGGCGCGTGTCGGAGACTCTCACGTCGGAGATCGACTTTGATCCCGCCGAGGCCACGGCGCCGGAAGCGCCTGGGGCTTGAACGAACCCCACTGGAACCAGTGAGCGGGCTCGCGCCGGAACGCGCGAGCGCTGTCATCCTCGCCGAGGAGCTGTACGAGGCCCCTCGGGCGCCAGGCCGGGCCTCGACCCGGCCCTGGCGCCGGTGGGCTGAGCGGCTCTACGACGCCCGCGAGATGTACTCGTAGTTGTTCTCGAGCGGCACGTAGACGAGCGTCTGCCAGCCGCCCACCTTCTTGCTCACCGCCCAGGTGACGTTCTTCATGCCGAGCATCACGCCGTGGTAGTTCTCGTAGAGCTTCTGGCCGAGGTCGTGGGTCATCTTCGCCCGCTTCTCGCCGTCCATCTCGGCCACGGCGGCGTCGATCTCCTTCTCGTACAGCCCCTCGTTGAGCAGGGCGAAGGCGCCCTTGACGTGGGCGCAGCGCTGCCAGGCCAGGCCCGGCTCATCGAACGGCGGCGCGCCGTAGAGCCAGTGGGTCTTGTTCGTCTTGCGCGTGCGATTCTTGGGCAAGAAGGCGGAGAACATCTCGGGCACGCGGCGGACCTTGATCCCGACCTGCTCCCAGTCCAGGGCCACCGCCTCCATGATGTCGTTGCCGTCGAGGGCGTAGGTGAAGATCATGGGGTTCACCCGCACCTCGAAGCCGCCGCCGTGGCCGGCCTCGGCCAGGAGCTTCCGGGCCTGCGCCGGATCGTAGGGCGGGACCTTCCAGCTCGTGTCGTAGCCCTTGTGGAAGGGCGCGTAGAAGTACGAGAACGGCGTCTCCGAGCCCCGCCCCTTCCACAACCCGCTGATGATGGCCTTCTTGTTGACGGCCAGGTTCAGGGCCAGCCGGACCTTGCGGGCGTTCTCCTGGCTCTTCTTGTCTTCGTAATGGCCCACCCAGGGACACGTCGGACAGAAGTCTTCCTTGTCGGGGCCGGTCTGGCCGCTGAGCACCACCCAGTGGAGCACGGCGTCGGGCGTCTGATGGATGCGCAGCCCCGCCTTCTGCGCCTGCTCGAGGTAGTCGCCGAGCACCTGGCCGACGTCGATCTCGCCGGCGCGCAGCCCGGCGATGCGAGTGGCCGGGTCGGGAATGCGGCGTACGACCAGCTCCTTGAACGCCGGCGTCTGCCGCCAGTGCTTGGGGACGGCCTCGAAGCGGTGATAGTCGCCCTGCCGGCCCTCGACGTGGCGGTAGGGGCCCGTGCCGATGGGATGGAGCGCGGCCTTGTCCTCACCCACTTTTTCCAGGTACTTCTTCGAGGTGATGTTCTGGTAGCCCACGAACTGGGAGACCTGGGCCGGCACTTCCCAGAGCCGGTTCTTGAAGTGCAGCACGATGGTGTGCTTGTCGGGCAGCTCGATGCGATCGAGGTTGATGCGGAAGAAGGGGGCCGAGCCGCCCTGCACGTCGGGTCTGAGATTTTGCTCGATCGTGAACTTGACGTCCTCCGCCGTCATCTCGCCGTAGCCCTCGTGGAACATCACGCCCCGGCGGAGCTTGAAGGTCCACGTGCGGCCCTCGTTGGAGGCCTTCCACTCGGTGGCCAGCCCGGGGCGGTAGCCGAAGGTCTTGGGGTCGCGCATGATCAGCGAGTCGTACACGCTCTCCCAGAGCGTCTTCTCGGACTGGCTCGAGCGCCAGGCGAAGGGCGTCTCGATCCCCCACTGGCCGACGGCGACCACGAGACGGTCGCTCTGGGCGGCCGCGCGGGACGTCTTGAGCAGGGGGGCGGCCATCACGGCGGCCGCGGTACCGGTCTTCAGAAAGCTGCGGCGATCGAGGGCTCCGTCCATCGCGCTGTCCTCCGTTGGGGTGAGGGTCTGGCCAGGGATCTTAGCGCGCGTCCGGGCCCGGGGCCAGGGACCCCCTGTCGCCTACAGGGCTTGCGGGAACTCGCTCAGATCGAGATACGAATCGGGCTCCGGTCCCGCCCCGCCGGAGGTCGATGGCGACGCGCTGGACCCGGCCGCGCTGTCGCTCGTCGTGCCGATCGTACCGAGGCCTGTCGTCGTGCAGCCCAGCAGCAAGAGACCCGCGCTCATCAGCGCCACCAGTGTTCCGGCCACGATCTTCACCATCACAGACCTCCTCCACACCACCCTTTGGATGCTCGTCGCTCGGCAGAGGATTCGCGACCTCTATCGGCCGAACGGCGGTTTCACATGGGGACTCGAGCGGTGTCTTA
This sequence comes from Candidatus Methylomirabilota bacterium, assembly GCA_036556905.1. Taxonomy (GTDB): domain Bacteria; phylum Methylomirabilota; class Methylomirabilia; order Rokubacteriales; family CSP1-6; genus 40CM-4-69-5. Next base: position 6,825 of record DATBIM010000067.1, read on the forward strand.
TCGGGTCGGATGGAGGTGACAGGCTTTGGAACTTTCGACTCTCAGACTGCTGTTCGTCGGCGGAGTACTTGTGATGACAGCTGCGATTCTGCTGCTGGCCTTGGCGACCCAGAGGCTCGTCGAGCGGGTCACGTCGGGTGGGGCGCACACCCTGCTCCGACCGCTCTCCGGCGGAACCACCAGGAAGCCAGGCCCCGCGAGCGAAGGAGCGCTTCGCAGTCACGCGGTGGGCAAGTCGCTGTGAACCCTTGGCCTCTTGTGGCTCAATGGGCGCATGAGCCACAGAGAGGCTGCGCGCGGGAGCCGAGGCTGGTCCGACAGACCGGACCAGCCTCGGGTGCTGACGCCGCGGGGAGGGAACTCCCCCGAGCGGGTGACGACTAGCCCATCGGCTCGCCAGATCACGCCGGACCCGGCGGCCCGCCCCTGGTTCGCACTGCCACAGTGATCTCCCGGAGGCGGGCCACCACGCCCGCGAGGTCGCTCGTGAGCAAGTGGAGCGTCGCGCTGGCGGCCATCCTATTGTCTCGGTGGACGATCGCCGAGGGTGATGACCAGCTCGAGAGGCGCCCCGGCGCGAATCGAGTGGGAGGCGATTCAACGGCGTTGCTCGATGGGCCTTCCGCCGGGCGTCCGGGACTGAGGTGTTGTACGCTTCCATTCTCGGGGTGGACGTCGATCGGGCACCAGCTCGTTCGACTAGACAGCGAGGAGGGATCACATGGCAACCTCGATGACGAACACCGTCCGATTTCACCGCGTGTTGCGCGCAGGCTCCGAGAAGGTTTATCGGGCGTTTCTCGACGCCGATGCGATGGCCAAGTGGCTTCCGCCGAACGGCTTCACCGGCAAGGTCCACCACATGGACGCCAAAGTCGGCGGCACGTACAAGATGTCGTTCACGAATTTCACCACCGGGCGCCGTCACTCCTTCGGCGGAGAGTATCTCGAGCTGGTGCCCCACGAACGCATTCGCCACACGGACCGGTTCGACGATCCGAGCCTGCCCGGCGAGATGCGAACGACGATCACCTTGAAGCCAGTGTCCTGCGGGACTGAGTTGAACATCGTGCAGGAAGGCCTCCCCGCCGTCATCCCACCCGAGGCGTGCTGTCTCGGCTGGCAGGAATCGCTCACGCTTCTGGCGAAGCTCGTGGAGGCCGACGTTCCCGATTAGGAGGCGACGGTGAAATACCTGTGCCTGGTCTACGCCGACGAAGAGTCGCTCGCCGCGTTGTCCGGCAGCGAATGGGATGCCCTGCTGCGCGAGAACCTGGAGCTCTGCGAGGAGCTCCGCAAGAGCGGGCACTACGTGAGCGCCTCACCACTCGACCCGGTCCAGACCGCCATCACCCTGCGCGTGCGCAACGGGAAGGTGTCCACTACTGACGGCCCGTTCGCCGAGACGAAGGAACAGCTCGGCGGGTACTATCTCATCGAAGCCCGTGATCTCAGCGAGGCCATCAAGGTGGCCGGGCGGATCCCGGGGGCGCGTCTGGGCAGCATCGAGGTCAGGCGGATCACCGCGCACGACCCCCGCGAGCCCTGGACCCGCCCCCGGGAACTCTCGAAGCGGTGAATCCCTTCAGGGTCCTCGCGACCCTGAGCGCGGACGCCTGGGAGGACCAAATGCTGTTCCTGGGCGAGCGCGGCTACCGCGTCACCGCCCACGACCGCCGCGGCCATGGCCGG
>DATBIM010000068.1:0-17345 GCA_036556905.1 Candidatus Methylomirabilota bacterium
TACACGCCGAGGTAGTACTTCTTGACCAGCTCGTGCTCGCGGAGCTCCGTCGTGCTGTGCCCTTCGAATTCGATCTGCCCGTGGACGATGATGTAGCCGCGATCGGCGATTCGCGTGGCCTGGTTGAAGTTCTGCTCGGCCATCAGCACGGTGAGCTGGTACTTTTCCTTGAGCTCCCGGATCTTCGCGATCACCCGGGACACCAGCACGGGGGCCAGTCCCACCGAGGGCTCGTCGACAAGGAGCAGCCGGGGGGCCGCCATCAGGGCCCGCCCGATCGCCAGCATCTGCTGTTCGCCCCCGCTCATGCTTCCGGCGAGCTGCCGTCGACGCTCTTGGAGAATGGGGAAAGCCTCGAAGCAGAACGCCAGGTTGCGGGCGATGGCCTGGCGGGCTTGCGCCCGGTAAGCGCCCAGGAGGAGGTTCTCTTCCACCGTCAGCTTCGGGAAGAGCCGGCGCCCCTCGGGGACGAGCGCGATCCCGAGGCTGACGATGTCCTCGGGGGCCCGGCCGACCAGGTCGATCCGCTGCCCGTCGAATTCCACGAAGATCTCGCCGGCGACGGGCCGGACGACGCCCATGATGCAGTTGATCAGGGTGCTCTTGCCGTTGCCATTGGTGCCGAGGAGGACGACCGTCTCGCCCTCGCGAACCTCGATGGACACGCCGTGCAGGACGCGCACCGCGCCGTAGCCGGCCTCGACGTCCCGGATCACGAGCCTACTCGCCAAGGTAGGCGCGCTCCACCGTCTTGTTGCCCAGGATCTGGTCCGGCGTGCCCTCGGCGATCTTCTCGCCGGCGTCCAGCACGGCGATCCGCTCCGAGAAGCGCATCACCGCCCGCATGATGTGCTCGATCATGACGACGGTGATCCCCTGCCCGTTCAGCTGAAGCAGGATGGCCAGGATGTCGTCGACCTCGGAGCTCGACAGGCCGGCCATCGCCTCGTCGGAGACGAGCAGCTTGGGCCGGGCCGCCATCGCCCGCGCCAGCTCGAGCTTGCGCATCTCGACCTGCGTCAGCGCGCGCGACAGCACCCGGGCCTTGGCGGCCAGACCGACCTGGGCGAGGATCCCCATGGCCTCGTCCACAACCCCGTCGTGATGTCCGAGCCGGGCATACTCGATCGGAATCATGAGGTTCTCGAGCACGGTCATGCTGGTGAAGGGTTTCGGGATCTGGAAGCTTCGCGCGATCCCGAGCCTCGTCCGACGATAGGCCGGGAAGGCCGTGATGTCGGCGCCGTCGAAGACGATCCGGCCGCCGTCGGTTCGGAGCGTCCCGCTGATGCAGTTGATGAGCGTCGTCTTGCCCGAGCCGTTCGGCCCGATGAGGCCGAACCGCTCGCCCTGGCGAATCTGGAGGCTCACCCCGTTGAGGGCCAGGAACCCGCCAAAGCGCTTGGTGACCTCCCGCACGTCGAGGTACGCGTCGGCGCTCACGCGCGGCCTCGCCGGGCGAGACGCTGCACGAGTCCGACGATGCCCTCGGGCGCCAGAATCACGAACGCCACCAGGATGACGCCGACGATCAAAAGGTTGAGCGCCGAGGAGATCGTCACCGTTGCCACTTGCTGGGCGGTGCCCAGGAGGATCGCTCCGATGACCGGCCCCATCCAGGTCGTGCTGCCCCCGATCATCGGCATGGCCAGACTGTTCACGGCATAGTTGAGGTCGAACACCGACGCGGGCTCGATGAAGGTGAGGTAGTAGGGGAAGGACCCGCCGGCCAGGCCCATGAGGAGGCCGCTCACCGTCGTGGCCACAAGCTTGAGCCGGAGCGTCGGGACGCCCATGCACTCGGCCGCCTCTTCGTTGTCGCGGATAGCCGCGAGCCCGCGACCCACCCAGGAGTGCTCGATCCACCAGGCCGTGGCGACAGCGATCACCGTCAGCACCAGCATCACGACGAACAGGTACTCCACGTAGCTCCCGCCCAGCGGCGTCGTCGCCGGCCGCGCGAGCGTGATGCCGCGCGCGCCGCCCGTGTACTCCCAGTTGACGAACAACGTCTGGAGCACGACGGCCAGCGCCAGGGTGGCGATCGAGAAGAAGACCCCGCGCAACCGGAGCGTGAGGTAGCCGATGCCCAATCCCAGCACGCCCGCGACCGCCGCGCCCCCGAGGAGCTGGACCACCAGGGGCGCCTTCATCGACTGGATCAGCACGACCGCGGTGTAGGCGCCGAGGGCGAAGAACGCCGGGGTGCCGAAGTTCACGTAGCCGGTGTAGCCGCCGAGGATGTTCCAGGCGGTCGCCAGGACGACGTACTGGAGGACCACATAGGCGGCAAAGTAGTAGTACTGGTTCACGCCGAGCCCGGTCACGGCCAACCCGGCGGCGACGACCACGACCGCGAGGGCCGCGAACGTCCGCCCGGCCACCGGCTAACGCCCGAACAGGCCGGCCGGCCGCACGGCCAGCGCGAACAGGAGCACGCCGAAGGAGACGGCGACCGACCACGACGGTCCGGAGAACGTCGCGGTCAGGCTCTCGGCGATGCCCAGGATCAGCGCGGCCACCAGCGTCCCGCCGATCGAGCCCATCCCGCCGAGGACGGCCACGGCGAAGACCCGGCCGATGTACTCCCGGTTCATGGCCGGCTCGACGGGACCGATCATGATCAGGAGCGCGCCGGCCAGGGCGGCGGTGGCGATGGCGAGGCCGAACGCGATCCCCTTCACCCGGAACGGGTTGGCGCCCATCAGGCGGAGGGCGAAGGCGTCCTGGGCCACCGCCTGGATAGCCCGGCCGTAGAACGTGCGCGAGAGGAACAGGTAGAGGGCGCCGGTGAGCGCCACCCCGACCACGCAGGGTACGAGCAGCCGGAACGCGATCCCCACCGACCCGATCCGCAGCGACTCGCCGATGTAGGGGGCCTCGACCAGCCGGTAGTCCACGCCGAAGGCCAGCAGCAGGGAGACCTCGACGATGAAGAGGACCCCGAAGAAGAAGACGAGCCCGCGCAGCGACTCCGCGCCCTTGCGCTCGAAGCTCGCGTAGTAGACGCGGTAGAGGAGGACCCCGAGCCCGTAGAAGAGGGGGGTGAAGAGCACACCGGTCAGGATCGGGTCGAATCCGAGGCGCACGTTCATGATGTAGGCGGCGTAGGCGCCGAGCATGACGAAGACAGGATGCGCGATGTTGACGACGTCGAGCAGCCCGAAGGCCATCGAGATGCCGAGGCTCACCGCGGCGTAGAACCCGCCGAGCAGGATGCCTGCCACGAGCGCATTGAGGAGGAGCTCGAGCGAGAACACGGCTTATCCGCGCACGGAACACCCGGGCACGCCGCCATCGCGGCGCGCCCGGGGCCCCCGACCGAGACGCATGCGCGCGATTACTTCAGCGCTTTCTCGTACGGATAGACCACGTTGCCGGACTTGAACTGTTCCGGCCACACCACCACGCGCTTGCCCGGCTTGTGGAACTGGGCGACGTCGCCCGAGTCGATCCCCTGGAACTGCACCTGGAGCACCCGGGACGTCGCCCACTCGCCGTTGCCGCCGAACTTCACCTTGCCGACGATCGTGTCGTGCTCCTTGGCGTGCAGGTACTCGGCGACCTTCTGCTGATCCACGCTCTTGGTGCCCTCGATGGCCTGGCCGAGCACCTGCAGATAGGCGTACGCCCACGGCGGCAGGTAGTGTCCAAGCGGGTCGACCCCCTCCTTGGCCGCGCGCGCCTGGTAGCGCTTCAGGAACTCTTCGATGCCCGGGAACTTCAGCGAGGGCTCGGGGACCCAGAAGTCGTAGTTCACGATGCCGTTCAGCTTGGGGCCGAGCTTCGTGAGGAATGCCGCGAACTGGAGGCCGACCATCCCGCCGCCGAACATCTTCGGCCGGAGCTGGACCTCGTGGGCGGCCAGGACCATGCCGACGCTGTCCGGGGGATACGAGGCCACGAAGACGACGTCGGGGTTGGTCGCCTTGATGGCCCGGGCGATCGGCGTGAAGTCCACCGTGTTCGGGGGATAGGTGGCGTCGTAGACCGTCTTGAGACCGAACTTCTTGATGTTCTCCCGTATCCCGGCCAGCGCATTGTGCGGGTACTCGGCGTCGGCGCCGACGATGGCGATGGTCTGGGGCTTCGGCGTTTGCCGGGTGGCGACCTCCAGGTAGGTCGCGGTCCAGTCGAGGGCCGGCCGCGGCCCGGCCGGCATGATCTGGAAGTACCCCCGGTAGTTCGCCTTCTCGTTGTTGGCGAGCCCGAAGAGCGCGGGGAAGACGAGCTTGCGCTCCATCACGATGGGCATCGCGGGCGCAATCAGGTTCGTGCCATAGCCGGACACGACGAAGTGCACCTTGTCGACATCGAGGAGCTTCGTGTAGATGCCGGGGACGGTCGCGCCTTTGGTCTGGTCGTCGTAGTAGACGAGCTCCACCTTGCGGCCGAGCAGGCCGCCCGTCTTGTTGACGTCCTCGGCCCAGAGCTGCATGGCGATCAACGCCGCCTTGCCGTTGGCGGCCAGCCCGCCCGTCAGCGCCATGCCGAAGCCGATCTTGATGGGATCCGCGGCCAGCGCCGCCGGCGCCCAGGCCGCCGAGAGCACGAGCGCCGCGACCAGCGCGCAGACCACCGTGGCGCGGAGCCGCCGCCTACTGGAACGAAGCGTCGAGTTCAGCGGATAGTCGCCCCTCATATGATCCTCCTGCGTGAAGAGTTGCCCCCACCGCCCGGCTCTCGGGCGGCCCGATCTTACACGATTCCCCCCCACGATTGACACACCCCAACCGGGCCCCTATAGTGACGCCTCTCACGACACGCTATCGACGAGGGACCTGGTCAACACGATGCGCCCGGATGTCCTCGAGCGGGTCGCCCGGCTCACGCGCGAGGTGATCGCGCCGCTGGCCGCCCGCTATGACCACGACGCCGCCAATCCGGTGGAGAGCTGGCGGGCCCTGGGCGCGGCCGGGTTCCTCGGCATCGGCATTCCCCGGCATTACGGCGGCCTCGGGCTCGACATGCCGACCTACATCGGGGTGATCCGCACCATCGCCGGCGGCTGCGCCAACACCGCGATGACGCTGCACATGCACTCCACGGTGATGCGGTTCATCGCCGCCCTGGGCACCGAGGACCAGAAGCGGCGGTACTTCGGCGAGGTCGTCACCGGTGGCAAGCTCTTCGGGAGCTGGGGCAGTGAGCCGGCGGTGAGCTTTTCGCGCGCGTTCCTGATCGAGACGGCGATCCGCGAGGACGGTGACGGCTGGGTCATCGACGGGGTCAAGCACTTCTGCACGATGGCCCACGGCGCCTCCTATTACATGGTCTGGTGCGCGATCGCCGGCGAGCCCGATATGGGCAAGGCGGTGCGGCTGGCCGTGGTGCCGGCCGACACGCCCGGGATGACCACCGACGGCAAGTGGGACACGCTGGGGATGCGTGGCACCTACAGCCCGTCCGTCACCTTCACCGGCGTACGGGTGGGCGGCGAGGCGGCGCTGGGCCGGCCCGGCGCCGCGCTGCAAGCCGGCATCGTGGAGAGCTTCGGGCTGGGCTACGCCGCGGTGTTCACCGGCATCGCCGAGGCCGCGCTGGCCTTCGCCCTCGACTATGCCCGCAAGCGCATCGTGCGGCCCGAGAACGTCGCCGTGGCCCAGGACCCCACCGTCCAGCGCCACATCGGCGGCCTGGTTGTCCACCTGGACGCCGTGCGGCTCGTGCTGGCGGACTCGGCGGCCGCCTGGGAGGCGGCCGACGTCGTCGAGCGCGTCAACCTGGCCAACCGGGCCAAGTACCTGGCGACCGAGGTGAGCCTGGAGGTGACCTCCAAGGTCATCCAGGTCACCGGCGGCCGCGGCGCCTACAAAGACTACCCGGCGGAGCGCGCCTTCCGCGACGTGCGGACCTCGACGCTGATGCCGCCGACAATGGACCGGATGCTGGAGACGATCGGCAAGAGCGCGCTGGGAATCCAGGAAGGGATGTTCCGCATCGGCTCGGGCCCTCAGGGCGCCTGAGCCCAAGGAGGCAGCGAATGTTCACGCGTGTGCTCGTAGCGATGTTTGTCACGCTGTTGGCTCTGGTCGGCCTGGCCGACGCCCAGCCGGTGGCCGGCGCCACCGTCGAGGAGCGCGCCATCAACGGCGCCAAGGCGTATCTCCAGAAGCACAACCTCAAGAACGTCGAGCAGACCATCTTGTTGTCCTCGCTCTACAACAACTCCTTCCCGGATTTCTCCGAGCGGTGGGAGAAGCTGACCGGCATCAAGATCAAGATCGTCCCGCTGGGCTACACGGACATTCCGGCCAAGATCATGGCCGAGGCGGTGGCCAAGACGGGGCAGTTCGACATGTTCAACGACTTCCCCTATACTGCGCCCGACGCCGTCGGCGCCGGCGTGATCCTTCCGCTCGACACCTACGCCGAGCGCGGCAAGCCTGATTTCTCGGGCGTGGCGGCGGGGCTCCGCTACCAGCAGAACTACCAGGGCAAGCTCTACATCCTGGTCCTCGACGGCGATCACCTGATCCTGGTGCTGCGCAAGGACCTGCTCGACAACGCCCAGGCCAAGGCCGAGTTCCGAGCCAAGTTCAAGAAGGATCCCGGCTGCCCGGCAACGATGGACGAGTGGGAGCAGATGGCCGCCTTCTACCACACCAAGCCCGGGCAGAGCCGGTGGGGGTTGACCTTCGACAAGGGCCTCTACGGCGCGATGGGCTACCGCTCGATCAACTTCTCGTATCGTCACTTCCCGGCCTATTTCGGGGGCCTGCTCTTCGACCGAGACATGAACCCTCGGATCAACACGCCCCACGGCGTGCAGGCCATCAAGCAGTTCGCCTCGATCGTCAAGTACATGCCGCCGGACATCCAGGGCTGGGGTACGCCGCAGATCTATCCCTTCTGGGCTAGCGGCCAGGCCTTCTCGGTGATGTCCTTCCCGTCCATCGTCGGGTTCGGTAACGGCAACGAGAAGAGCCAGATCAAGGGCCAGCAGCTGTCCTGCCTCATTCCCCAGACGAAGGGACTCGACGGCAAGCTCGTGCGCCGCTCGCCCCAGGCCGCCGGCACCGGCTACATGGTCAGCAAGTACAGCAAGCACCCCGAGCTCGCCTACTGGTTCATCCAGTGGTTCACCGGCCCCACCGTCGGCGACGAGGCCATCGCCCATCCCAAAGGCTTCTGGGATCCCTTCCGCGAATCGAACCTCAAGAACGAGGCGATCCGCAAGCGTTTCGGCGAGCAGTTCCTGGCTACCACCATGGAGAACTCGAAGTACGCCACCTCGCTCCTGATGCTGGAGGGCAACTACGAGTACTTCAACGTGCTCGACAAGAACCTCGCCGACGTGATGAACAACAACGCCTCGGCCGAGGAGGCGGCCAAGCGGATCGAGGCTGGCTGGAACAAGGTCACCAACGATGTCGGCCGCAGCCGCCAGATCCAGTCCTGGCGACAGGGCGTGGAAAGCGGAATCTATCTCGATAAGTTCTAATCCGGATGGGGGCCCCGACATGGCCCCCAGACACCCACGTTCGGCGCGCCCCGGCGCAGCCGGGGCGCGCCTCTGACGCGGCAGGAGGCGGAGTGGCTGAGGCGCAGGCGACGCGGACGGCGGCGACCGCCGCTCCGGCACGCCGGAGCGGCACCATCGCCGCCTGGCTCGCGCAGGAGCGCGTGTTCCGCCTGATCCCCTTCGTCCTCGTGGAGGCGATGTTCCTGCTCCTCCTCGCCGTGCCCTTCGCGCTGACCGTCTACATCAGCCTGCTCAAGTGGCGGGCCAACCGGCCCTTTGAGCAGGCGTACTTCGAGGGGCTGGGCAACTACACCGACGTCCTGACCGACGTCGAGTTCTGGTGGGCGCTGGCCCGCACGTTCTACTTCGCCGGCGTGGCCGTGGCGCTCGAGCTGGTGATCGGCTTCGGGCTGGCCATGCTGGTGGCCCAGCAGTTTCGAGGCCGGCGCCTGTACCTGACCCTCTTTCTCGTCCCGATGATGGTGGTGCCCGTTGTCGTCGGCTACAACTTCTCCATGATCTACCTGGACTCCGGCCCCCTCAACCAGCTCCTGTGGCCGCTGACGTCGCTGCTCGGGCTGGAGCCGAGGATTCGCTGGCTGTCGCACCCGGTGGCCGCCCAGTGGGCGATCATCCTGGCTGACGTCTGGCAGTGGACCTCGCTGACCTTCCTGATCTTCCTGTCGGGGTTCTCCGCCTTGCCCCGGCAGCTCGTGAACGCCGCCCGCGTGATGGGAGCCAACCGCTGGCAGATCTTCCGGCGGGTGCAGCTGCCCCTGCTCAAGCCCGTCATCGTGATCGCGGTGGTCATCCGCGGCATGGAGGCGCTCAAGATCTTCGACCAGTCCGTGCTGCTCACCTTCGGGGGCCCGGGCAACTCCACCCAGACGGTGGCGTTCTACCTCTGGCGCCAGGTCTGGCAGTTCAACAAGTTCAGCTTCGGGGCGGCCGCCTCGATGCTGTTGCTGGTGATGTTCGCGGTCCTGATCTACGCCGGCATCTACCTCCTGGTGCGGCAGCGGAGCGCCACCCTCCGGGCGCGCCAGGCATGAGCGGCCGGCGGGCGCGGTGGCTATTCCCCGGGATGCGGCACGCGGTTCTGCTGGCGTGGTCGGCCTTCGTCCTGTTCCCGATCTTCTGGATGGTGTCCACGTCCTTCAAGGAATCGTGGGAGTGGGTGGCCTGGCCGCCGCACTGGCTTCCCTACGAGCCGACGCTGTACAGCTACCGGCAGATCTTCACCTTCAGCGAGATGGGACGCGATCTGGCTCGGGGGGCGACCGATCAAGTCTTCGCCATCTGGGGTGCCGTGGCCGACTCGCTGGTGGTGTGCGCCGTGAGCTCCCTGGTCTCGCTCCTGCTCGGGACCTTCCTGGCCTACTCGGTGTCCCGCTTCGGCGTAGGCGGGAAGAACTTCCGCTACGCGATCCTGACCATCCGGATGGTGCCGCCGATCGTGATCGCCATCCCCATCCTGATCTACTACGCCATCATGATTCCCCACACGACGACCCTGCTCTTCGGCACCCGCCTGACCCTCATCGATACCTACCTGGGGCTGGGCCTGCTGTACACGGCCACGACGCTGCCGTTCGTGATCTGGATGATGCTGAGCTTCATCGACGAGGTTCCCTACACCCTCGAGCACGCCGCGCGCCTGATGGGTGCCGGTCGCCTGACCACGATCCGCCGCGTGGTGCTCCCGCTGGTGGCCTCGGGCATGGTGGTGACGTTTCTCTTCATCTTCATCCTGAACTGGAGCGAGTTCCTGCTGGCCCTCACCCTCACCCACCCGAACGTCACCACGCTGCCCGTGCTCCTCAACAAGTTCCAGAGCGCCGTGGAAGGCCGGCTCTACGGCCCCCAGGCGGCCATCGGCACGGTCATCACCGTCCCCGTCGTGGTCCTCGGCATCCTCATCCAGAAACACCTGGTCAAGGGGTTCAGCTTCGGGATGATCCGCAAGTGAGCCGCATCCTCCTCCGGAATCTGGTCAAGAACTTCGGCGGCCTGACCGCCGTCGCCGGCGTGAACCTCGAGGTCCGCGACGGCGAGTTCGTGGTCTTCGTCGGCCCCTCGGGCTGTGGCAAGACCACCACCCTGAACATGATCTCGGGGCTCGAGACCCCGACCGGCGGCGAGGTCGTCATCGGCGACCGCGTGGTGAACGACGTGGAGCCCGGCGAGCGCGACCTGGGCATGGTCTTCCAGGACCTGGCCCTCTTCCCCCACATGACGGTGTTCGAGAACATCGCCTTCGGCCTCCGGGTCAAGCGGGTAGGCGCCGACGAGATCCTCCGGCGTGTCCAGGAGGCCGCCGCGACGATGCGCATCGCGCCGCTGCTCGACAAGAAGCCGGCCCAGTGCTCGGGCGGCGAGGCCCAGCGGGTGGCCCTGGCTCGCACCATCGTCACCAAGCCCTCCGTGTTCCTCATGGACGAGCCCCTCTCGAGCCTCGACGCCAAGCTCCGCGTGGAAATGCGCACCGAGCTCAAGCGCCTGCACGGGACGCTCAAGGCCACGTTCGTCTACGTGACCCACGACCAGGCTGAGGCCATGACGATGGCCGACCGCATCGTGGTGATGGACCGCGGCCTGGTGCAGCAGGTGGGGCCGCCGCTCACGGTCTACGGCGATCCCGCCAACCGCTTTGTCGCCGGCTTCTTCGGCGTGCCGGCCATGAACTTCATCGACGGCGCGGTCGCCGCGCGCGGCGCCACCCTGCGTTTCGAGGCCGCCGGGGGCGCGCTCGACCTGGGCCGTCGGGAGCCGGCCGGCGCCGGGGCGGTGACGCTCGGCGTCCGACCCGAGCACGTGCGGCTCTTGCCCGACGGTGAGGGGTGGCCGGCCGCGGTGAGCCTCATCGAGCCGATGGGGGACGAGACGCTGGTGTTCCTCGACTACGGCGGGCGGGCCTCCATCGTGGCCAAGGTGGACGCCGAGGAGAAGGTGGCCGTGGGCGACCGGCGTCGCTTCGGCTTTCGACCCGACAAGCTGGTCTTCTTCGATTCGGACTCGGGAGAGAGGATTCTACGATGAAGCCACGCGCACCCAGAGCAGGCCACCCGACGCAGCCACGCGCACCCAGAGCAGGCCACCCACGGCGCAAGCCGGCCTCGCGGCCCCCGCTCCCATGAGCGTCCCGGGCCGGGTGGTGATGGTGACCGGCGCCGCTCGAGGGATCGGGGCCGCCATCGCCCGGGCCTTCGCGCGCGAGGGCGCGCGGCTGGCCCTGCTCGATGTGGAGGCGGCCGCCCTCGACAAGCTCGTCCGCGAAGTGACCGAGCGCGGCACGGAGGCTCTCGGTCTCCGTTGCGATGTCACGGCGCCGGCCGAGGTGCGCGAGGCAGTCGCGACGGTGACCGGGCGCTGGGCTCGTATCGACGTCCTCGTCAACAACGCCGGCGGGTTCTCCGTGATTCGCCGCACCGAGGAGATCCCCGAGGACGAGTGGGACTCCATTCTCCGCTTCAACCTGACCAGCATGTTCCTCTGCGCCAAGGCGGTGCTGCCGATCATGAAGGGCCAGCGGGCCGGGCGCATCGTGAACATGTCGTCCGTGGCCGGCCGGGCCGGCGCGGTGACCGTGGCCTCCCACTACGCCGCGGCCAAGGCCGGCGTCCTGGGATTCACCCGGCACCTGGCACGCGAGGTCGCGGCCGAGGGTATCACCGTCAACGCGGTGGCGCCGGGCACGGTGGGCACGGAGCGCTGGAAGGCGCTGCGCAGCCCCGAGGAGTCGCGCCGGCTCGCCGAAGGCGTGCCCGTGCGCCGCGTCTCGGAGCCGGCCGAGATCGCCGAATGCGTGATGTTCCTGGCCTCCGACGCCGCCGCCTACATCACTGGCGCCACCCTCGACGTCAACGGCGGGCTGGTGATGATGTGACGGGTGACAGGCAACGGATACGATTGACAGCCGCACCGTGAGCAACGAGAGTATGAGCCCATGGGTGCCCTCGATCCCGGCTTCGAGCGCCTTCGCCAGGATCTGGCGCACGAGGTTCGCGCTTCCGAAACCCGGATGCGCCAGCACGTCGACGGCGTGGAGGCCAGGACGCACCAGCGCATCGACGCCCTGGAAGCCAGCACGCAGCAGCGCTTCGATGACCTGGAGGCCAGGACGCAGCAGCGTATCGACGCCCTGGAAGCCAGCACGCAGCAGCGCTTCGATGCCCTGGAAGCCAGGACGCAGCAGCGTATCGACGCCGTGGAAGCCCGGGTCCGCGAGTACGTCGACGCCTCCGCGGTCGAGACCCGTCGCCATTTCGACGTTATCGCCGAAGCCCTGCTGGGAAAAATCCAGTTGCTCGCCGAGGGCCTGGCCGGGCTCGGCCAGAGGCTGGAGCGCTTTCGCGACGAGGTGCGCGAGAACTTCGCCAACGTCGACCGGCGCTTCGCGCACCTCGAGGCGCGAATCCTCGCCCTCGAGCGCCGCTGAGCCACCCACTGATGTGAGCCGGCGCGGCCGGCCGCGGCACCCCCGGCCGTGAGCCCCATCGTCAGTAGCCTGCCCGAGCTGATGGAGTCGGGGTTGTGCGGATCGGCGATCCCGTCAGGACGCGCATGGCGCTTGCGGATCGGAGTGGTGGTCGGCTTCCTCGCGCTGTGGAGCCTGGTGTCCGGGCTCGTCGTGTTCCTCGGGTTGTTCAACCCCATCTTCCTGCCCGGCCCCTGGGTCGTCGTGGGCGCCGTGCTCGAGCTCGGAGCGAAGGGACAGCTGTGGGCCCACGTGGCGGCCACGCTCGAGCGGGTGGTCCTGGGCTTCACCACCGGCGCGCTCCTGGCGCTCGGACTGGGCCTGGCCGCCGGTTATCTCCGCCCGCTGGGCAACCTCGTCGAGCCCATCGTCGAGCTGCTTCGCCCGATCCCGCCACTGGCCATGCTGCCGCTGTTCATCGTGTGGGTGGGCATCGGCGAGACGTCGAAAGTCGGCTTCATCACCTACGCCACATTCTTCCCGATGTTCCTGACCACCGTCCACGCCGTGCGGCAGATCGACCCGCTCCTGCTTCGCGCAGCCCAGAGCCTGGGAGCCCGGCGACTGCACCTCTTTGTCCGCGTGATCCTGCCGGCGACCCTGCCCGAGATCATGACCGGGCTGCGGCTGGGGGTGGCCCTGGCTTTCTTCGTCATCGTCATCTCCGAGTTCATCGCCGCCGAGCACGGGCTGGGATTCCTCATCAATGACGGACGCAACTTCTTCCTGGTGCCGCAGATGCTGGGGGCCGCCATCATGCTGGGCCTGCTGGGCTATGCCGGCAGCGCCCTCGTCCGGCTGCTCGAGCGGCGGCTCTTGCGATGGCAGCATCCGGGTTGAGACTCATGCTGTGTCCCACCGCGCGTGAATGGGGAGGTTTGGAGGGGGCCCGTGTGCCGCCGCCAACCAAATGGGGGAGGTTTGGAGGGGGGCGCGCCGGGTGCCCCGCTCCAGCTCAATGATCCAGATCCAGCATGTGAGCAAGTCGTTCGGCGCGGCGCCGGCCCTCGTGGACCTGGACCTCGAAGTGGCCGATCACGAGTTCGTCTGTCTCCTGGGGCCTTCGGGATGTGGCAAGTCCACGCTGCTCAACATCGTGGCCGGGTTTCTCCAGCCCAGCACGGGAAGAGTGCTGGTCGACGGGCGGCCGGTGACGGCGCCCGGAGCGGACCGGGGGGTCGTGTTCCAGGAGTACGTGCTCTTCCCCTGGCTCACGGTGGCCGGCAACGTCGAGTTCGGCCTGGTGCTGCAGGGCCGGCCGGCCGCCGAGCGGCGGGGCACGGTGGCCCGGTATCTGCACCTGGTGGGGTTGGGCGCCCATGCCCAGAAGTTTCCCGTCCAGCTCTCGGGCGGCATGAAGCAGCGTGTGGCCATCGCCCGCGCGCTGGCCAACAACCCGGCCATCATTCTCATGGACGAGCCCTTCGGAGCCCTGGACGCCCAGACCCGCGAGGTCCTACAAGACGAGCTCTCCCGCATCCAGCGGGTGGAGCACAAGACGATCATGTTCGTGACCCACTCCATCCGTGAAGCGGTGTATCTCGCCGACCGGATCGTGGTCATCACCTCGGCGCCCGGGCGAATCAAACAGGTGTTCTCCATCAAGCTGCCGGAGCTTCGCGATCGCTTCGCCGCCGAGTTCACGCAGTGCGAGAGCGAGATCACCCGAGTCGTGAAGGAAGAAGTGGCCAAGGTGCATCCGTGATCGCTCGGGCCGCCGCGCTGCTGGGCCTCCTGGTGCTCTGGGCCGGGCTCGCCGCGATCAACGCGCGCCTGGCCGTGATGAATCCCGTGCTGCTCCCCACACCGGCCGAGGTGCTCGCGGTGGGCGTGCAGACTGCCCGCGACGGTGAGCTCCACCGCCACGTGCTGATCTCGCTCGGCCGCGTCGCTCAGGGCTTTGGCCTGGCCGCCCTGGCCGCCCTCGGCCTCGGCATCCTGGTGGGCATGTGCGTCCCGCTCCGACTCATGGTCGAGCCCGTCATCGAGTTCGTACGACCGATCCCTCCGCTCGCGTTCCTGCCCATGTTTCTGGTGTGGTTCGGGCTGGGGGAGGCATCCAAGGTGGCCTTCATCGGCTACACGACGTTCTTCCCGATGTTCGTGGCCATCGCCGCCAGCGTGCTCCGCGCCGACGTCATGCTGCTGCGGGCCGCCGCCAGCCTGGGCGCCTCGCGCCGGGATCTTCTGCGGCGCGTCGTCCTGCCCGCCTCACTGCCCGGGATCATCGTGGCCCTGCGGCTGGGCGTCGGCCTGGCCCTCTTCGTCATCGTGGGCGCCGAGTTCATGGGCGCCGACGCCGGATTGGGCCACCTCATCATGGAGGGGCGGACCTTCTTCAACCCCGCCCAGATCGTCATGGGGGCCCTGTTGCTGGGGCTCCTGGGATCTCTGATCAACGCCCTGCTGCAGGCGGCCGAGCGGACGCTGATCCGCGGGCGGGCCGCAGCCTGAAAGGAGTCACCCATGCGAACGCTGACCGTGATCCTGGCCCTGCTGCTCCTGCTGCCCGGCGCCGCCCCGGCGCAGGGCAAGCCCGAGGTGACGGAGATCGACGCCTGGCTCGTGCGCGATGCGCAGATGTCCTCGCAGTTCGCCGTCGCCGACCAGATGGGCTACTTCAAGGCCGAGGGCATCAAAGTCAACCCGCGGTGGTACATCGCCGGCACCGACCTGCCCTCGATGTGGGGCGCCGGCAACATCCACCTGGGCACCGCTACCGCCACCATGGTCGTGCCCATCGCCGCCGCCGGCCAGACCATCTACAACATCGCCCCCCAGAGCGACATCGCCGGCACCCAGCAGATCGTCCTCGGCAAGAAGGGGCAGGAGATGGTCCGCTCGCCCAAGGACTTCGAGAAGATCAAGATCGGCATGCCCAAAGGCGCTTCGGTGACGATGGCGATCCAGGCCATGGCCCGCGACCACGGCGTGGACTTCACCAAGATCCAGTTCGTGAACCTCTCGCCGCCCGACGCGGTGACGGCCCTGGCCAAGGGCGACATCGACGCCATGGCCGCCTGGGCGCCCTGGGTGTTCAATGCCGTCAAGCAGGCCGGGGGCAAGGTGTACTTCAGCGGCAACCGCAGCTTCATCCCCGGCAAGGAGGGCCAGGTCGACTGGCTGCACGTGCACGCCGGCGTGGTGGCGAGCGGCAAGATGCTCAAGGAGAACCCTAACACCCTGAAGGCTGTCCTGCGCGCGCTGCGCCGGGCGACCGACAGCATCAACCGAGACCGGGAAGCTGCCGTGAAGATCGTGGCCCGCGAGATGAAGACGGACGAAGCGCTGACCCGCGACATCATGGCCCTCAATGTCTACTCGATGGAGATGAACGAGAAGATCCCCCGCGGCATGGGCGAGTTCGTCGACTTCCTGCACTCGCTGGACCGCATCAAGCAGAAGTTCCCGCCCGAGAGCGTCTTCTACACCCGCCTGCTCGAGGAGGTCGATCCCACGCTGGTGAAGTGGAAGGCCAAGACCGAGGTCAAGTGATGGCCGCTCCCCGCGTCGACACTGTCGTGCACGGCGGGCAGGTGGTGACGGCGACCGACGTCCTCGACGCCGCGGTGGCCATCCGCGGCGAGACCATCGCCGCCATCGGCCCAGCCGAGCTGCTGCCGCCGGCCGATCGCTACATCGACGCGCGGGGCAAGTACGTCCTGCCGGGGGCGATCGACTGCCACATCCACCTGGGTCCGGAATACGACGACTGGAAGGGCGGCCCGATCGCCGCCGCCCACGCCGGTCTCACGACGCTGCTGGCCTTCGCCGTCTACGACGACCGGGCCGGGGAGACCCTGCCCCACGCGATCAGGCGGCTGCGCGCCCAGACCGAGCAGGAGTCCGTGCTCGACTTCGGTTTTCACTACATCCTGTTCAACCAGCCGCCGATCCTGGAGGGTCTGCCCGAGGCCGTCCGGCTGGGCGTGAGCTCCTTCAAGATGTTCATGACCTACAAGAAGCGCCCGCCCCGCATGTGCTCCGACGACTTCATCTGCAAGGCGATGGAGGTGATCGCCGCCCACGGCGGCCTGGCCCAGCTCCACTGCGAGAACGGCGACGTGATCGACCATCTGGAGAACCGGGCCCTGGCCGAGGGGCGCATCGAGCCCCGCCATTTTCCCGCCACCTGCCCGGACTGGACGGAGGAGGAGGCCATCAACCGGGCTATCGCCATGGGCGCGATGACCGGCGCGCCCGTCTACGTCGTCCACCTGTCCACCGCGCTGGGCCTGGAGCGGATCAAGCAGGCCCAGGCCCGGGGCCAGCGGGTGTGGACGGAGACCTGCCCGCAGTATCTGCTGCTCACCGAGGACGAGATGCAGCGCTGGGGCCCGCTGGCCAAGATGGGGCCGCCACTGCGACGCGCCGACGGTCCCGATCGCGACGCGCTGTGGACGGGGCTCGCCGCCGGTCACATCTCGAGCGTGGGCAGCGATCACGCCCCCCGCGCCAAGGCGGCCAAGGAAGCGGGCTGGAAGAACATCTTCGTCGATCCCGCCGGTCGGTCGATCCCCTTCGGCGCCCCCTCGGTGGAGACCATGGTGCCGCTCATGTTCAGCGAAGGCGTGGTCAAACGCGGGCTGCCGATCACCTGGATGGCGCGGGTGCTGGCTGAGAATCCGGCCCGGATCTTCGGGCTCTATCCGCGCAAGGGGGCGATCCGCCCGGGTGCCGACGCCGATCTGTTGATCATCGATCCCGAGCCCGAGAGCACCATCCGGGTCGCCGACCATCACGGCATGGCCGGCTGGACGCTCTACGAGGGCTGGAAGATCCGGGGGCGGCCGTGGATGACGTTCCTCCGTGGTCGCGTCCTCCTGAACGACGGGCGGCTCGAGCAGGAGCCGGGCTACGGCCGGTACCTGGCGCGGGGACGGCCGCAGCCACCCATCGCGGGCGCGGTGCAGTAGTGGGCGATTACCTGGATCGTCTCGCCCATGTGGCGGCGGGAACGCGATATGGCGATCTCGGCGACCCGACTGTGGCCGCGGCCAAGAACGTGGTCCTCGACACGCTGGGCGCCATGTTGGCCGGTAGCCGGCTCGGGGAGAATGCGCGTCTGGCTCGCCTGGTTGCGTCACGCTCGGGTTCTCGGACCGCGACCCTGATCGGCCACGCCGAGCGCGCGGAGCCCATGCTGGCCGCGCTCGCCAACGCCACGGCGGGCGTGGCGTTCGAGGTGGACGAGGGCAACCGCTGGGGCGGTGGTCACCCCGCGATTCACGTGCTGCCGGCGGCTCTCGCCGTCGCTGAGGAGCAACGGGCCGACGGCCGGCGGCTCATCGAGAGCCTGGTGGCCGGCTACGAAATCACCTCGCGGCTGGGCGGCGCCACGACGGTGCGGCCCAACGTTCATTCGCATGGCACGTGGGGAACCGTGGGGGCGGCCGTCGCGGT
>DATBIM010000069.1:0-94614 GCA_036556905.1 Candidatus Methylomirabilota bacterium
CTTTCACTGGCACCTGGAGGTCATCCCCAAGCTCACGCGCGTCGCGGGGTTCGAGTGGGGCAGCGGCTTCTTCATCAACGCCGTCGCCCCTGAGGATGCGGCAAATGCACTACGGGAGGCGTCGGGCTGAGCGGGGTGACCGTCTCGGGCGACATGGTAGAATACACCGCTGTCACGGCAGGGAGGATGCGGGAATAGCTCAGTGGTAGAGCACGACCTTGCCAAGGTCGGGGTCGCGGGTTCGAATCCCGTTTCCCGCTCCAGCTGCCAGCCTTCCGTGGTTTCTCACCTCGGGGCGGCGTAGCCAAGTGGTTAAGGCGGAGGTCTGCAAAACCTCTATCCAGCGGTTCGAATCCGCTCGCCGCCTCCAGTTTTTTTCTCGCGTTCGGAGCAGAGTGCGGTATGACTCATCGGTCGCGTGCGGGAGCTTCGCGGAGCCGGACAAACGACGAAAGCGATCGCCGCGAGCTGGGAGTGGCCTCGCTCGACCGTGCGATACTGGTTCGGCCGTGGTGCTGGTGTAGCCCAATCGGCAGAGGCGATCGACTTAAAATCGATTCAGTGTGGGTTCGAATCCCACCACCAGCACCAAATTCGGGTTGTGCTGCGAGTCTTTCTGAACAAGCATCAACTACCCCGCGTACAGTTTCACCAACCACCCTGACGACATCCTCGCGCTGTCGACATCCGCCCGTGACCTGATCGGGCTGCGGTGGCGCCGCGCAAATCGCGTGACGATCTCTATCGCCCGGCGCGCCGACGTCGCTTGGCTCGATGCGCTCGTCGCTGGGGGAACGCCGACCTAGCGCCGGTCGTGCGTCGGTAGGGGGCGGCCAAGCCAGAAGTGCGCGATAGCCGCAAGCTCGTAGAAGACTTTCTCCAGCGAGCGACTCGAGCGCCACCAGCGGGCCGCGTCGAACTCGTCGAACGGCGTGGGATGCACCAGCGCCGGCAGGGCTGTCTGAAAGCGGGCGTCCCAGATCATGCGGACCCGCCGGGTGTGCTGCGGCGAGGTGACCAGGATCACGCGGCGAAACCCCTGGGCCCGCGCGTAGTCGAAGTCGACGCCGAGCTCGTCGTCCGTGTTCTCCACGATACGGTCCAGTCGCGCAATGGCCGGGCGGTCCACCCCGGCGTGGACCAGCACGCGCAGGGCACGTTCCTGGGGTGCGGGCTCGCCGGCCAGCTCCCGGGCCACGCGGGCCGTATCGGGGGGCAGGCTGAGGACGACCACCGGGGCCAGGCCGCGGCGGTAGAGCGACGCCGCCTCGACGAGCCGTGTCGGCCCGGTGCCCGCGAGGACGAAGATCGCGTCGCTCCGTTCGAGCTGGTCGGCGACGACGAGGTACGAGCCAGCCCCGCGGATGCCCAGGGCCACAAGGAGGCAGACGAGCAGGCTGGCCAGCCCGAGGACGAGTATGGCTCGGCGACGGCGGAAGAGGTTCATTGGACGAATCGTACCTGGCGGGCTATCTTACCCCCGATGTTCGCATCCCCCGGCGCCATCGCCATCCAGATCGGGCCCCTCGCCATCCGCTGGTACGGCATCCTCATGGCCATCGCGATCATCGTCGGGCTCTGGCTGGCGTACCGTGAGGCGCAGCGGGAAGGTTTACCGGCTGATGATCTCATCAGCGCCGCGCAGTGGGGCATCCTCGCTGGCCTGGTCGGCGCGCGCCTGTACGAGGTGGCGTTCAACTGGCACTACTATGGCCAGCACCCGATCAAGATCTTGTATGTCTGGGAGGGAGGGCTGGCCATCCACGGAGGACTCATCGTCGGCCCGCTCGTGGGCGTGTGGCTCGCGCGCCGCTGGCGGCTTCCGGTTCTGTCCAGCCTCGATATCGCAGCCCCGAGCCTGGCCCTGGGGCAGGCCATCGGTCGCTGGGGGAACTTCTTCAACGAAGAGGCGTTCGGGCGACCGACGAACCTGCCCTGGAAGCTCTACATCTCGCCGCCCCATCGGCCGTCCGGGTATGGACAGTTCGAGTACTTCCATCCGACGTTCCTGTACGAGTCCCTCTGGGACTTCGGTGTGTTCCTGGTGCTCATCGCCTGGCTGCGGCCGAAACTGCGCGTGCACCCCGGCGCCCTCTTCTTCGTCTACATCGGCCTCTACTCGGTCGGGCGGTTCGCGATCGAAGCGCTCCGACTCGACAGCTTCTGGCTGGGTTCGCTCCGCGTGCCCCAGCTGGCCAGCCTGGTCGGGGTCGTGGTGGCGCTGATCGGAGTGGCCTGGAGCCGTCGGCGCGTGACCCCGGCGCCAGCCGGCTAACGCCGCGCGCGGCGCCCTTCCGAGTACCCGCGGGTGCCCCCCCAGCTGCTCACGCGCGGGGGCGAGGGATCAGGCGCGGTATGGTAGAGTGGCCTCCATGTCCTGGACACTGAAGCAAAAAGCCCTTGCCCTCCTCGCCCAGGAGGAGGGCGCCGTCCGCAAGGATTGGGGCGGTAAGGTCGCGGTGGCCCTCGTGTACCCGAACACGTACGCCGTGGGCATGTCGAACCTCGGTCTGCAAACCATTTACTGGCACCTCAATCAGTTGCCCGACGTTGTGTGCGAGCGAGTGTTCCTGCCCGAGCCGGGAGACCTCGACGAGCTACAGCGTACCGGCACCCGGCCGTTCTCGCTCGAATCCCAACGGCCGCTCTCGGACTTTCACCTGGTCGGGTTTTCGATCACCTACGAGGGCGATTACATCAATACCCTGCGGCTCCTGGCCCTCTCCGACATTCCGCTGCGCACCGCGGAGCGGCGGCCGCACGATCCTCTGGTCATGATGGGTGGCGTGTGCGCTTTCTCGAACCCCGAGCCGCTGGCGCCGTTCATGGATTTCATCGTCGTCGGGGAGGGGGAGGAGCTGGTCGGTGAGCTGATCACCGCGTACCGGGAAGGGGATCGCGACCGGGAAGCCTTCCTCGACCGGCTGGTCGCCCTGCCGGGTGTCTACGTCCCCGAGCGCTATACGGTCGCCTATCACCCCCAGGGCACGATCGCCGCGGTGCAGCCGCGCCGAGACGCGCCCGCGACTGTGGTCAAGCGGCGCCTGCTCGACGTCGATCGCTTCGAAACCCTCTCGCTGGTGAAGACGCCCCTGGCCGAGTACGGCCACATGGCGCTGCTCGAAGTCGGCAAGGGATGCGGCCGCGGCTGCCGGTTCTGTCTGGAAGGCCAGATCTACCGCCCCGTCCGCCACCGCTCGGTCCCGGCTCTGGCCCACAGCGTGAGCCGGATCGCCGCCGATCCCACCAACCGGCGGATCGGGCTCGTGGGCGCTTGCGTGTCGGATTACCCCTGGCTCGGCGACCTTCTCAAGGTCGTGGAGGCCAACGGGCTCGAGCTCTCGATCTCGTCGCTGCGCGCCGACAGCCTGACGCCCGAGCTGGTCGCGGCGCTGGCCCGGGGCGGGCACCGCACGCTCACGGTGGCGCCGGAGGCGGGGACGGAGCGCCTGCGACAGGTGATCCGCAAGGCCATTACCGATGAGCAGATCCTGGCCGCCTGCGACCTCGTCCGCCGTCACGGCATCCCCAACCTCAAGACATACTTCATGATTGGCCAGCCCACCGAGACCCGGCACGACGTGGAAGCCATCGCCGACCTGGCCCATCGGATGCTCGACCGCCTGCGCGTGCTGGACCCGACCGGTCGGCCCTTCGGTCGGCTGACGCTGTCGATCTCGTCGTTCGTCCCCAAGCCGTGGACGCCCTTTCAGTGGGCGCCCTTCGACGGCGCGGAGTCACTGCAGGAGAAGCTGGAGATCATCAAGCACGGCGTCCGTCGCTTCTCGAATGTCCGGGTCTTGCACGAGAATCCCCGGGAGGCGACGCTGCAGGCCCTGCTGGCCCGGGGCGATCGCCGCGTGGGTGATATGTTGGAATTGGCGGCACGGCTCGACGGTGACTGGCGCAAGGCCCTGCGCCAGTGGGACGGCGACGTCGGGTTCTACACCACACGGGCCCGTGCGCTCGACGAGCAGCTGCCCTGGGACCACTTCGAGGTTGGAGTCAAGAAGACCGGACTGATCCGCGAGTGGGGGCGGGCCCTGGCGGAACCGGCTGCGCGTCCCGTGGCCTAGGAGGAGGACGGTGGAACACACCCCACCTGGCTTTTGCATGCTCTACACGTTCTTCACGGCGCGGCCCTCGTGGTCGACCCTGGCCAAGGCCGAGAGGAGCCGGGCTATCGCCGAGTACCTGGCCACGATCGACGACTTCAAGACCCGGGTGACCATCCGGCCTTACTCGACCGTCGGGCTCCGACGGGACACCGACTTTCTGCTCTGGCTGATCTCTCGCGAGCTGGAGCCGATCCGCGAGCTCACCCGGGGCCTGCGGGGGACCACCCTGGCCCCGTATCTGGAAAACACCTATACCTATCTGGCGGTGACCCGCGAGTCGCAGTACGTCAAGGCTCACACCGACGACGAGACGCCGGTCACCATGCAGCCCGGACAGTCGAAGTACCTCTTCGTGTACCCGTTCGTGAAGACTCGGGAGTGGTACCTGCTGCCCATGGAGGAGCGGCGCCGCATGATGGCCGAGCATATTAGAACCGGGCACCGCTTTCCGGCCATCCGCATCAACACCGCCTACTCCTTCGGCCTCGACGACCAGGACTTCGTGGTGGCCTTCGAGGGGGACGACCCCAAGGAGTTCGTGACCCTGCTCATGCAGCTCCGGGAGACGGAGGCCAGCCGGTACACCGTTCGGGACACCCCCCAGCACACCTGCGCCCGGCAGCCCCTCGAGGAGATCCTCCAATCACTGGGATGATCGGCGACAGGCTCGGGCGCCCGCTGCGCAATCTCCGTCTGTCGGTGACGGATCGCTGCAATCTCCGTTGCCAGTACTGCATGCCGGAAGAGGACTACGTGTGGCTGCCCCGTGAGCAGCTGCTGAACTTCGAGGAGATCAGTCGGCTGGTCGACGTGTTTCTGACGCTGGGGGTGGACAAGGTCCGCCTGACCGGCGGCGAGCCCCTGCTGCGCCGCGATCTGGCCGCGCTCGTGGAACTGCTCGCCGCCAAGCCCACCCTGCGTGACCTGGCCATCACCACCAACGGCATCCTGCTCGCCGGACAGGCCGAGGGGCTCAAGGCAGCCGGGCTGCACCGCGTGACCGTCAGCCTCGATACGCTGCGCCCCGAGCGCTTTGCCGCCCTCACCCGCCGTGACACGCTGCCCCGGGTGCTGAAGGGCATCGCCGCGGTGTCCCGGGCGGGCTTCACCGGCACCAAGCTGGACTCGGTCGTCATGCGGGGCGTCAACGACGACGAGCTCGAGGACCTCATCGAGTTCGGCAAGGATGCCGGCGCCGAGGTGCGTTTCATCGAGTATATGGACGTGGGTGGCGCGACCCGGTGGACGATGGACAAGGTGGCCTCCCGGGCCGAGATCCTCGAGCGGCTGGCCCGTCGCTACGGCCGCATCGAGCCGCTGATAGAGCCGGCCAGCACGGCTCCGGCGGAGCGCTTTCGCATGCCCGACGGCACGGTCTTCGGGATCATCGCCTCGACGACGGCGCCCTTCTGCCGCTCCTGCGACCGCAGCCGGCTCACGGCCGATGGCATGTGGTACCTGTGCCTGTACGCGCTGGAAGGCACAGACCTTCGTGGTCCCCTGCGTCGCGGGGCCAGCTCGGAGGAGCTCGCGGCGTTGATCGTCGCGGGCTGGCGGGACCGGGCCGATCGCGGCGCCGAGGAGCGGCTGGCCTCGCGTGAGCGGGGTCCCCTGGTTCAGATCGGGCGGCTCAAGCAGGATCCCCACCTCGAGATGCACACTCGCGGCGGCTAGATTCGGAGGGGGCCCCGACGGCCTCCCCGAGAATCACTGCGCGGACGTCGCTCGCGCGAGAACAGCCCTTATTTCAGTAGCGCACCGCCGGCCTTGAGCAGGTTGTCCGTTGCTTGAAGTGTCGACCTCACCAGGCCGGGCGGCGGCGATTGACCTGGCCCGGCGTGAGCGGGCGTGGAGGATTGCGGCGATGACTTGCCGGACGTGCTCGATAACGAGCCTGTGAGCGTCCCCGTTCCCGTCGTGCTGGTGAGTACGCTCGTGGTCCCCGTCAGCAATCCCGTCCCCGTGGCGGTGGCCGTGGGCTGGGACTTGCTGTCGGTGCGAACGACCTCTAGCTCAGAGGTGGAGTCCAGTGACGACTCCTTCGTCGAGCCAGTGGGCACGCTGGCGGGTGGGAGGAGCGCGGTGAGCTCCTCGCCGACCTGAGCGGCGTGGGCCCGGCCGACTTCTGTGCTCGTTTCTGGCGTCACCCGGACCGGCACGACGAAGCCCCGCGTCATGCGCTTGGCCTGCTCGGCCGAGATCGTGCTGACCTCGGGGATCCGGGTCCCCATCAGCCTCACGCTCTGCAGGGCTCCCAGGCGCAGGGGCGTGCCTACGGAGTGGGCGGCCAGGGGATCGATCTGAATCACCTCGACCGTGCCTCTCAGGATGGTGAAGACGGTCGCGTCGCCGCTGCCATCGCGAGCCCGGCCCGGGACGAAGTCGGCCACGACCACCGTCCCGCGAATGCCGATGATCGCGTTCCGGGTCTTGATGTCGATGGACTCACCTGGCCGCATGGCGCCCTTGACGACGGCCAGGAGCAGCCGCCCGCTCTGGAGGTCCAGGGTGGCGGCTCCGGGCACGGCGGTGATGGTCAGGGTCGATCGCTCACGCGCCGTCACCACGGCCTTGCCGCCAAGGAGGATTCGGGCCAGCGATCGCTCACCGGTCGTGACGCGATCGTAGAGGAACACGTCGTCCTTGAACCGCAGGGGGCTGGTCTGGTTGTTTGTCGCCCGCGCAATGGTGGCGGTGCCGTGCACGGCGGTGACGATGCCCGCCGGGGCGGTCTGAGCCAGGGCCGGGGACGCGGCCAGGACGCTGGTGAGAGCGGCCATCAGCAGAAGGACCGGGGCCAATGCACGCATGTCGTCCTCCTCACTCCTCGGGCTAGATGGCAGGAGAGCAAGGGGGGTGCCACGCGTAACTCATTGAAACGCCGGGTGTAGTGGCCCGCCGGTGGTCAACCTCTCCCAGGGACGCCTGGGGGTTCCTGGTGTCCGCCAGGGGGCGTCAGCTACGAAAGAGGAGCAGGCAGGTCGGACTTGCCCATCAGGTACCGGTCGACACCCCGGGCACAGGAGCGCCCCTCGGCAATGGCCCACACGATGAGGGACTGACCGCGTTGCATGTCACCGCACGTGAAGACGCCGGGCTCGCTCGTCATCCAGTTCTGATCGCGCCAGGCGTTGCCCCGCTCGGTGAGCCGGAGCCCGAGCTCCTCGATCGGTCCCTTGCGCTCGGGCCCCAGGAAGCCCATGGCCAGGAGCACGAGATCGACCTCCAGCGTGAACTCCGTGCCAGGGATGGGCCGGAACTCGATCCGGCCCCCTTCGCGCACCATGTCGACCTTGACCGCCTCCAGGGCGTGCACGCGACCCTGCTCGTCGCCCCGGAAGCTCCGGGTCGATACCGCATACACCCGCTCGCCGCCTTCTTCGTGGGCCGAGGACACACGGAAGACGTTGGGCCACTGGGGCCAGGGATTGTCGGGAGCGCGGGTGTCAGGGGGACGTGGAAGCACCTCGAACTGATGGACCGACCGGGCCCCTTGTCGGTGCACGGTTCCCAGACAATCGGCGCCGGTGTCGCCGCCCCCGATGATCACGACCCGCTTGCCGCTGGCGGTGATGAACGCCTCGTCAGGGATCGTGTCGCCCTCGCAACGCCGGTTCTGAAGCGTGAGGTAGTCCATGGCGAAGTGGATGCCCGAGAGCTCGCGCCCCGGCACCGACAGGTCGCGCGGCCAGCCCGCGCCGCAGGCCAGGACGACGGCGTCGTGCTCCCTGAGCAGGGAGCGCACCGGCAGCGTCACGCCCACGTCGGCGCCGGTTCGAAAGGCCACGCCGGCCTTCTCCATGAGCTGGAGCCGGCGATCGATGAAGCGCTTCTCCATCTTGAACTCGGGGATCCCGTAGCGGAGCAGGCCGCCGATCCGGTCGGCGCGCTCGAACACCGTCACCCAGTGGCCGGCCCGGTTGAGTTGGGCGGCGGCGGCCAGGCCCGCGGGGCCCGATCCCGCGACGGCGACCCGCTTGCCGGTCCTGAGCGTCGGAGTCTCCGGCCCCACCCAGCCCTCGGCGAACGCCCGCTCGATGACCGAGACCTCCACGGCCTTGATCGTCACGGGGTCGTCGTTGATCCCCAGCACACAGGCCCCTTCGCAGGGAGCCGGGCAGAGCCGGCCCGTCCACTCGGGGAAGTTGTTCGTGGCGTGCAGGCGCTGGATCGCGTCCTGCCAGTGTTCCTTGTAGACCAGATCGTTCCAGTCCGGGATCAGATTGCCGAGCGGGCACCCCTGGTGGCAGAAGGGAATGCCGCAATCCATGCAGCGGGCCGCTTGCTTCCGGAGCTCGTCTTCGGGGTAGGCGAGATACACCTCGTTCCAGTCCCGGATCCGCTCGGCCACCGGGCGAGTGGGCCACTTCTTCTGCTTGATCTCGAGGAACCCGGTGGGTTTACCCACCCGTGGCCCCCACCAGCTCGGTGAAGGTCGGCTCCCGCCCTTCCGCCCGGGCCCGGCTCTCGGCCCGCAGCACGCGCTTGTAGTCCTTGGGCGTGATCTTGACGAACTGTGCTTGCTGCTCGCGCCAGCGGTCCAGGATCCCCGCGGCGCAGGTGGATCCGGTGTAGCGCGCGTGGCGCTCCACGAGATCACGAACCAGGGCGATGTCCTCGGCCTGGGTCAGGGGTTCCAGCTCGACCATTCCGAGATTGCAGCGGCGCCGGAAGTCTCCGTCGAGATCCAGAACGTAGGCGAGCCCGCCTGACATGCCGGCCGCGAAATTCCGTCCGGTGCGGCCGAGGATCACCACCCGGCCGCCCGTCATGTACTCGCAGCCGTGGTCACCCACCCCTTCCACGACTGCGTGGACGCCGGAGTTGCGGACGGCGAAACGCTCACCGGCCACACCGCGCACGTAGGCCTCGCCGCTGGTGGCGCCGTAGAGGGCCACATTGCCGATGATGATGTTCTCTTCGGCGACGAACGTGGACGCCCGTGGCGGGTACACGACCAGCTTGCCGCCCGACAGACCTTTCCCCCAGTAGTCGTTGGCGTCACCCTCCAGCACCATCGTGATCCCTCGTGGCACGAAGGCCCCGAAGCTCTGGCCGGCCGATCCCGTGAAGTGGAGGCGGATGGTATCGTCAGCGAGTCCCTGGCCGCCCCAGCGGCGGGTGATTTCATAGCCGAGCGTGGTTCCCACCGTGCGGTGCACGTTGCGGATGGGCAGGGAGCGCACGATGGGCTTGCCATGCTCGATGGCCTCCCGGCACGC
This sequence comes from Candidatus Methylomirabilota bacterium, assembly GCA_036556905.1. Taxonomy (GTDB): domain Bacteria; phylum Methylomirabilota; class Methylomirabilia; order Rokubacteriales; family CSP1-6; genus 40CM-4-69-5. The sequence continues at coordinate 9,341 of DATBIM010000069.1, forward strand.
CGGGATGAGGGTCGTGGCATCGAGCGACCGTTCGAGACCGTGGTCCTGTTCGCGGACCTTGTGGCGCGGCACGTCGGGCCCCATCGGCGGCTGGTAGAGGATGGAGGACAGGTCCAGGCCGCGTCCCTTCCAGTGATCGACGGCCGGAGCGATGTCGAGCCGGTCGACGCGGCCGATCATCTCGTCCATCGTCCGGAACCCGAGCCGGGCCATGTGCTCCCGAACCTCCTGGGCCAGGAAGCGGAAGAAGTTCACGACGTGCTCCGGCTTCCCGGCGAACCGCTTGCGGAGCTCGGGATCCTGAGTGGCGATGCCGACCGGGCAGGTGTTGAGGTGGCAGACCCGCATCATGATGCAGCCGAGGACGACCAGGGGGGCCGTCGAGAACCCGAACTCCTCCGCCCCCAGCAGGGCGGCGATCACGACGTCCCGTCCCGTTTTCAGCTGACCGTCCACCTGTACGGTGATGCGGTCGCGGAGCTTGTTCATGACGAGGACCTGCTGGGTCTCGGCCAGGCCGAGCTCCCAGGGGATGCCCCCGTGTTTGATCGACGTCAGGGGCGACGCCCCGGTGCCACCGTCATGGCCCGAGATGAGCACCACGTCCGAGAAGGCCTTGGCCACGCCCGCCGCCACAGTGCCCACGCCGACCTCGGCCACCAGCTTCACGTGCACCCGGGCCCGGGGATTGGCGTTTTTCAAGTCGTGAATGAGCTGCTTGATGTCCTCGATGGAGTAGATGTCGTGGTGCGGGGGTGGCGAGATCAGCCCCACGCCGGGCGTGGCGAACCGGACCTTGGCGATCCAGGGGTAGACCTTGGGGCCGGGGAGCTGCCCGCCTTCGCCAGGCTTGGCGCCCTGGGCCATCTTGATCTGGAGGTCGTCGGCGTTGACCAGGTATTCGCTGGTGACGCCGAAGCGGCCGGAGGCCACCTGCTTGACGGCGCTGCGTCGCCAGTCGCCGTTGGGATCGCGCTGGTAGCGCGCGGCGTCCTCGCCGCCCTCGCCCGTGTTGGACTTGCCGCCGATGCGATTCATGGCGATGGCCAGCGTTTCGTGGGCTTCCTGGCTGATGGACCCGTAGGACATGGCGCCGGTGGCGAAACGCTTGAAGATGGCCTCGACCGGCTCCACCTCCTCGAGCGGGATGGGAGCATCGGCGACCTTGAACTGCATGAGCCCGCGCAGGGTGGCCCGGCGCCGGCTCTGGTCGTCCACGAGGCGCGAGTACTCCTTGAAGGCCACGTAGTTTCCCGATCGGGTGGCGTGCTGGAGCCGGGCGATCATGTCGGGGTTGACCATGTGGTGCTCGCCGTCGCGCCGCCACTGATACTCACCGCCCCAGTCGAGCTCGGCCGGGCCGACCGGCCGCTCGGGGAAGGCCTGCGCGTGGCGCCGCCGCACTTCCTCGTGGATCACCTCGATGTCGATCCCGGCGACCCGCGAGGCGGTGCCGGTGAAGTAGCGGTCGACGACCGTCCGGTTGAGGCCGATGGCCTCGAAGATCTGGGCCCCGCAGTAGCTCTGCAGCGTCGAGATCCCCATCTTGGCCATCACCTTGAGGATTCCCTTGTTCAGGGCCTTGATGTAGTTCTTCACCGCCTTGGCGTGGTCGAGGCCGGTCAGGAGTTCCTCACGGATCATGTCGTCCAGGGTCTCGAACGCTACCCACGGGTTGACGGCGCCGGCGCCGTACCCGATGAGCAGGCACACGTGGTGGACCTCGCGGGCGTCGCCGGTCTCGACCACGAGCCCGCAGCGCGTCCGCTCTCCCCGGCGCACGAGGTGGTGATGAACCGCGGCGGTTGCCAGGAGGCTCGGGATCGCCGCGCGGGCCCGGCCCACCCCGCGATCGGAGAGGATGATGATGCTGGCGCCCCGGGCGATGGCCTCGCTCGCCCGATTCTGCAGCTCCTCCACCGCCCGCTCGAGCCCCGCCGCGCCTTCACCGGGCGCGTAGAGCATCGGCAGGGTGACCGCCTGGAAGCCGTGCACGGCCACGTGTTTGAGCTTGGCCAGATCCTCGTTCGAGAGCACGGGATCGGGCAGCGCGATCTGGCGGCAGGATTGAGGCTCCGGCGCCAGCAGATTGCGCTCGGGCCCGACCGTGGACTCCATCGACGTCACCAGCTCCTCGCGGATCTGGTCCAGCGGGGGGTTGGTGACCTGGGCGAAGAGCTGCTTGAAGTAGTCGTACAGCAGCCGGGGCCGGTCGGAGAGCACGGCCAGCGCGGTGTCAGTGCCCATCGACCCCACGGGCTCCTCGCCCTGACGGGCCATCGGTGTGAGGAGGATACGCAGGTCCTCGTGGGTGTAGCCGAAGGCGATCTGGCGGGTCAGCACCGTCTCGTGGTCGGCAGCGGGAACGGGGGCCGTCGGCAGCGTCTCCAGCGGCACGAGGTTGTCGCGCAACCACTCCGCGTAGGGATGCTCGGCGGCCAGGCCGGCCTTGATTTCCTGGTCGTCCACGATCCGGCCCTGCGCGGTGTCGACGAGGAAGATCCGGCCCGGGTGCAACCGCTCCTTGACCCGTACGCTCTCGGGGGCGATATCGAGCACGCCGACCTCGGAGGCCATGACGACCAGGTCGTCCTTCGTCACGTAGTAGCGGGAGGGGCGCAGCCCGTTGCGGTCGAGCACGGCGCCGATGACGGTGCCATCGGTGAACGCGATGGAGGCGGGTCCGTCCCAGGGCTCCATGAGCGAGGCGTGGTACTCGTAGAACGCCCGGAGCGCCGGGCTCATGGTTTCGTGGTTCTGCCAGGGCTCGGGGATCATCATGAGGATGGCGTGGGGGAGTGACCGCCCGCTCATCACGAGGAATTCCAGGACGTTGTCGAAGGTTGCCGAGTCGGAGAGCCCCTCGCGGGTCACCGGGAAAATCTTCTGGAGGTCGTCGCCGAGCACGCCGGACTGGCAGAGGGCCTGGCGGGCCCGCATCCAGTTGATGTTGCCGCGCAGCGTGTTGATCTCGCCGTTGTGGGCGATGAACCGGTACGGATGGGCCAGGGGCCAGGAGGGGAAGGTGTTGGTGCTGAATCGCTGGTGGACCAGGGCCAGGGCCGACTCCACGTCGGGATCGGTGATGTCCGGGTACATGGTCTCGATCTGATCGGCCGAGAGCATGCCCTTGTAGATCAACGTGTTCGAGGAGAGGCTCGGGATGTAGGCAAGCTTCTTCTCGAGGAAGTCCATGTCCTCCAACGCATGCTCGATGCGCTTGCGAATGACGTAGAGCTTGCGCTCGAAGTGGCGGTGATCCCGGATGCCCGGGCCCCGTCCCACGAAGAGCTGCTTGATGTGGGGCTCGCACGCCACCGCGCTGGCGCCCAGCGGGCCGTCGTTGGTGGGGACGTCACGCCAGCCCAGGCAACGCTGACCTTCCTCCTCCACCAGGGTCTGAACCAGGGCCTCGACCTTCTCGCGCTGAACCAGGTCGCGGGGCAGGAAGACGAGGCCGGCGCCGTACTCGGTAAGGGGGGGAAGCGTGAGGCCGAGCCGGGCGCATTCCCGGCGCAGGAACCTGTCGGGCATCTGGAGGAGAATGCCGGCGCCGTCACCGGTGTTGGGCTCGCAGCCGCACGCGCCGCGGTGCAGGAGGTTCTTGAGCACGGTCAGGGCCTTGACCACGATGTCGTGCGACTTGTGTCCCTTGACGTGGACGACGAACCCGACGCCGCACGCGTCGTGCTCGTGCCGGGGATCGTACAGACCCTGGGCGGGGGGTAGTCCGGCCGTCTGCTTCATAGTCCTGTCCCTTTGGCCTGTTGTGGCCCGATCGTGAAAAGTTGCACGATAGTACCCGAGTTTGGACCATTAGTCATCCGGCAAAAATCAGATGATAGGTATTAGTTCTCCTGATGGTATGATGCACCCGTGCAGCTGGAGACCCTTCGCCTGTACTGCGACATCGTCCGCCTGCACAGCTTTTCCCGGGGGGCCGAGCAGAACTTCGTCTCCCAGTCGGCGGCCAGCCAGGCCGTCCAGCAGCTCGAGCGGGACCTCGGCGTCGCTCTCATCGACCGAACCAAGCGCCCGTTCGTCGTGACCGCCGAGGGCCAGGCCTTCCTGGCCGCCTGTCGGACCCTGCTCGACACGTGGGACAAGGCCCGGGGGGAGATCGCCGCGGTCAAGGCTCGGGTGGACGGTACCGTGCGGGTGGCCGCCATCTACTCCGTGGGTCTCCACGACATGAGTCATCACCTGCAGCGCTTCATGTCGCTCTACCCGAACGCCCGGGTGCAGCTCGAGTGCCTGCATCCGCACAAGGTGGTGGAGGCCGTCCTCGACGACGAGGCGGACGTTGGCGTCATGTCCTACCCGCCGACAGACCGGGCCCTGTCAGTGATTCCTCTCCGCTCCGAGCCGATGACGTTCGTCTGCCACCCTAACCACCGGCTCGCCCGCCGTCGCACCGTGATGCCGGCGGACCTGTCGGGGCAGCCCTTCGTCGCGTTCGACCGGGGGCTCACCATCCGGCGAGCGATCGACCGAGCCCTGCGCCAGCACAACGTGCGTCCCAACATCGTGATGGAGTTCGACAACATCGAGACCATCAAGCAAGCCATCATGATCGCCGCCGGGGTCAGCCTCCTGCCCCGTCACACGGTGGAGAAAGAGGCAGGCATCCGGACGCTGGCCAGCGTGCCCTTCGGTATCCCCGACCTGGTGAGGCCGGTTGGCATCATCCACCGTCGCCAGAAGCCGCTGGCGCCGGTGGTGGGTCGCTTCATCGAGTTGCTTCGAGAGTCGAACGGCGGGGAGACGGCCGCGGGTTCTGGCCGGGCGCACACCCGGTCGGTTGCGCTGCCGGACAGGACGACATGAACCTGGTCCACTCCGACGGCGGGGGGACCGTTTGGTTCCTGGCCCGGTCCGGAAGGGCCGGGGAGGGGGTGCAATCATGACGGACTTCGAGGAGCACAACGTCGAGGTTGAGAGCGAGCTCCGCGAGATCCGGGGGGCGCTCTTCAACGACACGATCGCGACCCTCGCGCCGGCCGAGCCGATCTGCCTGCGCGAGACCGCCACGGTGCACGAGGCGGTGCAGCAGATGCTGGCTCGCCACCAGGCGGGCGTTCTCGTCGTCGACGGCCAGGGGCATCTGGTTGGAATCTTCACCGAGCGCGACGTGCTCAATCGGGTCGTGGGGCGGGGGCTGGACGTCCGCCACACCAGCCTGGCCACGGTGATGACGGCCAACCCCGAAGCGCTCACGGTGGCTCAGCGCGTCGCCTACGCCGTACACTGCATGGGTGTCGCCGGCTACCGGACCATCCCGCTGGTGGACCGGGAGCAGCGACCCGTCGGCGTGGTGACGGTCAGCGACGTCATCCGGTGGCTGGCGCATCTCTTTCCGGAGGCCCTCCTCAACCTGGCTCCGGGGGATCGCCTCAAGCACCCGGAGCAGATCGACGCAGGGTAGGTCGGGCGGTCTAACCGCCGGTAATGCCTTGCCCTTCTCGGGGTGCTCCGATACCATTAGCTTGGTTTGCGCGGCGAGCGGCCGCGGCCACGGGAATCCCCAGGCGAGGCGTGCTCCAAGAGTGTGCGTGAGGGCCACGGGCGACCGGGCCTCCACGCGGGAATAAGGTGAGCGTTCGAGGGAGAGAGGACGAGCGTCGATGAGCGACACGATGGCTCCCGTCAAGGGCGCCGAGAAACGACTGCGGGAGCTGGAGCGTGCCGTGGTGCGGTTCGCGGGAGATTCCGGTGACGGCATGCAGCTCACCGGCGAGCAGTTCACGACGGAGTCCGCGTGGGCCGGCAACGACATCGCGACCCTTCCCAATTTCCCAGCCGAGATCCGGGCCCCGGCGGGAACGCTGTTCGGGGTCTCGAGCTTTCAGCTCCAGTTCGGTAGCCAGCGCGTATACACGCCCGGCGACCGGCTCGACTGCCTGGTGGCGATGAACCCGGCCGCGTTGAAGGTGCACCTGCGCGACCTCAAGCCCGGGGGCTTGCTGATCGTCAACACCAACGCCTTCGACAAGCGCAATCTGGACAAAGCCGGCTACCCGGCCAATCCGCTGGACGACGCCGCGCTGGCCGAGCGCTACCGGCTGCACCGCGTGGATATGACCGCGCTGACGCACGAAGCCATCAAGGATCTGGCGCTCAACACCAAAGAGAAGGATCGCACCAAGAACTTCTTTGCCCTGGGGCTGGTGTCGTGGATCTACACGCGTCCGCTCGAACCCACCCTGGAGTGGATCACGAAGAAGTTCGCCAAGAATTCGGCGTTCCTGGAGGCCAACACCCGCGTGCTCAAGGCCGGCCACGCCTTCGGAGAGACGGCCGAGATCTTCGCCGAGCACTACACGGTGGAGGCGGCTGATCTGCCGGCCGGCCTCTACCGGGCCATGACCGGCAACCGTGCCCTGGCCTGGGGGCTGTTGGCGGCGGCCGAGCGCTCCAAGCTGCCGGTCGTCTACGGCGCCTACCCGATCACGCCGGCCAGCAGCGTGCTGGAAGAGCTGGCGATGCACAAGCGCTTCCGGATCCGTACCATCCAGGCCGAGGACGAGATCGCGGCGGTGACGGCCGCCATTGGTGCCGCGTTCGGCGGAGCCATCGGGGTGACCGGTTCCAGCGGGCCGGGTATCGCCCTCAAGGGCGAGGGGATCGGACTGGCCGTGACGGCGGAGTTGCCGCTGGTGGTCTTCAACATCCAGCGGGCCGGTCCCTCCACCGGTATGCCCACCAAGACCGAGCAAGCCGACCTGATGCAGGCCCTGTATGGCCGCAACAGCGAATCTCCGGTGGTGGTCCTGGCCCCGGCCACGCCCGGCGATTGCTTCTACATCGCGTACGAGGCGGTACGTATCGCCGCCAAGTATATGGTGCCGGTGATCGTCCTCAGCGACGGGTTCCTGGCCAATGGCTCCGAGCCCTGGCTGATCCCCGACGTGAGCACCCTGCCCCCCCTCGAGGTGCAGTTCCGCGCCGAGAAGGAGGGCTTCTTCCCCTACCTGCGCGACGCCGCGACGCTGGCCCGGCCCTGGGTGAAGCCCGGCACGCCGGGGCTCGAGCACCGGATCGGCGGCATCGAGAAGCAGGACGTCACCGGGAATATCTCCTACGACCCCGAGAACCACGACCATATGGTTCGTACCCGGGCCGAAAAGGTGCGGCGGGTGGCCCAGGAGATTCCCCCGACATCGATCAACGGGCCGGCGACGGGCGATCTGCTCGTCGTGGGCTGGGGCGGCACCTACGGGTCGATCACGGCAGCGGTCGAGCGAGCCCAGTCCGAGGGGCGCTCGGTGGCTTCGATCCACCTGCGTTACCTCAATCCGCTGCCGCCAGACCTCGGTCATATTCTGCGCGAGTACCGTAAGGTGCTGGTCCCGGAGATCAACACTGGCCAGCTGGTGCGCGTGCTGCGCGCCGAGTACCTGGTCGATGCGGTGGGCTTCAATCGCGTGCGCGGCCTGCCCCTGGCCTCCGACGAGATCTACGAGGCCATCAAGCAGCTCGGCGGGAGTCAGGCATGAGCGCCGGCGGCGCGGCAGCCGAAGCCCCTCGCTACAGCAAGAAGGACTTCGAATCCGATCAGGACGTGCGGTGGTGCCCCGGGTGCGGGGACTACGCCATCCTGAGCGCCGTCCAGAAGACGATGCCCGACCTGGGGATTCCCCGCGAGAACATCGTCTTCATTTCGGGCATCGGCTGCTCCAGCCGGTTTCCGTACTACATGAATACCTACGGGTTCCACACCATCCACGGGCGAGCCCCGGCCATCGCCACCGGGCTCCGGGTGGCGCGACCCGACCTCAAGGTCTTCGTGGTGACCGGCGATGGTGACGGTCTCAGCATCGGCGGGAATCACATGCTCCACGTGCTCCGCCGCAACGTGAATCTCACCATTCTGCTCTTCAACAACCGGATCTACGGCTTGACCAAGGGCCAGTACTCGCCGACCAGCGAGCTCGGCAAGGTGACGAAGTCAACCCCCATGGGCTCGGCAGATCGGCCGGTCAATCCGCTGGCATTCGCGCTGGGCTGCGGGGCAACGTTCGTGGGGCGCACGGTCGACCGGGACGTGCGCCACATGGAAGAGATGCTGAAGCGGGCGGCCCACCACCGGGGCGCGGCGTTCCTGGAGATCCTCCAGAACTGTAACGTCTACAACGATCTCGTCTGGAACGCGGTCTACGAGAAGGAGTCCAAGCTGCAGCACGAGCTGCGCCTCGAGCACGGCAAGCCCCTGCTCTTCGGCCCGGCGGACCGTCGCCAGGCTGTCGTCATGGACGGTGTCACGCCTCGGGTCATCGCCGCGACAGACGTCGACGCGCGGGCGCTCTGGGTCCACGATGAGAAGAACGTGAACGCGGCCAAGCTGTTGGCCGACCTCTGGATCCCCGAGTTCCCCATTCCGGTCGGTGTGTTCGCGGCCGTGGAGGGGCCGTGCTACGAGGAAGTCCTGCTCGGGCAAGAGCAGCGCGCGATCTCCGAGCGCGGTCCCGGCGACATCGCCAAGCTGTTGACGTCGGGCGATACCTGGAAGATCTGACTCGGAGGGGGGGTTCACCCCCCTTCCGACGCTTCGCGGGCCTGACGGCCCGCTTTGCTGCCTCCCCCAGGACAGGATTGCGGCGGCGGAGCCGCCGGTCGAAGCGGCCAATCCCAGAGTGATGCGCGATAATCTGCGGTGAGACCGAGACCATGCCACTGAAGCCGGCGTTCGTTCAGGAGCTGCGCGCCATCGTGGGGGCCGAGGGGCTCGTGATGTCCCCCGAGGGACGGATGGTCTACGAATGCGACATGCACACCTACTACAAGGGAACGCCCGACCTGGTGGTGTTGCCCACCCGGACCGAGCAGGTCGTGGAAGTCGTCCGTCGGTGCCGAGAGCATCAGGTACCCGTCGTGCCTCGCGGGGCCGGCACCGGCCTCATCGGTGGTGCGATGGCGCCGCGGGGCGGCGTGATGGTCGGGCTCAATCGCATGAACGCCGTTCTGGAAATCGACCTCCCCAACCGCTGCGCGACCGTGCAGCCGGGCCTCATCAACTCGTGGCTCACCCGGGCCGTGGCCGAGCGTGGGTACTTCTTCGCGCCCGATCCCTCGAGCCAGATGGTGGCCTCGATCGGCGGCAATGTGGCGACCAACGCCGGCGGCGCCCACTGTCTGAAGTACGGGATCACCACCAACCACGTCCTGGGGCTCGAAATCGTGACGGGCGCCGGCGAGCTGGTCCGGCTCGGCGGCAAGGTGGCCGACCGCCCGGGCTACGATCTCACCGGCGCCGTCGTGGGGAGCGAAGGGACGTTCGGGCTCGTCACCGCTATCACCGTGCGGCTCCTGCACGCGCCCGAGGCCGTCAAGACGGTGCTGGCCTCGTTCGCGTCTCTCGTGGATGCTTCGCATGCCGTCTCCGACATCATCGCGGCGGGCATCATCCCGGCCGCCCTGGAGATGCTGGACGCCGTCATCATCCGGGCCATCAATGCGGGTGTGGCGCCGGTGTACCCGGCGGGGGCCGCCGCCGTGTTGCTGATCGAGCTCGACGGCCCGGGCGCCGAGGTGGACCGGCAGAGCGAGCGCTGCGCCGGGCTGTGCCGGGAGCGCGGCGCTCTGGAGGTTCGGGTGGCTCGTGACGAGGCCGAGCGGGCCCTGCTCTGGAAGGGGCGCAAGGAGGCCGCGGGCGCCGTGGGGCGGGTCACCTCCAGCTATCTGCTCCAGGATGCGGTCGTGCCCCGCTCGAAGCTCCCCGACATCATGCAGGAGATGCAGACGATCGCCGCCCGCCACGGCGTGCTCATCGCCAACGTCTTCCACGCCGGTGACGGTAACCTCCATCCCCTCATCTGCTACGACGAGCGCAAGCCCGAGGAGGTGGAGCGCGCCGGCCTGGCCAACGAGGAGCTGCTGCAGGCCTGCATCGCCCTGGGCGGGAGTATCACCGGCGAGCACGGCATCGGCGTGGACAAGGCCAAGAACCTGCCCCTGCAGTTCGCCGAGGCGGACCTCAACTTCATGTACCGGTTGCGCCGGGTCTTCGATCCCCACGGCATCATGAATCCGGACAAGCTGCTTCCCTCCCATCCGGCGTGCGGGGAGGGCTTTCGTCCCCTGCGTCCGTCGCTGCCCCCGGGGGCCTGGATCTGAGATGAGCGTGTCCACACGGTCCGTCGGCGCCGCCCTCGCCGACGTCGTGGGCTCGTCGCGAATCAGCGACCGCCCGGAGGTGCTGCGCGCCGCGGCCCTCGATGATCGGGTGCCCCGATGGGTGGTGAGGCCGGCGAGCGGCGAGCAGGTCGCGGCCGTGCTGGCATTGGCGGCCGAGGCAGGACTGGCCGTGGCGCCTCGCGGGAGCGGCGCCGCGCGGGACTTCGGCGGGCCGCCGGAGCGGCTGGACGTGGTGCTCGACACCCTCGACCTGGTCCGCATTCTCGAGTACAAGCCCGATGACCTGACGGTGAGCGTGGAGGCGGGCCTGACCGCCGGCGCGCTGGCGGCAAGCCTCAATCCCCGCCGCCAGCAGTTGCCCATGGACCCCCCGGGGTGGGCGGGGCGGACGCTGGGTGGGCTCGTGGCCACCAACGCGCACGGGCCGTTGCGGGCCCGCTACGGGACATTTCGCGATCTGCTCCTCGGCGTGCGCTTCGTTCAGGCCGACGGCCTCTTGACCTGGGGTGGCGCCCGCGTCGTGAAGTCGGTCAGCGGCTATGACGTCCCCAAGCTGATGGTGGGCGCGCTGGGTACGCTCGGGATATTGGTGGAGCTGACGGTTCGCCTGCACCCGATGCCCGATCGCGAGGGCACCTGGCTGATCACGCTGCCGTCCGCGGCGGCCGCCCAGGCCGTCATCGCGCTCGTGCTGGACTCCGCACTGGAGCCGATGCGACTGGAGCTGCTCAACGCGCCGGCTTTGCAGGCCTGCTCGGCGCCGTCGGCGTCGGTCGCCGTCGCCATCTCGATCGGCAGCGTGGAGCGGGCGGTCCGCGAGCAGGGCGCGCGCCTCGAGGAACTGGCCCGGCGAGCCGGGGGTCGCGCCACCGCGCTCGGAGAGGACTTCTGGGACCGCTACGACCGGGCCTTCACCACGGCCGAGGGCGAGGTCGTGCTGCAGATTGGCGTGCTGCCGAGCCTGATCGCCCAGACGCTGGAAGCGATCACGGCGGGCCAGACCGATCTGCGATCCGGCGCCACCCCCATGGTGACCGGCTGTGCCGCGCGCGGCTCGATTCGCGTGGTTCTCACGGGTGCTGACGTAGAAGACGCCGCGGCATTCGTCACGCATCTGCGGGCCGCCATCCACGGCTTCGACGGCAGCGTCGTCGTACAGGCGGGGCCGCGGGAGCTCCGGACCGCGCTCGATCCCTGGGGGCCCGTGGAGCCCGCGGCGTTCGAGCTGATGCGCCGGCTGCGAGAAGAGTTCGATCCTCGTCGTGTGCTCAACCCGGGGCGCTTCGTCGGGGGCCTGTGATGACCGCCGCGCAAACAGGTGCGTTCGCAGGGCCGGACGCTCCCGACCTCGACCGCCTGCGGGCCTGCGTGCATTGCGGCATTTGCCTGCCCCAGTGCCCGACCTACCGCGTGCTCGGCGAGGAGATGGACACGCCGCGGGGCCGCCTCTATCTGATGCGCGCCGCCTCGGAAAACCGTCTGGCGCTGTCGCCCACGTTCGCCCGTCACATGGAGCTCTGCCTGGGATGCCGGGCGTGCGAGACCGCGTGCCCGGCCGGAGTGCCCTTCGGCTCGCTGCTGGAGGCGACGAGGGGCCAGCTGACCCGTCGGGGCCTCACGTCTCGGCCCCGGCTCCTCGAGCGCCTCCTCTACTTCTGGCTGGCCCATCCGCGCCGTCTCGGCTTCGCCCTGGCGGCCGCGCGCGGCTGGCGGCGGAGCGGGATGCGGCGCTGGATCTGGGGGAGCCGGGTCCGGCGTCTGCTCCCGCGCCTGGCGGCGATGGAGGCGCTCCTGCCCGCCGAGTCACCCCGCCCGGCGCCGCTCGCCGAGCGCACTCCCGCGCAGGGCGCCCGGCGCGGGCGCGTGGGGCTGCTGACCGGCTGCGTCCAGCGTCACCTCTATCCTCAGGTCGGCCGCGACAGCGTGCGGCTTCTCAGCCTGGCCGGCTGGGATGTCGTGGTCCCCGGCCAACAAGGCTGCTGTGGTGCGCTCGAGCTCCATGGAGGCCGTTTGGAGGCCTTCCGCCAGCGAGCCCGAGCGCTGGCCGCGGCATTCGGGGACGACCTGGACTTCGTCGTCACCGACGCCGCCGGCTGTGGCTCGACCATGAAGGGGTATGGGGAATGGGTTCCTGCGCTGGCGGGTTTCGCGGAACGGGTCCGCGACATCAGCCAGCTGCTCGTCGACGCCGAGCTGCCGCTGGGCCCGCTCGCCACGACAGCGACGTATCATGACCCCTGCCACCTCGCCCATGGCCAGCGCATACGGGCCGAGCCGCGAGCGCTGCTGGCTCGGATCCCCGGCCTGCGCCTGGCGCCCCTGGCCGAGAGCGACCTCTGCTGCGGGAGCGCCGGCGTTTACAATCTGCTCGAGCCGGCGGTGGCGGATCGGTTGCTCGACATGAAGCTCGACCGCATTGCCGAGACGGGGGCACGGATCGTGGTGACGGGCAACCCGGGATGTCTGTTGCAGATCGCCAAGGGGTGCCGGGGCCGCGGGCTCGAGGTGGAGGTGCTCCATCCAGTGGAGCTGCTGGCGCGCTCGGTCGCCGCCGGCGGGGACGGGACACGATGAAGATCCGAGTGAGAGACCACGTCACGCTGAATCCCGAGAAGATGGCCAGGGTGGCCTTGGCCACGACCGGCCGGGCCCAGCTCGATCTCTACTGCCTGGGCCCCGGTCAGGAGCAGAAACCCCACACGCATCCCGATCAGGACAAGATCTACTTCGTGCTCGAGGGACGGGGCCGTGTGCTCCTCGCTGACCGCGAAGAAACGCTCGAGGCCGGTGAAGCGGTGGTGGCGCCGGCCGGCGCCGCGCACGGGCTCGCCAATGCCGGCTCTACGCCGTTGCTGGCCCTCGTCGTCGTCACACCCCCGCCCCGCCACGCATGAGCGCCCGTCCCCGTCGGTGCCGGCATCGCTGATGCGGACCTGGCTGGCCGACATCCTCCAGGTCGGGGGGCGGATCGTCCGGCCCGCCGTTTCATGACTGAGCGGTATTTCTCGCCGGCGGAGGTCGAAGCGCTGATTCCGGCGCTCACCAGCATCATGGACGACGTCCGTCGTGCCCATGGCGAGGCCCGCGTCCTGGGTGAAACGATGCAGGATCAGCAGCGGCAGATCGCGCTGGCTGGCGGGAGCGTGGTCGACCGCGAGCAGTGGCGCACCATGCGGGAGCGACTGGAGCGCCTTGGCCAGCAGGTTCGCGAGGGGCTCAACCGGGTGGTGTCCCTGGGCGGCGCGCCCAAGGATGTCGACCTGGGACTGGTGGACTTCCTCCACCTGCGCGAGGGCCGCGTGGTCCACCTGTGCTGGAAGCACGGGGAGCGCGAGATCCGCTTCTGGCACGGTCTGGACGAAGGCTACGCAGGACGGAAGTCCCTGTGAGGCCGCCGGCCTACCGTGCGGTGCTCTTCGACCTGTTCGACACGTTGGTTCGGTTCGACCGCGAGCGGCTGCCCGCGGTGACGCTGAACGGACGCGTGGTGCGCTCGACGGTCGGCCAGCTCCATCCCATCCTGGCCACCTGGGCGCCGGAGGTGACCCTGGAGGCTCTCTACAATGCGCTGCTGGCGAGCTGGCAGGAGGCCGAACGGCTGCGCGCGGTCGACCACCGCGAGGTCGCGGGGGCCGAGCGGTTCGCCTATCTCCTCCGCCACCTGGGCCTCGATCCCGCCGCCGGCCCACCCGAGGTCGTGCCGCAGTTGCTGGAGGCGCACCGTCGGGGGCTGAGCCGGGCCGCCGAATTTCCCTCGCCACACGGGCCGTTGCTCACCGAGCTCGCGGAACGCTATCGTCTGGGCGTGGTCTCGAACTTCGACTACACGCCCACCGCGATCGGCATCCTCGAGGCCGCCGGGGTGGCGGGGCTGTTCGAGGCCGTCGTGGTATCGGATGCCGTGGGCTGGCGCAAGCCGGCCCCGGCGATCTTCGAGGTGGCGCTAGACCGCCTCCGCCTCTCGCCCGCCGAGGCTCTGTTCGTGGGGGATCGGGCGGACATCGACGTGCTCGGCGCGCAGCGGATGGGCATGCACGCGGTCTGGCTCAATCCCGACGGGGGCAGCCTGCCTTCCGGGATCGCGCCACCGGAGTTCGAGATCCGCGCCCTGGTCGAGTTGCGCGGTATCCTGGGCGGCCCGGGTCGCATCTAATTCCCTGGGGGAGGAGCGAACGGCATGGCGGCGCGCAAGGTGATCATCATTGGATCAGGCCCGGCCGGCTACACGGCGGCGATTTACGCGGCTCGCGCCAACCTGGCGCCCCTCATGTTGACCGGTGTCCAGGCGGGCGGCCAGCTGATGCTGACCACGCTGGTCGAGAACTATCCGGGCTTCGTCGATGGCCTGATGGGGCCGGACCTCATGGAGAACTTCCGTAAGCAGGCGGCCCGCTTCGGCACCGAGATGATCGGGGAGGACGTGACCGCGGTGGACTTCAGCCGCCGTCCTTTCGTCGTCAAGGCGGGGGCGGCCGAGTATGAGGGCCACACCGTCATCATCGCCACCGGGGCTTCGGCCAAGCTCCTCGGGCTGCCGGCCGAGACAAGCCTGATGGGGCGCGGGGTGTCCACCTGCGCGACCTGCGACGGCTTCTTCTTCAAGGATGGGGACATCATGGTCGTCGGGGGCGGGGACTCCGCCATGGAGGAGGCGCTGTATCTTTCGCGGCTGGGCCGGACCGTGAGCGTGGTCCATCGCCGGGACGTGCTGCGCGCCTCCAAGATCATGCAGGAGCGCGCCCTCAAGAACCCGAAGATCGAGTTCGTCTGGAACAGCGCGGTGGAGGACGTTCTGGACCCGGCCAAGGGCAAGGTCACCAGTGTACGCCTGCGTAATCTGCAGACGGGCGAGCGGTCAGAGCGCCCGGTCGATGGCCTCTTC
Organism: Candidatus Methylomirabilota bacterium; assembly: GCA_036556905.1. Lineage (GTDB taxonomy): Bacteria > Methylomirabilota > Methylomirabilia > Rokubacteriales > CSP1-6 > 40CM-4-69-5. The sequence goes on from DATBIM010000069.1 coordinate 24,357, forward strand.
ATCGCCATCGGGCACGAGCCGAACACCCAGGTCTTTCGCGGCCAGGTGGATCTGCTTCCCAACGGCTACGTGAAGGTCGTGCCCGGCACCACGCAGACGTCGGTCGCGGGCGTCTTCGCCGGCGGCGACGTGCAAGATTTCACTTTCCGCCAGGCGGTGACTGCCGCCGGCACCGGGTGCATGGCCGCGCTCGAGGCCGAGCGCTACCTGGAGGCGACCCAACCGCACTAGCCCGGCGGGGCGGAGTGACAACTCTGATCGGGCCCGATAACAACCGGCGCGGGTGATTCCGGCGGGGCACGGGCGGGCAACAGCCCGGGCGCCCGTGCCTGTTAGGTCCCGACGCGGAGAGGGGCGCCGAGGTCGCGCAGGAGCGCGATCGCCGAGAACGCGGAGAGCTTGCCCGTCCGGGGATTCTCCGAGGGGACGTTGGCGATCTCGATCGCCAGGTGGCCGAACTCGCCTTCGACGGCCACCCGGTGCGTATTGCGCGTCAGGCCCGGCACCGCGTAGATCCGGATCCGTGTCTTCTCGGGGCCGATCCCGGCCAGAGACAGCGCCGCCAGCACGTTGACGTTGGCCGGAAAGGCGCGGCACGCCTGCGTCGCCGGCCCCTCGAAGATCAGCGTCTCGGTGTTGATGGCGTCGAGGTCGATCTGCTGCTCCTCGATCCAGGGCGCCCCGGCGAGCCCGCGCGGTGGTTTGCGCGTCTCCATCGTCACCGAGGTGACAGCGCCGATCCGAGCGCCCTTGACCCCGTCGAGGCCGGCGATGGCCCCCGAAGGCACGTAGATCCGACAGCCATTGGCCTCCGCCAGAGCGATCCAGTCCTGGCGACCGAGCAGGCCGCCACAGGACAGCACGACGAGATCGCGCCCGGCGCCGAGGACCCTGGGCGCCAGTTCCTCGAGGTGTGCCTGGGTGGAGGCCTCGACGACCAGGTCGGCAGCAGCCACGAGATCGTCGAGCGGCAGGAACGGGGGCTTGCCGTCGAGGCTGGCGAGAAACACCTCGGCCCGTCGGCGATCGCGGGCCAGCGCGCCGCTCAGGCGCAGGCCGGGAATGCCGGTGTCCAGCGCCCGGCACACCGCGCGGCCGATGACGCCGAGCCCGGCGACGGCGACGTTACGCACCTTCTGCACGGTGGGCCATGATATCATCGGCCGCGGTGCGGCGAACGAGCCGGGCTGGCGCGCTTCGGGAGCCGCTCGAGCGGCTCTATCGCGAGTTCGATTACGGCGCTCGTGTCGACCGCGATGCGATTCAATTTCCCCTCCGCTATCCCGAGCCTCCTGACCGCGAGCTGGTTGCGCTGCTGACCGCCTGCCTGGCCTACGGGCGGGTCGACCTGTTCGCGCGCCAGCTCGAGGGCGTGCTGGCAGCCATGGGGCCCTCGCCCGCGGCGTTCGTCGCCGCCTTCGACCCCGCGCGCGACGCGCCGGCCTTCGCCCGTTTTCGCTACCGATTCAACCGGCCTCCCGACCTGGCGGCCTTCTGCCTCGCTGCCCGGGATGTGCTGGCGCGCCACGGCACGCTGGAGAAGTGCTTCGCGGCCGGCGACGGCGACGGGCGGGGGCCCATCGGGCCCGCACTGGAGCGCTTCGCCCGGGCCTTCCTGGACGCCGACGTGCGGCGCGTGTTTCCGCGCCAGCGGCTCTCACGCGGGTACCGCCACCTGTTTCCGTTACCCTCGGCTGGCGGCCCCTGCAAGCGGCTGCACCTGTTCCTGCGCTGGATGGTCCGGCGGGAGCCCCCCGACTTCGGCCAATGGACGTCCATCGACCCTTCGCGGCTGCTGATGCCCGTCGACACCCACGTGGAAAACATGAGCCGGGCCATCGGGCTAACCCGCCGGCGGTCGCGCACATGGCTGATGGCCGAGGAGATCACCGCACGGCTTGCCGAGATCGATCCCAGCGACCCGGTGAAGTACGACTTCGCCCTCTGCCACAAGCGCATGTCGGGGGACTGCCGGGACCGCCGGGATCCGGTCGTGTGCGCGCCGTGCGGCCTGCGCGTGGTCTGCCGGCACTGGAGGGGACGGCGTGCTTGAGCTGCTGATCGTGACCGGGGGCCTGGCGGCCGGTGTCGGGCTAGGGTGGCTGATCGCTCGCGGCCATGGCCGGGCCGGGATCTTCCAGGAGCGTGAGGCGCTGGGGACGCGGCTGGCGGCGGCCGAGGCCCTTGGTGACGAGCTCCGCAAGCAGCTCACCCAGCGGGAGCTGGACCTCGGGGAGCTGCGGGCCACGCTCGATGGGGAGCGCGTCCTGCGGTCCCAGGCCGAGGCCCGTTGGGAGGCTGCCCGCCAGAGCGTCGAGGAGCAGCGGCAGCTGCTGGAGGAGGCCCGCCAGCGCCTCGGCGAGAGCTTCGAGGCGCTCAGCGCCGAGGTGTTGCGCAAGAGCGGCACCGCCTTGATCGAGCAGGCGCGCCAGACTATCGACGCCCAGTTCGGGCGCCGACAGGAGGCGATCGACGCCCTGGTCAAGCCCCTGCACCTGGCGCTCGACCGCTACGAGACGGAGCTGCGGGCCCTGGAAGCCAAGCGGGAGCACGCCTACGGCAGCCTGCAGGAGCAGCTGCGGACGCTCAGCGCCACCAGCGGCGAGCTGCAGCGTGAAGCGGGGAATCTCGTGACGGCGCTGCGCGCGCCCCAGATCAGGGGGCGCTGGGGGGAAATCACCCTGCGGCGGGCCGTGGAGCTGGCCGGGATGGCCAAACACTGCGACTTCACCGAGCAGCTGTCGATCGAGAGCGACGAGGGCCGCTTGCGCCCGGACATGGTGGTGCATCTGCCAGCCGGGCGGGACATCATCATCGACGCCAAGGTGCCCCTGGCCGCGTACCTCGACGCGACGCTGGCCCGGACCCCGGAGGAGCGGAGCGCCGCGCTGGCCCGCCACACCCAGCAGGTGCGGCACCACGTCAGTCGTCTGGCCGAGAAGGCGTACTGGGAGCAGCTACCGTCCACCCCTGATCTGGTCGTGATGTTCGTGCCCCTGGAGTCGGCTATTGCCACCGCGCTCGAGCTCGACGCCTCCCTTCTCGAGGACGGTATCGGCCGCAAGGTGCTTGTAGCCACGCCGGTGACGCTCATGGGACTTCTGCTGACCATCGCCTACGGCTGGCGCCAAGAGCAGGTGGCGGCCAACGCCGCCCAGATCAGCGCGCTGGGCCGTGAGCTGTACGACCGGCTGCGGGTCTTCACCGGCCACTTCGAGGACGTCGGCGACAAGCTGGGCAAGGCCACCGCGTCCTACAATCGCGCCGTGGCCTCCATGGAATCACGGGTGCTCTCGGGGGCCCGGAAGCTACGTGACCTGGGTGCGGCGACGGGCGAGGAGATCCCACCGCTCGAGGCTGTGGACACGCAGCCGCGCCAGCTGGCCACCCCGGAGATCCCACGCCAGTTGAGCACGACCGACCCTCCGCCGGGGTCGGTCCCGTGATCCTCACCCCCGTCGACTGGGCCATCATCGTTCTGTACTTTGTGCTCTCCATCGCCATCGCCCTGGGGTTTTCCCGGCGGGCCGGCACCTCCGCCGAGGAATATTTCCTTTCCGGCCGCGCGATTCCCTGGTGGCTGGCCGGCACCTCCATGGTGGCCACGACGTTCGCCGCCGACACCCCGTTAGCCGTGACCGGGCTCACCGTCAAGTACGGCATCGCCGGCAACTGGCTGTGGTGGTCGTTCGTGATGAGCGGCATGTTGACGGCGGTCTTCTACGCGCGGCTGTGGCGCCGCGCCGGGGTGATGACCGACGCGGAGTTCGCCGAGATCCGTTATTCGGGCAGACCGGCCGCCTTCCTCCGCGGTTTCCGCGCGTGTTACCTGGCGTTAGCCATCAACTCGATCATCGTCGGGTGGGTGACAGCGGCCATGGCCAAGATCCTTGGCCTCACGCTCGGGGTGGGGAAGTGGGAGGCCACCGTGGGCCTGTTCGTCCTCACCGGGCTCTATTCGGCGCTCTCGGGCCTGTGGGGCGTCCTGGTCACCGATTTCTTCCAGTTCGTCCTGGCCATGACCGGGTGTATCGCACTGGCCGTCTTCGCTCTGGGGGCCGTCGGGGGCATGAGCGGGCTCGTGGGCGCGCTCCACGCCCGCTTCCCCGACGACGCGCCGCTGGCCCTCGTCCCCTCCCTCGACTCGGCATGGATGCCGGCGCTCACCTTCTTCGTCTATCTGGCTGTCAACTGGTGGGCGTCCTGGTATCCAGGGGCCGAGCCGGGTGGTGGCGGATACGTGGCCCAGCGCATCATGTCGGCGAAAGACGAGCGGCACGCCCTGCTAGCCGCGGTGTGGTTCAACATCGCTCACTACGCGCTGCGCCCGTGGCCCTGGATCGTCGTGGCCCTGGTCTCGATGGTGTTGTATCCCGGGCTCGAGGATCCCGAGTCCGGCTACGTGCGGGTCATGGTGGATCACCTGCCGCCCGTCTGGCGCGGCTTTCTCCTGGCCGCGTTCTTCGCGGCCTACATGTCGACGATCTCGACCCAGCTCAACTGGGGGGCGTCCTACCTGGTCAACGACGTCTACCGCCGGTTCTGGGCGCCCGCGCGGGCCGAGGCGCACTACGCGACGGTAGGACGTGTGGCTACCGTGGTCATGATGGTGATTTCCGGCGTGGTGACGTACTTCATCGGGTCCGTGGAAGGCGCCTGGAAGTTCCTCCTCGCCATCGGCGCCGGGACCGGCCTGGTCTACCTCCTTCGCTGGTACTGGTGGCGCATCAACGCCTGGTCCGAGGTGAGCGCGATGACCTCCGCGCTCGTGGTGTCCCTGGTCGCCCAGCTCGGCGTCGGGCTCAGCGCCGCGGATCCTCGCCAGTTCGCCCAGCTGTTGCTGGTGACGACCCTGGTGACGACGGTGGTGTGGCTCGCGGTCACCCTGGCCACGCCGGCCGAGCCCGCCGACCGGCTGCGCGCCTTCTACATGCGGGTCCGCCCGGGAGGCCCGGGCTGGCAGGCGGTGGTTCCCGGCGCCGCGGCCGAGGGCGCCCTCCGCTCCGGGCTGGTGCAGTGGGTGATCGGCTGCGCGGTCGTGTACCTGGAGCTCTTCGGCATCGGTGCGATGCTGCTCGGCCGACCCCTCCGTGGTGCGGCGGCCGTCGTGGTAGGCGCCGCGCTGGCTGGCTACCTGTGGCGCGCCGCCCAGAGCCCGGTGGCGGCTCCCGGCCGCTCCCAACCTCGCGTGGTATGATGCAGGCAGGTTGTGCCTGGCGAGGAGGCCGATGACGAACATCCCCATCCAGGTTTACGGCATCAACCTCCTGGTTCGGCTGCTCCCCGAAGCCCCGGCGGACGTCCGGGTACACTGCCCCAAGGGCTCGCCGATCCGCTACGGTGAGGTCATGGCCCGGGGAGACGGCTTCGACGAGGGCGCCAGCGCCTTCCGGGAGATGCCCGCGCTCAAGACAGTGGTGGCCTTCGAGGAGAGCCCCGAAGAGGTGGAGGGCCACTACTTCTACGTTGCCGGTGAGGAGTACCGCGTGATCCGGCTCGACGCCATCATCCTGTCCTTCCCGCACGAATAGCCTGAACGACGCGGTTCCCCGGCTTCGGCCCATCGAAGCCTTCCCCGTGGAGCACGAGGGGCGGCGCTTTCTGGTTCTGCGCGATCCCGCCGGGTACGCCTCGTCGGTCCTCATGCTGCCGTGGCCGCTGGTCGAGATCGTCGCCCTGTTCGACGGCCACCGCTCACTGCTCGACGTCCAGGCCGAGCTCACGCGGCGGCACGGGCAGATTATTCCCCGGGCCGATATCGAGCGGCTGATCGCCGCGCTCGACGAGCACGGCTTCCTGGATGGCCCGCGGTTCGCCGAGCTGCGCACCGCCATCGACGGCGCCTTCCTCACCGCGCCGACGCGCGCCGCCGCCCACGCGGGCGGGGCGTACTCGGCGAAGGCCGACGAGCTACGCGCGGCCATGGACAGCTTCTTCGCCCCGCCGGCCGGCCCCGGCGCGGTGGTCGCCCGGGAGCCCGTCGGCGACGGCGTGGCGGCCATCGTCGCGCCCCACATCGATTACCACCGTGGCGGGCCCGCCTACGCGTGGGCCTACCGGGACATCGCCGAGCACTGTCGGGCGGATCTCTTCGTGATCCTCGGCACCTGCCATGCGGGGATGGCCGATCCCTTCGCGCTGACGTTCAAGGATTACGAAACCCCGCTCGGTCCCGCCGCCGTCGATCGGGACTTCGTGGAGCGGCTCTCGGCGCGCGCCGGCAAGGAAGGCTTTGCCTCCGAGGGGGCCCACCGGGCCGAGCACTCCATCGAGTTCCAGGCGGTGTTCCTGCGCTATCTCTACGCCCAGCGCCGAGACTTCACGATCGTTCCCATCCTGGCGAGCTTCGCCCACGAGGCCCTGGTCCGCAGCCAGGACGTCGAGCAGGACGCCGCCGTGCCGCGGTTCCTGGACGGACTCACCGAGACCATCGCGACCAGCGGCCGCCGGGTCGCCCTCATCGCCGGAGCCGACCTGGCCCACGTGGGCCCCCGCTTCGGCGATCCGGCCCCGGTCTCGGCGGCTGACCGCGAGCGCGTCGAGCGGGAGGACCGGCTCATGCTGAACGCCGTCGTGTCCGGCGACGCCCGAGGCTTCTTCGAATCGGTGGCGCGCGACGGCGACCGCCGGCGCATCTGCGGGCTCTCCCCGATCTACGCGGTGCTGCGCGTGTTGGGTGGGCGCGCCGGCGCCTTGCGCCACTATGGCCAGTGGCCCGATCCTCAGGGGGTGGTCAGCTACGCGAGCGTGGTGTTCTGATGCCGGAGCCCGCCAGCCCGGGCCCCCCATCCCCGTCGGCGGAGTGGAAGCTGCCCCGTCTCCGCGTGGACGTGAACGGCGACTGGTACGACGAGGACGTGGAGATCACGCATCCCGGGATCCTGGCCAATCTCAGATCCAATCTGCGCCGCGACGCGGAGGGCTACTTCATCCAGACGCGAGTTCGCATTCCCGTTGAGGTGGCCGATGTGCCCTGGGTCGTGAGCCGGGTGGAATCCCAGGGCGACCACCTGCGCGGCGTGCTCAACGATGGGACGGAGACGGCGATCGACCCGATGGCGCTGCGGCTGGGACCGGGCGACATCCCCTATTGCCCAGTGAAGGGTGGCACGTTCGAAGCCCGCTTCAGCCGGGCCGCGGCGTTTCAGCTGCTCCGGCTCGCCGAGTACGACGAGCGTACCGGGTCAGGGCGGTTGCGGCTGGGTGGCCGCGAATACGCCCTGCGGCGGCCCGGGTGAGGGCGTGATGACGGCCGCGTCCGCGCTGATGGCCACGCTCCGCTCGGCGGGGGTGCGCTATCTCTTCGGCAACCCCGGGACGACCGAGCTACCCTTCCTCGACGCGCTGCCCGGATCCGGTCTCGAGTACGTGCTGGGGCTGCACGAGGCGGCCGCGGTGTCGGCAGCCGACGGCTACGCGCAGGCCTCGGGGCGGGTGGCAGTGGCCAATGTCCACGTCGGGCCCGGCGTGGCCAACGCGCTATCGGTTCTCCACAATGCGGCGCGGGCCCGGTCCCCGCTGCTGCTCACCGCCGGCCAGCAGGACACCCGCCTGCTGATCGACGAGCCGATCCTGGCCGCGGACCTCGTCCAGATGACGGAACAGTTCACCAAGTGGTCCTACGAGGTGCGGCGGGCCGAGGAGGCTCCGGCGGCGCTGCGCCGGGCACTGGCGTTGGCGATGGCCCCACCGACGGGGCCCGTGTTCCTTGCGCTTCCCATGAATCTGATGGGCGTGCCGGTCGAGGCCCCGGGCCCCGTGTCGGCGCCGCCGGCGCGGACCCGTCCCGATCTGGAGGTGATCGCCCGGTGGGCTGGCGCCCTGCCACGGGCGGCCGCGCCCCTCATCATCGCCGGGGACGGCGTCGCGCGCGCCGGCGCCATGGCCGCCCTGGTGCGGGTGGCCGAGCAGCTCGGGGCGCGCGTCCACGGCGAGCCGATCTATCGACGCACGAGCTTCCCCGGGGACCATCCCCTCTGGCGGGGCGGGCTCTACCCTTCGCCGGCGGCGGTGCACAAAGCGCTCGAGGGCGCGGACCTGGCGCTCATCGTGGGCGCCGATGTCTTCACCTGGTTCCTGCACGTGCCGGGGGAGCCGTTCCCGCCGGGCCTGCCCGTGTTCCAGATCGACGAGGACCCACGGGCCATCGGCCGCAGCTACGCGGTGAGCGAAGGGCTCATCGCCGATCCCCGGGCGGCGCTGGAGGCGCTGGGGGTCGCGTTCGCCGAGCGTATGAGCGCGGTGGAGCGTCAGGCCGCGGCCCGCCGGGCTGCCGAGCTGGCTGCCGCGCGCGAGGCTCACCTCGAGCGTACGGGCGCCGCCGCCGTCGCCGAGGCTGATCGGGCTCCCGTCTCCGTGGCCCATCTCATGCGGACGCTGGCAACGCTTCTCACCGATGACGCCATCGTGGTCGACGAGTCCGCCAGCTCACTGCCCTTCGTGCTGCGCTATCTGCCCTTCCGGGCCGCGGGCTCCTTCTTCGGCTCCAAGACCGGCACGCTGGGGTGGGCGATGGGCGCGGCGGTGGGCATCCAGCTCGCCGAGCCCTCGCGCAAGGTCGTGGCCACCGTGGGGGACGGCGCGCTGATGTATGCGCCCCAGGCGCTGTGGACGGCGGCGCACTGCCGTTTGCCGATCACCTACGTGATCCCCGACAACGCCTCCTATGCGATCCTCAAGGCCGGCATGGTCAGCCTGGGACTCGCCTCCGCGGCGCGCGGGATCTATCCCGGCATGGACCTCGTCAGCCCGGAGATCGATCACGTGGCGCTGGCCCGGGCCCTCGGCGTGCGCGCGGAGCGCGTGGAGAAGCCCGGCGATCTGCGTGACGTCCTCGCCGAGTCCCTGGCTCATCCGGGACCGTCTCTGGTGGATGTGGCCATCGACCGCAGCGTGCGAGGGCTGGGCTGATGGTCACCGCGCGCTCGGGTGGGGAGTGGGTGGTTGAGGCCCTGCGCGCCGAAGGCGTCCGCCACGTCTTCGGGATTCCCGGCATCCACAACCTCGCCGTCTACGACGCCCTGCTCGGCCAGTCCGATATCGCCCACGTGCTGGCCCGCCACGAAGGGGGCGCCGCCTTCATGGCCGACGGCTATGCCCGCGCCTCCGGGGAGGTCGGCGTCGTCCTGGTGACGACGGGTCCCGGCGCCACCAACACCCTGACCCCGTTGGCCGAGTCCTACTCGGGGTCGGTGCCCATCCTGGTCATCATGTCGGACGTGGCGGCGCCCCTGGTCGGCCGCGAGGTGGGCGCGCTCCATGAGATCCCTAACCAGATCGACTGCTTCCGCCCCGTCTGCCGGATGGCCGAGAGCATCGGATCCACGGCCGACATCGCGGCCACGATCGCCGGCGCCTTCGACCTGCTGCGCACGGGCCGTCCCGGCCCCATCGCGATCTCCATCCCCAATGATCTGCTGGGGGCCAGGAGCGAGGGGGAGGTGAAGACGTCACGCGGCGGTCGGCGGCCACCTTGCCACGTCAACGACATCGCCGAGGCGGCGCGCCAGCTCGGGCGCGCCCGGCGCCCCCTCATCATCGCCGGCGGCGGCGTCATCGCGGCCGGCGCCGAGCCGGAGCTTCAGGCCCTGGCCCGTCGCCTGGATGCCCCGGTGATCACCACGGTGATGGGTCGTGGCGCGATCGCCGAAGACGACCCGCTGTGGCTCTGCGTGCTTCCCAACGGGCGCGCCAGCGAGCCAGCCATCCGTGCCGCCGACGTCGTCTTCGCGGTGGGCTGCCGGTTCGCCGCGCGCTCGACCCAGGGGCTCTTGCTGCGCTTGTCCTTCTCACCAGACCAGACGCTGATCCATCTCGATCTCGACCCGAGCGTGATCGGCAAGCTCTTCAAGCCGCAGCTCGGCGTCGTGGGCGACGCCAGGGACGGCCTGGCGCGCCTCGTCGACACGCTGGGGCCCGGTCCGGGGAGTACGGCGTGGGACCGGACCCGGCTGGCCGAGCTGCGGCGGGCGGCGAGCCCGGCCTACACGGCTGACGTGGCCGCGCTCATCGGCACGCTGAGGCAGGGGCTGCCGCGTGACGGTATAGTCGTGAATGACCAGACGGGGATCAACTACTGGATGGAATGGCGTTTTCCCGTCCTGGGCCCTCGGACGTTTCTCTATCCGGTCGGCACGGCGGTCCTCGGCTACGCGGTGCCGGCGGCCATCGGGGCGCAGATCGCGCGGCCCGGCCGGCCGGTGGCCGCGGTCGTCGGCGATGGCGGCTTCATGTTCTCGGTCAACGAGCTGGCCACCGCGGTGAAGTACCGCTTGCCCATCGCGTTCGTGGTGATGAACGACGGGCGGTACGGCGCCATCAAGTGGCTGCAGGAGAAGCTTTACGGCCGCTGGGGCGAAGCCGATCTCGCCAATCCCGACTTTCTGACGCTGGCCCGCGCCTTCGGCGCCCGGGGCGAGCGGGTCACGCAGGTCGATGCGCTGCCCGCGGCCCTGCAGGCGGCCTTCCGCGGCGCTGGCCCCGCGGTCATCGAGGTGCCCCTGGCGATCGATCCGCCCTGGGAGCTCTGAGAATCCGGTCAGCGTGACGCCATTGCCACGCCGGGACCGGGAAAAACTTTTCCCGGGTTGACGATCCAGCCTTCCCACCGGACCGTGGCCTCGTCGAGATCGAACGATGTGGCCAACCAGCGCTGTGAACCATGTCCTCAAACATCTTCGCCGGCAGGGTGCCCGCCACACCGTCAAGCTGCTCGTGCGCAGATGCCTCTGCGGGGCCAAGGAGTTCGTCATCACCCGGGCCAGCCTGGCCGGTCCGCCGATCGCCGAACGGCTTGGTGAGATCGTGTTTCGCCTGGCCACTCGAGCCGACCTCGCCCGGCTCACCGAGTTCGATCGCTACGATCGCCACGGCGTGATGGCTCGCGCATCCGTCGAGGAGGATCACGACTGGCTCTTCGTCGCCTGCCACGCCGAGCGAATCGTGGCCATGAGGCTCGTCGGTCGGAATGTTCCGCCTCACGGCATCATGCACAAGGTCGTGAAGCTCGCCCCCGGTCAGGTCTGGGAAAAGGAGATGTTCTGTCTGCCCGAATACCGCGGCCGGGGCATTGCCTGCCGGCTATCACTGTTCAGTGACCGGCACCTGGCTGGGCAAGGCTACACGGAGCTGCTCGGGGTGGTCGCCGCCAGGAACATCGCGTCCTTGCGCATGCACGTCCACAAGGGCGTGGACTTCGTCTGTTACGTGTCGTACTCCCGACTCTTGATCCACGAACGTCTGCGAATCTCGCGAGAGATCCCAGATGGGCTCGGGCTGCAGCGGAAGTGAGCGACCGTGGGCGGTCGCGCCGTCAGCGCCCGACAGCCTCGCCGGACGCATCCGGCGAGGCCGCCGAGGCTCGGATCGCGGCGGCGACACGGTGCCAGTACCTGAACTCATCGCTGCTCTCGGGATAGAATCTGGCGACCTCGAGCGCTGTCTGGATCGCCCGTTCCGGTCCGTTGCGTCCCACCAGGTAAGTCGCCATCCGCTCCGCGCTGGTACGGGGCGCGGCTGGCGTCCGGCTCGGTTGTGTCCCGAGGGCGACAGCGCTGGATCGAGCCGGGGGCGACGGCGCCTCGATCTCCTCCGCCGGCGCCGGATCGCCTTCCACAGGTAGAGGTGGTGAGGCAGGGTCCGCCGGGGCGGGGACCGGTTCGAGAATGGGAGGACTGGCGATCGTTGGGTCCGATGGAACGACCGTGGATTGGAGCCATTCCGGCCCCAGCACGGTACGCCACGATGTCGTGCTCAGGACCAGCAGGATGAGGCCAACGGCCAGGATGGTGCCGGCCGCCACGACGATCCTGACTGGCCGTCGCCGTTCCCGATCCTCCTGCAGTGTCGCGTAGAGGCCTCGCTCCCGACCCCGACGCAGCGGACGTCGGCGGTCTCGGTCGTCCACCGGCGATTCCCGGCGCGCCACGGCTGGCCCCGGCGCGATCTCGATGAGCCCGGCCGCCGGGATCCCCGTCCGATCGGCATAGGCTTCCCAGAAGGCGCTGTCCTTGATCTCCTCGGAGTCGTCCGCTGCGGGAACGACAGTCCGATCCTCCCGTGCGGTCGTGGGGGCCCCGGCCAGCGCGCGCCCGCACTCATGGCAGAACCTGCTTGTCGCCGGGTTGCTCGTCCGGCAATGCCCGCAGCTCAACACCTGCACCGGGCGTCCGCAACCGCCGCAGTATTTCGCGCCCGCTGCCTGTTCGGCCTGACACCGGGAGCATTCCATTGCGGACCTCCTAGGATCGGCCTCGGAACACAACGGTCAATGTCCGGCTTCGCTGGAGTCGCTCGGAGGCCGCGGTTCGCACCGCGTACTCTTCAGTGTGCTACGAGTGTGGGATGACTGCCAGCAGAAAGCGTGGAGGCCGGGGAGACGAAGGAGCCGTGGGCGGGTGCTAATATCGGCGCCCATGGCGGTCCTGGCCGGAGTCCCCCGGACCTGAGCCGTGCCCACGCTGGTCCGTCGCTACATCAAGACGAGCTTCGTGTTCCTGGTGCTGGGCCTGCTGCTGGGTGGCTACATCCTGGTCGCCGAGTTCTTCCTGGGGAGCTATCCCCCGCGGCTCGTCGTCACGGCGCATGTGCATCTGCTGCTGGTGGGCTTCATGCTGATGATCGTGATGGGCGTCGCCACCTGGATGTTCCCCCGCGCCGCGAAGCCGGACGGGCGCTACCGGGCGGAGCTGGCCGAGGCAGTGTACTGGATCATGGCCGGCGCCACCGTGCTCCGGGCCGTGGCCGAAGTCACGGCCGGGTTCTCGGGACTAGCATCGCTCCGCCTCCTCATCCTGATCGGCGGGCTCGGTCAGCTGCTCGGCTCGGCGCTCTTCGTTGCCAACATGTGGTGGCGGGTGCGGATGCCGGGTGTGGCGCCGCCCCCGCATTGAGGAGCACGGCAAGCCTGACCACGACGGAAAGGAGCCAGGCAACTCATGAACAAGCGTCGTGTCGTCCTGGTGGGAGCGGCTGGCTACATCGCCCAGCGGATGTACCGGGAGCTCGCCGAGCGCTGGGACCTCGTCCCGATCGACGTCCTGGGGACGGCCCGCGACGGCACACCCGTGCCCGGCATCGTTATCGCCGATCTTACGCGTCCCGATCGCAACCTGTATCGCCAGCACTTCCGGAACGCCGACGCCGTGATCCACTGTGGCTTCGTGAAAGCCCCGGGGCTCGACGCTACGACGTGGCAGGATAACGGCGACGCGAAGTTCTGGGCCGAGCACCAGAACGTGGCCATGGCCTACAACGTCTATCGGACGGCGCTCGAAGAGGGCGTGCGCCGGGTGGTGGTGGCCAGCTCCAACCACGCCGCCGACTACTACGAGCGGCTGATCTGGGCGGGCCAGCTGGAGATGGTCACCCCCGAGATGCCGCCCCGCTCGGACAACTGGTACGGCTGGGCCAAGGCCGCCTACGAGCTCCTGGGCTTCGTGTTCGCCACGGGCAAGGTCGACAGCCGCCGGCTGGAGGTCATCCAGTGGCGCATCGGTGGCCCCCGCGACGATGACATCGACCGCGTGAAGCCGGGCGACATCCCCCTCATGCACCGGGCGCTGGGCGCTTACCTCTCCCGGCGGGATCAGGTCCAGCAGGCGATCCGGATGGTCGAGACCGAGGACATCGCCGACGAGCACGGCATCCCTTTCCTGATCGTCTACGGGATCAGCGGCAACACCCACCGCTTCTGGTCCATCGCCAACGCGCGCGCGAAGCTCGGTTACCAGCCGGCTGACGACAGCCAGGTCGTCTTCGCCGACAAGATCACCGCCATCGCCCGAGCCGCTCGACGTGGATGATCGCTGATCAAAAGCGCGCCGGGTACGGGTCGGGGGGTATCGGCAGGTCCCGCGCCGCGTGCCAACCGTCAGTCGGGGGAGTCGGCGAGGGGGACGCAGGCCGCCACCGGGATCTCCAGGCCGACGACATCGCCGGGACGGAAGGAGAGCCCGGGCAGCGCGCTGACGCGCAAGCGGACGTCGCTGCCGGTGACGCCTACCTCGTAATCGACGGCATCGCCGAGATACGCGGCACGCTCGATCCGCCCGCGGACGAGATTGGCGCCCGACTCGCCAGCCGGCCTGGCCACATCCCGCAGCCTGATGGCGTGAGGCCGGATGGACACGGCCACGGCTGCTCCGGGCTTGAGGTTGCTGGCGGCGACCCGGAGGCGGACGTCGCCCTGGGCGATGGTATCGGGCCCCGCCGCCGTGGCGTGCACGAGGTTGGTCCGGCCAATGAAGGCGGCCACGAACCGTGTGCGCGGCTGCTCGAAGAGCTCCTGGGCCGTGCCGACCTGAACGACGCGGCCCCGCTCCAGGACGGCGATCCGGTCCGAGATCACCATCGCTTCGGCCTGGTCGTGGGTGACGTACAGCGTCGTGATGCCGAAGCGCTCGTGGAGCCGGCGGATCTCGAAACGCATTTCTTCTCTGAGATTTGCGTCGAGATTGCTCAGGGGCTCATCGAGCAGGAGGATCTCGGGCTCGACGACCAGGGCCCGGGCCACGGCCACCCGCTGCTGCTGGCCTCCTGAGAGCTCCCCCGGATAGCGCGACTCGAATCCCCCGAGCTGGACGACACCGAGCATCTCACGCACCCTCCGCTCACGATCCTCGCGGGAGAGCGCGCTCTTGAAGCGAAGGCCATAGGCGACGTTCTGGGCCACGGTCATGTGAGGCCAGAGCGCATAGCTCTGGAAGATCATGGCCATCCGGCGCCGCTCGGGGGGCACGACCGTCGTCGGGGAAGACAGGCAGTGATCACCGACCCAGATCTCGCCGGCATCAGGCTTGAGAAAGCCCGCGACCAATCTCAGAGTTGTGGTCTTGCCACACCCGGAGGGCCCCAGCAGCGCGACCAGCTCGCGGGGCTTCACCTCGAGGGTGAGGTGCTGGACGGCGGCGACGTCCTCGCCGTACCGCTTGGTCAGCGCCTTCAGGAGGACGCCGGGCATCCCCACCCCGCGTGACGGCGCCTCACTCGCGGACTCCCATGAAGTCGCGTCCCAGCACGCGCTGCATAAGGATGACGGTGGCAAACGTCATCACCAGCATGAACAGGCCCAGCACGGCGATGGCGCCGAACTGGCCTTCCTCCTTGAGATCGAAGATCACCACCGACATCACCTTGGTGTCGGGGGTGAACAGGATGATGGAGGCCGAGAGCTCGCGGATCACGCCGATGAAGATGAAGCACCAGGTGGCGATGATGCCGCTCCTGGCCAGCGGCGCCGTGATCTCCCCGAGCACGCGCAGGCGCCCGGCCCCCAGGATACGGCCGGCGTCCTCCAGCTCGGCGTGAACGCCCTTGAAGGTGGCGTCGGCCTGCGAGTACCCCACCGGCATCTCCTTGGTGACGTAGGCCAAGAAGAGGATCCACAACGTGCCGTAGAGCAGGAAGGGCGGGCGGGTGTAGGCGATGAACAGGCCGACGGCGAGCACGACGCCGGGGATGACGACCGGAGCCAGGGCCAGGAAGGCCAACACCTGGTGGCCGAGGATGAGGCGGCGGTTGGCGACGTAGGCCAGCAGCGCGGCCAGGCCGGCTCCCACGGTGGCGGTCAGCACCCCGAGCTCCAGCGTATTCAGGATGGCGGCCTTGGTGGCGCTGTACTCGAAGAAGGTGAAGGTGATGTTGCTCGCGGTGAGATTGTCCCAGGTCAGGGGCTGGGCCCAGGAGCGGGCCAGCGCTGCCTTGGCCAGCATGCTGTAGGGCAGGAAGATCGCGCAGGCCAGCACGGCCAGACACCCGGCCAGCGCCAGGTAGCGCCCGCGGCCCAGCGGGATGTTGCGCCGTTGCCCGCCCTTGCCACCGATGGAGGCGTAGCCGCGACGGCCGAGGAGCCGCTTCTGCAGCTGGAGCAGGAGTGCGGTGGCCAGCAGCAGCGGGATGGAGAAGGCGGCGGCCATCTCCACCTTGGGCGGGTAGTGGAAGAACGCCCAGATCTGGGTCGTGATGGTGTGAAAGCCGGCCGGCAGCGCCAGGATCGCGGGGGACCCGAAGAGAGCCAGGGCCTGGAGCACGGCCAGGATGAAGCCGCTCAGGATGGCCGGGGCCACCAGCGGGAGGGTGACGGTGACGGCCACGCGCAGGCGTCCGGCGCCCAGGATCGACGCCGCCTCCTCCAGGTCGGAGGCGATCAGGGCCAGCGTGTTGACCATCATGATGTAGACGTAGGGGAACGTGTAGATCGCGACCACGAAGATCAGGCCCGGCATGCTGAAGATGTTGACGAGCGGCTCCGGGCTGCCGGTGAGCCCGCGATAGAGCTTGTTGAGCAAGCCGGCGTTGGGCCCGGCCAGCATCACCCAGGCGAAGGCGCCCAGGAAGGGCGGCGTGACGAACGAGGCCATGATGAGGCCGCGGATCACGGCCTTGCCGGGCAGGTCGGTACGCGCCGTCAGCCACGCCATGGGCGCGCCCACGGCGAGCGAGGCCAGCCCTACCCAGAACGCCATCACCACCGTGTTCCAGAGCGCCTTTTGTAAATGCGGATCCTGGAAGACCGCCGCGTAGTGCGCCAGGGTCGCGCCCTGCTCGCTGCTCACGCTCACCCAGCCGAGCCAGCCCAGCGGCAGGGCCATGAGGACCAGCAGCGTGACGGCGGCCAGGACCCAGACGGGGACGGCGCGCTCCATGGCCGGCGGTCAGGCCCCGAAGAACTCGACGAATCGCTTCTTGATCTCCTCGTTCCGCTTCTCCAGCTCCCCGGGATCCACCTGCAGGAGCTTGAGCTCGGAGAGCTTGGGCTTGTCGGCGGGGTAGGTGACCTCGGGATGCCCGGTGTAGAGGCCTTCGCTGTCGGCCAGGACCTGCTGGACCTCCCGGCTGAAGCTGAAGTCGGTGAAGAGTTTGGCCGCGTTGGGATGCGGCGCGAAGGCCGTGATCGCCGTCGGCGAGACGATCAGCGGCACGCCCTCCTGGGGGATCACGATCTCGATGGGGTTGCCCTTCTTCTTCGTCGCGTAGGCATTGTAGTCGGCGGTGTTCGCCGCCACCGGTCGCTCACCCGACGCCACCACTCCCGGTGGATCCACCGCCGACTGCACGATCATCGGCTTGTTCTCGGCCAGCTTCTTGAAGTAGTCCCAGCCGTGGAGGTTCACCAGGGCCAGGACGTGGGTGGCGATGACACCGCTGTACCCGGGATGGGCGGTGACGAGCTTGCCCCGCCACTTGGGATCGAGGAGATCCTTCCAGGTCTTGGGCGCCTCGGCGGCCGAGACGATGTTCGGGTTGTAGGCGATGACGGACACGGTGGCCCGGAGCCCGTAGTGGAAGCCGTCCTTGTCTCGGAAGCCGGTCGGCAACCGATCGGCGCCGGCCGGCGTGTATTTCATGAGCAGCTTCTTGTCCTTGAGGAGCACGAAGTGGCCGGCGTCGGAGGTGTGCACCACGTCGGCGTTCTTGATGTTGGCCTGAAGCTCCTGCATGAGACGCTGCAGGACGCGCTGCGAGCCCGTGCGGTGCACCTCGACCTTGATCCCGGGGTGCGCGGCCTCGAACAGCTTGGCCACCTTCTCCGCGCTCTGCAGGGCCAGGGAGGTGTACCAGACGACTTTGCCTTCCTTGCGGGCCCCGTCCAGGTGCGGGCTCTGGGCCCCGGCCGATGTCGCGACGCCGATGACGACGAGCGCCGCCATCACGATCAGAGAACACACACGCTGCACCATGCCGTCCCTCCATTCCGGCGCGTCATCGCCGCCGGACAACATGCGGGGCACTGTCGCCGCTGGCCGGGCCGGCGTCAAGAGGAAACCCGCCGGACCGTCCTGAGTATCTCCAGCATCTCCTCGTGGATATGCCCGTTGCTCGCCACGACGGCAGGGGCCTCGAGGTCGAGCCCGCCTCCGCCGAGGCTGGTCACCCGACCACCGGCCTCCTCGACAAGCAGGCTGCCGGCGGCGACGTCCCAGGGGCCGAGCCTTAGTTCCCAGTGGCCGTCGAAGCGGCCGGCCGCCAGCCAGGCCAGATCGAGCACGGCCGACCCCATGCGCCGGACCGCGCGCGCGCGGACGCTGAACGCGCCGTACTCGGCCAGGTTGTTGTCGGGGCTTTCCCGGATGGTGTAGGGGAAGCCGGTGGTCAGCAGGCTCTCGTCGAGCCGCGTCGTCGAGGACACGCGGAGCCGCTCCTGGCCGAGGAACGCGCCGGCGCCACGCTCGGCCATGAAGAGCTCGTCGAGGTTCGGGTCGTACACGACACCGAGGACGACCTGGCCGGCCACCTCGAGCGCGATGGACACGGCGAAGAGGGGCACGCCGTGGGCGTAGTTCGTCGTGCCGTCCAGGGGGTCCACGATCCAGCGGCGGCCGGAGCGGCCTGGGCGCGCGCCCGTCTCCTCGGAGAGCATCGCGTCGGCGGGAAAGGCACCGGCCAACCGCTCCAGGATCAGCGTCTCCGCCCGCGCATCCATCTCGGTCACGAGGTTGGTCGGCGTGCCCTTGTAGCTGATGCGCCGCTGCCCCGGCAGCTCGCTCCGGAGAAGGTGGCCGGCGCTGCGCGCGGCGTCGATGGCCACGCGCGACTCGAGAGGCCTCATGATCGCGGCGCCAGCCTACCACACGGGTCCTTGACAACCAACGGACGCTCCCGGAGCATGGGACTCCCGTGGATCAGTTGCGAATGCTCGTCGTCGGGGCCGGCGGCGTCGGCGGTTACTTCGGTGCGCGTCTGGCCCGCGCGGGCCTGCCGGTGACGCTGGTCGCCCGCGGCGCCCATCTCGAGGCCATCCAGCGCAACGGGCTCAGAATCTCCTCGACCGTCGAAGGCGACTATACGGTGAAGATCGAGGCCGTCGAGCGGGTCGAGGGCCGTCCCTCCATCGACGTGGTCTTGCTCTGCGTGAAATCCTTCGACACCGAGGGGGCTCTGGCGATGCTCACGCCGGCGCTGGGGCCCCAGACGGCGGTGCTCTCGCTCCAGAATGGCGTCGTGAATCTCGAGCTCGTGGAGGCCAGCGTGGGCGCCGCGCGCACCCTGGCCGGCGCCGCCTACGTGTTCGCCGAGCTGACCGCCCCCGGAGTGATCGCGCACCGTTTCGCCGGCCGGATCGCGTTCGGCGAGCTGGACGGTCGCGTCACGGCCCGGGCCGAGCGCCTGCGCGCCGCGTTCGCGGCGGCCGGCGTGCCCGTGGAAGTCTCCACGGACATCCGCCGGGTGCTGTGGGAGAAGTACCTTCTCATCTGTGCCCAGGCGGGTGTCACCGCGGTCACCGGCTGCCCCTCGGGCGTCGTGCGCGCGGTTCCCGAGACCTGGCGCCTCTATCGCCTCCTGCTCGAGGAGCTCGCGGCCCTGGCTGCCGCGGCCGGAGTGAGCCTCGCTCCCGACGTCGTCGACCGCATTGTGGCTGCCGCCGCCGCGCTGGGTCCGGATACGAGATCATCGCTGGCCGATGACCTCGCAGCCGGCCGGCGGCTGGAGCTGGAGGCTTTGCACGGTTACGCCGTCCGCCTCGGCCAGCGCCTCGGGGTCGCCACCCCCACGCTCTTCGCGGTCTATGCGGCGCTCAAGCCTCACGCGGAGGGTGTCTCGCCGGGCGGGTTGGGGCTCCAGCGCACTCGAGGGGCGGGCTGAGCGCAACGCCGGCATCTCCGGCGCGCCAACTGGCGCGCTACATCGCCCGCTACGGTGTCCGCTACGCCGGCGGCGTGACCTGCCTGGCGACCGCCACTCTGCTCAGCCTGCTGATTCCCCGCACGGTGCAGCGCGCCGTGGAAGCGCTGGAGACGGATCCGGCGGCCGCGCCCATCGCCACCTTCGTCGGTCTCATCCTCCTCATCGCGCTCGGCAACGGGGTGGCCCGTCTGGGCTCCCGCTTCCTGCTCGTGGGCAGCGCCCAGCGCGTGGAATGTGACATCCGCAACGAGCTCTACCGGAGTCTGCTGAGGTTCTCGCCCGACTTCTACGCCCGTCACGCCATCGGAGACCTGATGGCGCGGGCCTCGAGCGACGTGTCGGCGGTCCGCTCGCTGGTGGGCTTCGGCAGCGTGAGCCTGATCAGCACGGTGCTCGCCTTCGTGGGGGCGCTCGCGGCCATGCTGGCGGTGGATCCCTGGCTGACCCTGTGGGCCCTGGCTCCCTACCCGGTGCTGGCCCTGCTGGCCCGGGGCGCCAACGTCGCCATCCACGAGCGGACCCAGGCCGCTCAGGAACAGCTCGGGGTCCTGTCGGCTCGCGTCCAGGAGACGCTGGCCGGCATGAGCGTCGTCCGCGGCTACACGATGGAAGGCCACGCCACCGCGGAGTTCGACCGGGCCAACCGTGAGCACCTGAGCCGCACGGCGGCCCTGGCTCGCACGCTGTCGGGCTTCGTCCCCCTCACCGGCCTCATCTCGGGCCTGGGCGCCCTCATCGCGCTCTGGCTCGGCGGCCGGGCCGTGATGGAGGGGCGGCTCACGCTGGGGGCGCTGGTGGCCTTCAACGGTTACCTGGCCTACCTGGCGTGGCCCACGCTGGCGCTCGGCTTCACGCTCTCGCTCGCCCGGCGGGGGCTCACCTCGATGGAGAGGATCCAGGAGATCATCGACGCCGCGCCTAGGCCCGAAGGGCCGGGACCGTCCCTGGCGGGGCCCATGTCCATCCGCTTCGACGGCTTGACCTTCGCTTACGAGGGCCGCGACCCGGCACTGCGCGGGGTCAGCTTCGCCGTGGCGCCCGGCGAGGTGGTGGCCCTCGTGGGAGCGACGGGCAGCGGCAAGTCCACGCTGGGCGCGCTGCTGGCGCGGCTGTGGGAGCCCCCGGCCGGCACCGTGTTCGTCGCTGATCGTGACGTCACCGCGCTGAGCCTGGGGACGCTCCGCGCGGTGCTGGGGTACGTGCCTCAGGAGGCGTTTCTCTTCTCCCGCTCCATCCTCGACAACGTGACCCTGGGCCGGCCGGCGGTGAGCCGGGAGGCGGCCCGGGCGGTGGCCGCCGTGGCGGGCATCGCCGACGAGGTCGAGGCGTTCGAGGCCGGCTGGGACACGGTGGTGGGGGAGCGCGGCTTGACCGTCTCCGGAGGCCAGCGCCAGCGCCTGGCCCTGGCTCGCGCGCTGGCCGGTGGACCGCCGATCCTGATTCTCGACGACGTCTTCGCCAGCGTGGACGCGGCCAAGGAGGAGGAGATCACCGTCGCGCTGCGCCGGGCGGCCACGGGCCAGACGATCGTGTTGATGACGCATCGGCTGCGCGCGGCCCGCGCCGCCGACCGCATCGTGGTCCTCGTCGAGGGACGCGTCGCCGAGTCCGGGACCCACGACGAGCTGATGGCCGCCGGCGGAGCCTACGCTCAGCTCTGGCGCATCCAGCAGCTCGAGGAGGAGATCGCGCGTGCCTGACGTGGAGCTCGACGACGTCGTCGGCCGCGCATTCGATCGCCGGCTGGTGGCCCGCCTGGCCCGGATCACCCGGCCGCACGCCCGGCTGCTGGTGGCGACGGCGCTCCTCTTTCCCCTGATCGCCGGGCTCGAGCTGCTCCAGCCCTACCTGCTCAAGGTTGCCATCGACGAGCATATTCTGACGAACGACTGGGCCGGGTTGACGGGCGTGGCCACCATCTTTCTGGGCGTGCTGCTGGCCCTGGCCGCGGCGCGAGCCGTGGAGTCCTACCTCATGCATCTGGCCGGGCAGCGGGTGATGCACGATCTGCGCGGCCAGCTCTTCCGTCATCTCCTGCGCCAGGAGGCCGCCTTCTTCGACCGGAACCCCGTGGGGCGGCTGATGACCCGGGTCCTGAACGACGTGGAAGCGATCAGCGAGGCCTTTACCAGCGGGCTCGTCGCGGTGGTGGGCGACGTCATCACCCTGGCCGGCGTCGTGGCCGTGATGCTGTGGATGGACTGGCGGCTGGCCCTGGTGACGTTCGCGATCGTCCCCGTGCTGAGCGGGGCCGCCGCCTACTTCCGCGTGCGGGCTCGTGACGCCTATCGCACCGTGCGCTGGCGCCTGGCCCGCCTCAATGCCTTCCTGCAGGAGTCGCTACAGGGCATGACGGTCATCCAGCTCTTCGGCCGCGAGGACCACGAGTTCACCGCGTTCCGCCGGCTCAACCGCGAGCTCCGCCGCGCGATGTTCGCCTCCACGGTGTGGGAGGCCTCGCTCTACGCCACGGTCGAGGCCCTGAGCTCGACGGCCCTGGCCCTGTTGCTGTGGTACGGGGCCGGGCAGATCGCCGTCGAGGCCGTGACCTTCGGCACGCTGGTGGCCTTCATCCAGTACACAAACCGCTTCTTCCTGCCTATCCGGGATCTGGGCGCCAAGTACACGGTGATGCAGGCCGCCATGGCGTCCTCGGAGCGCGTCTTCGCCCTGCTCGACCGCACGCCCACCATCGTGACCCCGGCGACGCTGCCGCCGGCCACCCGGCGCGCGGAGCCGGCGGTGGCCCTGCGCGGCGTGTGGTTCGCCTATGCCGGTGAGCAGTGGGTGTTGCGCGATTGCTCGTTCGCGGTGGGGGCCGGCGAGCACGTCGCGCTGGTGGGGCCGACGGGCGAAGGCAAGAGCACGTGCGCGCGCCTGCTCAACCGCGCCTACGACGTGCAGCGGGGGCAGGTGCTGGTGAATGGCATCGACGCGCGCGAGTGGGACCTCGAGCGCCTGCGCCGGCACGTCGGCATCGTCTTTCAGGAGGCGGTGCTCTTCACCGGCACCGTGGAGACGAATCTCACGACCGTGGCCGACGGGCGGGTGGGCCGCGCGGAGCTGCTGCGCGCGGTGGAGGCGGCCCGCTGCGGACCCCTGCTGCAGGCGCTGCCGCGCGGGCTGGGCGAGGAGCTCGTGGAGCGGGGGGCGAATCTCTCGCACGGCCAGCGCCAGCTCTTGGCCATTGCCCGGGCCCTCGTGTACAATCCCGCCGTCCTCGTCCTCGACGAGGCAACCTCCAGCGTGGATCCGGAGTCGGAAGCGCTGATTCGGCACGCCATCGCGCGCCTGGCGGAGGGCCGAACGACGATCACCATCGCCCACCGGCTGTCGACGGTGCAGCATGCCGACCGCATCCTGGTCTTGCACCACGGGCGCATCCACGAGGAGGGTCGTCACGCCGAGCTGCTGAGGCGGGGCGGCGTGTACGCGCGGTTGTGGGAGCTGTCGATCCGCGCGCGCCCGGCCTGAGCTTCATGCACGCGGTGTGGCGTCTGGTGCGCCGTATCCCGCGGGGCCGCGTGGCCACGTACGGGCAGCTGGCCGCGCTGCTGGGCCGACCACGAGCGGCGCGGGCGGTGGGCCGGGCGATGCAGCAATGTCCGACCGACATTCCGTGGCATCGGGTCGTGAACGCGCGCGGCGGCATCAGCGCCCGGGCGCGGATGAGCGGCATGCTGACGCAGCGCCTGCGCCTGCAGGCAGAGGGTCTCGCACTACGAGGTGGCCGGGTGGCGCTGTCGCGTCACCGCTGGCATCCCCGATAGGAGCACGCGATGAGGCTGGCCCTGCACCTGAGCTACTCGGGCCCGACCCTGGACCTGGACCTGGCCAAGGTCCTGGAGGCCGAGCGACTCGGCTACGACTCCGTCTGGACCGCGGAGGCCTACGGCTCCGATGCCGTGACGGTAGCCGCCTGGATCGCGGCCCGCACCGAGCGCATCCACGTCGGTACCGCCATCATGCAGATTCCCGCGCGTACGCCGGCCATGGCGGCCATGACCGCGATGAGCCTCGACGCGCTCTCGCACGGACGGTTCCGCCTGGGCCTCGGGGTGTCGGGGCCGCAGGTGGTGGAGGGTTGGCATGGCCAGCCCTTCGGCCGGCCGCTGGGCCGGACGCGGGAGTATGTCCAGATCGTGCGGGCCATCCTCCGCCGCGACAAGCCGCTGGAGTTCCGCGGCGCGAACTACCAGATTCCCTACACCGGTCCGGACGCCACCGGGCTCGGCAAACCGCTGCGCTCGATCCTGCACGGCCGCGCCGACCTGCCCATCTACCTGGCGGCCATCGGTCCCCGGAACGTGGCCCTGGCCGCGGAGATCGCCGACGGCTGGATCCCCACGTTCTTTGCGCCCCGGCACATGAAGATGTTCCGGGAGTGGCTCGGCCAGGGATTTCGGGCGGCGGGGGGCTCGGCAGTCACGCCGGAGCGCTTCGACATCATGCCGTCGGTCGGCGTCATGGTGGGTGACCGCGTGGAGGAATGCCGGGCGCGGATGAAGGGGCGCCTCGCCCTCTACGTTGGCGGGATGGGCGCGCGGGGGAAGAACTTCTACAATGAGCTGGTGCGCCGCTACGGGTACGACGAGGCGGCGCGCACGATCCAGGACCTGTACCTCGGCGGTCGCAAGGCCGAGGCCGAGGCGGCGGTGCCGGACGCGCTCGTGGACGACGTTGCTCTCTGCGGGCCGCGGGAGCGCATCCGGGAACGGCTCGCCGAATGGAAGGCGGCGGGGGTGACGACGCTCATGATCGGCGGCGACGCCACCGCGGTTCGCACGATGGCCGAGGTAGCGCTCTAGAGGCGGGATGGGATGAAGCTCAAGGACCGAGTGGCGATCATCACCGGCGCCGGGTCCGGCATCGGCGCCGCGACGGCGATGGCGATGGCGGCCGAAGGCGCGCGGGTGGTCGTGACCGACATCAACGAGGCGGGGGCCAAGACTACCGCGGGCCAGATCGAGAAGGCGGGGGGCCGGGCGCTGAGCCTGCGCGCCGACGTCACCAGCGCCGCCGACAACCAGCGCATCGTGGAGCGGGCCGTGGCGACCTTCGGGAGCCTCGACGTGTTCCACGCCAACGCCGGCGTCCCGCAGTGGAAGCTCGACATCGAGGACGTCGACGAGGCGGCCTTCGACCAGATCATGGCCGTGAACGTCAAGGGCGTCTGGCTGGGCGCCAAGTACGCGCTGCCGGTGATGAAGCGGCAGCGTCGCGGGGTCTTTCTCATCACGGCCTCGACCGCGTCCATCCGACCCCGGGCGGGCAGTCAGACCTACGCTGCCTCGAAGGGCGCGGTGACCACGCTGGCCAAGGCCCTGGCCCTGGAAGCGGCGCCCTACGGGGTTCGGGTCGTCGCCATCGCGCCGGTGGCCACCCACACGCCGATGCTGCCCACGTTCATGAACAAGAAGGAAGTGGACGAGGAGGGCCTGAGCCGTTACGTGGCCACGGTTCCCCTCGGCCGGCTCAACCTGCCTCACGATGTCGCCCGGGCCGCCGTCTTCCTCGCCTCCGACGACGCCGCCATGATCACCGGCAGTTGCCTGGAGGTCGACGGCGGTCGATGTCTCTGAGGGATCGCGAGAGACTGTACGGGTCGTCGGGCGCCACGCGAACCGGGGGGCCGTCGTTCAAATGAAGGTCGTTCCCCTGGGCGCCGACTCGCTGGGTGTGCGCTCCATGGCCACCTTCGTGGAAGTTGCCGGCACGGGCATCCTGGTCGACCCCGGGGCCACCCTGGCGCCGGCCCGCTTCGGCCTTCCCCCCAGCGAAGCGGAGTGGGAGGCGCTGCGCCGGGTCAACGACCGCATTTCCGCCTATGCCGCGCGAGCCCAGCTCGTCTTCGTCAGCCACTACCACGAGGACCATTTCCGCTCCGATCCGGTCTCCTACGCGGGTCGCCTGGTCCTGGCCAAGGATCCCCGCCGGATGCTGCAGGGACAGCAGGCGCGGCGGGGGGCCGAGCTCTGGCGGGCCCTCAGCGGCCGTGCCCGCGTGGAGTCGGCGGACGCCGCGATCCGTCGGGAAGGGGAGCTGACGCTCGAGGTGTCGCCTCCGCTGGCCCACGGTGTGGAGGGCACGGCGCTCGGCTACGTCGTGGCCCTCACGGTGGTCGACCACGCCGAGCGCGAGCGCTTCGTGTTCGCCTCCGATGTGCAGGGTCCACTCTCTCCGGTGGCGGCCGCCTACCTCACGCGCCAGCGGCCCACGCTGCTCTATCTCTCCGGTCCGCCCTCGTATCTCGAGCACATCGTGGGTCCGGCGACCATCGACCGCGGGATCGACCATCTGCTCCGGGTCATCGAGTCCACCGGCTGCCGCGTTGTCTTCGATCACCACGCCCTGCGCGATCCGCGCTGGGGTGAGCGCTTCGGACGACTGCTCGAGACGGGCCGGGTGACCACCGCGGCCGGATATCTCGGGCTGGCCGACACGCCGCTGGAGGCCAGTCGCCGCCAGCGCTGGAGCGCGTTGCGCAAGCCCGCGGCCAAGGCTCGGGGGGAGCGTGCTATCATGACGCGGCGTGGCGTGGGCAGCCGCCGCGCGGCGAAAGGAGGACACCGCGAGTGAGCACTGCCGGCGAAACGACCCTCCGGGTAGGCGATCCCGCCCCCGAGTTCACTCTCAAGACGATCGGGCTCAAGGATGTCAGCCTGCGCGATTACCGCGGCAAGAATGTCGTGCTGCTCTTCTACCCGCTCGACTGGACGCCCGGTTGAAGCACCTGCATGCCCGCCTTCGATAAGCGCGTGCGCGATTTCGAGGCGGCCAATGCCCAGGTTCTGGGCGTGAGCACTGACAGCCCCTTCAGTCATGAAAACTGGGCCAAGACGGTGGGCATCAGCCACTATCCGCTCCTCTCCGATATCCAGCGTAGTGTGGCCAGGCAGTACGGAGTCTACTGGCCCGACTGGAACGCCAACGTCCGCGCGACGTTCGTCATCGACCGCCACGGGGTGGTGCGCTACACCGAACGCTACGGCAAGGGCGAGCTGCCGGATCCCGATAAGATCCTGGCCGAGGTCCGAAAGCTCGGCTGAGCTCATGCGGTGGTGACACGGCCCGCGGTGCTTGCCGCGCTGGCGTTGATGGTCGCCGCCCCGTCTCGGCGCTGATGGCGGGTGGCCGGGGCGGACAGAAGCCGTGGCTGACGCACACCGTGTTCGATGTTCCGCTGGAGGCGATCCGGATGCCAGGGCGCACGCCGCACGGCTTCGTCGAGCAAGAGGCCGAGGTCGCCACCGGCATCGCGCGGTTCATCCGCGGCGCACGCTATTGAGGCGGACTGGCGCGGGTCATGCCCGACCACGTTCTGCAGTCGCGTGTGTGGCTGGACCGTCCGCGCCCTGAGGTGTTCACCTTTTTTGCCGAGCCCGCCAACCTGGCTCGGATCACTCCCCCCTGGCTGGCGTTCCGGCTGCTGACTCCCGCGCCGACCATGGCGGCCTTCGCCGTCTTCGATTACGGGATTCGTTGGCTCGGGATGCCCCTGCGCTGGCGCGCGTTCATCCGGGAGTACGACCCGCCGGGCCACTTCGTCGATGTTCAGGTTCGCGGGCCCTACCACAAGTGGGAGCACCGCCACCTGTTCCGGGAGGAGCGTGGCGGGACATCGGTGGAGGACTACGTGCGCTACCAGCTGCGTCTGGGTCCGATCGGCCGCTCGCTGAACGCGCTGGTGGTCGGCCGCCAGCTCGCCGCGATCTGGGCTTACCGGCGCCGGCGCGTCGGCGAGCTGCTCGCCCCCGCACTGGACAGGCCGCCATGAAGGGAGACAGCGCGGGTCGTCGCACCCCACGCGAATGGGGGAGGTTTGGAGGGGGGCGCGTCACGTGCCCCCCTCCAAGCAGGGACGAGCTCGGCGCCCACATGTCCATCGCCGGGGGACTCTGGCGGGCACTGGAGCGCGGTGAGGCCCTGGGCTGCGGGGCGGTACAGATCTTCCTCAAGAACCAGCGACAGTGGGCCGGACCACCGCTCACCCCCGACGACGTCCGCGCCTTCGCGGCCGCGCGCCGCCGCACGGGCATCCGCGCGGTCTTCGCCCACGCCAGTTACCTGATCAACCTGGCCGGCCCGCGCCCGGCAGAGTGGGCGCGCGCCGTCGACGCCTTCGTCGATGAGCTCGAGCGGGGTGAGGCGCTGAGCCTGGGCTGCCTGGTCGTCCATCCCGGCTCCCATCTGGGGGCGGGCCTGGACGCGGGACTGGCCCGCGTCGCGGCGGCCCTCGACGAAGCCACGCGTCGTACCGCCGGCTACCGGATCCGCATCGCGCTGGAGAACACGGCCGGTGGTGGCGACACCCTGGGCCGCCGCCTCACCGAGCTCGGCGTCCTCATCGGGCGAGTCCGGCAGCCGGAGCGGGTCGGCGTATGCATCGACACCTGCCACCTGTTCGCCGCGGGGTACGATATCCGCTCGGCGCCGGGGTGGCAGGCGGCCGTTGCCGAGTGCGCGGAGCAGGTGGGGCTCGAGCGGGTCCTGGCCTTCCATCTCAACGACGCCCGGGCCGGGTTGGGTTCCGGCCTCGACCGTCACGAGCACATCGGTCAGGGCTACCTCGGTCGCCCCGCTTTCCGCCGGCTCCTCATCGACGCCCGCTTCCGCGACATCCCCAAGGTGCTGGAGACCCCGAAAGCGCCGGAGCCCCTGGCCGACCGGCGCAACCTGGCCCGGCTGCGCGCGCTGGCTAGCGGGCCGACGTCACCCCGACGCGCCGGCACAGCGCGCGGACGGGACAGCGCGAGCAGCGCGGTGAGATCGGAGTGCAGACGTTCTGGCCGAAGCTGACGAGCAGATCGTTGTAGCCGATCCAGTAGCGGCGGGGGAGCCGGCGACGCAGCGCCTGCTCCGTCTCGTCCGGCGTGTTCGTCCGCACATAGCCGAGGCGGTTCGAGATGCGGTGCACGTGGGTGTCCACGCAGATCCCGGGCTTGCCGTAGCCCATCGTGACCACGAGGTTCGCGGTCTTGCGGCCCACCCCCGTGAAGGTCAACAGGTCATCGATCTCGTCGGGGACCCGGCCGTCGAAGCGCTCGATGATGTCATGGCAGATCGTCCGAATGGCGCGGGCCTTGGTGCGGTAGAAGCCGACCGGGTAGATGGCGCGCTCGATCTGGCGTGGGGTGAGTCGGAGCATGGCCGGCGGCGTGCCGGCCAGGGCGAAGAGCCGCGCGGCGGCCGGGCCGGTCGTGGTGTCCTGGGTCCGCAGCGAGAGGATGCAGGCGATCAGGACCCGGAAAGGATCGCGTGATTCGGCGGCCACCACCGCCAGCGCGGTCGGGCTCCAGGCCGACCGTGTCTGCTGGAGCCGGCGGATGACGTCCCCGATCCTCAGGGCTTGGCCTTGAGCGAGTCGAGCAGCGCCCGGGCCCGCGGAACGTCCTTGACGGTCCAGTCGGCGATGCTGGTCGGAGCGCGCTCCTCGATCACGCGGCCGAGCTCCCGCCGCGCCTCGTCGTGGCGGCCGCTGGCGATCAGCAAGCGGGCCAGGTCGACCCGTACCACCGTGAACCGGGGATCGATCTCCAGCGCCTTGCGATAATGCTCCTCGGCCTTCTTGTGGTCCCCGCCCAGCAACCCCGGCACCTCGAACATCACGTTGCCGGCCAGCGCGTGGCCCCGCACCGACTTGGGGTTGAGGGCGAAGATGGCGGCGAGCTCTTCGCGCACGGTGGGCAGGAGAAAGAGCGAGCGCACCACGCCCCGGGTCTGTCCCCAGCGCCCGGTGTTGATCGCGTACCAGAGGTGCGCCTCCTCGCTCCGGGGTGCCAGCTCGACCGCGCGCTGCCCGATCTCCCGACCGCGATCGTAAGCGGCCAGCTTCGCCTCGGGGGTGGTCGCCCGCACGTCACCTACGAGGAAATGCACACGGGAGAGCAGGATCAGCATGTCCACCCGGCGCTCCTGCTTGATGGCCGCCTCCAGGAGATCGCGTGCCCGGTCGAGGCGGGTGGGGTCCTCGTGATAACGGGCAATCAGCTCGCGGGCCTGCTGTTCGGCACGGGTATCGGCGCCGACCCCGGCCGGCAGCAGCGCGGACAGGACGAGCGCAGCGGCGAGCGGCGCCAGGCGGCACCACATCGGCCGGACTCTAGCGTCGGCGGCGGCGGAGTGTCAATCAGGGCCGTTGACAGTCGGCCCGCCCTTGCCGATGCTCATCGCGAGCGCTCGGCGAGCCGGGGGGAGGGACGATGACGAGCGGAGGGGCCGAGGCAGTGAAGAGCGCGCTCAGAGCCCTGGTCCTGGCGTGCATGGCGTCCTGGGTCGGCATCATGGCCTTCTTCTCGTTCGTCGCCGCGCCGCGGCTGTTTCGCACCCTGGAGCGACGGGAGGCCGGCGAGCTGGTCGCGGTCTTGCTGCCGGCGTACTACCAGTGGGGCATCGCCCTGTCGGGACTGGCCGTGGGGGCGCTGGTCGTGCTGGCGGCGTGGCGCGGCGCGGGGCGCTTGCGGCATCTGGCGGGGGCCGCGCTGGGCGCGGTCATGGTGATCGGCCTCGTCTGGGCGCTGGGGGTCAGTCTGCCGGCGGCCAACCAGGCCCGGCGCGCCGGCGATGACGCCGCCTTCGCCGCGACCCACCGCCAGGCGGTGCGCCTGAACGTGCTCGTGCTGGTGTGCGGCGTCGCGGTCGGCCTGCTGGAGGCGTCGGCGCTGCTCGCGCGCCGAGCCCGGTGACGGCGGTTATCTCGGTGGTGGAGTGGGGCACGAGACGCGCCCCCCTCCACATCTCCCCCATTCACGCGGGGTGCGACACGGTTGCAGCGGCGGACCCGGTGTTCGGGCTGCGATCAGGCGGGCTCCGCTACTCGTAGCGGAGCGCTTCGATCGGGTCGAGCCGCGCGGCCTTGCGGGCGGGATAGAAGCCGAAGAAGATGCCGATGGCGGCGGCGAAGCCGAAGGCCAGCCCGATGGACTCGGGGGCGACCAGCGTCCGCCACTCCGCCAGGTAGCTGATGCCCTGGGAGCCGATGAGGCCCAGGGCAATGCCGATGGCCCCGCCGATGAGCGAGAGCGTGATGGCCTCCACGAGGAACTGCAACAGGATGTCGCGCCCGCGGGCCCCCACCGCCATCCGGAGGCCGATCTCGCGCGTGCGCTCGGTGACCGACACCAGCATGATGTTCATGATGCCGATGCCACCCACCAGCAGGGAGACGGAGGCGATCGCGGCCAGCAGATACGTCATCACCCGGGACGACTCCTCCTGGGTCTGAAGGATCTCCGAGAGATTCCGGATCCAGAAGTCGTCGTCCTGGAACGGCTGCAGCCGGTGGCGCTGGCGCAGCAGCGCCCGAATCTGCTCCTCGGCGTCGGCCATGTCCTGGTCGGGTCGGATCTTGATGGAGATGGCCCCGACCGCGCGAGGGCTGGCCTGGTTCACGCCGTGGATCTTCTTCTTGGCCGTCGACAGGGGAATCAGGATGACGTCATCCTGGTCCTGCCCCCACGAGCTCTGTCCCTTGCGGTCGAGGACCCCCACGACCGTGAAGGGGACCTTCTTGATGCGGATGATCTGCTCGAGCGGATCAGTCCCACCAAACAGGTTCTGCGCGGTGGTCTGGCCGAGGAGCGCGACCTTGGTGCTGCCTTCGACGTCCTCAGGACCGATGGGGCGGCCGGCAACGACGAACCAGTCGCGGGCCTCGAAATAGTCCGCGGTGACGCCCTGGACCGCGGTGGACCAGTTCAGATTGCCGAAGACGACCTGGGCGCCGCCCCGCGTGGAAGGCGCCGCCACCTGGACGGCGGCGATTTCCCGCATGACGGCGCTGGCGTCGTCCTCGGTGATCCGAGGCTGGGTGCCGTAGCCGAGACGGAGGCCGCCGGCGCTGACGCTGCCCGGAAGCACGATGATCACGTTGGCCCCGAGGCTCTGGATCTGCTCGGCCACCCGGGCCTGAGCGCCGGCACCCACGCTCACCATGGCGATCACCGCAGCGACGCCGATGATGATCCCCAGCATCGTCAGGGCGCTGCGGAGCTTGTTGACCCGCAGCGCGCCGAGGGCGATCCGGGCGGACTGGAAAACGTTCACGCCAGCGCCTCCTCGGGATGCGCCGCCAGCGCCTCGACGGCGTCGCGGGTGACGGGCACCGGCTCGTCACGGAGCACGCGTCCGTCCCGAAAGGCCAGGACCCGGCGCGCGTAGGCCGCGATGTCGGGTTCGTGAGTGACGAGGACGATGGTGAGCCCGGCCCGGTTCAGACGCTGGAGCAACGCCATGATCTCCACGCTGGTCCGCGAGTCGAGATTGCCGGTGGGCTCGTCGGCCAGGAGGACGGCGGGCTCGTTGACGAGCGCGCGGGCGATCGCCACCCGCTGTTGCTGACCGCCGGAGAGCTGGTTCGGGTGGTGGGCCGCGCGGTCGGCCAGGCCGACGGCCTCCAGACGCGCCCGGGCGCGCGCGTGCCGCTCTCGGGCCGAGAGGTCGGCGTAGAGCAACGGGAGCTCGACGTTCTCCAGAGCGCTGATGCGCGGCAACAGGTGGAACTGCTGAAAGACAAATCCGACCCGGCGATTTCGGATGCGGGCCAGCTCATCTCGGGCCAGTCGCCCCACGTCGAGGCCATCCAGTCGGTACTGTCCCTGCGTCGGGGTATCGAGGCAGCCCAGGATGTTCATGAAGGTGGACTTGCCCGAGCCCGACGGGCCCATCACCGCGACGAACTCGCCCCGATCGATCCCGACGGTCACCCCGCGCAGGGCGTGGACGGTGTGCGGCCCCAGGCGGTAGTCCTTGGTGATCGCCTCCGTCTCGATTAACCCCACGTCACAGCCTCATTCGCGGCCCGCCGCCGGCGCCGCCCGGGCGAACCGGACCGCTGGCGCCGCTGGCCCCGACGATGACCTCCTGGCCTTCGGTGAGGTCGCCGCCGAGGACCTCGGTGGAGGTCCCATCCGTGATGCCCAGCCTCACGTTCACCGACTTGGGCTTGCCATGAGCGCCGATGACGAACACACGCCCGCTCATCGTGCGCTCGCCACCGCGAAAGTCGTCAAAGCTCGCTTGCTGCTCCGGCGTGAGGATCTCGCGGATTCGCGCCCGAGTCGCTTCGCGAAGGCGCTGGGCGCGCGAGCGGTGCGCCCAGGGACTCAGGCCTTCCTTGCGGAGCTCGACCATCTGCTGACGACCCTGCTCGAGAATCGGATCCAGGCGCGTCTGCTGTTCGGGGGACAGCTTCAACCCCTTCACCAGACGCTCCCGGATCTCGGCCACCGACGGCTCGCCGCCCCCGGATCGGGCCGCGCCGCCGCCGTCGGTGTCGCCGCTGTCGGTGCCCGTGGGGCGGAAGCGCAGGGCGGCGTTGGGGACCCGGAGCACACTGGCCTTCTCGGCGACGACGAGCCTCACGTTCGCCGTCATGCCAGGGAGCAACCGGCCCCGGGGGTTGTCGACGGCGACGACCACCGTGTAGGTGACCACGTTCTGGACGACCTGAGGGGCCTTGCGGATCTGCGTCACGCGCCCCGCGAACGTCTGGCCAGGGAAGGCATCGACCGTAAAGCTCGCCGGGCCGTCGGGCTCGACACGACCGATATCGGCCTCATCGACGCTGGTGTCGACCTGCATCTTGGTCAGGTCCTGGGCGATGGTGAAGAGCACGGGCGCCTGCAGGCTGGCCGCCACGGTCTGGCCCACGTCCACCTGGCGGGAGACCACGACGCCGTCGACGGGGGCACGGATGATCGTGTGGGCGAGGTCGGCTTGCGCCTGCTGGAGTGCCGCCTGCTTCTGGCGGACCTGGGCCTGGGCCGTCTTGAGCTGCGCGTCGGCCACGCGCAGCTGGGCCTGGGCCGAGTTGATCGCCGCCAGCCCAGCCTGCTCCTTGGCCCGGGCCGCCTCCAGCGCGGCCTCCGCCGAGTCCGCGGTGGCCTGGGTGGTGTCGCGTTCGCTCCGGGCGATCAGCTCCCGCCGGAAGAGCTCGGTCTTGCGCTCGAGGTCGCGGCGGGCGTCGGCCAGGGCCACCTGGGCCCTCGCCGTCTGGGCCCGGGCTTCGGCGTGAGCGGCCCGGACGTTCTCGACCTCGGCGCGGGCGCGCTCGACCTGGGCCTGCTGGTTGAGCACCGAGGCGTTGGCACCCTCCAGCTCGGCGCGGGCCTGGTTCACTTTGGCTTCGAACGTCTCGGGATCGATCCGGGCGATGATCTCGCCCTTGCGGACGATGGAATTGAAATCGACCAGGAGCTGCTTGATCTGACCGGATACCTGACTGCCGACCTGGACCGTCGTGACCGCGTTGAGGGTGCCGGTGGACGACACGGCCGCAGTGAGGGGGCCGCGCTCCACGCGGCTGAGCCGGAACTGCGGGGCGCTGCCCCTGCTCTGGACATAAAAATAGCCCCAGACGCCGGCCGCCACCGCCAGCATGACGAGGGCTAGAAAGAAGTAACGCTTCATGCGTATTTAGACGTCCCTCCCGGGTCCGGTCGTTTACCTCCCTCCAGCTTACCGCCTGCCGTCGTTATCGCCTACCGCGTGCCCGGTCGAGCCGGTAGAGCGCGATCCGGTAGTCGGCCAGCGCCTGGGCCTCGACGTTCTGGGCCTGGGTGAGGGCCAGCTGGGCGTCGGTGAGCTCGAGGATCGTGCCGACGCCGGCGTCGAAACGGCCCTGGGCCAGGCGAAAGTTCTCCTGCGCGGACACGACCGCCGTCTGGGCGGCCTGCAGGCGCTCCTGGGCCTCCTCGATAGTGATCTGGGACTGCTCGACCTCCCGGAGCAGGTCCAGCTCGAGTGCGCGCACACGAGAGCGCGCCCCGTCGACGTTGGCCTGGGCTTCGCGGTAACGGGCCACGCGACCGCCACCGTCGTACATGGTCCAGGTCAGTGACAGGGTGAGGCTCCACACCTCCGCCAGCTCCTCCCGGACTCCGCCATAGGTACCGCTGCCGGTAACGTCGGGGAAGAAGTTGCGGAACGCCTGGCGCTCCACAGCCTCGGCCGCCTCCACCTGCAGCTTGACCTGCCGGTACTCGGGCCGTTGTCGCAGCGCCTCGGCGCGGATCTCGGCCCGGTCCAGGGAGACGGGCTCGTAGACGAGGTTGTCCTGCACCTGCGTCGGCGTGTCGATCTCGATGCCCATGGCGGTGTTGAGGGCCACGCGGGCCACGCGCTCGGCATTGCGGGCGCGGATGAGATCGACGCGCGCGTTGGCCACGTCCACTTCGGCCCGAGCCACGTCCGATCGCGGCCGGGTGCCGACGTCGAAGAACCCCCGGGCCGACTTCAAGTTCAGCTCGGCGCGCTCCACCGCCTGCTGTTGCACGCGGATCAGGCGCTGGGCGAACAGCGTGTTCGTGAAGGCTTCCTTGACGGCCAGCGCGATGAGCTGCCGCTGCAGCTCGACGTCCTCCAGGGCCACTGCGCTCAGCTTCTTGGCGGCCTCGGTCGCCGCCAGGTTCTTGCCGAAGTCGAACAGGAGCTGGGAGAGGGCGACCTGGGCCACGAGCGTCTCGTCGGGATAACGGTTGATCGTGGTGGCGGTGAGGCCGGTTCCGGTGGGGAGCACGGAGCTCTTGCTGCGGCTGGTGCTCACCGAGCTGCTGAATTGGGGCAGCAGGGGCGACATGGCCTGATCCACGCGGAAGCGCGCCGCCGCGTAGTCGAAGAGGCGGGCCTGGATCTGCGGCTGCGTCTCCAGCCCGATGGCCACGGCCTCGTCCATCGAGAGCAGCCGCCCCACGATCTGTCGCGCCGGCGCTTCGGCCGGCCTCTGGGCCGCTGCGGGCGAGATCGCCAGGCCGAGCGTCAGGCAGGCGCTCATCAGCAGTGCGACTTCGGTTCGTGCGACCGCCATGCGCGAACTCCTGGGCTCGAATTGAGCGCCGTGAGGATACCACGATGCTCAGCGATGCTTCGGGGGCTTGGCTGGGGACTCATGGTGGACAAATAGTGGATGATCGGTGGATAGGTTTTTTCTTGACGACCGCGATATTCTGCGTGCTACAGTCCCGCAGCCACAAGATATAGTGATTCAAGGGGGGGGCCCTCGGTAGCACACCCCCCCGGGGCGGTGACCTGGTCGCCCCGGAGGCAGGCCTGCAAGAGACCCCAAAGGAGGCAGAAGCATGTTGTCGGAGAGCCGCCCGGCCAGAGTCGGCAAGTGGACCGAACCAGCCCTCCGCGTCCTCCGGGAGCGATACCTCACCCGGCAGGACGGCAAGGTGGTGGAAACACCAGAGGAGATGTGCTGGCGGGTGGCGCAGTCCATCGCGGCCGGGGAGGCGCGTTACGGGCGGAGCGCCGCCGCGGTTCGAGAGGTGGCCGAAGCCTTTTACGACATGATGGTGGATAGCTACTTCCTCCCCAACTCCCCCACGCTGATGAATGCCGGCAAGGGGAACGGGCTGCAGTACTCGGCCTGTTACGTCCTGCCCGTGGGCGACTCCATGGAGGAGATCTTCGACTCGGTGAAGGCTGCGGCGATCATCCACAAGAGCGGCGGGGGCACAGGGTTCGCCTTCTCGCGCCTGCGTCCCAAGGACGATCTCGTCGCCTCCACGGGCGGCCGCGCGTCGGGGCCCGTTTCCTTCCTCCGCGTCTTCAACAGCGCGACGGAGGCGGTGAAACAGGGCGGTACCCGACGGGGCGCCAACATGGGGATCCTCAGGGTCGATCACCCCGACGTCCTGGAATTCATCGAGTGCAAGCTCGACGGCGGGATCACCAACTTCAACATCTCCGTGGCGGCCACCAACGTCTTCATGGAGGCGCTGGAGAAGGGCGAGGACTACGATCTCATCAATCCGCACACCGGCCGGGTGGCCGGTCGGTTGTCGCCCCAGGAGGTGTTCAGCCGCATCGTGCGAGCGGCGTGGCGCACCGGCGATCCGGGAATGGTGTTCATCGATCGCATCAACGCCAGTCCGGCGAACCCCACGCCCGAGCTGGGGCAGATCGAGGCCACCAACCCCTGCGGCGAGCAGCCGCTGCTGCCCAACGAGGCGTGCAACCTGGGGTCGCTGAACGTCTCCAAGTTCGCTCGACGGAGCCCGGGCGGCGACGTCACGATCGACTGGGAGGAGATGGAGCGGGTGGTCCGTCTGGCCGTGCGTTTCCTCGACGACGTCATCGAGATGAACCCGTACCCGCTGCCCGAGATCGACGCCACCGTGAAGTCCAATCGGCGGATCGGCCTGGGCATCATGGGGTGGGCCGACCTCCTGTTCCTCCTGGGCATTCCGTACGACAGCGAAGAGGCCATCGCGCTGGCCGAGCGGCTCATGGCCTTCGTCAGGGACACGGCGCACGACCAGTCCGCCAGGCTCGCCGAGGAACGGGGGCCCTTCCCGAACTGGAGCCGCTCCATCTATCAGCACGGTCGGCCCATGCGCAATTCCACGGTGACGACAATCGCGCCCACCGGCACCATCTCCATGATCGCGGGCTGCTCGTCCGGCGTCGAGCCCATCTTCGCGCTGGCCTTCGAGCATCGGGTCAAGCAACCGGACGGCGAGCGCGTGCTCACCTTCGTGAACGAGACCTTCGAGGCCATCGCCCGCGCGCAGGGCCTGTTCTCGGACGCGCTCATGCAGGAGATCGCCCGCCGCGGCACGCTGCACGGTATCCCCGGCATGCCGGAGTCGGCGCAGCGGGTGTTCAAGACCTCGCACGAGATCGGCTACGAATGGCACGTGCGGCACCAGGCCGCCTTCCAGCGCTTCACGGACAACGGCGTCTCCAAGACGATCAACCTGCCCAACGCGGCCGGCGAGGATGACGTGGCCAACGCCTATCGGCTGGCCTGGGAGTTGGGCTGCCTGGGGATCACGGTGTTCCGTGATGGCTGCAAGGGCGAGCAGGTGCTCAACGTCGGCATCGGCGCGGTCCGGAAGGACAAGGTCGAGGCCCCGGCGCCGGCCGTGGGGCCAGCCATCATCAAGCCGCGCCCCCACAGCCTCACCGGCACCACCTATCGCACCGAGACGCCAATCGGGACGGCGTTCATCACCGTCAATGAGACTCCGGAGCGCGATCCCTTCGAGGTCTTCGTGCAGGTCGGCAAGGGCGGCTCCGACACCATGGCCGTGGCCGAGGCGCTGGGGCGTCTCATTTCCCTCGTCCTGAGGCTTCCTTCGCCCTTCTCGGCTCAGCGACGACTCGAAGAAATCATCAGCCAGCTGAACCGCATCGGGGGAGGCCAGCCCACGGGGTTCGGAACGGCGAAGATCCTCTCGCTCCCCGACGCCATCGCCCGGACTCTGGCCGAGCACATCGGGGAGCTGAAGCCGGCGCCGCTGTCGACGTCGTTCCTCGCCATCGGCAAGAAGAACGTCGGCGACCTCTGCAAGGAGTGCGGACAGGCGACCTTCATCTACGAGGAAGGCTGCAAGAAGTGTCTGAGCTGCGGCTACAACGAGTGCTGAGGGAGCGGAGAATCCGGCCGTCATGTCGTTCTCCGGTGGCTCGTACGGGGAGGTGGCCCGCTGGCTCGAGAACTTCCTCAGGTCGCACGCCAAACGCGAGGATCCTCGTGTGGAAGTCGCCTTCGATGCCGGTGACGAGCGGCAGGGACGAGCGTACGCCACTCGCGTGCGCCTGGGTGACCGGCTCTCACCGGTGTGGGAGCTGGACTACAAGGAAGTGGCCGACAACCGGGGGAGCCTGGCCTGGTGCCGCGGCATGGCCGAGCGGGTCCGCGCTCAGGCCCGCGAGCTGCTGCGGGCCGGGGCTGCCGGAGCGCGATAGCGACGCCTGACAGCTCCGCGCGCCCCCTGGTTCTCCGCCCGGGCCGCTGGATTGGCCCGGGCGACCTCAACGGTCTCCTCGGCCTGGCCCTCGACAACACCACCAACCTGGTCATCCTGGCCAGCCTGCTGATCGGCGCGTTCGGGTTTCCCGCCGAGCTCGTCCTCACGCGCATGGTGCCGGGCACCGCGCTGGGTGTCCTGATCGGTGACCTGGCCTATACCTGGCTGGCCCTGCGGCTGATGCGGCGCACAGGTCGTACCGACGTGACAGCCATGCCCTTCGGCATCGACACGCCTACCCTGTTCGCCATGGTGTTCGGGGTCCTGGGGCCGGTAAAGCTGTCGACCGGAGACGCCGCGCTTGCCTGGAAGGTGGGGATGGCGGTGACCATCACCATCGGGCTCGCCAAGACCGCGCTGGCCTTCACCGGAGACTGGACGCGACGCACGGTGCCCCGGGCCGCCCTGCTCGGCTCCATCGCCGGCGTGGCGATCCTGATGATCGCGTTTCTCCCTGCGCTCAAGGTCTTCCGCGATCCGCTGGTCGGGCTGGTGGGCCTCGTCGTGCTGTGCCTGGCCCTGCTCGGCGGCGTGCGCATGCCCTTCGGCATGCCTGGAGCCCTGGCCGCCGTCGTCGCGGGCGCGGGGATCTTCTGGCTACGAGCGGCCCTCGGCGGCTCGCCCCCCGAGCCGGCGTTGCCGGCGAGCGAACTGGCCCTGGCCGTGCCCTGGCCCACGCTGGCCTGGATCGACGCCCTGCCGGCTGCGCTACCCTATGTCTCGATCGCCGTGCCGTTTGCCCTCGTGACGGTGATCGGCGGGATCGACAACACGGAATCCGCCGCCGCGGCCGGCGACGAGTATCGGACGCGCGACATCCTCATGACCGAGGCGCTGGCGACCATCGCCGCCGGGGTCGCCGGGGGTGTG
Organism: Candidatus Methylomirabilota bacterium; assembly: GCA_036556905.1. GTDB lineage: Bacteria > Methylomirabilota > Methylomirabilia > Rokubacteriales > CSP1-6 > 40CM-4-69-5. The sequence goes on from DATBIM010000069.1 coordinate 63,608, forward strand.
ATCCAGAACACCCCGTACATCGGGCACCCCGCTTACAAGGCGATGGGAGCGCGCGCGGGCTACACCCTGGCCACCGGGCTCGTGATCGGTATCGGCGCGGCCCTGGGGGCGCTGTCGGCGCTGGTGGCGATCCTGCCCGAGGCCGCAGTCGCCCCGATCCTGATCTTCATCGGACTGGAGATCACCGCGCAGGCCTTCCTGGCTTCGCCAGCGCGCCACGGGCCGGCCGTGGCGCTGGCCTTCGTGCCGGCTGCCGCCGCGGTGGTGCTCATCGTCGGGGGCGGCCTGCTCGGCGCGCTGGGCAGGACGCCGGCCGATCTCGCAGGCGATGCTGGCGCCACCTGGGCCGCGCTCGTCGTGCTGGGCAACGGGTTCATCCTCACCGCCTTGCTGTGGGCATGGGTCCTGGTGGCTATGCTGGAGGCGCGGGCCGAGGTCGCCGCCGCCGTCCTGGCCGTGGCCAGCGTGGCTGCCCTCTGCGGCGTCATTCACTCGCCCCTCCCGAACGGCGCCCTGTTCTGGCCCGGCTCCGCGCCCGACGCGATCACCGCGCGCATCGCCGGCGCCTACGGCGTGGCCGCGGCGTTCTGTTGGTTGGCGGTCGGGCGCCGGGCCCGCTAAGATGAGCATTGCCCCGTGCGGGCGGAGGAGAGCGTCATGAGCGCGGCTCGGAGGTCGTCGTCGGCACGTCGGAGATGACAGCGCGCCCGGGGACGGCCGAGCGTCCGCTTCGGGTCGCCATCGTGGGCGCCGGGCCTGCGGGGTATTACGCCGCCGACCAGCTCCTGCGCCAGGACGGGGTCGTTGTCGAAGTGGACATGTTCGACCGTCTGCCGACCCCGTACGGCCTGGTGCGCCTGGGCGTCGCTCCCGACCACCAGAAGATCAAGAACGTCACGGTGACCTTCGACAAGGTCGCCGCGAGCCCACGGTTCCGCTTTTTCGGCTGCGTGGAGCTCGGCCGCGACGTCAGTGTGGACGATCTCCGGCGCCATTACCACCAGATCGTCTACAGCACAGGAGCCCAGACGGATCGGAGGATGGGCATCCCCGGCGAGGATCTCCGCAACAGCCACGCGGCCACCGAGTTCGTGGCCTGGTACAACGGGCATCCCGACTATCGCGACTGCCAGTTTGACCTCGCCCAGGAGCGGGTCGCCATCGTCGGCGTGGGAAACGTGGCCGTGGACGTGGCCCGTATCCTCTGCCGTTCGACCGAGGAGCTGGCGAAGACCGATATCGCCGATCATGCGCTGCAGGCGCTGGCGCGGAGCCGCGTCAAGGAGGTGTACCTGCTGGGCCGCCGCGGACCGGCCCAGGCGGCCTTCACGAACCCGGAGATCCGAGAGCTCGGCGAGCTGCCGAATGCGGATATCGCGGTGCGCCCGGACGAGGTCGAGCTGGATCCGGCGAGTCGCGAGGCCCTCGAGCGGGACCCGGATCGAACGACCCGGAAGAAGGTCGAGATCCTCCAGGAGTTTGCCCGGCGGGCGCCCGCCGGCAAGCCGCGGCGGCTGACCCTGCGCTTCCTCGTCTCGCCGGTTGCTCTCACCGCGGACCCGGGCGGGCAGGTGGCGGCGATCCGGCTGGTGAGGAATCGGCTGTACGCATCAGCGACAGGAAGCCTGCAGGCCAAGGCCACCGACGAGTTCGAGGATCTGCCCGTCGGGCTGGTGTTCCGTTCGGTCGGGTATCGTGGGCTGCCGTTGGCCGATGTGCCGTTCGACGAGGCCGGGGGCGTGATTCTCAACGACAGGGGCCGCGTCATCGACCCGGCCACGAAGCGGCCGCGGGTGGGCGAGTATGCGGCGGGTTGGATCAAGCGGGGGCCGACCGGTGTCATCGGCACCAACAAGCCCGATGCCGCCGAGACCGTAGCGGGCATGATCGAGGATCTCGCGCAGGGCCGGATTCTGGCGCCGCCGGCCCCCGCCGCCGAAGCGGCCGAGCAGATGGTGCGGGAGCGCCAGACCCAGTACGTATCCTATGCCGACTGGCGAATGCTCGACGAGCTGGAGGTCGCCCGCGGGCGGCCCGCCCGCCCGCGCGTGAAGTTCACGCGTGTCAAAGAGATGCTGGCAGCGCTGGGGCGCTGAATAGCGCCTTGACCGCTTCCGTCTCAGGTGGTACATGGGCTCGGCGTCATGCAGGCAGTCACGAACGCGAGAGGAGGCATCATGACGAGGCGCGGGAGGTTGCTGGCGGTGGTGGCGGCGATGGCCACCATGGTGGTGGGGGCTGGCACTGGCGCAGTCTGGGCCCAGGGGGAGTGGAAGGCCCCGGCCGAAGCCAAGGCCCTCAAGAACACGGTGAAGGGGGTCGGGAACGCCAAGAAGAACATCGAGACCAACTGCGTGCCCTGCCATGGGCCCGGTGGCAAAGGCGACGGCCCGGCCGCCGCAGCGCTGCCGCCTCCGAAGCCTGCAGATTGGACGTCGGCGAAGATCCAGAAAGAGGCTGACGGTGAGCTCTTCTGGAAGATCTCCAACGGTCGCGGGGCGATGCCGCCCTGGAAGCATCTGCCCGAGAAGGATCGCTGGGAGATCGTCAACTACATCCGCACCCTCAAGGCGAAGTAGTCCCTCCGGGCCCGCTCTCCAGCGCCCCGGTGCCGCCGGCTCTGGCCGGTCGGCGCCGGGGCGTTTGTCTGTTGGTGGGCAGCAGCGGTGACACGGCGGTTGGCGAGCATCGACCTGGGTACGAACACCGTTCGGCTGCTCGTCGTGGAAACCGGGGCGGCGGGTGACTGGCAGGTGCTCGAGCAGGACCAGATGGTGACCCGTCTGGGTGAGGGCCTGACCGTCCAGGGGCGCCTGGGCGAGATCTCGATGGCGCGGACGCACGCAGTCGTCGCCGCGTACCTGGCGCGGGCCCGCCGGGCCGGCGCCGCCGAGGTGCGGATCGTCGCCACCAGCGCAGTTCGCGAAGCCACGAACGGCGCCGACTTCTGTGCGGCGCTGGAGGCGATCGGCGCCCCGCTCCGGGTGGTGAGCGGCGAGGAGGAGGCGCGGCTGACCGTGCTGGGCATCCTCCGGGGTCTGGGCTCGCCGAAAGGTTCCTTGCTGGCCTTCGACATCGGCGGCGGGAGCACCGAGTTCGTCCTGGCCTGCGACGGCCGCGTGACGGCGTCGGTCAGCTTGCGCCTCGGTGTGGTGGCCCTGGCCGAGCAGTATCCCTTTCCCCACGCGGTGGAGTGGTCCCGCTACCACGAGATGGAAGCCGGCGTCCGTGGACGGCTCCGCGAGGAGCTTCCCCCCGCGATCCGCCAGGCGGGCCAGGCCGATCTCGTGGGCACCGCGGGGACCGTGACCACGCTGGCCGCGCTCGACCTCGGGCTTACCCACTACGACGGCGCCCGGGTCCACGGCCACCGCCTCGATCGCTCCGTGGTGGAGCGTTGGCGCGACCGCCTGGGGGCGCTCAGCGTGGAAGAGCGGGCCGGGCTGCCCTGCCTGGAGCCGGGCCGGGCCGACCTCATCGTTCCCGGTGTCGCCATCACGCTCGCCGCGCTGGAGGTGACCGGCGCCGGCGCCGTCCTGGTCAGCGACTGGGGGCTCCGGGAAGGCATCATGGCGGAGGCGGTCGAGGGGAATCGATGAGCCTGCGCGCCTTGCTCCTGGCGCTCTCGACCCGGCCCCAGATCGGCGCGTGGATGGAGCGGCTCCCCGCCACCCGGCGCTTCGTGCGCCGGTTCGTGGCGGGTACGACGACCGAGGAGGCGTTGGCGGTCGTCGCGGACCTGAACGCGCGCGACCTGTGGGGCGCCGTCACCTATCTGGGTGAGAACGTGGCCACGCCGGCGGAGGCCGAGCAGGCGGCCGCCGTGTACGTGCACCTGCTCGAAGAGATCAAGCGCCGGCGCCTGGTGGCGCTGCCCTCGCTCAAGCTGACCCACCTCGGCCTCGATCTCGGCGAAGCGGTGTGCGCGGGCAATCTCACCCGGGTGCTCGAGCAGGGACGAGCGACCGGCGGCCGCGTGTGGATCGACATGGAGTCCTCGGCCTACACGGACCGGACGCTGGACCTCTACGCCCGCCTGCGGCCGCGGTCCGAGCACATCGGCTGTGTCCTGCAGGCCTACCTGCGCCGCACGCCGACCGACGTCGAGCGCTTGATCCCGCTGGGGGCCATGGTGCGCCTCTGCAAGGGCGCCTATCGGGAGCCTCCGACCGTCGCGTTTCCCGACAAGCGGGACGTCGATCGCGCCTATGCCCAGCTGGCCGAGCGCCTGCTCGCTCCCGACGCCCTCGCCGGCGGTGTCTACACCGGCTTCGCCACCCACGACGAGCGTCTCATCGCCCACGTGCGGCGGCGGGCCCGCGAGCGCGGCATCGGCGCCGATCGCTTCGAGATCCAGATGCTCTACGGCATCCGGCCCGACCTACCCGGGGCGCTGCGCGCCCAGGGGCTGGCGGTGCGGGTCCTGGTGCCGTACGGGGAGGATTGGTACGGCTACTTCATGCGACGACTGGCGGAACGGCCCGCCAACCTCCTGTTCCTGCTGCGCAATCTGCGGCGCGGCTGAGGCGCTCGATTTGACACCACCGGCACCCGCGAATATGCTGAGACTCACGATCATGGAGGACGTGGCCGTCCTGGTGCTGAACACGACGTTCGAGCCGCTGCACTTCACCAACGGTCGCCGCGCGATCACTCTGCTGCTGGCCGGCAAGGCCGAGGCCGTGGAAGCCTCGCCCCGAGTTGTCCGCTCGCCGTCGACGATCTTCGTGCTGCCCGCGGTCATCCGGCTGGCGATCTACATCCGCAAGCCCTTCGTCGACCGGGTCGCCTTCAACAAGAAGAACATCCTGCGCCGCGACGGCTACACCTGCCAGTACTGCAACCGCCGGGGGGAGCGGCTGACCGTCGACCACGTGCTGCCCCGCTCGCGCGGGGGAGACACATCCTGGACGAACGTGGTAGCGGCCTGCCTGCGCTGCAACCTCAAAAAGGGCAACCGCCTGGCCGACGAGGTCGGGATGCGGCTCCTGCGCGAGCCGGTGCATCCCAAGTTCGTCTTCTCCACGCACATGCTCAAGCACCCGCACGCGACCTCGCTCCTGGATTCGTGGCGCAAGTACCTGGTGGCCGTCCCCGCCTCAATGTGAACCGGGCGCCCTGTTCAGGCTGACGTCGGAGTTTCCCCCCCGGGGCGACCAGCCCCAGGCCATCACCCGGCTGACCGACTATCTCGCCGACGGGCGCCGCCACGTCGTCCTGCGCGGCGTCACCGGCTCGGGCAAGACCTACACCATGGCCAACGTCATCGCCCGGATGGGCCGCCCCACGCTGGTCCTCTCGCCCAACAAGACCCTGGCCGCTCAGCTCTTCAGCGAGTTCAAGGCGTTCTTTCCCGACAACGCGGTGGAGTACTTCGTCTCCTACTACGACTACTACCAGCCGGAAGCGTATATCCCGCAGTCCGACACCTACATCGAGAAGGACGCGCTCATCAACGACGAGATCGATCGCATGCGGCACTCGGCCACCCGCTCGCTGATGGAGCGCCGCGACGTGGTGGTGGTGGCCTCGGTGTCCTGCATCTATGGTATCGGGGCGCCGGAGACCTACCAGGAGATGCACGTGGGGCTGCGGGCCGGCGAGCAGATCGACCGCGACGAGATCATACGTCGCCTGATCGCCGTGCAGTACGAGCGCAACGACTATGACTTCCACCGGGGAACCTTCCGGGTCCGCGGCGATGTCGTCGAGATCTTTCCCGCCAACGAGGAGACCCTGGCCTTGCGCGTCGAGTTGTTCGGCGATGTCGTGGACGCCATTCGGCGGATCGATCCCCTCCGGGGCGCCGTCAGGGAAGAGCTGGATAGCGTGCGCATCTATCCGGCCAGCCATTACGTGACCCCGGCCGCCCAGCTCGAGCGGGCCCTGGGTACAGTTGCCGAGGAGCTGCAGGAGCGCCTGGGGTTCCTCCGGTCGCGCAACCGGTTGCTCGAGGCGCAACGCCTGGAGCAGCGGACGCTCTTCGATATGGAGATGCTGAGAGAGCTCGGCTACTGCCACGGCATCGAGAACTATTCCCGGCATCTCACCGGCCGCCGGCCGGGTGAGCCGCCACCGGTTCTCATCGAGTACCTGCCCCCCGACGCGCTGATCATCATCGACGAGAGCCACGTAGCCGTTCCCCAGCTGCGGGGCATGTACTACGGCGATCGCTCCCGCAAGGAGGCCCTGGTGGAATACGGCTTCCGGCTGCCCTCGGCCTTCGACAACCGGCCCCTGACCTTCGAGGAGTTCACCCGGCTCACCGGGCAGACGGTCTACGTGTCGGCGACCCCCGGCCCCTACGAGCTCGACATGGCGGGCGAGGCGGTGGCCGAGCAGGTGATTCGCCCCACCGGACTCATGGATCCCGGGATCACCGTGCGCCCGGCCACGTCCCAGGTGGACGACCTCCTCCACGAAGTCCGGCTGCGCGCGGAGCGCGACGAACGCGTCCTGGTGACCACCCTCACCAAGCGCATGGCCGAGGATCTCACCGAGTACTACCAGCAGGCCGGGCTCCGCGTCCGCTACCTGCACTCCGACATCGACACGCTCGACCGGGTGGCCGTGATCCGCGACCTGCGCCTGGGCAAGTTCGACGCCCTGATCGGGATCAACTTGCTCCGCGAGGGGCTCGACATCCCCGAGGTGTCCCTGGTGGCCATTCTGGATGCCGACAAGGAAGGGTACCTCCGCTCGGAGACGTCCCTCATTCAGACGGCCGGCCGGGCCGCGCGAAACCTCAATGGCGAGGTCATCATGTACGCCGACCGGGTGACCGAATCCATGGCGGCCACGATCCGGGAGACGGAGCGGCGGCGGGCCCTGCAGGCCGCCTACAATCGCGAGCACGACATCACGCCCGAATCCATTCGTTCATCGATCCGCGAGTTGCTCCAGACCGTGTACGAGCGCGACTACTACACGGTGGAGGTCGATGCCCCGGCCGAGGAGCGCTTCGCGTCGCCGGCCGACCTGGCCCGGCGTATCGCCGAGCTGGAGACGCGGATGCGCGAGGCCGCCCGCCGCCTGGACTTCGAGCAGGCCGCGGAGCTGCGCGACCGCGTCCGCGCGCTGAAGAAGGCGCAGACTGTTTGACCGGGCATTGGCGCCCGGGCGTGCGCCACCGGCTGACGGCCACCGATGTCGCGACTCTCGTCAGGCGGATGATCGCTCGCTGACGGTGATTCCGGCGGGGCATGGGCGGGCGACAGCCCGGGTGCCCATGCCCGGTACAATGATCCCATGAAGCTCGACGAGAAGCTGGCCGCCCTCCCCGAGCGGCCCGGCGTCTACGTATACCGCGACGCCAAAGGGCAGGCCCTCTACGTCGGCAAGGCGGCTTCGCTGCGGAGCCGGGTCCGTTCCTACTTCCAGGAGTCCCGGCCCCGGGACGCCAAGACTGACGCGCTGGTGCGCCACATCCACGACCTCGAGTACATCGTCACCGACAACGAGCTGGAAGCCCTGATGCTCGAGGCCAATCTGGTGCGCAAGCACCGACCTCGATACAACATCATTCTGCGGGATGACAAGCACTACCCGTTCCTCAAGCTCACCACCAACGAGGACTTCCCGCGGCTCATCGTCGCGCGCCGGGTCCACACGGACGGCGCCCAGTACTACGGTCCCTTCTACCCGGCTACCGCGATGCGGGAAACGCTGCGGCTGGTCCGCCAGCTCTTTCCCTTGCGGACCTGCGCTATCAAGATCGACGGCCGTCTGGAGCGGCCCTGCGTGCAGTACTATATCCAGCGCTGCAACGCGCCCTGCACGGGGTGGGAAACTCGGGAGGGGTACGCGAGGACGGTGCACGCCGTGCAGGCCTTCCTGGAGGGTAAGGAGGACGACCTGGCGGTCCGGCTGACCCGGGAAATGGAGGCGGCGGCGGGGGAGGAGAAGTTCGAGCGCGCCGCTGTCCTGCGCGACCAGGTCCAGGCCCTCAACAAGGTCCGCGAGCGCCAGAAGATCATCTCCACCGAGCCGGTGGACCAGGACGTGATCGGTGTGGTCCGGCAGGGACAGGACGCCTGCGTGGAAGTCTTCTTCGTGCGCAAGGGACGCCTGATGGGGCAGGAGGCCTTCTTCTTCGACCGGGTGGCGGGCTGGAGCGACGGCGAGATCCTGTCGGCATTCCTGCGCCAGTTCTACGGCAAGCACGTCACGCCGGCTCCGGAGCTCCTGGTCTCGGAGGCGGTGCCCGAAACCGACCTGCTCGGTCAGTGGCTGAGCGGCCTGGCCCGGCGCCGGGTGCAGCTGGTGGTACCCCAGCGCGGCGCCCGCCGGGAGTTCGTGGCCATGGCCGAGGCCAATGCCGCCATCGCGCTCCAGAATCATCTGCTCTCGCGCGAGAATCGCCAGCAGCTCGTCCTCGAGGAGCTGCAGCGGGCCCTGAATCTGCCCGGGTTGCCCAACCGCATCGAGGGTTACGACATCTCGTCCATCCAGGGCGCCGAGCAGGTAGGGGCCATGGTGGTGTGGGAAAACGGCGCTCTCAAGAAGGACGACTACAAGCGCTTCCGCATCCGGACGGTGGCCGGGGCCGACGACTTCGCCTCGCTCACCGAGATGCTGCGCCGGCGATTTTCGCGCTCGCTCGAGCAGGGCGAGCCCCTGCCGGATCTCGTGCTCATCGACGGTGGCCGCGGCCAGCTCAACGTAGGCCTGGCGGTGCTGCAAGAGCTGGGGCTGGACTGGATCCCCGTGGTGGCCCTGGCCAAGCAGCGCGAAGAGGTCTATCGCAGCGAAGCCCTGGAGCCGCTCGTCCTGGATCCGACCTCTCCGGCCCTGCACACGCTCCAGAAGGTGCGCGACGAAGCGCACCGCTTCGCGGTGACATACCACAAGGCCCTCCGGAGCAAGCGCACGATTCAGTCGGTGCTGGACGCGATTCCCGGCGTGGGGCCGACCATTCGGACCAGTCTGCTCAAGACCCTGGGATCGGCGCGGCGCGTGCGCGAATCGAGCGTCGCCGAGCTGGCCGCCGTGCCCCGGGTGACGCCCAAGCTGGCCCAGCGCATCTTCGATCATTTTCATACCGGGGTCGCCGCCCCTGCCGGCAGGGCCGGGGAACCCGGGGAGCCGCCGGGAGATTCTACAAACGAGCGCCACCTTGGCTCGGGGGGAGGTGAGGACGAATGAAGAAGGTGATGGCAGTGTTCGCCGTGGTCGTGGCCATCGCGTTCCTGGGGGTGACCCTGGCCGAGGCCAGCCAGTGCCCCCTGCTGATCAAGCAGCTCAAGGACGCGTCGGCCAAGATGACGGACGCCAAGAAGAAGGCGGAGGTCGACAAGCTGATCGCTGAGGCCCAGAAGCTGCACGACACTGGCAAGCACGCCGACTCGGTGAAGAAGGCCGACGAGGCCGCCAAGGTCGCCGGGGTGAAGCTGGAGAAGAAGATGTAGGTTCCCTCCGACCGGCCCCTCGGACGCCCGGTGTGCCGAGGGGCCGTTTCTTGCCTCGGCTGGTCAACTCTGATAGAACACGAGCCTGATCATGTCCACCGAGCGGTATCCCCACCAGGAGATCGAAGCCAAGTGGCAGCGCGTGTGGGAGGGGCGGAAGCAATTCCACGTGCGCGAGGATCCCAGCCGCCCCAAGTTCTACTGCCTGGAGATGTTTCCCTACCCATCGGGTCGGATCCACATGGGGCACGTCCGCAACTACGCCATCGGCGATCTCCTGGCCCGTTACAAGTGGCTTCGCGGTTACAACGTGCTCCACCCGATGGGGTGGGACGCCTTCGGCCTGCCCGCCGAGAACGCCGCCATCGAGCACGGCGTGCACCCGGCGATCTGGACCAACGAGAACATCGACTACATGCGCACCCAGCTCAAGAAGCTGGGTCTCTCCTACGACTGGGATCGTGAGGTCACCACCTGCGATCCCGCTTACTACAGGTGGGAGCAGCTCATCTTCATCAAGATGCTCGAGCGGGGCCTCGCCTACCGCCGACGCTCCACTGTCAACTGGTGCCCGTCCTGCGCCACCGTGCTGGCCAATGAGCAGGTGGAGGATGGCCGGTGCTGGCGCTGCGATTCTCCCGTCACCCCGCGCGACATCGAGGGCTGGTTCTTCAAGATCACCGAGTACGCCGAGGAGCTGCTGGCCTGGTGCGATCGCCTGCCCGGGTGGCCGGAGCGGGTGATGACCATGCAGCGGAACTGGATCGGTCGCAGCGAAGGCGCCGAGTTCGATCTGCCGGTGGCCGGGCGTCCCCGGCTCAAGATGCGTGTATTCACGACCCGCCCGGATACCGTGTTCGGCATGACCTATGCCGTGCTGGCGCCCGAGCACCCGCTCGTCGACGAGCTGGTGAACGACGCGGCCGAACGGGCGGCGGTGAACGCCTTCCGGGCGGACGTGGCCCGCCAGACCGAGATCGAGCGGGTCGCCGCCGACCGCCCCAAGCGGGGACTCCGCCTCGGGGCCCGCGTCGTGAACGCCTTCACCGGCGCCGAAATCCCCCTCTTCATCGCCGACTACGTGGTGATGGGCTATGGCACCGGAGCCATCATGGCCGTGCCCGGCGAGGACCAGCGCGACTGGGACTTTGCCCTCCAGCACGGCCTGCCGATCGTCGAGACGGTGCAGCGCCCGGCGGGCTGGACGGGCCAGGCCTACGCGGGCGACGGGATCAAGGTCAATTCCGGCTTCCTCGACGGTCTCACCGTGGCCGAGGCCAAGCGCCGGGCCATCGACTGGCTGGTGGGGCGGGGGCTCGGCGAGGCCAAGATCAACTATCGCCTGCGGGACTGGGGCATCAGCCGTCAGCGCTACTGGGGCGCCCCCATCCCGGTCCTCTACTGCGACCGCTGCGGGACCGTGCCCGAGAAAGAGGAGAACCTGCCCGTCGTGCTCCCGCGGGACGTCCAGATCCGTGGCAAGGGCGGTTCGCCGCTCGCCGATGTCGCCTCGTTCGTGAGCGCCCGCTGCCCCCGCTGCGGGGGCCCGGCCCGCCGCGAGACCGATACGATGGACACCTTCGTGGAGTCGTCGTGGTACTTCCTGCGCTACTGCTCACCCCGCGACGAGCGGGGGATGTTCGATGCCGCGGCGGCCGCTTACTGGATGCCGGTGGACCAGTACATCGGCGGCATCGAACATGCCGTGCTGCACCTGCTCTACGCTCGCTTCTACACCAAGGTCCTCCGGGACCTGGGGCTGGTGAAGGTCGACGAGCCGTTCACCGCGCTGCTCAGTCAGGGCATGGTCATCAAGGACGGCGCCAAGATGTCCAAGTCCAAGGGCAACGTGGTCGATCCCGACGAGCTGATCCGCAAGTATGGCGCGGACACCGCGCGGCTGTTCTCCCTGTTTGCCGCCCCGCCCGAGAAGGATCTCGATTGGAACGACCACGGAGTGGAGGGCGCGTTCCGATTCCTGAACCGGGTGTGGCGGTTCGTGACCGCGCAGGTCGATGCGATTCGGGAGGCGCCCGACACGACCCGCTCCGGAGGCGCGGTGGTGTCGCTATCGGCGGAGGGGCGGGCGTTCCGGCGGATGATCCACGAGACGATCGCCCGTGTCACCGACGACATCGAGCGGGACGTCCACTTCAACACGGCGGTGAGCGCGATCATGGAGCTGGTCAACGCGTTGCACGCGTTCGAGGCCTCGTCGCCGCCCGGGGTGACTGGTGAGGAGCGCCGGGCGCTCCTCCGCGAGGCCGTGGAGACGTTGCTGGTCCTGCTCGGGCCCTTCTGCCCGCACATCGCCGAGGAGCTCTGGTCCCAGCTGGGGCATCGGGAGAGCGTGTTCCGCCGGGGTTGGCCGCAGGCCGATCCGGCCGCCCGGCGCCGGGACGAGGTGACGGTCGTGGTGCAGGTGGACGGCAAGGTCCGCAGTCGCCTCACCGTCGATGCCGACGCCGCTGATGCCGAGGTGGAGCGTCAGGCGCTGGCCGACACCAAGGTCCGCCCCTGGCTGACGTCGCGACAGATCGAGCGGATCGTGGTCGTCCCCAACCGACTCGTCAACATCGTGACCCGCTCGTGAGGAGGGGCCCCGGCCGGGTCGGCGCCGACGTTGGGGTGGTGGTCGCCTTCCTCCTCGTCGCGGGCTGCGGGTACTCGTTCCGCGGGACGCTGCCCGATCACATCCAGAGCATCGCCGTCCCGGTGTTCACCAACCGCACCGCCGAGCCCGCCGTGGACAGCGTGATCACCCGGGCCGTGGTCGAGGCCTTCTCGACGAACGGGCGACTGCGCGTGGTGGGTGCGGAGCGAGCCGACTCCCTCCTGGAAGGCGAGATCACCGGGTACGAGCTGATCTCACTGGCCTTCGATCCCTCCGCCGCCGTGCGTCGGTATCGGCTCGTGGTGACCCTGAACCTGCGCTACCGCGACCTTCGCCAGAACCGGCTGGTGTTCGAGCGCAGCGGGTTCCAGGAGCGCGCCGACTTCCAGGTGGCGGCGGCGGCGGCGCAGACGCTGGTACAGGAGGACGCCGCGCTCCGCACGGCCGCCGTGGAGATCGGCCGCTCCGTGGTGGCCCTCACGCTCGACCGCTTTTAGCCGTCGCGCGTGGATTATCTCGCCTTCCTCCGGAGCGCCGAGCGGGGTCACCCGCCGCCCGTCGCGCTGTTGCATGGGGGCGATGCCCAGCTGCTCGACGACGCGCTGCGAGCGGCCACCCGGGCGATGGCCCCCGACCCCTCCCTGACCGTGTTCGATCGTGACGTCTTCGACGGGCGAGAGGTCGAGGTGGACGCGGTGGTGACCGCCGCCCTCACGCTCCCCGTTCAGGCGGCCTTCCGCCTGGTCGTCGTGCGCCGCTGCCAGGCGCTCATGGCGCGCGGCGCCGAAGGCCTGGCCCGGTACGTGGCCGAGCCCAACCCGACCACCTGTCTGCTCCTGCTCGCCGACGAGCCGCTGGGCGCGTCCCGCGACCGCAAGAATCCCCACTGGCTGCTGGACGTGATGCCCGCGCCAGCGGTGATCGAGCTCTTGCCCCGCCGGGGTCGCGCGCTCGAGGAGTGGCTGCGACAGCGCGCCTCGGTCGAGGGCCTCACGGTCAGCGAGGAGGCGGCCCGCCTCCTCGTGCAGTGGGTCGGTGACGACAGCGCCACCCTGCTCGGCGAGGTCCGCAAAGCCGCGCTCGCCGGAGGCCCGACCAACACCGGTGTCGGGGTGAACGAGGTGACCGCGGTGGTGGGAGAGCATCGCCTGAGCGGGATCTTCGACCTCACCCGAGCCATCGAGCGGCACGAGCTGGGACTGGCGCTGCGCACGCTCGAGCAGCTCCTGGTCGCCGAGGACGCCATGCTCGTGCTGGCCACGCTGGGACGGGAGGTGCGGACGGCGTTGCTGGTTCAGGAGTGGCGAGCCCGCGGCCAGTCCGTGGAGCAGATCGCGCGGACCCTGCGGCGCCCGCCGGGCGCCGTCGAAGCCCTCGTGGCCGCCGCCACCGGAAGGTCCGTGCAGACCCTGGTGGCCCGGCTGGAGAAATGCTGGCGGGCGGAGTGGCGGCTCAAGTCCGGGGGCGAGGCCAGGGCCGAGCTCACCGCGCTGGTCACGGAGCTCGCGAGTGCGGGATGAGGCGCAGCGGCGCCCCCGTCCCGCCGCGCGGATCCGTTACCTCACGGGCCTAGCCGAGACGGGCGAGACGACGAGCGAGGGCCGACTTCTTGCGGGCGGCGGTGTTGCGGTGCACCACACCTTTGCTCACTGCTCGGTCGAGGGCTCGGATGGCGGCCAGGGCCGTCGCGCGGGCATCGGCGCCCCCCTCGACGCCGACGGCCCGGGCCACCTTCACCGCGGTCCGAACTCGCGAGCGCTCCGTGCGGTTACGCGCCCGCCGCTTCTCGTTCTGACGGATCCGTTTCAACGCCGATTTCGTGTTGGCCAACGGCCTGTGCCTCCTTGGGAGATACCCGCTGGATTCTGCCGCAAGGAGGGGCGGATTGCCAGCGGATTCGGGCCGCCGGGGGTCGCCGGAGCCCCCGGCGCTCGGGCGCGGACGCTGCGGTCGTGACCGTCGAGCAACAGGTCGTGCGGGCGCTGGGGAGCATCGGTACGGCCACGCTGGCGAGCCGCGTCCTCGGCTTCGTGCGCGATATGATCGTGGCCCGGGCCTTCGGCGCGGGCCCCGTCACCGACGCGTTCTTCGTTGCCTTCCGCATTCCCAATATTCTGCGACGGTTGCTGGGCGAAGGCGCGCTCTCCACGGCGCTGGTCCCCGTGTTCACCGAGTACGTCACGACCCGGGCCCGGGATGAGTTCATCCAGATGCTGCGGGCGGTGGCGTCGGCGTCGCTGGCGGTCCTCACCGTGACGACGCTGCTGGGCATCGTGGCGACGCCGTGGATCCTGAAGATCATCGCGCCCGGCTTCATCGACGACCCCGGACAGATGACGCTGGCGATCCTGCTCACCCGCGTGATGTTTCCGTATCTCGTCCTCGTGGGCCTGGCCGCGCTGGCCATGGGCGCCCTGCACGCGCACGGACGGTTCTTCGCGGCGGCGCTGGGGCCGGCCGTGTTGAACGCGGGAATCATCCTGGCCGTGCTGCTGCTGGCGGCCCGGATGGAACCACCCGTTCTGTCGCTAGCCGTCGGCGTGCTAGCCGGAGGCGCCGGGCAACTGCTCGTGCAGTTGCCCAGCCTCCGCCAGGCCGGGCTGCTGGTGATGCCCTCGGCCAACCTGGGCCATCCCGTGCTGGCCCGTGTAGGGCGCTTGCTGGTGCCCGCGGTCTTCGGCCTGGCGGCGGTGCAGGTGACCGTGTTCGTGAATACGCTCCTGGCCTCGCTGCTGCCGGGCGGCAGTATCTCGTTTCTCTACTACGCCGACCGTGTGATGGAGTTTCCCCTGGGCCTGTTCGGCATCGCGCTGGCCTCGGCTTCGCTGCCGGCCATGTCGCGGCAGGTCGCCACGGGGGACCGTCGGGGCCTGACCGACACCGTGAATTTCACGCTCCGCCTGGCCCTGTTCGTGGCCGTGCCGGCCACCGCCGGGCTCGTCATGCTCCGGACGCCGATCACCCGCGTGTTGTTCGAGCGTGGCCGCTTCGGGCCGGACGACACCGCGGCCACCGCGCAGGCCCTGGCCTGGTACGCCGCAGGCCTCGCGGGTTTTTCCCTGGCGCGCATCGTGGCCCAGGTCCTGTACGCGCTGGGCGAGCCCGGGACGGCGGTCAAGCTCGGTCTCCTCTCGGTCGGGGCGAACATCATCGCCGCGCTGGCGCTCATGGGGCCCCTGGCCCACGGGGGGCTGGCCCTGGCCTCGTCGGTGGGCGGGTACGTGAATGCGGCGCTCCTGCTGTGGGTGGTTCGTCGACGGCTCGGGCGACTCGGTGGGCGCGCGCTGATCGCCAGCCTGGGTCGGACGTTCGCCGCCTGCGTCCCGCTCGTCGCCTGGTGCGGGCTCTGCTTGTGGGCATGGCCGGCGGCCGACGCGCGCTGGCTCGACGCCGCATGGCTGGTGTTGGCCGTGGCCGGAGGCGCCGTCGCGTTCTGGGGCACGAGCCGACTGCTGGCGGCTCCCGAATCCACCGCGCTCCGGGCCGTCTTGCCGGCGGGACGAGGGCGTTGATATAATCACCCGTGCCCACTCCGCTCAGGCCCGGTCCGAGGCCGCGCGAGCGTAGGGGGCTGGCTGGTCTACGCCGCCCCCCGACTGGTTGCGATCCCGTCGCTGAATTTCTCGCCGCCCTGGGAGCCGAGCGCGGCGCCTCACCCCACACGCTGGCGGCCTACGGCGGTGACCTGCGCCATTTCACGACCTTCCTGGCCACGACCGGCCGGGGGCTCGAGCGTGCGCGTCCCGAGGAAGTGCTCGCCTACCTCGAGCGACTGCAGCGCGATGGGCTCAAGCCGGCCAGCATCGCGCGACGGCTGTCGGCGGTCCGCGGACTGGCCCGCTATCTGATGCGTGAGGGCCGTCTCGCCCAGGATCCCACCCAGCATCTGGAGCGTCCACGCGGGGCCCGGGCGCTGCCGCGCACGCTGCCCGCCGAGACAGCGGCGGCGGTCGTCGAGAGCCCCGACACCACGACGCTCAGGGGCCTGCGGGACCGGGCCCTGCTGGAGCTGCTCTACGCCACCGGCATGCGCGCCTCCGAGTGTCTGGGGCTCGCGCTCGAGGACGTGAACCTCACGGCGGGCTACGTGATCTGCACGGGCAAGGGGCGCAAGCAGCGGCTGGTGCCGCTCGGGGAGGAGGCCGCGGCCTGGCTCAAGCGCTATTTGCGGGTGGCCCGCCCGGTGGCGACGCGACGGCGAGACTCGGGGCGGCTGTTCGTCAATGCTCGGGGCGGTCCACTGTCCCGGCAGTCGCTGTGGTCGCTGGTGGCTCGGGCCGGGGCCACCGTCGGCCTGCGGCGCCGCGTTTCACCTCATGTGCTTCGTCACTCGTTCGCCAGCCATCTCCTGGAGAACGGCGCGGACTTGCGGTCGGTGCAGGCCATGCTCGGCCACAGCGACATCGCCACCACGCAGATCTATACCCATCTGCCTTCGGCCGCGCTCCGTCGGATGTACGACGAGTTCCATCCCCGGGCCCGGGCGTGATGGCCAAGCGCGCCCAGGTCTATCCGCAGGCCGAACCGGGCGCCGGTGGTCTGGTGAACGCCGTGGTCGTGCGCGTGCCGGCGCGCACACTCGTTAGCGAGGCCCTGGCCCTGGCGCGACGCCGCGAAGCCGGTCTGGTGGCAACCGGCGAGGGGCAGGTCGTCCTGCGCCAGGATTTGAGCCGCGCGGTGGGACTGGGTCTGGACCGGCTCGCCGCCGAAGAGCTTGTGCGGACGCTGCCCGTCGTGTCCTCGTCCGAGCCCGAGGTGGGTGTCCGCCGCCTGCTCGCGGCCGGCGCCGCCGCCGTCGTCGTCCGCGAGCGGCGCCAGCTCGTGGGCGCCGTCATGTCCACACCGGGTGGAGTGGCCACGCGCGTGCCGGTGGGCCGACGGTTCCGGGACCGACTCACCGAGGATGCCCGGGGCGCGCTCGACACCCTTACCCGCCTCGCTGCCGATGCCGGTGTGCGGGCCTTCCTGGTCGGGGGCACCGTGCGGGACGCGCTGCTGGCCCGTTCCGCCCTTCGTGACCTCGACATCGTCGTCGAGGGCGATGGCCCCGCGCTGGCTCGGACCTTCCTCGCCGCGCGGGGCGGGGCGATCGTGGAGCATGCGCGTTTTCTCACCGCCTCGGTCATGAGCGGGGGCCTCGGGCGGATCGACTTCGCGACGGCCCGCTCCGAGCGCTACGAGCGCCCGGGTGCCTTGCCTCGGGTGATGCCGTCCACCATCACTCAGGATCTCGGCCGTCGCGACTTCACCGTGAACGCGCTGGCGGTCGAGCTTGCCGCCGACGGGTGGGATCTGCTCGACCCCTACGGCGGCCGCGGCGATCTCGCCGACCGGCGTCTGCGCGTGTTGCATCCGCTGTCGTTCGTCGAGGATCCCACCCGTATCTTCCGGGCCGCCCGCTACGCGACCCGTCTGGGCCTGACGCTCGATGCCTGGACCGTGCGCGCCCAGGCCCGCGCCCTGCGGCTGGGCCCGTATGGCGCCCTCTCGGGACAGCGGCTCGTCGCCGAGCTCGAGCTCATCCTGGGCGAGGAGCAGCCCGCCGAAATCCTTCGGCGGCTCGGAGGTGCGGGGAGCTTTCGCCTGTTCGATCCCCGCTACCGCTTCTCGCGGCGCACGGCCGCCCACGTCGCCGCCCTGCCCGAGGCGCTCCGCTGGAGCCGGCAGCGCCGACTGCCGATCGCGCCGCTGGAGCTGACCGTGCTGGCGCTCGTCGCCGACCAGGGGCGCGAGGTCGCGTCCTCCGCCCTGACCCGCCTGGCGTTCAGCGGGGAACCCCTGGCCCGGCTCGTCCGGGCACTGGACGCCCTCCCCGAGGTGACGGGCCGGTTGACCCCGACTGGCCGGCCGAGCGAGCGGGCCCGCCCGCTGTGGGACCGTTCGGACGTGGAGCTGGCCGGGCTGTGGCTCACCGGGACGGTCGGGGTGCGATCCACAATCGACTGGTTCCTCAGCCACGCGCGGGACGCCCGGCCGGCGCTCAACGGCGACGCCGTGGTCGCGCTCGGCGTCCCCCGGAGCGCCGAGGTGGCCCGGGTCTTGAGCGATCTCCGCGACGCCCGGCTGGACGGTGTCGTGACCGACCGGGAGGGCGAGGTGGCGTATGTGGAAGACTGGATCAAGAAAGGAGGGATGGCGTGGCTCCCAAGTACATCTTCGTGACGGGCGGGGTCGTGTCCTCGCTGGGCAAGGGGCTGGCGGCGGCGTCGATCGGGTCCCTGCTGGAGGCGCGCGGCTACCGCGTCACCCTGCAGAAGATGGACCCCTACATCAACGTCGACGCCGGGACCATGAGCCCCTATCAGCACGGTGAGGTCTTCGTGACCGATGACGGCGGCGAAACCGACCTCGATCTCGGTCACTACGAGCGGTTCACGTCGGTGCGGGTGACCCGGGATCACAACGTGACCACGGGCAAGGTCTACTTCTCGGTCATCCAGAAGGAACGGCGGGGCGATTACCTGGGGCGGACGGTGCAGGTGATCCCCCACATCACCGACGAGATCAAGGCCAGTATCCGGCGGGTCGCCGGCGACGTCGACGTGGTGATCGTGGAGGTGGGGGGCACCGTCGGCGACATCGAGAGCCTGCCCTTCCTCGAGGCCATCCGCCAGTTTCGGAAGGACGTGGGGCGAGACAACGTCCTCTACATCCATCTCACGCTGGTGCCGTTCATGCAGGCGGCTCAGGAGCTCAAGACCAAGGCCACCCAGCACTCCGTGAAGGAGCTGCGGGCTATCGGCATCCAACCCGACATCCTGCTCTGTCGTACCGACCGCTATCTCCCCCCCGGCATCAAGTCGAAGATCGCCCTGTTCTGCGATGTCGAGGAGGAGGCGGTGATCACGGCCAAGGACGTGGACACCGTCTACGAGGTGCCGCTGGTGTTCCACCGGGAGGGGCTGGACGAGATCATCGTCAAGCAACTCGGCCTGGATCCCCGTCCCGGCGATCTGCGGCGGTGGGAGGAAGTCGTCAAGCGCGTGAAATCCCCTCGTCGGCAGACCCGCATCGCCGTGGTGGGCAAGTACATCGACCTGAGAGACTCCTACAAGAGCCTGGTCGAGGCGCTGGCCCACGGCGGCATCGCCAACGAGGCCCGGGTGGACGTGACCTGGGTGGACGCCGAGCACATCGAGCGCGATGGCCCCGAGGCGCATTTCCGCGACACCCACGGCATCCTGGTGCCCGGGGGCTTCGGCGACCGCGGCATCGAGGGCAAGATCGCGGCTGTCCGCTTCGCCCGCGAGCACGGCACACCCTACTTCGGGATCTGCCTGGGGATGCAGTGCGCGGTCATCGAATTCGCGCGTCACGTGTGCGGGCTGGCCGGCGCCAACTCCACCGAGTTCGACCACGCCACCCCGAACCCCGTCATCGATCTCCTGCCCGAACAGCGGGCCGTTGCCGACAAGGGGGGCACCATGCGGCTCGGCCTCTACCCGGTGCTCCTCGCCGAAGGCAGCCTGGCCGCCCGGCTCTATGGCCAGTCGATCATCCACGAGCGACATCGTCACCGGTATGAGGTCAACAACGATTTCCTCCACCGGCTGGAGAAGGAGGGGCTGCGGGCGTCGGGGGTGTGGGCCGAGAAGCAGGTGGTGGAAATGATCGAGTTGCCCGACCACCCGTATTTCGTGGCCGGTCAGTTCCACCCCGAGTTCCGTTCTCGGCCGTGGGATCCTCACCCCCTGTTCGCTGGATTCGTGCGCGCGGCGCTCGCCCACCAGGGATCGGCGTGAGCACTCCCATGCGCCAGGTGCGGGTAGGCTCCATCACCATCGGCGGCGGGCAGCCGCTCGTGCTGATCGGCGGGCCGTGCGCGATCGAGGACGAGAAGCACGCCTTGATGACGGCGGAGCGTCTGGCCGGGATCGCCGCCGAGCGTCGCGTCCCCTTCATCTACAAGTCCTCGTACGACAAGGCCAACCGCTCCTCGATCGACGGCTATCGGGGCCCCGGGCTCAGGGAGGGCCTGCGCATTCTCCGCCGGGTGCGGGACACGGTGGGTGTGCCCGTCCTCTCGGACGTCCATCAGGTGGAGGAGGTGGCGCCGGCCGCCGAGGTCCTCGATATCTTGCAGATCCCCGCGTTTCTGTGCCGGCAGACGGATCTGATCCTGGCCGTGGCGCGCACCGGCAAGCCCGTGAACATCAAGAAGGGGCAGTTCCTGGCGCCGGGGGACATGAAGAACGTGGTGGACAAGGTGCGGTCCACCGGCAACGAGGCCATTCTGGTGACCGAGCGCGGCACCAGCTTCGGCTACCACAACCTCGTGGTGGACATGCGGGGACTCGTCCAGTTGCGCACGCTCGGATTCCCGGTGATCTTCGACGCCACGCACTCGGTGCAGCTCCCGGGGGCGGGCGGCACCCGTTCCGGGGGCGAGCGCCGATACGTCCCGGCCCTGGCCCGAGCCGCGGTCGCGGTGGGCGTGGACGCGTTGTTCATGGAGATGCACGAGGACCCCGATCGCACGCTGCCCGACGGCCGTCCCCTCTCGGATGGCCCCAACATGCTGCGGATCGACGATCTGCCCCGGTTGCTGGATGTCATCGGGGCGATCCGCGCCGCCGTCGGCCCATGAGCGGGTGGCGCCAGCTGGCCGAGCGCGTCTTGCGGCTGGAGGCCGAGGCGATCGTCGCCCTCGTCCCGCGCCTCGACGAGCGCTTCGACCGGGCCGTCGAGTTGCTCTTCCGCTGCCGGGGGCGGGTGATCGTCACCGGCATGGGGAAGTCCGGCCTCATCGGCCGGAAGGTCGCGGCCACGCTGGCCTCGACCGGCACGCCGGCGTATTTCCTGCACCCGGCCGAAGGCGTGCACGGCGACCTGGGCATGGTGGCCCGTGGCGACGTGGTGCTGGCCCTGTCGAACTCCGGGGAAACCGATGAGCTGCTGGCGATCCTGCCCGTGCTCAAGCGGCTGGGGATTCCCATCCTGCTCCTCACCGGCAGCCTGAGCTCCACGCTGGCCCGGCAGTCCGAAGTCGTCCTCGACGTGGCCGTCGCCGAGGAAGCCTGTCCGATGAACCTCGCCCCGACTTGCAGCACCACGGCGGCCCTGGCCATGGGCGACGCCCTGGCCATGGCCCTGCTCGAGCTGCGCGGGCTGCGGCCCGAGGATTTCGCTGCCCTGCATCCGCGCGGCACCCTGGGCTGGCAGACCCTCGTCCGCGTGGCTGATCTCATGCACGGCGGTGACGAGGTTCCGGTCGTCGCCGCCGACGTCCGCATGAGGGACGTGATCGTCGAGATGACCCGCAAGCGCCTGGGCATCACCACGGTGGTGGATCAGGCGGGCCGGTTGCTGGGCGTGATCACCGATGGCGATCTGCGCCGAGCCCACCTGAGATCCGAACCGATCGGAGATCTCACGGCTGGCGAGCTGGCCACGCGCAGCCCCAAGACCGTGGAGGCCGGCGAGCTGGCGGTCAAGGCACTGGAGATCATGGAGACGTTTGCGATCACGAGCCTCATCATCCTCGACGCCGAGCGGCGGCCGGTCGGCGTCATTCATCTGCATGACATTTTGAGAGCGAAGATCGACGTCTAGGGCTCGTTCCCGCATTTCACTTTTCCGCGTCCGGGGCGTGTGATAGGCTGGTATCGAAATTGCAAGGAGCCAAATGTGGACCGTCTAGCGCGCCGCATCCTCGCGGTCGTCATCCTGTTTGTCCTGGTTGTGGCGGCGGTCTTGGTCGCCCGCACCCAGGCGGTGCGCAGGGAGGCGGTCGGCCCCCAGCCCTCGAGCGCTGACCTCAGCATCAAGGAAGTGGACCTGCAGGAGCAATTCACCGGCGGCACCTCGTGGCAGCTCACCGCCGACCAGGGGGCGGTGTTCGATCGCGAGCGTCGGACCACGCTGCGCAACATCCGGGTTCGGGTTCAGGACCGCGAGCGGACCTGGACGATCGTCGGCGAGGAGGGTGATTATTTTCAGGACACCCGTGACGTCGAGCTTCGGCACAACGTGGTGCTGACCTCCGACGACGGACTGCGGCTGGAGACGAACGTGCTGCGCTGGAAAGGTGCGGAACGCCGACTGTGGACTGACGCGCCAGTGCGTTTGTATCAGGATGGTACCCTCGTCGAGGGCAGCGGCCTGGACGTTCGCATGGCCGACGAGGCCACCATCGTGCAAGGCCGCGTGCGGGCGACATTTGCCGGCGAGCGGGGGCGGTGATCGCACGGGCCCTGGTCGCGCTGGGGCTGCTGGGCGTCACGCTGGCCGGCGTGAACGGAGCCGGGGCCCAGGTGGCCCCGAGCCTGGGGCAGCCGCACCAGCCGGTCACCGTCGACGCCGACCGCATGGAGCGCCTGGGCAAGGAAAGCGTCGTCATCTTCCTTGGCAATGTTGTGGCGCGTCAGGACGGCTCTGTGCAGTACGCTGATCGGGTGGAGTTGTATCTGGACGAAAAGGGGAACCGGATCCTTCGCACGGTATCCACCGGAAACGTGCGCCTCATCACTAGAGACTGCAAGACCGGCACCGCCAAGCGGATGGAGTACTTCGATCTTGACCAGCGGGTCGTGCTCATCGGGGACGCCCGGGTCTGGCAGGACGACAACGTGGTGACCGGAGACACCATCACGATCTTCCTGGCCCAGGACCGTAGCATCGTCCAGGGAGGCAAACAGGAGCGGGTGAAGGCGGTGTTCCACCCCCGGGACGAGGGGGGAGCGTCCAAGACCGCGGCGGCCCCGCGCGCGGTCTGCGAGCGCTGACGGTGGAAGGCCTGGTCGCCCAGGACCTGAGCAAATGGTTCAAGCACCGCAAGGTGGTGGACCAGGTCTCGCTCGAGATCCAGCGCGGCGAGGTGGTGGGATTGCTGGGCCCCAACGGGGCGGGCAAGACCACGTCCTTTTATATGATCGTGGGGCTCCTGGCCGCCGACGGGGGACGGATCTTCCTGGAGGGCACTGAGATCACCTCCCTGCCGATGTATCGCCGGTGCCGGCTGGGCCTGGGTTACCTGCCTCAGGAATCGTCGGTGTTCCGCAAGCTCACCGTCGAGGAAAATCTGTTAGCGATTCTCGAGTCGCTGGATCTCACCGCAGCCGAGCGGCGCGAACGTGCCCGGGAGCTCCTGGCCGAGCTCGATCTCACCACCCTGGCCCCCTATCCCGCCTACACGCTGTCGGGCGGGGAGCGCCGGCGACTGGAGATCACGCGCGCGCTGGTGACGTCGCCCCAGTATCTGCTGCTGGACGAGCCGTTCACGGGGATCGACCCCATCGCCATCGGGGACATTCAGGAGATCGTCGGGCGCCTGCGGGCCCGGGGCATCGGCATCCTCATCACCGACCATAACGTGCGAGAGACCCTGGCCATCACCGACCGTGCCTACATCCTGTATGACGGCAAAGTGCTGGTGTCGGGCACGGCCAGCGAGATCGCCAACAATCCCGTGGCCCGGGAGATCTACCTGGGCGAGCGGTTTTCGCTCTAGGAGTTCTCGGCACCACCATGGCGATGGAAACCCGACTCTCGTTGCGGCAGAGCCAGCGGGTCGTGATGACCCCGCTGCTGCAGCAGGCCATCCAGCTCCTGCAACTCTCCACCCTCGAGCTGCAGGAAGTGGTGCAGAAGGAGCTGCTAGAGAACCCGCTGCTGGAGGAGGTGCCTACCGAGCCCTCGGCGGAGACACCCCCGGCGCCTGACGCCGCCGCCGCGCCGGCGGCGCCCGAGGTGGCCCCGGTGGAGCCGGTGCCGGTAGAACGGGAACGGGGCACCGACGACCTGCCCTTCGATCTCAACGCCGTCATGTTCGATGATCATGAAGAGCGCTCCCTGGTAGCCCAGGAGGACCGGGACGAGCTGCCCTTCGAGAACCTGGTCCGCTCCCAGTCCTCGCTGGCCGACCACCTGGAGGACCAGCTCCGCTTCGCCTCCGAGGACCCGACCACCCGCCGCATTGGCGCTGAGATCATCGGGAACCTCGACGAGGACGGCTACTTGCGGGCGGAGGTGGGCGAGCTCGCCCAGCGTTGCAACGTCACCGCCGAGGAGGTCGAGCGGGTGCTGGCGCTGGTGCAGGGCTTCGATCCCCCCGGCGTGGCCGCCCGCACCATCCAGGAATGCCTGCTCATCCAGCTCAAGACCGATCCCGATCCTGATCCGGTGTCGGTCGAGATCGTCGAGCAGCACTTCGACGACCTCTCCCGCCGCCGCTATCCCGACATCGCTCGGGCCCTCAAGCTCTCGCTGGACCGGGTGATGGAATCGGTCGAGGAGATCATGGGGCTGGAGCCCAAACCGGGGCGACGCTTCGGCGGGGCTGACACGCGTTACATCGTCCCCGACGTCGTGGTGCAGAAGATGGGGAACGACTACGTGGTGCTCCTCAACGAGGACGGCATCCCCCGGCTGCGGGTGAACGCGCTCTACCGCTCGCTGCTCAGGAACTCCGGCGACGAGGCCCGCCAGTACGTCGAGCAGAAGCTTCGCTCGGCGGTGTGGCTGATCAAGAGCGTGGATCAGCGCCAGCGGACCCTGCGCAAGGTCACCCAGTCCATCGTCAAGTTCCAGCGGGAGTTCCTGGACAAGGGCCTCCCGCACCTGCGCCCGCTGTCGCTCCGGGACGTGGGTGAGGACATCGGAATGCACGAGTCCACCATCAGCCGCGTCACCACCAACAAGTACGTGGAGACACCGCAAGGGCTGTTCGAGCTGAAGTTCTTCTTCCACAGCGGGATCGCTTCCGGCGACGGTGAGATGGTGTCCTCCATCTCGGTCAAGAAGATGATCCAGGACCTCCTCGCCAACGAGGACCCCGCCAAGCCGTTGAGCGACCAGGAGGTCGCGCAGATTCTCAAGGGACGCGCCCTGGTGATCGCCCGCCGTACCGTCGCCAAGTACCGGGAGGAGCTCGGCATCCTGCCCTCCCACCAACGCCGGCTGGCCCCCAAGCGCCGCTGACGGAGCGCGGAGGCCTCGCCGTGGCCGAGCCGATCGCCTTCGTCGTGATCACCGGCATGAGCGGCGCGGGCAAGAGCTTCGCGATCAAGTGTTTCGAGGACCTCGGCTACTACTGTGTGGACAATCTGCCCACCACGCTGCTGCCGACTTTTGCCGACCTCGTGGCCCGCTCGGCCCAGGCGGTCCACCGGGTGGCGCTGGGGATCGACGTGCGGGAAGGGGAATACCTGCCGCACTTGCTGGACGCGCTCGGAGAGCTCAAGGCCCGCGGCCACCAGGTGGAGGTGCTCTTCGTCGAGGCCAGCGACGACGCCCTGCTGCGTCGCTACAACGAATCGCGCCGCCGGCATCCGCTGGCCGGAGACGGCCACGTCTCCGACGCCATCCGGGCCGAGCGCAAGGCGCTGGCCAACCTCCGGGAGATCGCCGACCGGGTCGTCGATACCTCCTCGCTCACCGTGCATCAGTTCCGCGACGTGCTGGTGGGCATGTATGGGGCCCGCGAGGTCCGGGCCGGCATCACCGTCACCCTGCTCTCGTTCGGCTTCAAGCACGGCGTGCCCATCGACGCCGATCTGGTGTTCGACGTGCGCTTCCTGCCCAACCCGCACTTCGTGTCCGGGCTCCGGGGCCTGGACGGACGCGATCGGGGGGTCAAGGAGTTCATCTTCGCGCACGCGGAGAGTCGCGAGCTGATGGCCCGGCTGGAAGACTTCCTGAAGTTTCTGCTGCCCGCCTACCAGCGCGAGGGCAAGGCATACCTGACCGTCGCCATCGGCTGTACCGGCGGGCGCCATCGCTCGGTCGCCGTCGCGGAGGAGCTCAAGCGGTTCCTCGACGCCCAGGGGGTATCGCCCGGCGTCGTACACCGCGACATCGAGCGCGAGTAGCGGCGTGAGCGCGCCGCCGCTGGCGCTGTGCTTCGGGGTCCACAACCACCAGCCCGTGGGCAACTTCGAGCACGTCCTGGAGGCGGCCGTGTCGCGGGCCTATCGGCCGTTTCTGGAGCGGCTGCACGATCGCCCCCAGCTTCGCCTCACCACCCACTGGACCGGCGGCCTGCTCGAGTGGCTCCGCGAGCATGCCGGGGAGACGTTCGACTTGCTGGCGGCCCTGGTGGGGCGCGGCCAGGTGGAGCTGCTGACCGGTGGATTCTACGAGCCGATCCTGGCCATTCTCCCCGACCACGACAAGGTCGGGCAGATCCAGCGTCTCAGCGAGTTCATCGTTTCGCACTTCGGCGTGCGTCCGCGCGGGATGTGGCTGGCCGAGCGCGTGTGGGAGCCCCACCTGCCCGGAGCCCTCCGCGCCGCCGGGGTGGAATATGTGCTGGTGGACGACAGCCACTTCGGGCTGGCCGGCGTCGATCCCGAGACGCTGGGCGGCTACTACCTGACGGAAGATCAGGGGGTTCTGGTCGGCGTCTTCCCCATCAACCAGCGCCTACGCTATCTCATTCCCTTCGCCGAGATCGACGCCAGCGTGGAATACCTGGAACGCCGCCGGGGCCAGGTGGCGGCGCTGACGATCGTCGACGATGGTGAGAAGTTCGGCGTGTGGCCGGAGACCTACCGGCATGTGTACGAGGACGGCTGGCTCGATCGCTTTTTCGATCGGCTGCTCGCGTTGGACTGGCTCCGGCTGACGACGTTCGCGGAGATCGTCGATCAGCACCCGGCCTCGGGCCGGGTCTACCTGCCGACGGCGTCCTACCGGGAGATGGGGGAGTGGGCCCTTCCCGCCGCGGCCGCGCGCGAGCTGGAGATGGCCAGGCATGACCTGGCCGTGCTCGAGCAGGGCGAACGCTACCAGGGTCTGCTCCGCGGCGGCTTCTGGCGGGCCTTCCTGGTGAAGTACCCGGAGGTCGCCGACACGTACTGGAAGATGCTGCGCCTGTCTCAGGCCATCCAGCGCGCCGGGGCCGGGGGCGACGGCGACGGGCTGCTGGACCGGGCCCGGACTGCGCTCTGGCGAGGCCAGGGCAACGATGCCTACTGGCACGGTGTCTTCGGGGGCTGCTACCTGCCCCATCTGCGGCGCGCGGTGAAGCAGGCGCTCCTCGAGGCCGAGCACCTGTTGGCGCGGGCCACGGGCCTGCCGGCGGTGAGGTGGACCCAGAGCGATGGCAACGGCGATGGCCGGCGCGAGGTCGTCGTGCGCACGGCGCGGCTGGCCGTGACGTTGAATCCCGAGGAGGGGGGCACGCTGACCGAGCTCGGGCATCTCGAGCGAGGGATAGACCTGGCGGACGTCCTGGCCCGCCGGCCCGAGGCCTATCACGAACAGCTCCGCCACGTGAGCGATGCTCCGGGGGCTGCGGCCACCGGGGTCCGCACGATCCACGCCGCGCCCTCGGCCAAGGAGGAGGGCTTGCAGACGTGGCTCGCCTATGACGATCTGCGGCGGGCTTCGCTGCTCGACGGCCTCTTCCCCCTCGGCGCCCCGCTCGACCCGGTCGCACCCTGGGGCGCGGCTCGTCAGGTGCTGGGCCGCAGCCGCTTCGATTCAGAGATCACCCACGCCCCGGACGGTGTCGCGATCACCCTCAGCCTGTTGCCCGTCGACGCCGAGCTGGTGCGGGTGGTGAAGCGCGTGATCGTGAGCGGTGACCGGGTGCAGGCGCGCTACCGGATTCGGCCGGCCGCGACGGCGCTGCCGGCCCGCTGGGCCGTGCAGTGGAACCTGGCCCTCACCGGGGGCGAGGGGCCGGCCCGGTACCTGGTGCTGCCGGATCGTCCGGCCCTGCGCAGCGATGGCCGGCGCGAGGAGCTCTCCCACATCGTGCTGGCCGACGAGTGGGCTGGCCTGGAAGCGCGGCTCGAATGGACCCCGCCGGCCGAGCTGGCGTGGGGGCCCGTGGAAACCGTCTCCGTCTCCGAGGCCGGCTTCGAGCGAATCTACCAGGGCACGGCATTTCTGCTCACGTGGCCCCTTCTGGCAGAATCGGCCCAGGAATGGGAGCTCGTGACTTCCTTGAGCGTGACGACCCGGTGACGCTGGACGACCCGGCGGCGTTGGCGCGGATCGACTCTCACGACACCCGGGGCGTCCTGACGGACTTCC
The DNA here is from genome assembly GCA_036556905.1 of Candidatus Methylomirabilota bacterium. Taxonomy (GTDB): domain Bacteria; phylum Methylomirabilota; class Methylomirabilia; order Rokubacteriales; family CSP1-6; genus 40CM-4-69-5. Next base: position 91,610 of record DATBIM010000069.1, read on the forward strand.
CGGCCCAGTGTCGGGCTGCTGTCGCGCTGGCCCCGTCGACGAGCGGCCCGCTCCCGCGTCCGCGGGCGGTGATTGTGGCGGGCATGGGAGGCTCCGCCGCGGGCGGAGATCTGCTGGCCGCTTGCGCCACCGAACGGCTGGACGTCCCGGTGCTGGTGCACCGCGGCTACGGATTGCCCACCCTGGCGGGGGCGGCCGACCTGGTGATCGTGCTCTCCTACTCGGGCGAGACAGTGGAGACTCTGTCGGCAGCGACGACGGGGCTGGAGCGCAGATGTCGGGTGGTCGCCATCACATCCGGGGGCCGCCTCGCGGCGCTGGCCCGCCGTCACCGCCTCACCTCGGTGACGCTGCCGGGCGGACTGATGCCACGCATGGCCCTGGGCTATCTCTTCTTCCCCATGCTGGCCGTGTTGCGCGCAGCCGACCTGGTCGTCGTGAAGGATGCGGAAATCGACGAAGCCCTGAGCGGGCTGGACGGCCTCACCCGTGAGCTCGCGCCAGGCTCGCCCACGGCGGTGAACGAGGCCAAGCGCCTGGCCCTGGCCCTCGGCGATCGCGTACCCGTCATCTACGGGGGGCCGGCCACCGGCCCCGTGGCCTACCGGTGGAAGACCGATCTCGAGGAGAACGCCAAGTGCCTGGCCGTGGCCGGCGCGCTGCCCGAGATGAATCACAACGAGATCGAGGTCTGGGGGGCCCGGATTCCCCAGGCCCTGCACGTCGTCCTGCTCCGCGACGCCCATGAGGACGTCGAGATCAGCCGGCGCTTCACACTCGTGCGGGAGTTGATCGCCCGTCAGACGGGCGTGAGCGAGGCGTGGACGCGCGGCACCGGCACCCTGGCCCGCCTGCTCTCCCTGATCGTGCTCGGACAGTGGACGAGCTTCTATCTGGCGGCGCTCCGCGGCCTCGACCCCTGGGCCGTTCCGGTCCTGGATTCATTCAAGGCGCAGCTGGCTGACGGGTCACGCTGAGCGGGGCCTCGCCCGCGCCGACCGCTCGAAATGGGGGTCGGCCGCGTGCTACACTGACGCGACTTTCAGCGGGGGAGGGGAGAAACGATGGCGCGGGACGAATACCTGTTTACGTCGGAGTCGGTCACCGAAGGGCATCCCGACAAGATCGCCGACCAGATCTCCGACGCGATTCTCGACGCCATCATCGCCCAGGATCCCACAGGCCGGGTTGCCTGTGAGACGTTACTGACCACGGGCCTCGTGGTGGTGGCCGGCGAGATCACGACGGCCTGCTACGTCGACATCCCGCGCACCGCCCGGGAAACCATCCGCCAGGTCGGCTACGTCCGGGCCAAGTACGGCTTCGACGCCGACACCTGTGGCGTCATCGCCGCCATCGACGAGCAGTCCGGTGACATCGCCCTGGGCGTGGACAAGCTGGGGGCGGGGGATCAAGGACTCATGTTCGGCTACGCTTGCCGGGAGACCCCCGAGCTCATGCCGATGCCCATCATGCTGGCCCACAAGCTCACCATGCGGCTGGCCGAGCTGCGCAAGGGCGGCGTCCTGGGCTACCTCCGGCCCGACGGCAAGTCCCAGGTGACGGTCCGCTACGTCGACGGCAAACCGCGATCGGTGGACACGGTCGTGGTGTCCACCCAGCACAGCCCGGACGTGTCGAGCGAGCAGATCCGCGCGGACCTCATCGAGCACTGCGTGATCCCCACCGTGCCCCCCGAGCTTCTCGATCGCGCGCGGTGTGTGTTTCACGTCAACCCCACGGGCCGTTTCGTCACCGGCGGGCCCATGGGCGACACCGGGCTCACCGGGCGGAAGATCATCGTGGATACCTACGGCGGGTCCTGCCCCCACGGGGGCGGGGCCTTCTCGGGCAAGGATCCCACGAAGGTCGATCGCTCGGCCTCCTACATGGCCCGGCACGTGGCCAAGAATATCGTGGCGGCGGGGCTGGCCGAGCGCGCCCAGCTGCAGGTGGCCTATGCCATCGGGGTGGCCGACCCCGTGTCGATCATGGTGGACACGTTCGGCACCGGCAAAGTATCGAACGCCAGGCTCGAGCAGCTGATCCGACGGCACTTCGACCTCACGCCGGCCGGTATCATCAAGTACCTCGACCTCCGGCGTCCCATCTACCGCAAGACGGCGGCCTACGGCCACTTCGGACGCTCCGAGCCGGAGTTCAGCTGGGAACGGACCGATCGCGTCAAGGATCTGCGCGACGACGTGGGGATGTAACGGTGTAACTCGGCGGGGGTGTTGCCCCCGCCGACGCCTCCCCAGGACAGGATCGCGCCGGCCTGGCCGGCGCTCGAAAGGACCCCGGCGATGGTTGAGCATGACGTTCAGGATCTCGCGCTGGCCGCGGCCGGCCGCCTCCGGATCGAATGGGCCGAGCAGTCGATGCCGGTGCTCCGGCAAGTGCGGGAGCGGTTCGCCAAGGACCAGCCGCTCAAGGGGATCCGGCTGGGCGCTTGCCTGCACGTCACCACCGAGACGGCGGTCCTCATGCTGACGCTCAAGGCGGGCGGAGCCCAGGTGGCCCTCTGCGCCTCCAACCCTCTCTCCACCCAGGACGACGCCGCCGCCGCGCTGGTGCGCGAATACGACGTTCCCGTCTTCGCCCGCAAGGGCGAAGACCACGCCACCTACTATCGCCACATCGAGTCCGTCCTGGCCACGCGGCCCCAGGTCACGATGGACGACGGCGCCGACCTGATCTCCCAGCTCCACAGCGCCCGGAAGGACCTGGTCGGCGACGTGATCGGGGGCACGGAGGAGACGACGACGGGCGTGATCCGCCTGAGATCGATGGAGCGCGAGGGCGTGCTGGCGTTCCCGGTGATCGCGGTCAACGACGCGGACACCAAGCATCTGTTCGACAACCGCTACGGCACGGGGCAAAGCACGCTGGATGGCGTGATCCGCGCCACCAACCTGCTGATCGCCGGGCGCAACATCGTCGTAGCGGGCTACGGCTGGTGCAGCCGGGGGATTGCCAGCCGCGCACAGGGGATGGGCGCCAAC
>DATBIM010000070.1:0-9236 GCA_036556905.1 Candidatus Methylomirabilota bacterium
CCCTGGCCGAGGGGTCGCATCAGCACGACGCCGACGTCGCGGGCCGAGGCCAGGGGCAGCAGCTCCGTCTCCACCTCACGCTCCTGGGGGTTGTAGGGTACCTGGATGGCGTCGATGCGACCCGTCTTCACGATGGCCGCCATCTCGGTGAAGCGGGCGCGACTCCAGTGCGTGATGCCGATGGCACGGATCCGGCCCTGCTTCTTGAGCTCCTCGAGATACGGCAGGTGGGTCTCCCAGGCTTCCAGGTTGTGGATCTGGTAGAGGTCCACCACCCCCCCGTACCACTCGAGGGCGCGCCGGATCTGCTCCCGCGCCTCCCGGGCCGAGCCGGCCCAGACCTTGGTGGCCACGACGACGTCCCGGCGCCGGGGGCCGAGCGTGGTCGCCAGCACCCGCTCGGCGGCGCCGTACATCGGCGACGAGTCGACGAAGGTGCCCCCGTGGGCCAGCATGGCGTCGATCACGGGCTGAACCAGGCCGGGATCACGGACATCGAAGGTCTGCCAGGTCCCCATCCCGATCACGGGGACCTCGAGGCCACTGGTACCCAGGCGCCGCCGTTCCACGGACCAGGCTGTCGTCGACCGCTAGCCGAGGGTCGGGGACGAGGCCCTCAGGGCCCTCACGTCTCCTGCTTCTCGGCGCCCAGCCGCTGGCTGAGCGTGATCAGGGCCTCGAGCTTCGCCCGCGCCGCTCGGCTGTCGATGGAGCGGGCGGCGATCTCCACGCCCTCCTTCAGCTCGCGCGCCCGCCCCCCGGCCACCACGGCGGCGGCGGCATTCATCACGACGATGTCCCGCTTGGGCCCCGGCTCGCCGTCCAGAACGGCACGGATGATCTCCGCGTTCTGTTGGCGATCGCCGCCCCGCAGATCGGCGATGATGGCCCGGGGAACTCCGAAATCCTCGGGCCGGACCGTGAAGGTGCGGACCATGCCCTCACGGACCTCGCTGAGCCGGCTCTCCCCCGTGTTCGAGATCTCGTCGAGCCCGTCGGCGCCGTGCACCACGAAGGCCCGGGCCGTGCCCAGCTCGGCCAGCACCCGGGCCAGCGGCTCCGTCAGGGTCACCGAATACACCCCGATGACCTGAGCGTTGGCGCCGGCGGGATTGGTGAGCGGCCCCAGCATGTTGAAGACGGTGCGGATCCCCATCTCCCGGCGGGCCGCCATCACGTGGCGCATCGCCGTGTGCAGGAGCGGCGCGTAGAGGAACCCGATGCCGACCTCGTCGATGCAGCGGGCGACCTGGACCGGCGTCAGCTCGAGATTGATCCCCAGCGTCTCCACCACGTCGGCCGAGCCGCACAGGGAGGAGACCGAGCGGTTGCCGTGCTTGGCGACCCGGAGGCCGGTGCCCGCCACCACGAAGGCCGTCGCGGTGGAGACGTTGAAGGTCCCGGCGGCGTCGCCGCCGGTGCCGCAGGTGTCAACCAGCATCTCGCGATCGGTCCCCGTCAGCGCGGCCACCTCCTCACCGCGCGTGCGGATCCGGACCACCTTCTGGCGCATCACCTGGGCGAACCCGATGAGCTCTTCCACGGTCTCGCCCTTCATGCGGAGCGCGGTGAGGAAGGCCGCGATCTGCGCGTTGGTGGCCGCGCCCGACATGATCGCTTCCATGGCGGCGGCCGCCTCGATCCGGGTCAGGTGGCGCCCCTCGACCAGGGCCCGGACAGCTTCGGTGATGATCGGGCTCGTCATCGAGCGCTCGGCGTCCGGGCGCGCGCCGCCACCAGGGCCCCCAGGATCTGATCCATCCGCACCGGCTTGGACAGGACCTCGTCCACCCCGTGCTCGGCGAGCTGCTCCTCGGTCAGCAGCACGCCCCAGCCGGTCAGCATCACGACCGGCACCGAAGGACGGAGCGTCTTGCAGAGACGGGCCAGCTGCAGCCCGTTGAGCTTGGGCATGGCCAGATCGGTGACCACGACGTCGAAGGACGAGTCATTCTTGAATTTCTCGACGCCGTCGGCGCCATCGACGGCCATGACCACGCTGTGGCCGGCGTTCGACAGGATGTCGCAGATCATCTGGCGGACCTGGGGATCGTCGTCGACCACCAGGCAACGGGCCGGGCCGCCGGGAGCCGGCGCGCTGCGCGGCGCCCGCGCCGGCTCGGCGCGGGACACCCCCTCGACGGGGAACTTCACCCGCACCGTCGTGCCCCGGCCGGCGACGCTGTCGACCTCGATCTGGCCACCGTGACGCGCCACGATTCCGTGAGCCAGGCAGAGCCCGAGGCCGGTGGCCCCCGGCTTGGTGGTGAAGAACGGCTCGAAGACTCTGGCCTGCACCCCGGGCGTCATTCCCGGCCCCACGTCGGTGACGCTGAGCACGGCCTCGCCCCCCTCCATCTGCGCCGTGACGGTCACGCTGCTGCCCTCGGGCGTGGCCTCCACGGCATTGGCCAGGATGTGCCCCAGCGCCTGCTGCATGCCGCCGGGATCGCCGCTGATGAGGGGCAGGCTGTCCAGCTCCGTGTGGAACTGCACACCGGGGCGCTGCGCCGTGGTGGCCCGGAGCGCCTGCCGCGTCACCGCGACCAGGTCCACCATGCTCGAGGGTTCGTCGCGGCGAACTCGCATGAACTCCTGGATCCTTCGCACGGTGCGGGCCCCATCCAGCGCCGCCCGCTCGATCGTGTCCAGCCATTCACGGAGCTGAGGGTCGGTCACGCGCTGGATCAACAGCTGGGTGCGCCCGATGACGGGCGTGAGCACGTCGTTGAAGGCGTGAGCGAAGCTCGAGGCCATCTCACCGAGCGCGCCGAGCCGGCCCAGTCGCTCGGCCTGGGCCCGGGCATCCTGGAGGTCGCGCTCCATGCTCCGCACCTGCCCGCGTAGCGTCAGGGCCCAGGCCGCCAGCGCCAGGACCGCGGTCGTCAGCACCACGATGAGGAGCAGGGCGAGCGTTTCCATCGTACTGGCCAAGATATACTTTCCTGATTCGCTCGTCGAGGCCGAGCGTCAGGGCCGGCGGGGAACGGAGAACCGCTGCGCGTTGCCCATGGAGGGCCAGACGTACCCCCGCATGTTCTCGAGCACCTGCTTGAGGTGGTTGCGGTCGTGGTGGACCCATTCCTGAATCACGTCGGCCACCTTCAGGTAGCCCACCGTGGGGTGCGGCCCGCCCCGCCCGAGATCCTCGGCGCGGAGCGCATTCACCAGCACGGCGCTCGCCTCCCGCATCGTCAGGAACTCGTCGAGGAGGGGCTGGAGCGGCCGCTCACAGTCCCGGCGCTCGCGAGCCACAACGTCCTGATCCCAAGGGACCAGCGCGGGGTCACGCTCGGCGAGGATCGTCCGGATCCGTCCGGCGAACCCGCGGCGCTCGGCCTCGACCAGGTGGCCGAGGACTTCCCTGGCGCACCACTCTCCGGGGGCCGGATGGAAGCCGAGCAGCGCCTCGGGCCAGGCGCGCAGCTCGGTGGCCAGCACGGCGCCCGCCGCGCGGAGCAGGCCGGCGATCTGGGGCGGCGTCAGGGGAACTTCAATCATTGAGGAGCTCCCGGGCGATGATGACCCGCTGGATCTGGTTGGTGCCCTCGTAGATCTGCATGATCTTGGCGTCGCGCATGAAGCGCTCCACCGGAAACTCCCGCGTGTAGCCGTAGCCGCCGAAGATCTGGACGGCGTCGGTGGCCACCTTCATGGCGGCGTCCCCAGCCCAGCACTTGGCCATGGAGGCCTCGAAGGTGTTGCCGCGGATCCCCGCGTCGACCTGGCGGGCGGCATGGTGGACCATGAGCCGGGCCGCGTGAACTTGCATGGCCATGTCGGCCAGCATGAACTGGATGCCCTGAAAGTCGGCGATCCGCTGTCCGAACTGTCGTCGCTCCTTGGCATAGGCCACGGCGGCGTCCAGCGCGGCCTGGCCGATGCCCACGGCCATGGCCCCGGTGGCGGGGCGGGTCGTGTCCAGCGTCTGCATGGCGATGGTGAACCCCTCGCCCTCCCCGCCCAGCCGCTGCTCCACGGGGATACGGCAGTCGCTGAAGTGCAGGGCCACCGTGGGCGAGCCGCGGATCCCCAGCTTGCGTTCCTTCCGGCCCACGGTGAAGCCTGGCGTCGCCCGGTCGACCAGGAACGCCGTGATGCCCTTGGCGCGCCGGGCGGGATCGACGGTGGCGAACACGCAGATGACGTCGGCGTGGTCACCGTTGGTGCACCACTGCTTGGCGCCATTGAGGACATAGTGGTCCCCGCGCCGCACCGCCGTCGTCTTGAGCGCGGCGGCGTCGGAGCCCGCCTCCGGCTCGGACAACGAGTAGGCCGCGAGCAGCTCCCCGGTGGCCAGCCGGGGCAGGTACCGCTTCTTCTGCTCCGGGGTCCCGAAGGACAGGATGGGCAGTCCGCCCAGCGGCTGGTCAAGAAACTGGGTGGCCGACGCCGCACAGGCCCAGGCGATCTCTTCGCAGACCAGCGCCAGCGCCAGGCATCCCAGGTCGCTGCCGCCGTACTCCTCGGGCAGCCAGATGCCGAACAGCCCGGCCTCCATGATGGCCTGCATCGCCTCCTCGGGATAGCGCTCACGCTCGTCGACATCGGCGGCGTGGGGCGCGATCTTCTCGCGCGCCACCTTCCGGGCGAGGTCCCGGATCATCCGCTGCTCGTCGGTCAGCTGGACCTCAGCCTTCATCGGCCCTCGCCCACGATCACCAGCGCGTCGACAGCGATGAGATTGCTCCCGGCGGCGATGATGGGATTGATGTCCACCTCGAGCACCTGCCGCTCCGACACCAGCAGATCGCCGAGCGCATGGACGGCGTCGGCCAGCGTCTGCCGGTTCACCGGCGACAGGCCTCTCGGCCCGGCCAGCAGGCGGGGCACCGCCCCTTCATTCAGCATCTCGTCGATGTCCTCCCCGGTCAGCGGGGCCCGCCTGAGCGCCGCCTCGCGGACGACCTCGGTGAGCACCCCGCCGGCGCCGACGGCCACTACCGGGCCGAAGACATCGTCACGCCGTCCCCCCAGGAGCAGCTCGACGCCTGCCCCGAGCTGCTCCTGGACCAGGAACCTCTTCGCCCCGGTCCGCGCCGTAATCTCACGACAGGCCTCGCGCACGGCCGCCCCGTCACGGAGGCCGAGCCTGACACCGCCGACGTCGGTCCGGTGCGTGAGTCCCGGGGCATCCGCCTTCACGACGATGGGATATCCGATCTCTTCCGCTGCCGCCACCGCTCGCTCGACGGACACCACGCTGCGCTCACGACAGAACCTGAACCCGTACGTCTCGAGCAGCCGTCGGGCCAGGCCGTAGGGGAGCGGCCCACGGCCGCTTCGCACGGCCGCGGCCACCTCGTCGGGCAGCGGGGCTGTGTGGATGAAGCGGCAAGCGGTCTGGTGCTGTGAGCGCCACAGCGCGCGCCAGGCGCGCACGGCGCGCTCGGGGCTGGGCAGCACCGGGACGCCGCCGGAGCGGAGGCGCGCCGTCGTCTGAGGAGCATCGGCGACGAAGGCCACGGCGGGCTTGCCCGTCGCCCGGGTGGCAGCCACGATGGCATCGGCGAGCTCGGGAATGTCCAGGCCGACGTCGAGGGCAACGGCGCCGGCGATCGCCGGTTCATCGAACACTACGCGCACCGCCTCGCCGAGGCGTGACGGCGCCGCCTGAGGCGTGAGGTCCACCGGGTTGCCGACGGCGGCGAACGGCGGCAGCAGCGGCCGCAGTTCCCTGCGCGCGGCCTCCCCCAGCGCCGGCACCGTGAGTCCGGCACGCTCGGCGCAGTCGGCGGCGACGACCGAAGGTCCACCGGAGATGGTGATGATCGCGAGGCGCGGCGTCGCCGGGCGCGCCTTCCCCGCGATGGCCAGGGTCTCGATGGCGTCGAAGAACTCCTCCGTCTCCTCCGCCAGCACCACGCGGGCATAGAGACAGGCGGCCCGGAACACCGCAGTGGGCCCGGCCAGCGACCCGGTGTGCGAGGCCGCTGCCCGCCGCCCGGCCTCCGAGCCACCGCCCTTGAGCACGACCACGGGCTTGCGTCCCACGGCGCGCTCGGCGGCGGCGACGAAGCGTTCGCCGTCGCGGACGTCCTCGATGAAGCACGCGATGAGCGTCGTGGCCGGATCGTCGATGAGGTACTCGATCACCTCGGCGATCTCCACGTCGGCCTGGTTGCCGATCGACAGGCAGCGGGCCACGCCCAGGTCACGGGTGCCCAGGTGTCGAAAGACGAGCCCGGCGTAAGCGCCGCTCTGGGAGACGATGCCGATGCCGCCGGGCCGCCGCGGCAGATCCCAGAAGTAGGTGCCGTTCAGTGCGGCCGGCGACGAGTAAACGCCCATACAGTTCGGCCCGACCAGCCGCAGCCCGGCCGCGCGCGCCGTGGCCAACAGCTCGGTCTGCACGCTCCGGCCATCCTCGCCCACCTCGCCGAAGCCGGACGAGAGCACGACTGCGGCCCGGGCCTGGCGGGCCGCCAGCGCTCTGATCGCGGAGGGCACGACCGCGGCGGGCAGGCTGACCAGGGCCAGGTCAATCCCCTCGGGCAGCGCCTCGACGACGGGGACCGTGGCCAGGCCCAGGATCGGCTCTCCCGCCGGATTCACCGGGTAGAGCGCGCCGGCGAAGCCGCCCTCCTTCACATTTTTCAGGAGCTGGAACCCGAGCTTGGTGGAGTCACGCGAGGCGCCCAGGACCGCCACCGAGCGCGGAGCAAACAGCGCCTCGAGCCCCATCAGGGGACCAGGCGGAGGATACGGTCGTCGTCGGTCGCCGGGGATCCCCGCCCGTTGCGATTGCTGGTGGCGATGTAAAGGGCGCCGTCGGGACCGACGACGACATCGCGCAGACGCCCGTAGGCGCCCTCCAGAAGGGACGTGACCCTGGTCACCGAGCCGTCGGCGGCCAGGCCGACGCGCAGGAGCTGCTGGCCGCGCAGCGCGGCGATGTAGGCGAAGCCGCCGGTGATCGCCATGCCCGACGGCGCCCAGGTTCGCAAGCCCGACTCGAGCACGGGCTCCTCGAAGCGTGCCTGGCCGCCGCGACCATACACCTCCGGCCAGCCGTAGTTGCGACCGGGGCGGATCAGGTTCAGCTCATCGTGCCCCCCGGGGAAGCCGGACGGCCCGTGCTCGGAGGCGAAGAGCCGTCCGGCTGCGTCCCACGCCAGTCCCTGCGGATTGCGGTGGCCCAGCGTGAAGATCGGCGAGCCGGGAAACGGGTTGTCGGCCGGCACACTGCCGTCGGCATTGATTCTCAGAATCTTGCCGGCCAGGGAGTCCTGGCGTTGGGCCAAACGGGACTCGGCGGCGTCGCCGGTGGTGAAGTAGAGCTTGCCGTCGGGCCCGAACTTCACCCGGCAGCCGTCATGCACCCTGGCCCCCGGAATGTCGTCGACGAGCACGCGCTCGTCCCCCGCCCGCTGCTCACGAAGAGTGAGGACCGCGAGCCGGTTCACCAGGCCGCCACGCTTGCTCATCGTGTAGCAGATGTACAGCCGTCCGTTCTGCGAGAACGCGGGGTCGAGGGCGAGCCCCATGAGGCCACCTTCCCCCTGCGCAGCGACCGGCAGGGTGGCGACGGGCTGGGGAGCGAGCCGGCCGTCACCGAGAACGCGAATCCGCCCGGGCCGCTCCGTGATGAAGAGCCGCCCATCCGGCGCGAAGGCGAGCGCCCACGGCACCTCCAGCCCACCCACCACGACGGTCACCCGCGGCTGCGCCTCGATCGGGCGGACCATCAGCAGACTCACGAGCAGGAGGACAACCACGGCACCGGCCGGGCTCACGATGGATGAGTGTAGCCTCGCCGGCATCGTCCAGCAAACTACGCCTTGTCGTTACGGCTTTTTCAGGCGCATCTCCTCGTAAGGCGCCGCGAAGTAGAGCTGGGAGTTCAATCCGATGGCCGGCTCCTCGACGCGGGGGCCGACCCCGTGCAGCGTGGCGGGCTCGAAGATCGGGGCGTGCATGACCCGCTCGTGCATCAGCTTCTGGATGCGGTGCAGGATCGCTTCACGCTTCTTGCGGTCCCGCTCCTGGGCTTGTTGCCGGATCAGATCGTCGAGATCGGGATATCCACCAGTCGCGTAGGGAGCCGAGCTGATCACGAAGTTCTCCAGGCGGGAGGCCGCGTTGCCCGGACCCGCCGACACCGCGACGAGCAGGCCTCCGAGCTTCTTCCCCCGCCAAGACTCGAAGAACGTGGCCCGCTCCATCGAGCGGACGCGGCTGCGAATCCCCACCGCCGACAGGTAGTTCGCCACGGCCTCGCCCATCGTGCCGAACGGAGGCACCGGCGTGACGTCGCCGGCGTCGAAGCCGTTCGGATAGCCGGCGTCGGCGAGCAGACGTTTGGCGTGCGTGGGGTCGTACGGATGGGGCGGGATCGGCAGCGCGAAGTCCATGGTGCTCGGGATGATGGAGCCGGTCAGGCGCGCCAGGCCCATCCGCTCGGCATCGTTGATGGCCTGTTTGTCGATGGCCAGATTCACGGCCAGGCGGACGCGACGGTCGTGCCACGGCGACTTGGGGTTCCACTGCTCGGGGAAGTCGACGTACCACGTCGCTGGCGGAATGGTCGCGGCCAGCCGGAGCTTCGGGTCGGCCTTGACGATCTGGGCCTCCACCCCGACCATCAGGTAGCCGATGTCCGCCTCCCCGGTCTTGAGCATGGCCAGACGCGTCGAGCGGTCCGGGATGCCCTTGATCGTCACGTGCCTGATCGAGGGCCGCTTGCGCCAGTACTGGGGGTCGGCCTCGAGCACGAGCTCGACCCCGGGACTCGCGCGCACGAAGCGGTAGGGCCCGAGCCCGACCGGCTGCTTCTTGAACCCCTCCTCGCCGACCTTCTCGATGTACTTCTTGGGCACGATCCATGCCGCGCCCGTGGCCGGGGTGGCATAAACGGCCAGGAAGTCCGGCCACGGCTTGTGCAGCACGAAGCGGATGCGGTGGGCGTCGACGATGTCCACCGACCTGACCCGTTCGTGGAGCAGCTTGGCGAAGACGCCTTTGTAGCGCAGGAAGCTGAACTTCACGTCCTCGGCCGTGAATGGATCGCCGTTGTGGAAGGTGAGCCCGGCCCGTAACTTGAAGTCGTAGGTCAGCCCGTCCGGGCTCTCCGTCCATGACTCGGCCAGGCACGGCGCCATATCCTGGCCGGGCAGCGGCTTGACCAGGGCGTCGTGGATCGCGTAGAGGAACACGAACGGGGTGCCGATCCCCGATGTTTCGGCGGGATCCAGGAACGTCGGCGCGATCGAGGCGTCGAAGGCGATGGTCAGCTG
>DATBIM010000071.1:0-7087 GCA_036556905.1 Candidatus Methylomirabilota bacterium
GACTACCCCCATTCGGAATGCCAGTTCCCCAATTCCGTGGACAACATCGTGAAGTGGACGAGCCTCAAGCCGGACACGAAGCGCAAGCTCCTGTGGGACAACGCCCGTCGATTCTACAAGCAGACGTGAAAGCGGATCACACCGGCAGCTTGTCGCCGTCCGGCGGGGCCTCCACCTCGAACGCGTTGACGATCCCCGACAGCATCGCGTACCAGTTCGCCGTCGCCGTCAGCTCCACCAGCCACGGCACGGGGTGCCGCTTGCAGAGCGCGTCGAAGGCCGCCTGGTCGACCCGATTCGTGCGCATGAGCTGCCTGACGTAGGTCACGATGTCCCGCTCCTCGGGGGGCAGCTTGCTCGCGTCGCCCCGGGCCCGCAGGAGATCGATGACCTCTTCGCGCACGCCGTTGCGCCGGGCCGCCGCGACCTGGGCCGCCCACACGTACCTGGCCTCGCGCTCGCGCACGGCGGCCAGAGTGGCCACCGAGCGGAGCGCGGGCTCGACCACGCCCTCGTCGCGGAAAAACGTCACCAGAGGAAGCATCCGCTCGGCCAGCTTGGGGCTGTGCAGCAGCATGCTGAACGGCCCCCGCACGCGACCGAAGACTCGCAACACCCCGTCGACGACGGCCTGGTGCTCGGCCGGCACATCGTCCTTGCCGGTGATGGGGGTGACGCGCGGCATGATGGGCTCCTTTCTAGAGGGCTGTTCCGAGGGTGCGCAGCACGTCGAAGAACGTGGGGAAGGTCTTGGCCACGCAGGCGGGGTCGACGATCCGGATGCCCGGGGCCCGCAGGCCCGTCACCGCGAAGCTCATGGCGATGCGGTGGTCGTCGTAGGTCTGCACGTCGCAGGGCTGGGGCGGGCCAGGATGGATCGTCACGGAATCCCAGGTGCTCTCCACGTGCAGCCCCATGCGGCGGAGCTCGGTGGCGGCAGCCACCGGCCGGTCGCTCTCCTCGAAGTGGGTCTGCGCGATCCCCCGCACCGTGACCGGCCCGCTGGCGAACGGGGCGATGGCCATCAGCGTCGTGGCCACGTCGCCCATGCGCGTGAAGTCGGCCTCCACGCCGCGTAGCTGCGCCGGCCCCCGCACCGTGACCGCGTCGGGCTCGAGGCTGACGTCGCAGCCCATGCGCGCGAGCACGTCGAGCAACCCCAGGTCGCCCTGGGCCGAGCGACTGCCCAGCCGTGGGACCACCACCCGCCCTCCAGTGATGGCCGCCGCCGCGAAGAAGTACGACGCGCTCGAGGCGTCCGGCTCCACCGCGTAGCGGCGCCCCTCGTACCGCTGGCCAGGAGAGACGCGGAACCAGCGGTCGCCGTCGCGCTCCGCGCGCGCGCCAAAGGCCTCCATGCTGGCGAGCGTCATGGTGACGTACGGCGCCGACACCAGCTCGCCCTCGACCTCGATCTCCACGGCCCGTTCGGCGTAGGGAGCGGCCATCAGCAGGGCGCTGAAGTACTGGCTCGAGATGTCCCCGCGCATCCGGGCCCGGCCGCCGGGCAGGCCATTAGCCCGCACCACCACCGGGGGGCAGCCGTTGCCCTCGCGGCTGGTGGCGTCCACCCCCAGCGCGCGAAGACCGTCGAGGAGTGGCTGGATGGGCCGCCGGCGCATCGCCGGCGAGCCGTCGATCACGAAGGTCCCGTGACCCAGCGCGACGGCGGCGGTCAGGAAGCGGGCGGCCGTCCCCGCGTTGCCGACCTCGAGCCTGGCCGCGGTCACGGGGAAACGACCATCGACCCCGTCGACGGTGAAGGACCGGGCCGTCTCGTCGGCCCGCACCCGCACGCCGAGCGCCTCCAGCGCGCGGTGCATGTAGCCGGTGTCGTCCGAGAACAGCGCCTGGGTGATCTCTGAGCGCCCGCGGGCCAGACCCGCCAGCAAGAGGGCCCGGTTCGAGTAGCTCTTGGAGCCGGGCAGCGTGACCACGGCGTCCACGGGCCCCCTGATCGGCTCGATCGGCAGGACCTCCGGCACCGCGGCGCGGCTAGATGACGCCACGGTGGGCCAGGTCGGCGATCTGCTCCTTGGTGTAGCCCAGCGATGTGAGAATCGCCTCGTTGTCCTGCCCCAGCTCGGGAGCGGCGCTGCGGATCGGCAGCCGCCGCGTCCCGTGCGAGACCGGATGCCCGAGGATGGTGAGATCGCCCAGCGCGGGCGACCGCACGGGTTGCGCCATTTCCAGCTGGCGCACCTGGGGATCGGCAAAAGTCTCGTCGATCCGATAGATCGGGCCGCAGGGCACGCCGGCGTCGTTGAGGATCTTCACCCATTCCGCGCTCGTCTTCTGCCGGGTAACGGGCATCAGCACCTCCATCAGCAGGTCCCGATTGGTGGAGCGGGCCCGGGAGGTGGCGAAGCGCGGATCGGTGCGTAGATCCGGGCGCTCGATGGCCCGGCAGAACCGCTCGTAGATCTCATCGCCGGAGGCCGCAATGTTGATGTGGCCATCCTTCGTCGCGAAAACGCCGGTGGGGATGCCGGTGGGATGGTTGTTACCCGCCTGGGGCGGGATCTCCCGGCTCATGAGCCAGCGGGAGGCCTGGAAGTCGAGCATGGAGAGCATCGCCTCGAGCAACGAGGTGTGCACCCACTTGCCCTGGCCGGTGACCTCCCGCTCGAGCAGGGCTACCAGGATGCCCTGGGCCAGGAAGATCCCCGAGCACAGATCGGCAATGGGAATGCCCACGCGCACGGGCCCCTGCCCGGGAATGCCGGTGATGGACATCAGGCCGCCCATGCCCTGGGCGATCTGATCGACGCCGGGGCGATCGGCGTAGGGCCCCGTCTGCCCGAAGCCGGAGATGCTGCCGTAGACCAGGCGCGGATTGAGCGGGCGCAGGCTCTCGTAGTCGATGCCCAGGCGCCGCTTGACGTCCGGCCGGTAGTTCTCCACGACGATGTCGGCGTCCCGCACCAGCCGCTTGAAGATGGCCACGCCCTCGGGATCGCGGAGGTTCAGCGTCATGGCCTTCTTGTTGCGGTGCAGGTTCTGGAAGTCGAACCCGTGTCGGTTACCGCCCATGCCATCGCCCGAGCGGCCGCCCGGCATCTCGATCTTGATCGCCCGGGCGCCCCAGTCCACGAGCTGCCGGACGCACGTGGGGCCCGCCCGCGCGCGGGTGAGGTCCAGCACCGTGAAGCGCGCCAGGGGGAGAGCGCCATTGTCGGACATGGCGCGTGAATGATAATGCAAGGCGCCGGGCCGGACAATCCGGCGCGCCCGTGATACATTCCGGACCACGCAAGCCGAGCGGGAGGGGGCAGGCATGAGTCTCTTCAAGCAATTCACCCACGTCAGCGTCACGGTCACCGACGTCACCAAGGCCCGGGAGTTCTACTCGCACACGCTGGGGCTACAGGAAATCCCGCGCCCGGCGTTCGAGTTCCCCGGCATCTGGTACAGCCTGGGGGGCGATCTGCAGCTGCACATCATCCTGAACGACCGGCTCGTGCGTCCCGCGGTCGAGCGGGAGACGATCCAGGCGCAGTATCCCCACTTCGCGCTGTGGACCGACGACTGTGACGCCACCGCCGCCCGGATCGAAGCGCTCGGGCTCGTGTGCCGGGACGTCTTCTCCGGCCCGACCGGGCTGCGCCAGGTGTTCGTGAAGGATCCCGACGGCAACATGGTGGAGTTCATCGGGCCGTCCAGGCGGGCCGGCGCCCGGGTGATGGAGCCGACCGGGACGCATCGGTAGACCGATGGGCACCCATGCGCTGTACCTGGTCCGGATGGACGTGGCCCACGACCACGAGGCGACCTTCAACGAGGTGTACGACCGCGAGCACGTCCCCAACCTCCGGGCCGTACCCGGCGTGCGACGGGCCAGCCGCTATCGCCAGCCCTCGCCGACCGAGCCCCGTTACCTGGCCGCCTACGAGCTGGACAGCGCCGCGGTGCTGCAGAGCGCGGCGTGGAAGGCGGCCGGCGAGGCGGGACGGTGGCCCACCGCGGTGCGCCCGCACACGATGAATCGGCACCTGGTCGTCTACGAGCACGTGGGGGGAAGCGCGGCGCTCACCGGCAAGACGCCGTACATCTACTGGGTGATGATGGACGTGGAGCCTCACCGGGAGGCGCTGTTCAACGAGCTGTACGACCAGGAGCACCTGCCGCTGCTCTTGAAGCTGCCCGGCGCGGTCAACGCCGTGCGCTACCGCACGGCGACCGCCGGGGAGCCTCGCTACCTCTGCGCCTACGAGATCGAGCGCGCCGACCTGCCCGGGTCCAAACAGTGGAGCGACACCTCGGACATCGGGCGCTGGAAGCCGGAGGTGCGACCCTACACCTCCAACAAGCGCTTCATCCTGGGTGAGCGGATCCTCTCCATCTGAGGGGGGCATGATGACCGACCCGGCGTTCACGCTGGACAAGAAAATCGCCATCGTCGTGGGGGCCGCCAACGGGATCGGGCGCGCGACCGCGCTGGCCTTCGCGGCGGCCGGCGCCCGCGTCGCCTGCGCCGACATCGAGGAGCCGGGCGCCAAGACCACCGCGGCCGAGATCGAGAAGAGTGGCGGCCAGGCCCTGCCCGTGCATCTGGATGTCACCGATGGGGCCAGCTGTCGCGCCGCGGTGGCCACCACCGTGCAGCGGTTCGGTGGGCTCGACGTGCTGCTCTACGGCGCTGCCGACAGCGACCGGGCCGCCACGGTGCTGGAGATGGACGAGGCCGCCTGGGAGCGCGTCATCCGGATCAACCTGACCGGGGCCTTCCTCATGGTCAAAGCCGCGATCCCCGCGATGATCGCGCGCGGGGGCGGCAGCGTGATCCTCATCGCCTCGCAGCTCGGCCGGGTGGCCTCGCCGGCCCGCCCGGCGTACTGCGCCACCAAGGGCGCGCTGATCCAGCTCGCCAAGGTGCTGGCCACCGACCATGCGGCTCAGGGTATCCGTGCCAACACGATCTCCCCGGGCGCTGTGGAAACCCGACGCATGCTCCGCCGCCACAAGGACATGGACGAGGCGCGCCGGGTGATGGGGCCCAAGCACCTGCTCAATCGGTTGGCCCGCCCCGAGGAGATCGCGCGGGCCGCCCTCTACCTGGCCAGCGATGCCTCGGCCTTCATGACTGGCAGCGACCTGCTCATCGACGGCGGCTACACCGCCATTTGAGAACATGGGGGGCCCCGACATGGCCCCCCATCCCCCCCAACGCTCGGCGCGCCCCGGCCCAGCCGTGGCGCTCCTCGACAACCCAAACCGGAGTATGATCAGCGACCATGGGCAAGCTCGACGGCAAAGTCGCGCTGATCAGTGGCGGGGCCCGGGGCCAGGGCGCCGCCGAGGCCGAGACGTTCACGCGGGAAGGCGCCCGGGTCGTCTTCGGGGACATCCGCGACGCCGAGGGCCGGAAGGTCGAGGCCGCCATCCGCGCGGCCGGCGGTGAGGCCACCTACGTGCACCTGGACGTCACCAGCGAGGCGGACTGGGAGAGCGCCGTGAAGACCGCGACCAGCCGCTACGGCCGGCTGGACATTCTCATCAACAATGCCGGGATCCTCATCCCCCGCGTTCCGATCGAGGAGCGCACGGCGGCCGAGTGGGATCAGGTCATGGCCGTGAATGCCAAGGGCGTCTTCCTGGGCACCAAGCACGCCATTCCGGCCATGCGCCGGTCCGGCGGGGGCTCGATCGTGAACATCTCGTCGGTCGCGGGCATCGGCCAGTCGCAGCATCAGGAGCCCGCCTACGCCGCCAGCAAGGGCGCCATCCGGATCTTCACGAAGGTCACCGCCAGTCAGCACGCCAAGGACCGGATCCGCTGCAACTCCGTGCACCCGGGCCCGGTCGACACGGAGATGTTCCACGCCGCCTTCCGCGATCCGCAGGCCCTGGAGCGCCGGCTGCAGCGCATCCCGCTGGGTCGCATGGGGACGGTGGCCGAGATCGTGACCGCCGTCCTCTATCTGGCCTCGGACGACTCTTCGTACATCACGGGGAGCGAGCTGGTCATCGACGGCGGGGCACTCGCGCAGTAGCCAGACCTCGGTCCCCGCGGGGATTAGCCCGCGCGCGGTCCCGCCAGCGGATGCAGCACATCGATCGCCCAGCCCACATCCAGGCGCTCCCCCAGCCACCCCGGAGTCGCGGTGTGCGCGTGCAGGTGCACCCCCTCCGCCTCGTTGCGCGCTCGCAGTGTGTCGACAGGATCGTCGGGCACTGTCCCGGGCGGTGGCACCTCGGGCAGCGGGCGTCCGTCCGACCGGCGGAACTGCAGCTCACCGTCCGGCCCACGCGCGACCTGACAGCCTCCCTCGTGGACGGCACGGTGGTGGCGGCGACACAGCAGCGTAAGGTTGGACAGCGTGGTGGGCCCGCCCTGGGCCCAGTGCCGGATGTGATGGCCCTGGCCGAAGCGCACCCCGCACCCCGGGAAGCGGCAGCCCCGGTCCCGGTACTGGAGCGCCCGCCGTAGCGCCGGGGGAATCGTGCGGGTCCGGGCCCCGACGTCGAGCAGCCGGCCGTTCTTGTCCTGGCGCATCTCCACCCGGCTGGCGTCGCACGCCAGCCGCTGGGACGTTTCCGCGGAAACGTGCGCGCCGCCCTCGAGGACGGACTGCCCCGGCTGATCCGGGTCGGCCAGCACCGCGGCATCGACGTGGACGACGACCTGGTACCGCTCGCCCGGGGCCCCCGGGTCGAGCTCACATGATGCAGGGCGGTCTCGGCCAGCAACGCCAACGCGTCAGCCTGCTGCTGGGCCAGCGTCGACATCTCCGCGGAAACGTCCACCGCGCCGGTGTCTGCGTGCTTCGCCCGTTGATACAGCACCTCGCGCGCTGCCGCCAGCGCCTGCCTGAGCAGCGCCCCGACTTCCGGCTCCAGCCGGCCCCGGACGACCACCATGCCGTCTGCGTCCTCATACACGTGCAGGGCCCGGCTCTTGTGCCGGCGGGCGGCCTCCTGGGCCTCGGCCTTGCGGTCCACCCGCCGCCAGCCCCGCACGATCCGCTCGACGTGCTCGGCGGTGCCGGCCCGGCCGACCGCCAGCAGCCGCGCCTCGGTCTCCGGCGTGGCCACCCGGGTCAGGGCCCGGACCTTGGCGTAGGACAGCTCCCCGCGGGCCAGGGCC
>DATBIM010000072.1:0-26921 GCA_036556905.1 Candidatus Methylomirabilota bacterium
GTGGACATCGAGCTGCACGACGCCATTCAGCGTCTGCGCTTCGAGCACCCCGAGGTGGGCGCGGTGATCCTGACGTCCGACAAGGAACGCGTCTTCTGCGCTGGCGCCAACATCCGCATGCTCGGCCAGTCCTCGCACGGCTTCAAGGTGAACTTCTGCAAGTTCACCAACGAGACCCGCAACGCCATGGAGGAAGCCTCGGCCGAGTCGGGTCAGATCTACATCTGCGCCATCAACGGCCCCTGTGCCGGTGGCGGCTACGAGCTGGCCCTGGCCTGCGAGCGCATCATCATGGCCGACGACGGCAACACCTCGGTGGCCCTGCCCGAGGTGCCGCTCCTGGCGGTGCTGCCGGGAACGGGGGGCCTGACCCGGCTGGTGGACAAGCGGCGCGTGCGGCGGGACCGAGCCGACGTGATGTGCACGCTGGAAGAGGGCATCAAGGGTCGGCGGGCCGTCGAGTGGGGGCTGATCGACGAGCTCGTTCCGCGCTCGCGACTGGCCGAGACGGTGCGGCAGCGCGCCACCGAGCTGGCGGCGCGCAGCGACCGTCCTGCCGACGCCCAGGGTGTGGCGCTGACACCGCTCGAGCGGACCATCGAGGGCGACCGCGTCCAGTACGCGCACGTGGCCTGCGCGCTCGATCGGGCCCGGGGCGTGGCCGAGATCACCGTGAGCGGACCGAGCGACCGGCCCCCCGCCGATGCCGCCGGCGCCCAGGCGCGGGGCGTCGCGTTCTGGCCGCTGGCCGTGGCCCGCGAGCTCGACGACCTGATCCTGCATCTGCGGACCAACGAGGAGCAGATCGGGCTCTGGGTGATCCGGACGGCGGGCCGCGCGGATCTCGTCGAAGCCTGCGATCGGTTTCTCGCCGACCACGCCGCGCACTGGCTCGTCCGGGAGATCCGGTGCTACCTCAAGCGGGTCCTCAAGCGCCTGGACGTGTCCTCGCGCTCGATCTTCGCCCTGGTCGAGCCGGGCTCCTGCTTCGCCGGGACGCTGCTCGAGCTGGCCCTGGCTGCCGACCGAGTCTACATGCTGGCCGGCGCCCGCCCGGGCGACCCGCACCCGCCGGCCGCGCTGCGCCTCACGGCGATGAACTTCGGCGCGCTCCCCATGGGCAACGGACTCAGCCGGTTGGCCCAGCGCTTCCTGGGCGAGCCCGGGCGGGTGGATGACCTCAAGGGGCGGATCGGGCAGGACTTCGCGGCCGCAGCCGCCGCCGAGGTTGGCCTCGTGACCTTCGCCCCAGACGACATCGACTGGGACGACGAGATCCGGCTCGCCATCGAAGAGCGCGCCGCCTTCTCGCCCGACGCGCTCACCGGCATGGAAGCCTCGCTGCGCTTCGCGGGGCCAGAAAGCGTGGAGACCAAGATCTTCGGACGCCTCAGCGCCTGGCAGAACTGGACGTTCCAGCGCCCGAACGCGGTGGGCCCCCGGGGCGCGCTCCAGGTGTATGGCACGGGGCAACGGGCCGAGTTCGACCGGAGGAGAGTGTGATGAGCGGGGCCGATTATCTGGAGCGGATCCCCAACAACGTGAGCCTCAAGGACAACCGCCGGCTCCTCCGCGCCCTGGAGGAGTGGCAGCCCAGGTTTCTCGACTGGTGGATGCAGATGGGGCCGGAGGGCTTCCAGGCCGAGCAGGTGTACCTGCGCACCGCGGTCAGCGTGGACTCCCAGGGCTGGGCGGTCTTCGACTACGTGCGGATGCCCGAGTATCGCTGGGGCATCTTCCTGGCCGAGCCCGAGGCAGAGCGCCGGATCGCCTTCGGCGATCACCGCGGGCAGCCGGCCTGGCCGGAGGTGCCCGGGGAGCATCGGGGCACGCTGCGGCGGCTCATCGTCACCCAGGGGGACACCGAGCCGGCCTCGGTCGAGCAGCAACGGCAGCTGGGCCGGACCTGCCCCTCGCTCTACGACCTGCGCAACATCTTCCAGGTCAACGTGGAGGAGGGCCGGCATCTGTGGGCGATGGTCTACCTGCTGCACGCCTACTTCGGCCGGGACGGGCGCGAGGAGGCCGAGGCCCTGCTGCAGCGCCGGTCGGGTGATCGCGACAAGCCCCGCATCCTGGGGGCCTTCAACGAGCGAACGCCCGACTGGCTCAGCTTCTTCATGTTCGCGTTCTTCACCGACCGCGACGGCAAGTACCAGCTGGCCAGCCTGCAGGAATCCGGGTTCGACCCGCTGTCGCGGACCTGCCGGTTCATGCTCACCGAAGAGGCCCACCACATGTTCGTGGGTGAGACCGGGGTGGGCCGCATCGTGCAGCGGGCCTGCGAGCTGATGCGCCAGTACCGCACGGACGACGTGCGGGCCCACGGCGGGATCGATCTCGAGATGATCCAGCGGTACATCAATTTCCACTTCTCCGTCTCCCTCGATCTGTTCGGGTCCGAGATCTCCACCAACGCGGCCAACTACTACACCATGGGACTCAAGGGCCGGTTCGAGGAGGGCAAGAAGGACGACGACCACATGCTCCAGGCGGCGACCTACCCGGTCACCGTGCTGGAGGGCGATCGCATCGTCGTCAACGAGATGCCCGCCCTGGTGGCCCTCAACGAGCGGCTCCGTGACGACTACATCGCGGACTGCCAGCGCGGGGTCGACCGCTGGAATGCCATCATCAAGAAGCACGGGATCGACGCCGAGCTGCGGCTGCCGCACAAGGCCTTCCACCGGGCCATCGGCTCCTTCGCCGAGGCCAAGATCTCGCCGGACGGTCGCGTCATCACCGAGGCCGAATGGAACGCCCGGAAGGACGCCTGGCTGCCCACCGAGCGGGACCAGGCCTACGTGGCCAGCCTGATGGTGCCGGTGATCGAGCCGGGACGGTTCGCCGGCTGGATCGCGCCGCCGCCCCGCGGGATCAATGGCCAGCCCCTCGACTTTCAATACGTCCGGCTCAGACCGCGCGAAGGTTCCGGGTGATCGCGCTCGCCCTGCCGGCGTGATCCGTGGCGGCGGCGCGACCCACGGAGAGGTTCCGGATCACCACCGGTGACGGCCGATCCACCGAGGCCCTGGTGGCGGCCGGCGACTACGGGTATGCCCACTCCTGCGTGACCTCGGAGCACTTTCCCGCCCGGCATTTCGGCGGCAAGGGGACGCGCGAGATCGTGTTGCTGGAATTCGACGCCGATGTCACCGCGGACGACGTCATCGGCGCGGCCGTCGCGCTGGGGCTGGAGCGGCCCACCTACGAGGACGCCCTCTACTTCGGGATCGAGCACCCCGAGGTGCAGCGCCAGCGCCCGGTGATCTTCCTGCACGATCCCTGGCTGGGGCTCTTCGGTCGCTGGGACGTGCTCTGTCTGTGGAGTAACGCGGGCCGGCGGGAGCTCGGCCTGGAGGGGTACGATGCGTCGTGGAGCCGGAGCTACTGCTTCGCGTTCGTGCGCCGGCCCGAGGGTACAATGCCGGGCGTGATCGACGCCCGCGGCGGGGGAGAGTGAGCCATGCCCAAGACGATCGCACCGAAGATCCTGGGGGCACCGCTGGGGATGTATTCGCACGGGATGAGCACCCCGTCCGGCGAGCTCGTGTTCGTGGCCGGGCAGGTGGGCATCGCCCCCGGCGGGCAGGTGGCCGCCGGCGACGTCATCGCCCAGACCAAACAGGCGCTGGAGAACGTCCGCGCGGTGGTCGAGGCGGCCGGAGGCATGATGCGCGATATCGTCCGGCTGCAGACGTTTCTCACCCGCGCCGAGGCCATCCCCGGGTTCATGAAGGCCCGGGCCGAGGTCTTTCCCGGCTACTTCCCGGACGGGGCCTACCCGCCCAACACGCTCCTGATCATCAACGGGCTGGTGCGTCCGGAGCTGCTGGTGGAGATCGAGGCGATCGCCGTACGCCCGGGCCGGCCCGCGACCAGCCCGCGCCGCGCCGGCAAGCCGGGCCCGCGAGCCAGGGCCACGTCGCCACGGCGCCGGGCCCGCCGCTGAGGGAGGCCGGGCCGCAATGAACGCGTCAGAGCATCTTCCCCAGCAGTTCAACGTGGCCACGCACTTCGTGGACCGCAACGTGAGCGAGGGCCGGGGCGGGCAGCCGGCGTTCTGCTGCGAGGATCGCGTGCTCACCTACGGGGATGTCCTCGACCTCACCAATCGCACCGGCAATGTGCTCAAGGCGCTCGGCGTGGGGATGGAAGAGCGTGTCCTGGTGCTGTGCCTGGACGCGCCGGAGTTCCTGGGGGCGTTCTGGGGGGCGATCAAGATCGGCGCGGTGCCGATTCCAGTCAACACGCTCTTGCGGGGCCCGGACTATCTCTATTTCCTCGACGATAGCCGCGCCCGGGTCGCGGTCATCTCGGCGCCCCTGCTGGCCGAGGCGGGCCCCGTGCTGGGACGGGCCCGCCACCTCCAGCACGTGCTCGTCGCCGGAGGTGGACCGGCTTCGTACCTGGGCTACGAGGCGGAGGTGGCCCGGGCCTCGTCGCATCTGGAGGCGGCGCTCACCTCGCGGGACGACCCCGCGTTCTGGCTGTACTCCTCGGGGTCGACGGGGTTCCCGAAGGGCGCCGTCCACCTGCATCACGACATGTGGATCTGCCAGGAGACCTACGCCCGTCAGGTGCTCGGCATCCGGCCCACCGACAAGGTGTTCTCGGCGGCCAAGCTCTTCTTTGCCTACGGCCTGGGCAACGCCGGCTACTTCCCGATGGGTGTGGGCGCCCAGAGCGTGCTCTTCCCCCATCGGCCCGCGCCCGAGGCCGTGTTCGAGGTTCTGCAGCGGCATCGTCCGACGATCTTCTTCGGCGTGCCCACGCTCTACGCCGCGATGCTGGCCGTCAAGGAGGCTGACCGGCGCTTCGACCTCTCGTCCCTTCGGCTCTGCGTGTCGGCGGGGGAAGCCTTGCCCGATGAGATCTACCGTCGCTGGCGCGAACGGTTCGGCGTCGAGATCATCGACGGTATGGGGACGACGGAGATCCTGCACATTTGCCTGTCGAACCCGCCGGGCGCGGCGCGACCGGGCTCGTCGGGGCAACCGGTGCCCGGCTACGAGGCGATCATCGTGGACGAGGACGGTCGGCCGGTGCCCGTCGGGGAGATCGGCAACCTCCGGATCAAGGGCGACTCCACCATGGCCTACTACTGGAACAAGCACGACAAGACCAAGGAGACGCTCTTCGGCCCCTGGATCCAGACCGGCGACAAGTATTCCCGGGATCAGGAGGGCTACTTCTGGTACGCCGGGCGCTCCGACGACATGCTCAAGGTCGGAGGCATCTGGGTGTCTCCGGTCGAGGTCGAGGCGACTTTGATCAGGCACGCCGCCGTCCTCGAAGCGGCCGTGGTGGGTAAGGAGGACAGCGACCGGCTCGTCAAGCCTCAGGCCTTCATCGTCCTCAAGGAGCCGGCCCAGGCGTCCCCGGCCCTGGCCGAAGAGCTCAAGACGTTCGTCAGGGACAAGATCGCGCCCTACAAGTATCCCCGCTGGATCGAGTTTGTGAGCGAGCTACCCAAGACCGCCACCGGAAAGATCCAGCGCTTCAAGCTGCGGAGCTGAGGTGTTCGACGCCGCCCTCGAGACGCTCCCGCAGCCGCGGCTCCGGGAGCTCCAGTGGCGGAAGCTCCAGAACACGGTTCGCGCGCTGCTGGCGCCGGAGAGCGGCAATCGCTTCGTCCAGCGCAAGTGGGCGGCGGCCGGCCTGGGGAGCCCCGCCGATCTCGACTCGTGGGACGACTTTGTCCGGCTGCCCCTCACCAGCAAGGCCGAGCTCGTCGACGACCAGACGACCCATCCCCCGTTCGGCACCAACCTGACGTTCCCGCTGGAGCGTTACGTCCGGGTGCACCAGACCTCGGGCACCAGCGGCCAGCCGATCCGCTGGCTCGACACCCAGGAATCGTGGGACTGGTGGGCTCGCTGCTGGGGGTTCGTGCTGCGGGGCGCTGGCCTCACCACCGCTGACCGTATCTTCTTCCCGTTCTCCTTCGGGCTGTTCATCGGCTTCTGGGCCGGCTTCGAGGGCGCGCGGGCCATCGGCGCGCTCGCCGTCCCCGGGGGCGGGCAGGACTCGACGACCCGACTGGTCGCGATGGATCGGCTCGGCGTGACCGCGCTCGTCTGCACCCCGTCCTATGCGCTGCACCTGCTGGAGGTGGCGCGCGAGCGCGGCCTGGACCCGCGGGCGCTGGGCGTGCGCACCACCGTCCATGCCGGTGAGCCGGGCGCCAGCATCCCGCCGGTGCGAGCCCGCATCGAGGAAGGCTGGGGCGCGCGGGCCTTCGACCATGCCGGCATGACCGAGATGGGGGCCTACGGGTATGAGTGCGCGGCCCAGGCCGGTCTGCATGTCAACGAGAGCGAGTTCATCGTCGAGGTGATCGACCCCGCGACGGGGCGACCGGCGGCTGAGGGCGAGCTGGTGCTCACGAATCTCGGCCGGCTCGGCTCGCCGGCGATCCGCTACCGGTCGGGAGACCGGGTCCGGCTCGCCACGACTCCGTGCGGCTGCGGCCGCACCTTCCTCCGGCTGGAGAACGGCATCCTCGGGCGGCTCGATGACATGCTGATCGTCCGCGGTGTGAACATCTTTCCGTCGGCCATCGAGGCGATCGTGCGCCGCTTCCGCGCCGTCGAGGAGTTCCAGATCGAGGTCTTCCGCGCCGGTGAGCTGGATGAAGTGCGCGTGCTCATCGAGGCGGTAGACACGACGTTGTCGCAGGCGGTCCAGGAGGCATTCCGCGCCGAGATGGGCCTGCGTCTGGAGGTCTGCGCCGTCGCCCCCCGTTCGCTGCCGCGTTACGAGCTCAAGGCCCGGCGCGTGGTCCGGAGGTCCCACCCCTCGCTTCAGTAGTGCCGCGCGAGCCTCTCGGATCGTTCCCCGTTCGGCGGCCGATCATCGCGCCGGCGCGATCCAGTCCACGAGCCCCGTGCCCGACCAGTGCCCGAACGACGTGAGATCGAGCTTCGGCATCCCGATCTCGCGCCAGATGGCCAGCATGTTCCACACCCGGATGTCGTCGAAGATCAGAATGGGCTGCCCGGCAAGCCCGAGATCGGCCAGCCGCTGGAGGAGGATTCGCTCGAACCGTCCATCTTTGGGGCCATCGACGAAGATCAGCTCGGCGGCGCGGAACAGCTCCCCGTGCGATCGCAGGACGGCTGCATCGCTGACGTCGCCGATGATCTGGGCGAGCGAGCCGTCGGCGAAGTCCTCGCGCTTCAGACACGTGTCCGCGAACGTGCTCCACTCCCGGATGTCGAAGGTGTACAGCCGGGCCCCCCGGGGAAGATGCTGCTGCATGGCCAGCGCCGACAGCCCGGTCGCGGTGCCGATCTCGATCACCGTTCGCGGGCGGCATTCGAGGACCAGAGCGGCCAGAAGCTTGTAATGCTCGCCGGGCCAGACGTCCGGGTAATAGGGAGGCTGCTTCATCCGAGCCACGACTTCCCCCATCGACACGGTTCGTGCCCGGCTCGCCGCCCGGAGCGCCAGGTCGAGCAACCGGTCCGACGGCCGGGCCCGCTCGTCGTCCAGGGACGCGATCGCCGAGTGCTCGACGTGCCGGGCGTCGACGGGGAGCTGCCGGGGCGAGGGCCGGGCGTTCCGTCGCCTCCACGCGCGCAATGGACCGATCACGAGGGGGTCTCCGCCCCGAGCCTAGCACGACGTTGCCAACCCCGGGCGGTTTGGCGAGAATAGCCGCCCGGGCCGCGTCACGCGCGAGCCCGTCACGACAACCCGCCGAGGAGGAGATGCCACGATGATGCCTGTGTTGATCTGGGGATTGACCGTTGCCCTCATGCTGTTCGGCGGGACGCTCGACGTCCTCGCGCAGTCGGCACCACCGATCAAGATCGGGTATGCCATCTCCCGGACGGGTCCCTTCGCCCCCGGGGCCCAGGTCACCCAGGAGCCCAACTATGTCCTGTGGGCCGACCAGGTGAACGCGGCCGGCGGGCTCACCGTCAAGGGCCAGAAGCGCAAGATCGAGCTGATGGGCTACGACGATCGCAGCGAGGTAGAGACGGCCGTTCGCACCTTCGAGAAGCTGATGACGACCGACAAGGTCGACCTGATCCTGCCCCCCTGGGGTTCGGGCATGAACTTCGCGGTGGCGCCGCTGGCGAACCGTCACGGCTACCCGATGCTGGCTCCCACGGCCCTGTCCATGAAGCTCGTCGAGATGAAGCTGCCCAACTTCTTTTCGATGCTGCCCCAGCCCTACGTGCTGATGCAGGCGGCGGCCGACATGCTGGCGGCCAAGGGCGTCAAGACGGTGGCCGTGATCTTCATGGACGACCTGTTCGGGCTCGAGAACATCGCCGCCTTCGAGCCCGTCGTCAAGGCCAAGGGCATCGCGATCGTCGAGAAGAAGAGCTACCCCCTCGGGGTAAAGGACCTGTCGCCAGTGCTCCGCGCTATCAAGGAGAAGAACCCCGATGCCTTCGTCGGCCTGACCTATCCGCCCGACACCATTCTGGCCAGCAAGCAGGCCAAGGAGATCAGCTTCAATCCTCGGGTGTTCTTCACCGCGGTGGGCACGGCCTTCCCCGTCTACCGGCAGGTCATCGGCGCCGACGCCGAGGGGGTCACGGGCATCGGCTCGTGGAGCAGCAAGACCAGCCCGGCGGCTCGGGCCTACTTCGAGGCCCACGTGAAGAAGTTCCAGAAGGAGCCGGACCGCTGGGCCAGCGCCCACTGCTGGGCCAGCCTGCAGATTCTCCAGGCGGCCATCGAGAAGGTGGGGTTGGACCGCAAGGCCATCCGTGACTACATCGCCGGCAACGAGCATGCGACGATCCTCGGCCCCATTCGCTTCAAGGGCTCGGAGATCCAGTTCCCCGGCACCGTCAGCCAGTGGGTCGGCGGTGACTTCGAGGTGGTGTGGCCGCCCGATCGGGCCACGGCCCAGCTGGTGATCCCCAAGCCCGCCTGGAAGTAGATCGTGTGGGAGGGTCGTGAAGCTCTGGATCGAGCTGCTCGCCTCCGGCCTGATCACGGGAGGGATCTACGCGCTGGTGGCCATGGGGCTCAATCTGCAGTACGGCCTCATGCGCATCCTCAACGTGTCGCACGGCGAGTTCCTCATGCTGGGCGCCTACCTCACCTACTGGGCGTACGTGGTGACGAAGGCGAGCCCCTTCCTGTCCCTGCCCGTGGTCTTCGTGGCGCTGTTCGGGAGCGGGATCCTCATCCATCGCCTGTGCTTCCGCCGGCTGGCCGCGACGACGCCCGAGGTGGAGGCGTTCGAGGCCCGCAGCCTGCTGGTGGCCTTCGGTCTCATGTTCCTGGTCCAGAATCTTGCCTTGCTGATCTGGGGCGCGGACCTGCGCGGTTATGAGTACCTGTCCCGGACGGTCTCGCTAGCCGGACTGGAATTCACGGCGAATCGGCTGGTGGCGTTCGCCGGCGCGCTGGTCTTCAGCCTGGGCCTCATCGTGCTGTTGCGGACGACCCTCCTGGGCAAGGCCGTGCGGGCCATGATGCAATCGCCCACCGGCGCCCTGCTCGTCGGGATCGACGTCCCTCGCCTGCATCCGATGGTCTTCGGCATCGGGCTGGCCCTGGCCGGCGTCGCCGGCGCGCTGCTGTCGATGGTCTTCGAGATCTCGCCCTCCATGGGCGAGCCCTACACCGTCACCGCGCTGATCGTCATTACCCTCGGGGGCTTCGGCAGTCTCACCGGCAGCCTGGTCGGCGGGCTGTTGCTCGGCGTGGTCGAGGCGCTCGGCACGCACCTCACGAACCCTTCGCTGCGAATGGTGCTGTCCTACGGCGTCTTCGTCCTGGTGCTGATCACCCGTCCCCGCGGCCTCTTCGCCCGCGGATGACCCGGCGCTCGCTCCTGGCCATCGCCGGCGGCACCGCGGGAGCGGCGGCGATCCCGTGGTGGTTCGACGATTTCCTCATCTCGCTCGCGCTGTCGTGCCTGATGTACGTCGCCCTGGCTACGGGCTGGGCGATGTTCTCGGGGGCCACCCGCTATGTCTCGCTGGGCACCTCCGCGTTCTTCGGGTTGGGCGCCTACGTGAGCGCCTGGAGTGTCGCCACGCTGCCGTGGTCCCTGGTGGTGGCCGCGGGCGCCGCGGTCGCCGCGGCCTTCGCCGGCCTGGCCGGCCTGGCCATCCTGCACCTGCGCGGCACGTACTTCGCCGTCCTCACCTTCGGCATGGCCGAGCTCGTCCGTCACGCCGTCACCTACGGCGAGAAGCAGTACGCCGGCACCGTGGGGCGGGTCCTCACGGTGGCGCCGTCCAACCGGACCGTCTACTACACCGTGCTGGTCATCGCGGTCGCCGCCGTGGCCGTCGCCGTCCTGGTGCGGGCCAGCCGTTTCGGTCTGGCCCTCGCCGGCATCGGGGCCGATGAGCAGCGCGCGCAGACGCTCGGCGTACCCACGCGCTGGGTGAAGATCGCGGGGTTCGCGCTCAGCGCGGCGTTCGCCGGAGGCGCGGGCGCCGCGATGGCCGTACGCTGGACCTATATCGACCCGGCCACCGTCTTCAATCCGTTCATCGGCCTGCAGACGGTGCTGATCGCCATGGTTGGCGGAGCCACGAGCCTGGGCGGCCCGCTGCTCGCGGCCATCGTGTTCAGCCTGCTGGCCGAGTTCCTGCGCCTGCAGTTCCCCTACGTCTACCTGGTCGTGCTCGGCCTCCTCTTGATCGTTGCCGTCCTGTACCTGCCGCGCGGACTGGCCGGCCTGTGGAGCCCTCGGGCCGGCGCTCCGCTGAGCCGGCCGCAGCCGTCATGACGGTGCCGGCGCTCGTGGCCACCGGCCTCGTCGTCCGCTTCGGCGGTCTCACCGCGGTGGATCACGTCGACCTCACGATCGCCGACCGGGCGCTGGTCGGCCTCATGGGTCCGAACGGCGCCGGCAAGACGACCTTCTTCAACGCGCTGTCGGGCGTGGTGACGCCCGCGGCCGGTCGGCTCCACGTCGCCGGGGTCGATCTCACCGGGCAGCCGGCTCATGTCTTCGCCCGCGCGGGAGTCGCGCGCACCTTCCAGACGCCCCGGGTATTCCCCGAGATGAGCGTGAGCGAGAGCGTGCGGTTTGGCCTCGAGTTCGCCGGCCGCCGCCGGCGCCGCGAGGAGGCGGTGCTGGCCGACGTCCCCGCGATCCTGGACTTCCTCGGCCTGGCCGACGCGGCGGCGCAGCCGGCCGGGGCCATCACTCCGGCGCGCCAGCGGCTGCTCGAGATCGGCATGGCCCTGGCGACCCGGCCCCGCGTGCTGCTGCTGGACGAGGTCGCCGCCGGGCTGACCGAAGCCGAGGCCGAGCACATGGCCCGCCTGATCCGACGCTGCCGTGACGAGCTCAAGCTTGCCGTCGTGTGGGTCGAGCACGCCGTGACGGTGCTGCTCCGGGCGGTCGAGCGCGTCGTCGTCTTGCACCAGGGGCGCACGCTCGCCGACGGCGCGCCGCGGACGGTCGCCGGCGACCCGGCGGTGATCGAAGCCTATCTCGGCGAGCCCGTCCGCGGCCAGGAGCATGCCCGGTGAGCGTGGCCCTGACGATCCGAGGCCTGGCCGCCGGGTACGGAGGGTTCCGCGTGCTCGACGGCCTGGATCTCGAGCTGACCCCGCAGCGGATCACCGCCATCGTGGGCCCGAACGGCGCCGGCAAGAGCACGCTGCTCAAAGCGCTGGCTGGCCTGCTGCCGCGGCAGGGTACGGTCACGCTCGACGGCCGAACGCTTCCGCCCGGCGCCGCCGCGGTCGCGGTGCGTGCCGGGCTGTTCCTGGTCGCCGAGGGTCGGCATCTCTTCCCGCAGATGACGGTGCTGGAGAACCTCCAGCTCGGTGGCTGGCCGCTGGCGAAGCCGGAGCGTGGCGCCCGACTGGAGTGGGCCCTGTCGTTCTTTCCCCGGCTCGTCGAACGGCGTCACCAGCTCGCCGGCTCCATGAGCGGCGGTGAGCAGCAGATGGTCGCGCTGGCCCGCGCCCTGGTCGGACGCCCACGCCTGCTCATGCTCGACGAGCCATCCCTCGGTCTTGCTCCCCGGCTGGTGAACGATGTTTTCGCGATCGTCCGGCGTATCCGGGAGGAGGGGGTCACCGTGCTGCTGATCGAGCAGAACGTGGCCAAGGCCCTGGCCGTGGCCGACGACGCTCACGTGCTGGAGCGCGGTCGGCTGATTGCCAGCGGTCGAGCGTCAGATCTGCTCCGCTCGAGCCTGGTCCAGACCGCCTATCTCGGCGCGCCCTAGAGCCCGGTCCCGTTCCTCGCTCAGCGGATGGCCCGGGCGACCGCCGGGCGCGGGCGGCGGAACAACCGCGCCAGCGCGGGCGCGGCCACGGCGAGCACCCCGATGAGGAGCAGGGTCAGCGTGAGCGGTCGGCCGAGGACGGCCAGGACATCGCCCCGCTCCATAAAGAGGGTCTGGCGGAGGGTCTTTTCCATGAGCGGCCCCAGCACGAGCGCCACCACCAGCGGCGACGGATCGATCCGGAGCTGACGCAGCCCGTAGCCGAAGATTCCGAAGGCCACGAGGACCCACAAATCGAGCTGGCTGTTGTTCAGGCTGTAGGCCCCCACCAGGCACAGCAACAGCACCAGGGTGGCCAGCACGTGCTGGGGAAGGCGGAGCACGCTGACGAACAGGCCGACCAACGGCAGATTCAGGAAGAGCAGGAGCAGATTGCCCACGTACATGCTGGCCACCACGCCCCAGAACACCTCGGGGCGCTGGCTGATGAGGAGCGGCCCGGGCTGAATGCCGGTGATGACCAGCGCCCCCAGCAAGATGGCCGTGGCTGGCGAGAACGGGATCCCCAGGGACAGCAGCGGCACCATGGCGCCCGCCGTGGCCCCGTTGTTGGCGGCCTCGGGCCCGGCCACACCTTCGATGGCCCCCTGACCGAACCGCTCGGGAGTCTTCGAGACTTTGCGCTCGAGGGTGTAGGCGATGAAGGTGGCGAGCACGCTGGCCGGGCCCGGGACGAGCCCGGTGAAGAACCCGACCACCGAGCCCCGGGCGATCGGCGCCGCCGATTGCCGCCACTCCTGGCGGGTCGGCAGCAACTCTTTCAACTTTACCGAGATGATGTTCGCCCGACGAATGCCCGCCTCGGCAATGGCCAGCACCTCGGCGACGCCGTAGAGCCCCATGATGACCGGCACCAGCTCGATCCCCTGGGACAGCTGGACCGAGCCGAACGTGAAGCGCCGAATGGCCGAGATCGGCTCCATCCCCACCGTGCCCAGGGCCAGGCCGATCGCCACCAGCACGAAGGCATGCATCACCGAGCCGCCCGACAGCCGGGAGAGCAGCAGCAGGCCCGCGACCGCCATCGCGAAGTATTCGGGCGGGCCGAAGCGGAGAGCCTGATCGGCCAGCCACGACGACGCCAGGACGATGCCGACCACGCCGAGGGAGCCGGCGATGAAGGAGCCGACGGCGGCCACCGCCAGGGCGGCGCCGGCCCGGCCCTTCCTGGTCATCTGGTAGCCGTCGAGGGCGGTGACCACGGAGGCCGCCTCGCCGGGGACGTTGACCAGGATCGACGTCGTCGATCCTCCGTACATCGATCCGTAATAGATCCCGGCCAGCATGATGAGGGCCGTTGCCGGCTGGAGCGCAAAGGTCGAGGGCAGGAGCAGGGCCATCGCGCCCACCGGCCCGATGCCGGGCAGGATGCCCACGATCGTTCCGACCAGCACCCCGACGAAGCACGCGAAGAGATTGGTCGGCGTCAGCGCGACGGAGAAGCCGTAGAGGAGTCCTTCGATGGGCCCCATTTATTATTGGAGCGGGGTCCGCGAGGCCGGCTTGGACCGAGGGTGGGCTGCTCCAGGTACGGCGTGGTGGCGTTGCACCATCAGTCGAGGAGCAATCCGCCCGGCAGGGGCACGCCCAGCAGCACCGCGAAGAGGTAATGGGAGGCCACGGCGCTGGCCAGCGCGATGAGCAGCGCCGGGATCCATCGCGCCCCCAATCCGAGCAGCACAAGGCCGGTGAAGAGGAAGGCGACGAGGGGATAGCCGATCCAGGGCAAGAGCAGACAGAAGCCGACGAGGAGCGCCGCGGTGGTGGCCACCCGCCCGCGGCCCTCCGTCGTCGTGGCCGTGACCCCGGCGGGAGCCGGGGAACGGCGGAGCGCGCTGGCCACCCAGACCAGCGCCACCGCGGTCCCGAACACGCCGACGGCCAGCGGAAAGAACCCCGGTCCCGGCTGGGCCGTCGTGCCGTGGGGCAGCGGCAGCGCATTGGCCAGATACACCCCGCTGGCCACCAGCACCCCGAGCGCCAGGAGCCGCTCGACCATCAGGCTATTTCTTCTTCAGCATACCCAGACGGATGAGGAGCTCAGTGTGATACTTGTATTCCTTCCACAGATCGGCGCGGAGCTGGTCGCCCGCGCGGTAGTCGATGTCGATCACGCGCTGCTTGATCGTGTTCACGAACTGCGGCTCCGCCATCGCGGCTTTGACCCCATCGTGGATGTATTTCTGGACGGCGCCCGGCGTGCCCTTGGGCGCCACGATCGTGAACAACACGCCGCTGACGGGGCCCCAGCCCATATCCTGCGTGCTCGGCGCGTCGGGATAGGACGGATGGCGCTTGGCCTGGAAGACCATGAGCACCCGCATCTTCTTGCCCTCGACGAGCGGCTTGACCTCACCGGGCTGGGCCACCAGCCCCTCGATGTGCCCGCCGAGCAGGGCCGGGCTGGACTCACCCCATCCCGAGAACGGCACATGAGTGAAGGCGACGCCGGCCTGGCGCTTCAGTTCCTCGAGGTTCAGGTGGCTGGCCGTTCCCACGCCTGGCGTGCCCACGCGGAGCTTGTCCGGGCTCGCTTTGCCGGCCGCGATGAATTCCTGAACCGTTTTCCAGGGGGCGTCGGCCTTCACGGCGAGCAGCGAGTAGAACGAGACCACGTTGATGATTGGTTCGTAGTCGTCGGGCGTCTTGTAGGGCAGCTCATTGAGCTGCGGATGGATCGCCAGCGTGGACAGCGGCGCCATGATGACCGTGTAGCCGTCGGGCTTGGCCTGGACCAGCTCGGACATCGCGACCGAGCCGCCCCCGCCCGGCCGCGTCACGATGGCGACGCCCTTGGGGTATTTCTTCTTGAGGCCCTCGGCGAGGGCGCGAGACACGATGTCGACCATGCCACCCGCGGGGTACCCGCCCATGATGGTCAGCGCTCGCTCGGGATATTCGGCGGCGGCCGGCCCGGCGGCCACGCTCAGGAGCAGGAAGGCAATCACGAGGGTCCGGAACATGGAAACCTCCTCTGGCACGAAGTCCACGTTGCAGGGCGAGGGGACTCTAGCACAGGTCGGGGGTATACTCAGGCGGGCATGAAGATCGTGCTGCGCAACCCGCGGCGAGAGGTCGAGGTGCCCGGCGGCCGTCGTGTCAAGGACATCCTGAGGGAGCTGGACATCATTCCCGAAACGGTGCTGGTGATTCGGGGAGACAGCCTGATCACCCACGACCAGGTCGTCGACGAGCACGACACCATCGAGCTGCGTCCGGTCATGTCGGGAGGATTGGCGTGAAGTGCCGGAAGTGCGGAGGCAGCGCGGTCCTGGAGCTACGCCGGCACAATGCCGCCTTCTGCGCGCCGGACTACCTGGAGTTCTTCCGCAACCAGGTGCGTGAGGCCATCCGGCGCCACCAGATGTTCACGCGCGAAGAGCGGGTGCTGGTGGCGGTGTCTGGCGGCAAGGACTCGCTCGCGCTCTGGGACGTCCTGCTCGACGAGGGCTACCCGGCGACCGGCCTCTATCTGGACCTCGGCATCTTCGACTATTCGGTGGAGTCGCGGGCCCGCTGCGAGCGCTTCGCCGCCGAGCGCGGCGTGCCGCTGCTGATCCGCCGGGTGGCCGACGAGGTCGGCGCGCCCGTGCCCATCATCAAGGACGTGACCCGCCGGCCGCCGTGCTCGGGCTGTGGCCTGAGCAAGCGCTACCTGATGAACCGCGTGGCCCTCGAGCACGGGTTCCCGGTGGTGGCCACCGGCCACAATCTCGACGACGAGGCGGCCACGCTGTTCGGCTCGGTCATGCACTGGCAGACGGACGCCCTGCCCCGCCAGTCGCCGGCGCTCCCGTCGACCCACCCCAAGCTGGTCCGTCGGGTGAAGCCGCTCTATCGGCTGTCGGAGCGGGAGACGGCGGCCTACGCCTTTCTGCGTCGCATCGACTACATCGTCGAAGAGTGTCCCTTCGCCAAGGGCGCCACCTCGATCCTCCACAAGGACATCCTCAACCGGATGGAGGATGCCTCCCCGGGGGCCAAGCACAACTTCCTTTTCGGCTTCCTGGACAAGGCGCGCGTCGCCTTCGAGCGCGCGGAGGCCGTGGACCTGCACGAGTGCACGCGTTGCGGACAGGTGACGACCGGCACCGTCTGCGCGTTCTGCAAGCTGAGCGACCAGGTCAAGCGCGCGACCTAGCGCTGCCGCGACCGCCCCTGGGCCGCCCGCTTCGCCCGTACCTCGAGCTCACGGCGGCCATGGCCATCGTGGGCAGCTCGGTGGTCGTGGGCAAGCTCGTCGTCGCCACGGTACCGGTGTTCCTCATCGGCGGCCTGCGCTTTGCCCTGGCCGCGCTGATCTTGCTGCCGATGATACTCATCAGCGAACAAGGCGTGCCCCGGCTGAGCCGGCGTGATCTCGGCGTGCTCGTGCTGCAGGCGTTCACCGGGATCTTCCTGTTCAATACGCTGCTGCTCTACGGGCTCACCTTCAGTAGCGCGGCCGAGAGCGGGATCGTCACCAGCACCACCCCGGCGGTGGTCGCGGTCCTCTCCGTGCTGCTCCTGCGGGAGCCCTGGACGCGGGCCCGCGCCCTGGGCGTCGCGTTGGCGGTGGCCGGCCTCCTGGCCATCAACCTCGGCGGATCCTCGGGCGCCGAGCGCGGCCCGCGCCCCGGGCTGGGCAACCTGCTCGTGTTCGCGGCGGTGGTGGCCGAGGGCCTCTTCGTCGTCTGCAGCCGCGTGCTCGCCCAGCGGCTGTCCCCGCTGGTCGTCGCCACCGGCATCAGCGTGCTGGGTCTGCTGATGTTCGCGCCCTTTGCCGTGCACGACGCGCGCCGTGTTAGCCTCGCCCACCTCGGCGCCAGCGAATGGATGGCCATCGGCTACTACGGTGTGGTGGTCACCGTGCTGGCGTTTCTCCTGTGGGCGCGAGGCATCGCCCGGGTGCCGGCCAGCACCGCCGCCGTCTTCACCGGCGTGCTGCCGGTGAGCGCGGTGACGCTGTCCTATCTGGTGCTGGGCGAGCGCGTGCTCGCGTCGCACCTGGTGGGCGCGGCGTGCGTCATCGCCGGCATCGTGCTGGTGGCCCGGGAGGGAGGGGCATGAAAGCGATCGTGATCAGCATCGACGGCTTCGCCGGCTTCTACTGGGACGATCCTACCGCCCGCCTGCCCACGCTGCGCCGCCTGGCCGAGCGCGGCGTGGTGGCCCCGCGCATGGAGACCGTCTATCCCAGCACCACCTGGCCCACTCACGTGAGCCTGATGACCGGCGTGAGCCCCGCTCGCCACGGCGTCGTCGGCAACTACGTCCTCAATCGCGCCCGCGGACGACCGGAAGACCTCACGGGTGATCCCATCTATGATGCGCCCCGCCTGCTCCGCGTTCCCACCGTACACGATCTCGCGCACGCCGCCGGATTGCGGACGGCGGCCATCGATTGGCCGGCCACGCGCCACTGCCCATCGCTCGACTGGTGCCTGCCGTTCTTCAAAGACCAGGCGGTCTTCGAGAAGGAGACGCCCGCCGCCGTATGGGAGGAGCTGGGCCGCCTGGGCTTCCCCCGTGATCGTCAGGGCGAGTGGGCGCAGCTTCCCCGGCGCTTTCTCAAGGACGCCATGGTGGGTGACCTCGCCACCCACGTCGTCCGCCAGCACTGTCCCGATCTCCTCCTCGTGCACTTCCTCTGTACGGATAGCCTGCAGCACCTGCACGGCCCGCGCTCGCCGGAGGCCTACTGGGCCATCGAGTACGTGGACGGGCTCATCGGGCGATTCCTCGGCACGCTGGCGACCGACGAGCTCGCGGAGCGCACCACGCTCTTCGTCGTCTCGGACCATGGCTTCCTGGCGGTAGATCAGGAGGTCCGGCCCAACGTGCGGCTGCGTCAGCTGGGGCTGCTGCGCGTCGGTGCCCAGGGGGCCGTCGAGGGCGACGCGCGCTTCGTCACGAACCACGGCGCCGGGTACCTCTATCTACTGGGCGGCGACCGCCCAGCCCGGGCCCGTGACCTCGCGCGTGCGCTGGGCGCCCTCGAGGGAGTGGCCCGTGCCTCGACGGCAGACGAGTACGCCGCCCTGGGCCTGCCGACGCCCACTGAGAACCCGCTGGTGGGCGATGTCGTCCTGGAAGCCGCACCGGGCTGGACCTTCGGCGACGAAGCCCGTGGTGATGACCTGGTGGGGCCGCCGCGCTACCGAGGCAACCACGGCTATCTTCCCGAACACCCCGACAATGGCGCCTTCTTCCTGGCCATGGGGCCGGGCATCGCCCGCGGTCGCCGACTGGCGCCGGTGCGGAGCCGTGACGTGGCGCCGACGCTGGCCCACGTGCTGGGGATCGCCATGCCGAACATCGAGGGACGCGTTCTGGAGGACACACTCGCCTGATGCGAACCGCGTTCGATTGGGGTACAAAGACGCGATGGTGGGGAACTGGCGTGCCCTGATTGTCGTGCTTGCCGTGCTTTCCCTGGGGGCCGCTGTTCAGGCCCAGGGGCTGGCGCCAATGCCCCGGATCGGGTTTCTTTCGTACGACGTGGAACCCTCGCCGATCAGCACGAGCTTCCTCCAGGGTCTCCGCGACCTCGGGTATGTCGAGGGACGCGATTTCGTCATGGAGTACCGCTCGGCGAGAGGACACAACGACCGATTACCGGCGCTGGCGGCGGAACTGGTTCGGGCTCGGGTGGACATCATCGTGACGCGCGGCACCGCCGCGACGGTTGCCGCCAGGGCGGCAACTCGGACCGTCCCGATCGTCTTCGGCTCTGCCGGTTCTCCGGTGGAGAAGGGGATCGTGGCCAGTCTGGCGAGGCCCGGTGGCAACGTAACCGGTCTCGCGCTCCCCGTGGGGATCAGCAAGGCGCTGGAGTTGCTCAAGGAAGCCGTCCCTGGCACCGTCCGCGCGGTCTTCATCTACGACCCCAGCGCCTTGACCCCGAATTCGTACCGTGAGACTTACCTGAATACCGTTCAAGCCCAGGCGGCCGCGCTCAATGTGAAGCTGCGGTCGGTTCCCCTGCGCGAACCCCAGGGCGTGCCTCGCGTCTTCGCAGAGATCGACCGCGGCACGAACGGGTTGGTGCTCCTGAACGCCGGGCTTCTCATTCTCCGGCAAGAACAGCTTTGCGGGCTTGCGTTGCAGCGCCGACTCGCTGCCGTCAGCACGGGTCGAAGCTTCCCGGCGGCTGGCTGCCTTGCAGCATATGGCGAGAACGTCCCGGAGATGTATCGGCGCGCTGCGACTTACGTGGACCGGATCCTGAAGGGCGCGAGGCCGAGCGACCTTCCCGTCGAGCAACCGACGAGGTTCGAACTCGTCATCAATCAGAAGACGGCCAAAGCGCTGGGCCTCACCATCCCGCCGTCGCTCCTGCTACGGGCCGACCAGGTCCTCGAGTGATACAATGAACGCGCGTTCAGTCCTCTGAGTCGAAATGCGAAACGCCGGAGGGATCATGCGAGACGCCGTCATCGTCGGGGCCGTCCGTACCGCCGTGGGCAAACGCAACGGCAAGTTGTCGCCGGTGCGCCCCGACGATCTCGCGGCCATGGTACTGAGCGAGCTGATCCGACGGGTCGGCGTCGCGCCGGGCGAGGTCGAGGACGTGATCCTCGGCTGTGTGGACCAGCTCGGCGAGCAGGGGATGAACATCGCCCGCAATGCCGCGCTCATCGCCGGTCTGCCTCTCGACGTGTGCGGCACCACCCTCGATCGCATGTGCGGCTCGGGCCAGCAGGCCGCCAACTTCGCGGCCATGGGCGTGATGGCGGGGCAGTACGACTGCGTGATCGCCGGCGGCATCGAGCACATGACCCGCGTCCCGATGGGCTCCAGCGCCATGGGGCCGGGAGAGGGACCACTGTCGCCGCGGCTGCAGGAGCGCTACCAGATCATCCCCCAAGGACTCTCGGCCGAGCTGATCGCCGAGAAGTGGGG
Organism: Candidatus Methylomirabilota bacterium; assembly: GCA_036556905.1. Lineage (GTDB taxonomy): Bacteria > Methylomirabilota > Methylomirabilia > Rokubacteriales > CSP1-6 > 40CM-4-69-5. The sequence continues at coordinate 20,121 of DATBIM010000072.1, forward strand.
CCTCAGCCGCCGAGAGCTGGACGCGTTCTCCGCGCAGAGCCACGAGCGGGCGGGACGGGCCATCGCCGAGGGGAGGTTCCGGCGCGAGATCATGCCGGTGACGCTGCCCGACGGCTCCGTGTTCGACACCGACGAGGGCGTGCGCGTTCCCGTGAACCGCGAGAAGATGGCCCAGCTCCAGCCCTCCTTCAAGCCTGATGGCGTGGTCACCGCCGCCAACTCGTCCCAGATCTCCGACGGCGCCGCTGCCCTCATGCTCATGTCCGAGGAACGGGCCCGAGCCCTCGGCGTGCGCCCGCGAGCGCGGGTCGTGGCCACGGCCCTGGCCGGCGTGGATCCCACCATCATGCTCACCGGCCCGATCCCCGCCACCCAGCGCGTGCTCCGGCGCGCCGGGCTCACGCTGCCGGACATGGCGGCCATCGAGATCAATGAGGCCTTTGCGTCGGTGGTGCTGGCCTGGGAGCGGGAGGTTGGCGCCGACATGAGCCGGGTGAATGTCAACGGCGGGGCCATCGCGCTCGGCCATCCGCTGGGGTGCTCGGGGGCCAAGCTCATGACGACCCTGCTGCACGAGCTGGAGCGGACAGGCGGGCGTTACGGGCTGCAAACGATGTGTATCGGCTTCGGCCAGGGAATCGCCACGATCATCGAGCGCGTGTAGAGGTGGAGGGGAACTGCTGATGGCCGGATTCCGCTGCGCGAAGTGCGGCAAGGTGGCCATGGCCCAGAAGATCTGCTGTGGCCGCCCGATGAAAAAGGCCTGAGCCGTCTGGTTCGATACCTTGCGCTGGGACTCGCGGTGTGGCTCGCCGGGTGTGCGAACGGGCCGTCGGCACCTCCGCCGGCGTTGTGGGTAGGTCCACCGCCCCCGGACTTGCGAGGGACCTGGACGGGGACCTGGGGCGGGACTCCGCTGATCCTGGTGGTGACCGACCAGATCGATGCCGGGGGCTCCTCTGGCGGCGTTTATTTTGGCTCTGTCCAGCTACTCGGACATCGAACGCCGGGCATCGCCGGCGTGATGACCTCGACGATCGCCGGCAATCCGGTATCAACGAGCGTCGAGGGTTGGTTGGGTTCCACCGGCGCAACCATCACCCTCCAGCTGAGTGCGCAGGCCCTCCATGGCGTGCAGTGGCTTACCTTGACCCGCGTCGAACCAAACCGGCTGGTGGGACGCGGCGGGTCGGACTTTCGCTGGGGCCCGCAGGGGGATGTGGAGCTGAGTCGGCGGCCGGCAACCTAGCCGGTCGGAAGCGCGGCCTGGATCGCGGCATCGAGCTCGGTCGGGCGCACGGGCTTGAACAGGCACCGGTGGACCTTCAGGGCCACCAGCCTGGCGTGGTCTTCCTCGCGTAGCCCCCAGCCCGTGATGAACACGACGGCCACTGCGGTGTCGATCTCCCGGAGTCGTCCGGCCAGCTCCCAGCCGTTCATGCCGGCCATGCCCACGTTGCTGAGGACCACATCGAAACGGCCGGGAGCATAGAGCTCGAGAGCCACGGACCCGCTCTTGGCGGCGGTGACCGTGTGGCCGAGCGTGCTCATGAGCTCGGCCAGCGTGGACAGGACTTGCGGATCGTCGTCGACCACCAGCACCCGGGCCAGGCGCCGGGGCCCGTTGCCCTCATCAGGCGGCGACGACGCCACCGCCTCGCCCGCCGCCGGCAGCGTGATCGTGAAGGTCGTGCCCTTCCCCGGTTGGCTGTCCACGGTGATCTCGCCGCTGTGACGCTTCACGATGGAGTAGACCATGGCCAGACCGAGCCCGGAGCCGGCCTCGCCTTTGGTGGAGAAGAACGGCTCGAAGATGCGGCGCCGCACGGCCTCCGACATGCCGATGCCGGTATCGGTGAAGGTGAGGACGACCCAGCCGCGCTTGTCGGTCCTGGTGGTGGCGGTCAGCCGCCCGCCATTCGGCATGGCGTCGATGGCGTTGAGCAGCAGATTGGTGACCATCTCGGTGAGCGCGGCCGGGCGGCCGTTCACCGCGGGGACGGTTCCCAGGTCCAGGCGGAGGTCGAGCGGGCGGTTCTCCCGCGATGTCTTTTCCTCCCAGCGCGGCCGGATGATGGCCACGGCATCGTGCACGATCTGGTTGACGTCCAGGGCCACGAACTGTTCGTCAGGCCGCAGCCGGGCGAACTGTTGGATGCGCCGCACCGTCTCCGAGCCATCCAGGGCGGCCGATTCCAGGACTTTGAGAGACCGGGCCATCAGGTCGCTGTCGGAGAGATTCTGCTTCATGAGCTGGGTGTAGCCGAGGATCGCCTGCAGGAGGTTGTTGAAGTCGTGGGCGATGCCGCCGGCGAGCTGGCCGAGCGCGGTGAGCTTCTCCGACTGCTGGAGCTGGCCCTCCACCTCCCGCTGCACCGTGATGTCGTGGACGATGGCAATGAGCCCCTCAAGCGCCCCCTGGCCGCCCCCCAGGGCCGACAGGGTCACCACCAGGGTCCGCGGCCGCGGGGTCTGGGCCACGGTGACCTCGATGGCCTGCGCGTGGCTGCCCTCGGCCAGGCGCCGCTTGGCGTCGGCATAGGGCCCGGCGGGGAGGAAATCGGTGATCGGCCGGCCCAGGGCTTCGGCCGCCGGCCGGGTGAAGATGCGCTCGGCCGCGGGATTCCAGCCCTCGATCCGATCGTTGTCGTCGACGGGAATGATGGCATCACCCGCCGAGGCGATGAGCTCCTCCAGGGAGCGCTTGGTGGTCGCGATCTCCGTGTAGAGGCGGGAATTGCGTACGGCGATGGCCAGGTACTCGGAGAGCATCTCGAGCAGCTCGCGCTCGCGAGGATCGATAGTCCGGCCCGAGGCGCGGTTGTCGACGACGAGGTGACCGAGCGGGCCCTCCGCATCCCGGATCGCACAGATGACGAGAGCCGGATGCTCGCTGGTGGGCACCGGCTCGTTTTCCGGGATGATGGCAATCGCGTCGTACCCGAGGGCGCGGCGGAGCTGATCGGTGACCGCCTCCGCCATCTCGGAGGGCACCAGCTGGCCCACGATGGTGCGCGCGATCTCCCGGAGGATCGAGAGCTGGGTGACCCGGAGCGACTGCTCGGCGGCCTCTCGGCGGGCGGCTTCCTCCAGCTCCCGTGTCTTGGCGGCGAGGCTGCGCATCTCGCCGACCAGCCGGTCCACCTGGGTGCGCTGGCCGAGATCGGCCTGTCGGCGCAGCAGAGCCCGCCGGACCACGTCGTCCAGATCCTGCCGCGAGAAGGGCTTGATGAGGTACTCGAAGGCCCCGTGGCTCAGCGCCAGCTTGACCGTCTCCAGCGAGGCGTAGGCCGTGATCATGACGACCTCGATGGAAGGGTCCTGGTGCTTGATACGCCGCAGCACCTCCAGACCGTCCATCTCGGGCATCTTGATGTCCATGATCACGAGGTCGGGACGGAACTCGCCGATCTCGCGAAGGGCCGCGGTGGCGCCGTCCGCGGTCTTGATCTCGTAGGCCATCTTCAGCAGCATCCGTAGCGACTCGCGGGGTCCGACCTCGTCGTCGACGATCAGGACCCGCGAGCGGGGAAGGGGAGGAGCCGCGACTTTGGCCATCAGGACGCGGGCGGCAACGTGACCTGGAAGGCGACCTCGTGCCGGCCCTGGCGTACCCGGAGGCGACCACCGAGCGCCTCGATGAGGCGCTGGCTCACCGCCGGTCCCACCTCGATGAGATTTTCCTGCACCATCTGGACGGGGTCGAAGATGCGCTCCAGCTTCTCGGGCGCGACCGTGGCGGTGCGCGAGCCGATGAGGATTCGCACCTCCTCCTGCCCCTCGTGATCGCTATGCCGGCCCACCGAGAGCGTGACTTTGGCCTCGTCACCCGGAGAGCTGTGCGCGAGGTACCACACCAGGTAGGAGAGGGCCTTGCGGAACTGGACGGTGTCGACGCGGATGGGCTGCGGTGATCGGTCGCGGCTGACGTCCAGCTGGAGGCGCTTGCCCAAGCCGTCATCCACCTCGACTGCCGTCACCACTTCGTCGACTACGGCGTTGGCGTCCACCGTCGTGAAGTTTAACTCACCTTCACTGACGAGCCCCGCAAGTTTTTCGAAAACTTGCACGAGGCGACGCATGTCGCGGCGGACGACTGAGGAAAACAGCTTACGGAAGTCCGGGTCCTCGTAACGTTCGTCGATCAGCTCCACGAAGGTGTTGATCGACACCAGCGGGTTCTTGATCTCGTCGGCGATGCGCGCGATGGTCCGGCCCAGAAGCTGGAACTCCTCGGCCTGGCGTTTCTGGGCCGCCAGCTCCTTCTGGGCCGTGCGGTCCTCGAAGACCAGGACGGCCCCGAGGGGCGCGGGGTCGTCGCCGTGAATGGGATAGGTCGATACCTCCAGCCAGAGCTGGCGCAGGGGGAGCTGGACTTCCGACTTGGCCAGCGGGCGGCCGTGGGTCAGCGTCTCGAAGAGCAGGTCACCCAGGGGGGAGGGGAGAGCCCGCAGATCCTGGCCCGCCAGATCGACCGCCTGGAGGCCCAGGATCTCCTCGGCCCGGCGGTTGACGATCCCGACCTTCTCGTCCCGGTCGATCGTGACTACCCCGCTGGACATGCGGGCCAGGATTCGCTCACTGAACTCCTTTTCCTGGCGCAGCTGGTGATGGAGGCTGATGCCGCGGATGGCCGTGGCCAGCTGGGTGGCCAGATCGAAGAGGATCTCCGCTTCGGGCCGTCCGTACGGGGCGCCCACCAGCGGCTGCCCCACCACGAGGATGGCAACCAGCTCGCCCTGGGTGAGCAGGGGCACCGCCACCACGCCCCCCAGCAGCTTGAGCTCGGCGATGAGGACCGGGTCGGAGAGATCCTGGATTCTCGCCGGGCGCCCCTGGGCCGCGAGCCAGCGGGCCAGCCCGTGGGCCGCCGACATCTTAACCGCCGCCGCCACCTGGGGCGACAAGCCCCGGTACGCCCGTACCCGGTACGCCTCGGTGCCGTCGGGCATCAGCACGGCGCAGCGTGTTGGCCGCAGCAGCTCGCCCAGGGCCTCGAGGAACATGTCGAGGACGCGAGGCAGATCGAATCCCGCCGCGAGGACCCGGCTGAACTCCTTGAGCACGCGCTGCAGCGCCGGGGCCGCGCTCGGAGACGCCTCGGCCGGCGGCTGCACGGTGGGGGCCGCCGGGGCCAACGGGGCCAGGGTTTTCAGCACGGCGAGCTCGCGGAGTAACCGCTGTTTGTCGCCCAGACGCTGGAGCGCGATGTCCAGGTCGCGCTGGCTGAATGTCGCCGGAACCGTGAAGTCGGCCGCTTCCGCCTCGTCTTCACCGGCCCCGACGGCGACGACCAGTGCCGACGGGCTGAGCTCCTTGGCCCGGGCGACGAAGACCGGCAAATTTTTGGCCGGTCCCCGGCTGTCCCGAAACACCGTATCGACCTCGACCGAACGGAGGGTCTTCAGCGCCTCCCCGTCGCTCTGGGCCAGAAACGTCGACCAGTCTCCGAACGCGCGCTGGAGGCGTCCGCGCAGCGCCACGTCGGATGTGACGATCAATACTGTTCTCATGCGCGGGCGTTCATCCCCGGGTCACGAACCTCGCTGACCGGCCCGAACTGGGTAGCGAGCGGGAACTCGACCGTGAAGAGCGCCCCTCCTCCCGGAACGTTGGAGGCTTGCAGCTTAGCACGATGCGCAGTGGCGATGCCGGCCGAGATCGTGAGGCCGAGGCCGGAGCCGCGGGGTTTGGAGGTGATGAACGGGTCGAACACGTGCTCGAGGAGCTCGGCCGGGATGCCGGGCCCCGAGTCGACGACATGCACCACAGTGGCCTTGGCGCTCACGGTCACCTCGACGGACACCCGGCCGCCGGGAGGAGTGGCCTCGTGGGCATTCATCAGCAAGTTGATGAAGAGCTGCTCGAGCTCGGGCTGATCACCGACGACGACTCGCGGCTCGCCGCCGAAGGTCGTGCCCAGCACGATGCGCTTCTCGTCGAACGCGGGGCGGAGGAATTCCACCGCCTGGGCCAGCGGCTCGCGGATGTCCAGCGACACCTTGGGGCGATCGCTGGGGCGCGACAGCGCGCGCAGGCGTTCGACCAGGCGCTCCATGCGGCTGATCTCACGGGTGACAACGCGACTGAATTCCTCGACGAACTGCTCGTCCTTGTGGCGTCGGGGGATGAGCTGGGCAAACGTCTTGATTGCGACGAGGGGATTCTTGATCTCATGGGCGAGGCTGGAGGCGAGGACCTCGAAATAGGCAAGCCGTTCGGCACGCCGCCGCTCGTTTTCGAGCTGCTTGAACGGAGTGAGGTCGCTGAACACCGCCACGGCGCCCAGCACCGCGCCCGTCGGCTCGCGCAGGGGGGATGTCGTGCAGATGACCGGTCGCGTCACCCCGTCGGCCTGAAGCTGGATCTCGGGTTCCGTCCGCTCGCGCCCGTCGGCGACTGTGCTCTTGAGCAGGGTGCCCAGGTTCGCCGGCAGCACATCGACCGACTGATCCTGCACCTGCGTCGCGGACAATCCCGTCAGCTGCTCCGCCGCGCGATTGAACATGGCGATGCGCCCGGCCTCATCGACGGCCACGACACCGCTCTCGATGGTTCTCACGATGTTCTCGATGTATTCGTTCGCGAGGACCACCTGCGTATAGAGCTGGGCGTTCTTGATCGCAATCCCTGCCTGATTGGCGAGAGTCATGAGCAGGTCGAGGTCCTGCGGGTAGAACGGATCGCCGGACAGCTTGGGTCCGAGCGCGATGAACCCGATCACCGTGTCCTCAGACATGAGTGGGAGGACAAGCGCCCAGTTGAGTCGCCGCAGCTCCGCATGGAGGGATGTGCTCGCAA
>DATBIM010000073.1:0-13614 GCA_036556905.1 Candidatus Methylomirabilota bacterium
GGCTCGCCCGTCGCTATACGGTGCTGCCCTATCTCGGGGCCGAGCTCGCCTCCGTCTACGCGGCCGCGGCGCTCGTCGTCGGTCGCGCCGGCGCCGGCACTGTCAACGAGTGCTGCCACCTCGGGGTGCCGGCCCTGTACATTCCGCTGCCCGGGACCAGCGGCGACGAGCAGACCGCCAACGCCCGCCACGTCGAGCGGGCCGGCGGCTGCGCGGTCCTGCCTCAGGCCTCGCTGACGCCCGAGCGGCTGCTGGAGCGGCTCCGGGCGCTGCTGAGCGATGCCGCGATGCTCAAGGAGATGAGCGAGCGGGCCCGTTCGCTGGCCGTTCCCGACGCGGCCGAGCGCATCGTCTCCTTGCTCAATCAGGTTTGAGGCGCTGGCGACGGCGACGGTCGTCACACCCCGCGTGAATGGGGAGGTCTGGAGGGGGCGCGTCTCGTGCCCCCTCCAGCCTGAAAATCAATGGCGGGGACAAGCGCCGCGCTCAGGCGCGGGAACTGCGCGCCGGGCGGCGGCCGCGCAGATCGAAGCGCAGCGGGCAGCCGTCGCAACGGGGGATGGTGCGGCAGTGGGTCTTACCGACCGCCACCAGGAGCGCGTGAAGCTCGTTGAACAGGGCAGGATCCGAGGGCAGGTGCATCTCGATGAAGGCTCTGGCCTGCTCGTAGCCCGTGCCGAGGAGCAGCAGGCGGTGGCGAGCCAGGACCCGGCGCGCGTACTCATCGGCGACGAACACCGGTCGTCCCGCCGCGTAGAGGAGGATCGCGTCCACCGTCTCCGGGCCGAGACCGGCGACGGCGAGGAGGTCGCGGCGGAGCGCGCCCAGGGGCGCCCGGCGCACGCGGGCCCAGCTCCCGCCATGGCGCTCGAGCAGCCACCGCGTGAAGCTGCGCAGCCGGCGGGCCTTGAGCCGGTAGGTGCCTGAGGCCCGTATCGCCTCGCCCAGGGCGGACGCGGGCAGTCGGGCCAGACGCCCGGCGTGCAGCAGCCTCCGGCTCCGGAGCGCCCCCACCGCGCGCGCGGCATTGACCCAGGCCGTATGCTGCGTGAGGATCGCGCCGACGGCGACTTCATAGGGCGCCCGGGCGGGCCACCAGCGCTGGGGTCCAAACCGGCGGAGCAGTCTCACGTGCAGCCGGAGCAAGCGGGCCTTCACCGTGTCCCGGGGTGGGCCGGGAATGCTCCGGTGTCGCAGGCGAAAGCGGGGAGCTGACGTGGTGCTGGCCCTCATCGTGCTGCTCCAGGCCCTTAGCCTGGCCGTGAGCGGTCCACCGACCTCACCGGAGTACCTGCCCCTCCGGGTGGCCCACGCCGAAGGCTACTTCGGCCGGGAGGGCCTCTCCGTCACCCTCAAGACAACCCGATCCGAGGTGGGCGCCGCGGAGGCGCTCGCCCAGGGGCAAGTCGATGCGGCAGCCACGTCGCTGGAGGCCCTGCTGCGGTTCGGGCCGCGCTCCTATCAGCAACGGGCGCGACTCGTGCTCGGGCTCACGGCCGCGCCCGCCGTCGCTTTGGTCGTGCCCACACGCCTGGCGGACACCGTCCGCTCGATCGACAACCTGGTCGGTCTCAGGATCGGCGTGACGTCGCCAGGGGCGCCGGAGCAGGCCTGGCTGACGGGGCTGCTCGAGCACGGCGGCCTGAAGGCCTCGGAGGTTGACATCATGAGTCTCGGCAGCCGCGGCTTGGCGAGCGCCATCGAGCGCGGCGACGTCCAGGCCGGCCTGATCCCCGAGCCGCTCGTCAGCCAGCTCCTCGGCGAGGGCCACGCCGCCCTCCTGGCAGATCTGCGAAGCCCGGACGCGGTCCGGCGGGCGCTCGGCGGCCTCACCGTGAACGCGGCCGTCTTCGTGCGCAACGACCGCCGGCCCCAGGACAAATTGCTCATCGCCTTCGCGCGGGCGGTCGTAACCGCCCAGCGGCGCCTGGGAACGGCGAACGCGCCCGCGCTGACGGAGCGGTTGCCGGCCGACGTGGTGGGACTGCCAGACGAGTTCGCCCGCCGGCTCGAGACGGCGCGTACGCTCTACCTGGCCGACACCGTCATCGCGCCGGCGCAGGTGGATCGAACGATCGAGCTCATTCGCGCCCGCCTTCCGATGGCGGCAGCCGTCAGGATCCCCAAGCCAGCGGAGCTGCTTCACACCGGACCTCTCAGGCAGGCGATTCAATCCCTGGGGAAGTGAGGGGTATCCCAAAACGGCCGAGCAGGTCGGCCGTGGCCTCCAGCGGCAAGCCCACGATGTTGCTGTAGGAGCCGATCCAGCCCCCGACCAGCCCGGCCCCAGCGCCCTGGATGGCGTAGGCCCCGGCCTTGTCGAGCGGCTCGCCGCTAGCCACGTACGCCTCGATCACGCTGTCGGCATAGTCGCGCATCAGGACCTCGCTCACCACCGCCGTCGACTCGGCACGGTGCCCGCCGGAATCGACCATGGCCAGGCCGGTGATGACGGTATGCGGCCGGCCGCGGAGCCGGCGCAGCATCGCCCGGGCCTCGTCGGGGCCCTGGGGCTTGCCCAGGGGGTCACCATCGACGACGACCACCGTGTCGGCGGCGAGGATGAGACCCCCCACGCGGGGCGCGACGGCGCGGGCCTTGCGCAGGGCCAGGGCCGCGACGGTGTCCGGGCCCACCGGATGGTCCAGAGACTCGTCTACCGCACTCGGCACCACCTGGAACTCCGGCACCAGCCGGGCGAGAAGCTCACGCCGCCGCGGTGATGCCGACGCCAGGGTGATCACCCCAGGCGCCGGGCCCAGGGCAGCATGCGAATAGGGGCAGGTCGGGTCAGGAGATTCCGCACGCCCCCGTCAGGCGACGATCAGCGGGCGGCTATCGGTAGCGATGCGCGTCTCCGCCTCGATCGCGCGGCGGATGTGCTTGGGGAGCGAGAAGGCGTGCTGATGGGTGAGGCCGTCCCAGTAGGCAAGGTCGCCCTTGACCCGCTCGCCGATGAGCCGGTCGACGGTGGACGGGTCCTGGCGCCGGGGATCGATCTTCTTGCCCGCCAGAATGAAGCCCCAGGAGGTGCCGAAGCAGGAGATGGGGGCCTGATAGCCTGCCACCACCGGGAACACCTCGCGCAGCGTCCGATGGATGGCGGTGAAGAACCCGAGCTCCCCGATCTTCGTCATGCCCGCTTGCATCGTCAGGGTGCCGCCCTCGGTCAGCCGATCGTGCACGATCCGGTAGAACTCCCGGCTATAGAGCAGGCACGCCGGCCCCTCCTCCAGCGGCTCGACCAGGTCGCTGATGATGAGGTCGAAGCGATCCGTGCTGTGCTCCAGGTAGGCGCGGGCGTCTTCGTGACGCACCTCGGTCCGGGGATCGTCGAAGGCTCCCTGGTGCATCTCGGGCAGGTGCCGCTTGCAGATCTCCACCACCTGCTCGTCGATGTCCACCATGACCGCCCGGCGGATGGAGGGGTACTTGAGGATCTCGCGGAGCGTCGCGCCCTCACCGCCACCGATAACGAGAGCGCTCTGCGGGGGACCGGTGACCGCGAGCAGCCCGGGGTGGACCAGGGCCTCGTGGTAGATGAACTCGTCCGCCTGGCTGGACTGGATGCGCCCGTCCAGGACCAGGGCCTTGCCGTACGAGGCGGTCTCCATGATCTCGACGAGCTGGAACTTGGTCTGGGCCTGCACGATCGTCCGGACGATCGCGTGCATGTGCCCCTCGACCGGGGTCGTCGTTTCGAAGAACCACTTGTAGGACTGGGGGCTGATCAACGGACCGCGACCGCACCCTTGTTGGGGACGGGCGCCGCGGCATTGAGGAACATCCCGCGTTGCATCTCGACCACGGAGGCGCGTTCGGCGCCGAACTGCTCGATGAGGTAGTTGGCGGCGATCTCTGGTTGCAGGACGTCGCCGCAGGAGAAGATGTCGACGGCCGCGTACCGGTACTCCGGCCAGGTGTGGATGGAGAGGTGGGACTCGGCGATGACCACCACGCCGCTGATCCCAAAGGGGTTGAACTCGTGGAAGACGACATCAACGATCGTCGCCTGTGCCCGCTTCGCCGCTTCGATGAGCGCGCCCTTCACGGCCTCGAGATTGTTGATGGCGTCAGCATCGCAATCGAACAACTCGAGAAGCAGGTGTCGTCCCAGTGCGTTCACTCCAGGCGTCCTCCCTTCAGCCGCTCGTTCATCTACCGCACATCTCCTGCGACGCTGTCGTCGCGGTAACGCGGCGAAAAAGCTCGCCGCTTCCGAAAAGCTGATTCAATGTATGGTCGCGTTTGGGCGATTGCAAGAAAAAAACACGGTTGGCGGGCTCTTGCGAGCGCCTCGGCGGCGGCACGGCGCTCGCTCGAGCGCGCGAGCCCAAGGCGCTGCGCTGCCGCCGTGCCTCGTCACCGGCGCAGATGCACTATTCATCAGGGCATGGGCACCCGGGCTTCGCCACGCCCATGCCCCGCCGGAATCACCCGCGCCGTTCCTCGCTCTGCCGATCAGAGTCCGGCACCCGCGCCTCGGACGGCGGGGCCCCAGCCCCGCGACGTCCTGCGGCTCGCACTGCGGCCCATGCCCCGCCGCAATCACCCGCGCGCTTCTTCCCGCGCCGTTCTGAGTCGCTCGTCCGGCCCACCGCAGTCACCGGCGTGGCCCGCTGAGGTGGCGGAACGGCGTTCCCAGACGCCCGCGGCGCCCGGCACGCCGACCGCTCCGCCGCCCGGACGACCCGCTCGAACGCCGAGAAGGGTAACTTTTCTCTTGCATTCGCCGACAGCGTTCGTACATTGAACGAGAATGCGCGGCGCGAGTGCGCCCGCGCGAGGGAGGGAGATCACCACGCGCGACGGGAGGAACGAGCGGATGACGAAGCGGGTCACGATGGCGGCGGTGACTGCGGGCCATGCGGAGGGCGGTACTTCCCTCAACGCTTTCGACAACGCGCTGCTGGCAGCTGGCATCGGCAACATCAACCTCATCAAAGTCTCCAGCATCCTCCCGCCCGACGTCCCGGTGATCGATCTGCCCAAGATCGCCCCCGGAGCGCTCATTCCCACCGCGTATGCGGCCCTGACCAGCGCGGTCCCCGGAGAGACCATCGCGGCCGCGGTCGGCTATGCGATCCCCGATGATCCGGCCAAGAACGGCGTGATCATGGAGTTCCACGGCCAGGCCACCCGGGAGGAAGCCGAAGACGCCATCCGGGCCATGCTGGACGAGGCCTTCCGGGTTCGTGGCGAGCCGGTTCGGGAGATGAAGGTGGTCGCGGTCGAGCACACCGTCGAGCGCGTGGGCTGCGCCGTGGCCGCCATCACCCTGCTCGCTGAAGAGGACCTGGTCTAGCCGACGGTCCCGGCCGTCGAGGTTTCACGATGCGGGCCGCATCGCCGTCCTTCATCGCCTGCCAGCATCCGCTGCCCCAGGCTCGGATCGTTGTCTACGGCGTGCCCTTCGAGGGGCGCGTCAACCTGCGCAAGGGCGCCGACGGGGGACCCCGCGACGTCCGGCTGGCCTCGGATTCCATCGAGACGTACTCCCCGGTCCTCCGCCGCGACCTGGAGGACCTTCTCCTCGCCGACGCCGGCGACTGCGAGCTGCCCGATGGCGCCCCGCCCCGGGAGCAACTCGACGCTGCCCGGGCCGACATCGCCGCCTGGTGGCGGCCCGAGCTGCGGGCCTTCATGCTGGGCGGCGACCACACGGCCACGGTCCCGGTCATCGAGGTCGTCGCCCCGGCCTGGCCCGACCTGAGGGTGATCCAGCTCGACGCCCACCCTGACACCCGTGTCGAGTTCCTGGGCGAGCGCTACAACTACGCGTCCGCCATGGCCCGGGTGATGGACGTGCTGCCCCCCGAGCGGGTGTACCAGGTGGGCATGCGCACGGGCTCGCGAGAGGAGCTGGAGCGTCCGGGGCCGCATTTCCATCCGGCCCACGAGGGCCCCCCCGTCGACGTGGTGCGCCGGCTCCTGCCCGAGCTCAGCCGGCACCCCCTTTATGTGACCATCGACATCGACATCCTCGACCCGTCGGAGGCGCCCGGCACCGGGTCGCCGGAGCCGTGCGGGCTGCGGGTCGCCGAGCTCATCGAGATCGTCCGGCTGCTGGGAGCCTGCCGGATCGTGGGAGCGGATCTGGTGGAGGTCGCCCACGCCTGGGACCCCACTGGCCGGACGGGCATCGCCGCCTCGTGGGTGATCCGGGAAGCGCTGCTCGGCTGGTGGAACGACCTCCGCTGAACATGTACAGCGCCCCCCGGCTCTACGAGATCGCCTTCGACATGAACCGCAAGGGCGAGGTTGACTTCCTCGTTCACTGCTTCAAGCGCTTCGGGCGCCGTCCCGTGCGTCGGGTGCTCGACATCGCCTGCGGCACCGGCCCTCACCTCATCCGGCTGGCCGAGCGGGGCTACCGGATGGTCGGCCTGGATCTGTCGCCGAAGAACATCGAGTTCCTGCGCGCGCGGCTGGCGGCGAAGGGCCACCAGGCCGAGCTGATCGTGGGCGACATGACCGACTTCCGGATCGGGCGCCCGGTGGACGCGGCCCTCTGCATGCAGGACTCCCAGGGGCACTTGCTGACGAACGAACAGGTCCTGGGTCACTTGAAGTCCGTGGCACGGTCGCTTCGGCGGGGCGGCCTCTACATCTTCGACCGCTACATGGCGTCGTCCTGGACCGACCCGGCCCGGAGCTGGTCGTGGTCGCGGCGGCGGGGCCAGCTCATCGTGCGGGCCTCCTTCTCGGCACTCCATGACGTCGACCCCGTGAGCCAGGTGTTCCGGGAGCGGCTGCGCCTGGAGGCGGTCGAGAACGGCACCCGGCGCGTCTATCAGCAGACCCACCTGAGTCGGATGGTGTTCCCCCAGGAGCTGCGGGCGCTGGTCGACCTGGCCGGCGGCTTCGAGTTCGTCCAGTGGTTCTTCGGCTTCAAGCCCCATCAGGTGCTCGAGCGGTCCAAGCATCCGTTGCTGATGGTCGTCGTCCTCCGCAAGCGCTAGGCCTGGCCCGCTCGAGCAAAGCCCGCCTCCGAGTACACTCGCAGGCATGCGCGAGGCGGTGCTCAGGCTCAAGCGCGGACGGGAAGCCCGGGCGCGAGTGCACCCGTGGATTTTCAAGGGTGATGTCGCCGACGTGGGAGACGCCGAGCCCGGGGCCGCCGTCGCCGTCGTGGATGCGGGCGGGCGCTTCGTGGGCCGGGGACTCTATAACCCGCAGCCCGCCCTTTGCTGCCGGATCGTCACCTGGCACGACGAGCCCCTCGACGCCGGGCTGCTCAGCCGTCGGATCGCGGCGGCCGTCGCGGGCCGAGGTGGCCCGGAGGCGCTCGCCCCGGGGCGCCTGGTCTGGAGCGAGGCCGACGGGCTACCCGGGTTCGTCGCCGACCGCTACGGCCCCGTCCTCGTGATCCAGTGCTCGACCCTGGGGATCGCCCTTCGCCGGGCCGACCTGGCGCGCAGCCTGCGGGCGACCGTGGGAGCGCTGCCCGTGCTGTCGGCTGACGACCCGACGCCGGCGCGACTGGAGGGCTTCGAGCCTGCCCACGGCTGGCTCGACGAGCCCGGGCCGCCCGGCGTGGTGGTGGAGGAGCGGGGGGTCCGCCTGGGGGTCACCTTCGGCGCCGGCCACAAGACCGGGCTCTATCTCGACCAGCGCGACAACCACGCCCGCGTGGCCGCCCTGGCCAAAGGGCGCGACGTCCTGGACGCCTTCAGCTATACGGCGGCCTTCGCCTGCCACGCGCTCGTGGCTGGCGCCCGCCACGCGCTCTGCATCGAGTCCTCGACGGACGCGATCGCCGGGGCCAGGGAGAACCTGGCCCTCAACGGCGTCGCCGACCGTGCCGAGCTCCTCGCCGCCAACGCCTTCGACGAGCTCCGTCGGCTCGGTCGCTCGCCCGCCCGCTTCGGTCTCGTGGTGCTCGATCCGCCTCCATTCGCTCCCGGGCGCCACACGCTACCGGCCGCCGCCCGCGGCTACAAGGAGATCAATCTGCGCGCGATGCGCCTGCTGACGCGGTCCGGCGTGCTGGCGACCTTCTCGTGCTCGTATCACGTCACGCCGACGCTCTTCGAGGAGATCTGCCGGGAGGCGGCGATGGATGCCGGGGTCCGGCTCCGGGTGCTGGCGCGGCTGGGCCAGCCCGCCGACCACCCCGTGCTCCTCACGGTGCCGGAGACCAGCTACCTCAAGGGGTTACTGCTGGAGGCGATGTAGCCGGCCCCTCACCAGACGTTCAGTCTCGAGGCTCGCCGACCGGCAACTCGACGACGAAGGCGGCTCCCCCGCCCGGGCGATTCTGGGCCCGCAGCCGGCCCCGGTGCTCGCTCACGATGCCGTAGGAGACGCTGAGACCCAGACCGCAGCCGTGCCCCGCGGGCTTGGTCGTGAAGAACGGGTCGAAGATCTTCGGCAGGACGTTGGGGTGGATGCCCGGGCCGGTGTCCAGGACCTCGATCACCGCCCACTGCTTGCTGGCCCGCACCCGCAGGGTCAACGTCCGCTTGCCGGCGTGACCGGCCATGGCCTGATGAGCGTTTTGCACCAGGTTGAGCAGCACCTGCTGGATCTGGTTCGCATCCGCATAGACCACGGGGCAAGGGCCCAGGTCGGTCACCACACGGATATCATCCTGATCGAGCTGATAGGCCTTGAGGTCGAGCACCCGCTTCACCTGGTCGATCAGCACACAGGGGCGGCGCTCGGGAGCCGAGTGGCGGGCGAAGGTCAAGAGGTTCTGCACGATGCGGGCCGCCCGCGCGGTCTCTTCCGAGATGACCTGGACCCGGTCGCGAACCGCCTGGGGCAGGTTGTCCACGCTGGCGAGCAGGTGGGCCTGGCCCAGGATCGTGGTGAGCGGATTGTTGATCTCGTGGGCCACGCCGGAGGCCAGCTCCCCCACCGCCGACAGTTTTTCCGCGTGGATCAGCTGACTCTGCGCCAGCTTCAGCTCGTCGAGCTGGCGGCGCGTCTCCGAGTAGAGCCGGGCGTTGTCCACCGCGATGCCGATCTGATGCGCGGTGGCCTGCACCAGGGTCACCTCGCGCTCGTCGAACGGCTCCGCGGTCTGACGACCGAGCGACAGCGTCCCCAGGATGCGACCGCGACTGCGGATGGGCACGCAGACGAACCCCCGCATTCGCGCGGAGCGGACGGCGATCCGCGCCGGCGGGAACAGCTCGGGGGCCGCCATCACGTCAGGCACACACACGGCCTGGCCGGTGACCGCCACCTTGCCGATCAGTCCCTCGCCCATGGGCAGCCGGCGGTTCACCTCGCGCAGGGACGGCGAGAGGCCCCGATCGCCCTGGAGCACGAGCCACTGTCCATCGTCGGAAATGAGATGCAGGCTGGAGACCTCGTGGCCGGTGACCTTGGTCAAGGCCTCGACCGCCGTCCGCACCACCTCGTCGACGTCCAGACTTCGGCTGACCGTTTCGGCAACTGTGTGGAGGATCGCGAAGAAGGGGTCGACGGCGTCAGCCTCTCGCCGGTAGGGTCAGCACGAACTCGGCGCCCGGTCCCCCCGCGGCGACCAGGCGGATGCCGCCGCCGTGCGCGGCGGCAATGGCCTGCGCGATACAGAGCCCCAGCCCGGCCGTGCCCCGCTTGGTGGTCACGAACGCCTCGAAGATGCGGGCGGCATCTGCCCTGGCCACGCCGGGGCCATCGTCAGCGACGCTCAGCTCCACGGTGGCGCCATTCCGGCGGGCACTCACGCGAACATGGCCGCCTTCGGGCATGGCCTCGATGGCGTTGAGCAGGAGCTGGGCCAGCGCCGTCTGGAGCTGCGCCCGGTCGGCCACGATCGTGCCCACATCGGGGGCGACATCGAGCTCGACGGCTACCCGGGCCGCCTCGAACCGCTCGCCCAGGTGGGTCAGCACCTCGCGGATCATCTCGTCCGGGTCGACGGGGGCGAGCTCGGGGGGACGCGGGCGCGCGAAGCTCGAGAGGTTATCGATGATCTTCGAGGCCCGGAGCGCCTGCTCTTCAATGGCGCCGAGGGTGCGGGCGAGCTTGTCGCCCTCGGGGGGCTTGCCGGTTCTCAGGCCGAGCTGCAGCAGCTGAACCCGGGCCAGGATGACGGCCAGGGGGTTGCGTAGCTCGTGGGCCACGCCGGCGGCCAACCGGGTGACGAGTGAGCCCTCTCCGGACACCGCAGCTTCCGAAGCGTCACCGGATTCAGCCGGAGCGCCCCCCCGGGCCTCCACGCTGTTCACGAAGACTATTCTAGCTGGCGACCGCCCGGGCGACGAAGTCGTAGACGCGCTGGAGCGCCTGATCTAGCAGGGCGGGGTCTTTGGCCCCGGCCTGGGCGAGGTCGGGTCGGCCCCCGCCGCTGCCCCCGGCGGCCCGCGCCACCTCCTGGACCAGCTTGCCGGCGTGCAGGCGCGCCGTGAGATCCTTCGTCACGCCGGCCACCAGGCTGACTTTGCTGTCGGCCACGCTGCCGACACACACGACTCCGGAGCCCAGGCGCTGCCGGAGGCGATCGACGACGGTCCGCAGGCCTTCAGCATCGAGCCCGTCCACGCGAGCGGCGATGACCGGGATGCCATTGACCTGACGGGCTCCGGCCACCAGCTCGTCGGCACGGCTTTGCGCGAGCCGGGCCTCCAGCTCGGCCAGCTGCTTTTCCAGGGCTCGCTGGCCCTCCACCAGCTGGCGCAGGCGCTGGGGCACCTCGGTCGGCGAGATCTTGAGGATCTCGGCGGCTTCGCGCAGCGCCCGCTCGTGGCGGCCGACGGCGGCCAGGGCGGCCGATCCCGCCACCGCCTCGACCCGGCGGACGCCGGAAGCCACCGCGCCCTCGCTCTCGACCTTCAGGAATCCCAGCTGTCCCGTCTGGTCCAGATGGGTCCCCCCGCACAACTCCGTCGAGAAGTCGCCGATCCTGATCACCCGCACCCGCTGGCCGTACTTCTCGCCGAAGAGCGCCAGGGCGCCCTGGCGCAGCGCCTCATCCAGATCCATCTCCATTCGGTCCACCGGAATGTTGGCCTGCACCTGCTCGTTGACGAGCCCCTCGATCTGCTCGATCTCGGGATCCCGCAGGGCGCCGCCGTGGGAGAAATCGAAGCGCAGGTGATCGGGAGCGACGAGCGAGCCGGCCTGGGCGACGTGCGTGCCCAGGACCTTCCGCAGCGCAGCGTGGAGCAAGTGGGTGCCCGTGTGGTGCTGGCGGAGCCCCAATCGCCGCGGCGACTCGACGCTGACCGCGACATCCTCGCCCTCGCGAAATCCGCCCGTCCGCACGCGCACCCGATGGACGATGAGCTTGGAGCCACGGTAATAGGTGTCGATGATCTCGCCGCGCCCCTCGCGGCCCACCAGCGTGCCGGTGTCGCCGACCTGGCCGCCCGATTCCGCGTAGGCGGGGGTCCGGTCCAGGATGACCTCGACCTCGTCCCCTTCCACCGCCTCCCGAACCCGGCGGGGAGCCTCCCGGCCCACGTTCACGAGCGCGAGGACCCGGCCCGGGGCCATGAGCGTCTCGTAGCCCACGAACTCGACGGCGGGAACTTCGGCCACGAGCTGCTGGTAGAGACGGGCCCCCTCGGCATCGTCCCCCGCTCCGAAGGCCGCGCCGGCTCGGGCCCGGTCCCGCTGGGCCGACATCTCGGCCTCGTACGCCGCCTGGGTGTCATCCGTCACTCGCCAGCCCTTGTCCTGGAAGATCTCCTCGGCGAGGTCCCGGGGGAACCCGTGGGTATCGTAGAGCTTGAACAGGAAGCGTCCGTCGAGGGTGGCGCCACCCTTCGGCTTGTTCGCCTCGTCGTACTCCTCGATGAGGCGCATGCCCGTATCGAGCGTCTCGGCGAAGCGCTCCTCCTCGCCGCGCACCGCCTCCTCGATGCGCCGCCGCTCGGTCGCGAGCTCGGGATAGGCCCCTTGCATCAGCTCGACCACCCACTGCACCGCGCGATAGAGAAAGGGCTCCTGCAGCCCGAGCAGCCGACCGTGCCGCATGGCCCGCCGCATGATCCGCCGCAGCACGTAACCCCGCCATTCGTTGGAGGGTGTCACGCCATCGCCGATGAGGAAGGCGGTGGCCCGCGCGTGATCGGCGATCACCCGCATGGAGATGTCGTGGTCCTCGCGCTCCCGGTAACGCCGGCCGGACAGCTCGGCGACCCCCGTGACCAGCGGCCAGAGCAGGTCCGTCTCGAAGTTGGAGGCCTTGCCCTGCATCACGGCCGCGATCCGCTCCAGCCCCATCCCGGTGTCGATGGAGGGCCGGGGCAGCGGCGTCAACCGCCCTTCGGCGTTGCGGTTGAACTGCATGAACACCAGGTTCCAGACCTCGAGCCAGCGGTCGCACTCGCAGGCCGGCCCCTGGCACGCTCGGCCGGCCACGACCTCGGCGCAGGGCAGATGGTCGCCCTGATGGAAGTGGACTTCCGAGCAGGGCCCGCACGGCCCGGTGTCGCCCATGGCCCAGAAGTTGTCCTTCTCGCCCAGCCGCAAAATGCGGTCGTCGGCGAGCCCGGCCACCTTCTTCCACAGGCCGGCGGCATCGTCGTCGTCGGTGAAGACGGTGGCGCTGAGCCGGCGCCGATCGATGCCCAGCTCGCGGGTGAGGAACGTCCAGGCGAAGGCGATGGCCTCGGCCTTGAAGTAGTCGCCGAAGGAGAAGTTGCCCAGCATCTCGAAGAACGTGTGGTGGCGGGCCGTGCGGCCCACGTTCTCGAGATCGTTGTGCTTGCCTCCCGCCCGCACGCACTTCTGGGCGCTGGCGGCCCGACGGTAGTCTCGCGGCTCCTCGCCCAGGAAGACGCGCTTGAACTGCACCATGCCGGCGTTGGTGAAGAGCAGCGTGGGATCGTCTCCGGGCACCAGGGACGACGAGCGCACGCGCGTGTGCCCCTGATCGTCGAAGTAGCGCAGGAACGCCTCGCGCAGTCGGTCGCCGGTCATGGGACGCTCATTGTATCATCCGGGTTCGGCGGCCTCGCCGCGCGCCACTCCGGCGCCAGCATCGCGTACACATACCGGTCCCACCACTCGCCCTTGACCAGTTTCTCCTCGCGAAAGTGGCCCTCCCGGCGCATGCCGAGCTTCTCCATCACGCGCCAGGAGGCCATGTTGGCCGGATGGCAGTCCGCGAAGATGCGACGCAGCCCGAGACGCTCGAACCCGAACGCCAGCAGGGCCCGCGCCGCCTCGGTCGCATACCCGCGGCCCCAGGCGTCCCGGCGCAGCACGTAGCCGATGAAGGCCTCGCCGACGACGTCGGTGCGGCGAAGCCCACAGCCACCGATGAGCCGACCATCGTCGGACAGCGTAACGGCCAGGTCGAAGTTCCGCCGGGGCCGCTCGGCCCGGGAGACCCGGGTCTGCTGCAAGAAGCCGCGGGTGTCCCGCTCGCTGTTCGGTCCGAATACGGTCCACCGCGTCACCTGGGGATCGGACCCGTAGGCGTGCACGGCCGCGAAGTCCTCGGCGGAGAACTCTCGCAGGGTCAGCCGGGGCGTGGCCAGCGTGACGTCGGTCATCGCTCGGCGTTCGGGCGGACGAGCTCGCGGACGACCCGGCTGGCCACCGCCGGCCGGTAGCCCCGCCGCGCGAGATAGTCGGCGAGCCGGGCGGCCACCCGGTCGGGGCGGGCGCGCCGGAGCGCGCCGAGCCGGCGCCGGGCCAGGGCTCGCG
>DATBIM010000074.1:0-37026 GCA_036556905.1 Candidatus Methylomirabilota bacterium
GAGGGCCTGGCTCCGCGCGAGCGCCGGGCTGCCCTGCTCGTGCTCCACGGGTTCGGCAGCAACAAGGACGGCGGGGTGGCCCTGGCCGTGGCCAGGCTGCTGGCGGGCTGGGGATACGTGGCGCTTCGCTTCGACATGCGCGGCTGTGGCGAGAGCGAAGGCCAGCGCGGACGGGTGATTTGCCAGGAGCAGGTCGAGGATACCCGGAATGCCTTGTCGTTCCTGGCCAGCCGCCCCGACGTGGATGCCGAGCGTATCGGCGTGATCGGCAACAGCTTCGGCGCTGCCGTGGCCGTCTATACCGCCGGCGTCGATCCGCGAGTCGCTGCCTGCATCTCGTGCGGTGGATGGGGCGACGGCGAAAAGAAGTTCCGCAAGCAGCACGAGTCGCCCGAAGCCTGGCGCCGATTCACCGCGATGCTCGAGGAGGGCCGGCGGCGACAGCGGACCGGGCAGTCGCTGATGGTCCCTCGCTACGACATCGTCCCCATCCCGCCGGCCCTGCGCGGCAATCTCGCGGCGGGCTCGATCATGGAGTTCCCGTTCGAGGTGGTGGAGAGCATGTACACCTTCAAGGCCAACGAGGTGGTGGGCAAGATCGCGCCCCGGCCGCTTCTGCTCCTGCACCCCTCCCAGGACTCGGTCACGCCGACCGAGCAGTCCATCGACCTGTTTCAGCACGCCGGTCAGCCGACCGAGCTGCACCTGGTCGCCGACGTCGACCACTTCATGCTCGGCGAGGGCAACCCGCTCGTCGTCACCCTCGTGCGGAACTGGCTCGACAAGTACCTGCCCCTGCGGCCCGCCTGATGCTCGGCCCGAACACCGCCCTCACGGCGGGCGCCCACGTCGCCGCCGCCGACGCCCTTCGCCGCTTTGCCACCGAGGTGTTCGTCCGCGCCGGCATGCCGGCCCCGCATGCCGCCACCGTCGCCGACGTCCTCGTCTGGGCCAACCTCCGCGGCGTGGACTCTCACGGTGTCATGCGCGCGCCCCGCTATGTCGAGCTCATCGGGATCGGCGACATCAACCCGAATCCCGTCATCGCCCGCCAGGCGGAGACGGCCGCGGCCGTCGTGCTCGAGGCCGACCGTGCCGCCGGCCCCGTCGCCATGACCGCAGCGATGGCCGCCGCGGTGGCCAAGGCCCGGGAGACCGCGGTCGGCCTCGCGCTCGTGCGGGGAACGGCGCACACGTCTGCCGTGGGGTACTACACGCTGCAGGCGGTGCAGGAAGGCATGGCGGGAGTCGCGGTGTCGGCATCCGGCCCCAACATGGTCTACCACGGGGCCCGGGCCGCCGGCGTGTCGACGAACCCCATCTCCATCGCCGTGCCCGGTGGCGAGCGCGGACCCCTGCTGCTCGACATGGCCACTAGCGTCGTCTCGCTGGGAAGCCTGGTGCAGGCGCGCAAGACCGGCCAGGCCATTGCTGCCGGCGCGGCGGTCGACGGCAGTGGCAACCCCACCACCGACCCGCAGGCGGCGAGAATCCCCCTGCCGCTGGGCGGCCCCAAGGGCTCGGGCCTGTCCCTGATGATCGAGTGCCTCACCAGCCTGCTGCTGGCCAACCCGATCCTCGCCGAGGTGCTGGAAGGCACGCCGCGGGGGCGCCAGCACCGGCAGAACGGCCTCGTCCTGGCGATCGACATCGCGCGCTTCGGCGATCCGGCGAGATTCCGGCGCGAGATCGATCGTCTGATCGCCGCGCTGAAGGCGCTTCCGCGCCAGTCCGAGGTCGGCGAGATCCTGATGCCCGGCGAGCGGGGCCGCCGCACGTTCGAGCGGCGCAGCCGGGAAGGCATCCCTATCCCCCGCGCGATCTTCGACGAGTTGAAGGCTCTGGCGGAGCGCCTGGGCGCGCCCATGTTCCCCGTGGCGCCCCGCCCCTGACCCGCACGTGGTCACCAACGAGAGGAGCTCGACGATGCGTATCCACAACCTGTACGCCGACGCCAAGGGCGAGTCGCACTGGAGGGACATCGAGGTCGACTGGGCCGAGAACACGCCCGCCGGCCGGCTGTCCAAACGGCTCCCCGCCACGGGCATCATCTTTCGACAGGTGCAGCCCACCTACGACCTCGACTGGCATCCCGCGCCCCGCCGCCAGTACATCATCAACCTCGACGCGGGAGTGCGGGTCACCGCCAGCGATGGCGAGAGCCGGGTGATCGGAGCCGGCGAGGTCTTCCTCGTCGAGGACACCACGGGGAAGGGACACCGTTCGCAGGCCGTCGATGGGAAGGTGCGCCACTGCATCTTTGTGCCGGTGGATTGAGCGTTGGCGGGCGCCCACCCTGTCGTCCGGGCCGACGGGCGGCTGGTCAATGTGATCCGGCCCCGGGGCCAGCTCTTCGTGTGTGCGACCGGCTGCTGCTGCGGCCGCACCGAGGAGGGGTGTCCGCCGGTGCCCACCCAGCTCTATCACGACGAGTGGGAGCGCCGGGGTCTGCGCAACGTCGTGCACTTGACGATCGGCGGTTGCCTCGGCCCCTGCGCGCTGGCCAACGTCGTCCTGTTACTCTTCGACGGCCAGGCCCGGTGGCTGCACTCCATGAACTCCGAGCCACTGGTGAGGACCCTCTACGACCACATCGGGGCGATGGTGGACGCCGACCGCCCCCTGCCCGTTTCCTCCGCGCTGGCGCCCTACGAGTTCAGGGGCCTGGCCTGGCCGCCGCCACCATGAACACGGGATTGTCCGTGCTGTCGATCAGGGCCTCGTCCCCCTCGGTGGGAAGCAGCGCGGCGTAGTTTTGCGCCCCGTCGATGTCGCCGGCCCACACGTCGCGGGGCAGCTCGTAGAGGACCTCGATGCCATGACCGTCGGGATCGGAGATGTACACGCTGTGGGTCATGCCGTGGTTGACGCGCCGGTGGAAGGGCACGCCCTTGCTACGCAGGAAGTTGAGCTGCTTGAGCCAGGACTCCCGATCGGGCCAGGCGATGGCCACGTGGTTCAGTCCCACCTGCCTCGGGTGCAGACTCCAGGCCTCACGCTGCCCGGCCGGCGGGCCGTCCGCCGCGGGCACCTCGGCCAGCGCCAGGTCGTGATGAGTGACCGCGCCTTGCGCGTCCAGGCCACTGTAGAAGCGCATCTTGGGTCGGGCCCGTCCGGGAATCGGGCGCAGCTCGGCCACGCACCGCAGGCCCATGATCTCGGTCCAGAAGCGGTGAGACACCTCGAGGTTGCGCACGTTGAGGACCACGTGGTTGACGCCGCGGGGCGGCTGGGCCTGGGCCGGCGGGACGGGAACGTGACTGGTCTGGGTCGCCATGGCGCCCTCCTTGAGTAGGGCATTATATTCCCGCGAGGACGGGGAGGCACGGGCATGGACACGCTGACGGGGGGGCGCGCGGTCGTGGAGCTGTTGAAGGCCGAGCAGGTGCGCTACATCTTCGGGATCGTGGGCGCAACCTTCCTGGAGGTCCTCGACGCGCTCTACGACGATCACAGCGTGGAATACATCAACGTGCGGCACGAGCAGGCCGCGGCCTTCATGGCCGACGGGCTGGCGCGGGTCACGGGCCAGCCGGGCGCCTGCCTGGTCACCAGCGGCCCCGGCGCGACCAACCTCTTGACGGGCGTGGCCGCCGCGCACGTCGCCCATTCCCCCGTGGTCATCCTCGTGGGCGGGGTCCCCCTGGAGCACCAGCAGAAGGATGCGTTCCAGGAGTTCGATTTGCTCGCCATGTTCCGGCCCGTCACGAAGCTGGCCATCCAGATCACCAGACCCGAGCGCATCCCCGAGCTCCTGCGGGCGGCCCTGCGGGCGGCGTCCAGCGGTCGGCGGGGGCCGGTCTTCGTCGAGATCCCGCGCGACGTCCTCCACGGGGCGCTGCCGCGGGCCGACGTCCTGGCGCCCGGGAGCTACCGGGTGACGCACCCGCAGCCCCCGCATCCCGATGCCATCGGCCAGGCCACCCGTGTGCTGGCGAGCGCCGAGCGTCCTCTGCTACTGGTGGGCGGCGGCGCCACCTGGGCCGGGGCCAACGAGCTCGTCGTTCGCCTGAGCGAGGAGCACACGATGCCGATGATCACCGCCTACGGGCGGAACGACGCGGTGCCCAACGACCATCCGCTCTACATCGGCCCCCTGGGCCGCGCCGGGGCGCCCGAAGCCGCCAGCGCGTGCCGACGGGCAGATGCGCTTCTGGTCATCGGCTCGCGGCTCGCGCAGTTCACCACCCATTTCGACGACCGCTACATCCGGCCGGGCATCCCCCTCGTCCAGATCGACGTCGAGAGCCGCGACATCGGACGCTACTATCCGGTCACGGTCGGAATCCAGGCCGACGCCCGCGAAGCGTGCCAGGCTCTGCTGGCCGGTCTCGCCGGCGCGAGCGCGCCGAACCGGACGGCGTGGCGACGGGAAGCCGAGAGCCTGCGCGCCCAGCGGCAGGCCCGGCTCGCGGCGGAGGCCGGGCTGACGGCCAAGCCGCTGAAGCCCCAGCGGGTGTATGCCGAGCTCCGGCGCGTGCTCACCCCGGAGACGATCGTCACGCTCGATGCCGGCGCCGCTCCCGCCTACGGCTACGATCGCCTGCACTTCGGGCGCCCGCGCACGTTCCTCACCCCCCTCGACCTCGGCGGCCTGGGCTTTGCGTTTCCCGTCGCCCTGGGCGCCAAGCTCGGCCGGCCCAACAACCCGGTGCTGGCCATCCATGGCGACGGCGGCTTCCTGATGAACGCCCAGGAGCTGGAGACGGCCGTTCGCCACGGCATCGCCGTGGTGACGATCGTCATGAACAACAACTGCTGGGGCTCGGAGAAGGCGTACCAGAAGCACTTCTACAACGGCCGGTATATCGGCTGCGACATCGGGAACCCACGCTACGACGAGTACGCCAGGCTCTTCGGGGCTCAGGGCTACTATGTCGAGCACCCCGATCAAGTGGGTGATGCCGTCCGGTCCGCCCTGCGCTCCGGCAAACCGGCGGTCATCGAGATCCCGATCGACCCGGAGGAGTTTCCCACCCCGGCCACGGCGGTCCGCCGGGAGCCGGGGCAGTCGGGCTAGGAGGCCACGCATGGCCACGTCTCCGATGCGCCGCGATCTGCTCCGCGGCCTGGGTACGACGGGCGCGCTGATGGCGCTGACGCCCTGGCGGTGCGCGGCGGCCGCCGCCCAGAGCCCATCGGTGGACCTGCCCAGCACCATCGCCGAAGCGGCCGGGCGCATCCGCAACCGGCAGATGAGCGTGACCGAGCTGACCCGCGCCTACCTCAAGCACGCCAGGGAGCTTCAGCCCAGGCTGAACGCCTTCATCACGATCGCCGAGGAGCACGCTCTGACGACCGCCGGTGACCTGGACCGCGAGCTGGACCACGGGAGACTGCGCGGGCCCCTGCACGGCATTCCCGTCGTCTACAAGGACAACATCGACACAGCCGGGATCCTCACCACGATCGGCTCGGAGTTCTTCTCCCAACGCATCGCCCAGAGCGACGCCGAGGCCGTGCGGAAGCTGCGCGAGGCGGGCACGGTGACGCTGGGCAAGACTCACATGAACGAGTTCGCGGCCGGGGTGGCCGGCCGCAACAAGTACTACGGTGATGCCCGCAACCCCTGGGACCTCACCCGCTGGCCGGGCGGCTCGTCCAGCGGCACCGGCGTGGCGGTGGCGGCCGGGCTCGGCCTGGGCGGCCTGGGCACCGACAGCGGGGTATCGATCCGCGGCCCGGCCAGCTGGCTGGGCCTCGTCGGGGTGCGGCCCTCGTGGGGGCGCGTGAGCGTGCGGGGGACGTTCCCGCGAGCCTGGAGCTTCGACACGGTCGGTCCCCTCACGCACACCGTGGAGGACGCCGCCCTGCTGCTCACCGCCATCGCTGGATACGATCCGAGCGACCGCAACGCCCTGCCCTCGCCGACGGAGAATTTCACCATCGGGCTGAACGCCGGACTGCAGGGGCTGCGCGTCGGCATCATCGAAGATTTCACCTATCGCAACGTCGAGCCCGAGGTGGGCAAGGCCCTGCAAACGGCGGTCGATCAGCTCGCCCGGCTGGAGGCCCAGGTCAAGACGGTAAAGGTCCCCCTGCTCAGCGGGAAGATCGACGCCCAGTATCCCCTCACCATCCTGCTCTACGAGTTCAACCAGATCCTGGGCGACACCGTCCGCGCCACCGCCCGCAAGGAGTTGTTCGGCCCCCTCGTGCACGCCGACATCGCCCAGGGGGAGCGGATCAGCCGGGAGACCTACGAGGCGGCCGTCCGGCAACGGCCCCGCGAGGTCGCCGAGATCCGCGAAGTGTTCAAAGACGTGGACGCGCTGATCACCCCGACCCACCCGTTCGTGGCTCCCCCGCTCACCGCGGATGCCGAAGGCAACCCGGGGGTACGCCAGCTCACGGTCCCCATCAGCTTCACGGGATTCCCGGCCCTGTCGGTGCCGTGCGGCTTCGCCGCCAACGGCATGCCGATCGGCATGCAGATCATCGCGAACGACTTGCGGGAGCGGGTGATGTTCCGCATCGCGGCGGCCTACGAACGGGCCACCGAGTTCCACCGACAGCGACCGGCGATCTACCGGGTCAGGTCCTGACGCGCCGGCTAGGTCGGGCGAATCGGATCGAAAGCGAACACGCTCACCCGGTAGCTGGTGGCCGGCCCGCCGACCGGGCTTTCGAAGGCGATGTGGTCGCCGGGCATCACATCGCTGCCCAGCCATTCGATGCGCTGGTTAACGATCGCCCCGCTCGGGTCAATGCCCTCGATCAGGAGCTGGATCCGCCGGGCCCGGTAGTTCGACGTGTTCCGGATCGTTCCGTGGATGACGGTGCGCCCGCCGGCCTGGGCCGTCTGCCAGTCCAGGTGGAAGTAGCTCGGCCAGTCGACCACCAGCGGGGACAGCAGCGGGGCCGCCGGCGCGTACACCGGCGACACCGCGAGCAGCAGCACCGTTCCCGCTCCCGCGAGCATCGTCCGGAGCCCTCGCATAGTACCCCCCCTTGCGCTTCCAACCCGCCAGGCGGGCCGAAGGGTCCCGGGGCCGGGTGACCGCCACGCGGCGCGCCTTGCTAATCAACAACGACCTGGGGTACCGTCGCGAGTTAATGTACGGGGTTGGCGGGCGAGGATCCCCGCCAGGGCAGGAGGATTCATGCAGCGTTACATCCTCAGACGTACCCTCCAGAGCCTTCTGGCCCTCTGGGTCATGAGCCTCATCGTGTTCGGCCTGGCTCGCATCAGCGGCGACCCCCTGAACGTCATGCTGCCGCTGGAGGCGACCCAGGAGGACTTCGAGCGGCTCTCCAAGCACTGGGGGTTGGACAAGCCGCTCCACACCCAGTACGTCATCTTCTTGAGCAAGGCCCTGCAGGGCGATTTCGGGAACTCCTGGAAGTGGCATGGCTACACGGCCATGGGGCTGGTGTGGCAGCGTCTACCGGCAACCCTCCAGCTCGCCGGCTTCGCGCTGCTCATCAGCGCGTTGATCGCGCTACCCATCGGGGTGCTGGCCGCTGTCATGAAGGGCACTCCCTGGGACGCCGGGGCCAAGCTCATCGCCTTGCTCGGCCAGTCCCTGCCCGGCTTCTGGCTGGGAATCGTCCTGATGTGGATCTTCGCGGTCCACCTGGGGTGGTTCCCCACGTCGGGCAAGGGGGGGATCGAATACATGATCCTGCCCGCCATCACGCTGGGCTGGTTCCAGGTCGCCGCCATCATGCGGCTGGTCCGCTCCTCCATGCTAGAGGTCCTGGACAGTGAGTTCGTGAAGTTGACCCGGATCAAGGGGCTGGCGGAGTGGAAGGTGATCTGGAAGCACTGCCTGCGCAACGCGGCGATCGCCCCCCTGACGTTCTTCGCGATCATCGCCGGTGTCCTGATGACCGGCTCCGTCATCACGGAGAGCGTCTTTTCTTGGCCAGGCACGGGCCTGCTCGTGGTGGACGCGGTGCGGGCTCGGGACTTCCAGGTGGTGCAGGCGGTGGTGATCGTCTTCTCCGCGATCTTCATCCTGACCAACCTGCTGGTCGACATCCTCTACGCCTACCTCGACCCGCGCATTCGGTACCACTGAGGACCCGGTAAAGGAGGCCCCGCATGGCGACGGTGACGGTCAGAACCCTCCCCTGGTACGCGCCACCCCGGGTGGCCCAGGCGATGCGTCAGGCGCGGCGGTATCCTCTGATCCCGCTCGGGATCCTCACGTTCTTCCTGCTGATCCCCGCTCTGTTCGCGGCCCAGGTCGCTCCCTACGACCCCTTGAAGGGCGCCCTGTCCAAACGCCTGAAGCCCCCCGTGTGGATGGAAGGGGGCAGCCTGGACCATCCGCTGGGCACCGACAAGCTCGGACGCGACATCCTGAGCCGGATGATCCACGGGGCCCGGGTCTCCCTCGCGGTCTCGATGGTGGCCATCTTCGTCGGAGGCATCATGGGCACCAGCCTGGGCATCATGTCCGGCTACTTCGGGGGTCGGGTGGACGCCGTGCTCATGCGCCTGGTGGACATCTCGCTGTCCTTACCCACGATCTTGCTCGCCCTGGTCCTGGTGGCGGCGGTCGGCCCCAGCTTCGGCACGGTGATCACGGTCCTGGTGGTCTTGCTGTGGGCGCGCTACGCCCGGCTGGTCCGGGGCGAGACGCTCGGCATCAAGCAGCGTGACTTCATCGCCAGAGCCCGGGTGGCCGGGGCTTCCCACACCCGCATCATGGCGCGCTACATCTTCCCCAACGTCGTCAACTCGCTGATCGTTCTGGCCACGCTCCAGGTGGGCTACGTCATCTTGCTCGAGTCGGGGCTCAGCTTCCTGGGGGCGGGGCTGCCTCGTCCCACGCCGGCGTGGGGCCTCATGGTCGCCGACGGTCGTGAGCTGATCGTCACCGCCTGGTGGGTCTCGATGTTCCCGGGGCTGGCCATCATGTTGACCGTGCTCGCCCTGAACCTGCTCGGTGACTGGCTCCGAGATCACCTCGATCCCAAACTCAGGCAGGTCTAAGAGGAGGTGCCCATGAGAGCAAGGCGCACGTTCTTGGTGCTGGGGGTGCTGGCGGCGCTGGCCATTGCGCTGGGAACCATGCCGATGTCGGGACTGGCCCAGGGCCCGAAGATCGACAAGCTGGTGTTCGCCTCGGCCGGCTTCGAGGACAGCAATCGCTTCTGGATGGTCGCCCGGCCCGATCACCTGCAGTACGACCCGTTCCTGGACACGCTGCTCGAGGTGGATCCCAAGACGGGCCAGTACACCCCCCGCCTGGCCGAGAAGTGGTCGAACAGCCCCGACTTCAGGGAGTGGACGTTCGTCCTGCGCAAGGGGGTCCAGTTCCACTACGGGTTTGGCCCGATGACGGCCAAGGACGTCATTCACTCTCACTCCATGATGGTGCGTCCTGAATCGACCGCGACGCTGGCCGGGTTCTGGCGCCAGGTCGAAGAGGTCAAGGCCGTCAACGACCACACCGTCGTGTTCCGCATGAAGCGCCCGACGACCATCATGCCGTATGCGGCCTCCCGGGCCGGTGATCTCAGAATCGTCAGCAAGGCCCAGTGGGACAAGGAGGGACAGGAGGGCTTCGACAAGCGGCCCGCCGGCACCGGCTCTTACCGGTATGTCAGCCGGCAGCCAGGCCTGTCCATCACCTTCGAGCGGGTAGACAACCACTGGGGCGGCGAAAAGCCAGCCTTCAAGCAACTGGAGTTCCGGCTGGCCCGGGAAGAGTCGACCCGACTGGCCCTGCTACTCTCGGGCGAGGCCCACATCGGGGACCTGCCCCGCGAGCTGCAGAAGGACGCGCTCAAGAAGGGCCTGAAGATCTTTTCCTCGTCGTTCCCCGTAGACTGGATCACCGTGTACATGGGCGGCCTGTACTTCATGCCGGGTGATCCGGCGCTCAAGGCCGACGTGCCCTGGACCAAGAAGCCCGTGCGCCAGGCCCTGAACATGGCCATCAACCGCAAAGAGCTCCTCAATACGGTGTTCGCCGGCAGAGGGACCCCCGTGTACGTGACGGGCTGGTCCGAGAAATCCGAAGGCTACAACCCGGAGTGGCAGAATCGCTTCGACAAGATGTACGGCTACGATCCCGCGAAGGCCAAGGCGCTCTTGAAGCAGGCCGGCTACGGCCCCGGCCAGCTCAAGGTGAAGATCATGGCGTTCACCGAGCCTGGCGAGTCCGAAGGGCCGCAGGTGGCCGAGGCTCTGGGCATCTACTACAAGGACATCGGGGTCGAGTCCGAGATCGAGGTGCTCGACTGGGCCAAGATACGAGAGATGTTCCGCAAGAAGACGATCGGGTGCTGCATCTGGCCCAACATCATCTCCTGGCGGCCCTCCGAGGAGTGGATCCGGATCAGCAATTACAGCAAGGGCCCGAATCACCACTACGAGAACGAGTTCATCGACAAGACGTACCTGGCCTGGGGCCAGGCGGTGAACCCCCAGGAAAGACAGCGTTTGGCCCGCGCCGTCGCTGACCATCTCTTCGAGGAGTTCGCTGACATCCCGTTGTTCTGGTTCGCCAATGAGGTCGTGGCCAATCCCAAGGTCGTGGGCGAGTGGGTGTACCCAGGGCTGGCCGCCGGGCGGTCGACCCACTTCGATCGCATCCGGCCTCCGAAGTAGGACCGGGCTTCCCGGCACCGGGGTCGTCCGACCCCGGTGCCGCCGCCCCCACCGCATGCCCAGAAGCATCGGCGACGTCATCCTGGAGGTCGAGGACCTCCACACCTACTGCTTCACCCGCTGGGGCGTGGTGAAGGCCGTGGATGGGGTGAGCTTCTCCTTGCGCGAGGGAGAGGCGCTGGGCATCGTGGGCGAGTCGGGGTGCGGCAAGACCATGACCGCGCTCTCCTTGCTCCGACTGCTGCCCCGGCCGGCCGGCCGCATCGTCAAGGGAGCCATCCGGCTGCAGGGTGAGAATCTCGTCGAGAAGAGCGAGCGGGAGATGCGCAGTATCCGGGGACGCCGCATCTCCATGATCCTCCAGGACCCGCAGACGTCGCTCAATCCCGTGTTCACCATCGGCAACCAGCTGATCGAGGCCATCAAGATCCACCACCAGGACGGCCGCCGGTCGTTGGTGCGGCGCGCCATCGACGGCCTGAAGCAGGTTCGAGTGGCGGCGCCCGAGCGTCGGGTGGACGATTTCCCCCATCAGATCAGCGGCGGCATGAAGCAGCGCGTGGTCGGCGCCATCGCCATCTCCTGCGAGCCCAAAGTCATCATCGCCGACGAGCCCACCACCTCACTGGATGTCACCATCCAGGCTCAGTACCTCCGGTTGCTCCGGGAGATCCAGGAGGCCACGAACCTGGCCCTGATCTTCATCACCCACGACTTCGGCATCGTGGCCAAGATGTGCGACCGGGTCATGGTGATGTATGCCGGCCGGGTCGTGGAGAGCGGCCCGGTGCGGGCCATCTTCAATCGCCCCTCGCATCCCTACACGCAGGCCCTGCTACACTCCGTCCCCAACATGGACGAGGACGTCGACCGGCTCTACTCGATTACCGGCCAGCCCCCCGCGCTGTGGGACCTGCCCGAGGGGTGCCGGTTCGCCGCCCGCTGTCCCCATGCCGACGATCGGTGCCGCCACGAGTATCCGCCCGCCTTCGCGGCCGGGGACGCTCATACCGCCGCCTGC
The DNA here is from genome assembly GCA_036556905.1 of Candidatus Methylomirabilota bacterium. Lineage (GTDB taxonomy): Bacteria > Methylomirabilota > Methylomirabilia > Rokubacteriales > CSP1-6 > 40CM-4-69-5. The sequence continues at coordinate 11,589 of DATBIM010000074.1, forward strand.
TGGAGATTGGAAAAGGAATGGACGCCGAGCCCGTCCTCCGCGCCCAGGGGCTGAAGAAGCACTTCCCCGTTATCCAGGGCCTGCTCTGGTCGAAGACCATCGGCTGGGTCAAGGCCGTCGATGGCATTGGCTTTTCGGTGCGCCAGGGCGAGACTCTGGCCCTCGTGGGCGAGTCCGGCTGTGGCAAAACGACGACCGCCAAGCTGATTCTCCGCCTGGAAGAGCCGACCGCCGGCCAGATCTTCGTCGATGGGAAAGACGTCCATACCTTGAGCGGTGATGCCCTGGCCGAGTACCGGACGACGGTCCAGGCCGTCTTTCAGGATCCCTGGTCCTCCCTGAGCCCCCGCATGCGGGTCCGCGAGATCGTCGCCGAGCCGCTGGTGATCAACCGGCGGATGTCGTCCGCCGAGGTCAAGGACCGGGTCGGGGAGATCCTGGCCCAGGTGGGCCTGCGTCCGCAGCAGGCCAATCTCTACCCCCACGAGTTCAGCGGGGGGCAACGCCAGCGCATCGCCGTGGCCAGCGCCCTGGTCTCGAGCCCCAAGCTCATCGTCCTCGACGAGCCGGTCTCCGCGCTGGACGTCTCCATTCGCGCGCAGATCATGAATCTGTTAGTGGATCTCCAGAGGCAATACGACGTCAGCTATCTGCTGATCGCCCACCACCTGGCCACGACCCGCTACATGGCCCACGAGGTCGCGGTCATGTACCTGGGCAAGATCGTGGAGCGGGCCAAGACCAAAGAGCTGTTCAGGAACCCGCTTCACCCGTATACGAAGGCCCTCTTCTCCGCCGCCCTGCCGGATCGTCCGGACGTCGTCCGCGAGGAGATCATTCTGACCGGGGAAGTCCCCTCGCCCATCAACCCGCCCTCCGGGTGTCGCTTCCATCCCCGCTGTCCCTTCGCCATGCGCCAGTGCGCCGAGATCGAGCCGGAGGAGAAGGAAATCGTCCCCGATCACATGGTGGCCTGCCACCTCTACTGAGGACGATCTACGAAGCCTAGCGAGCTGGCCGGCGCGCTACGTCGGCAGTTGAACCCGCGACGGGCCCGGTGGCAGAAGCCGGGCGCCGTCGTGAAGGCGCTGGGGCTGCGTCGCGGGGACGTCGTGGCCGAGATCGGCGCCGGCCCGGGTTACTTCACCCCCCGGCTGGCCCGCGCCGTGGGTCCGGCCGGCCATGTCTACGCGGTGGACCCGGAGCCGGCGGTCCTCGACGTGCTGCGCCGGCGCCTGGCCCGGAGGGGCGTGCGCAACGTCACTCCCGTACTGAGCCGTGACGACGATCCGATGCTGCCCCGCAATCGCTGCGATCTCGCCGTGATCATCAACGTCTACCATCACATGCACGGGGCTGGCGCGTTCCTGCGCCGGCTGGTGTCGGCCCTGCCCCGCGGCGCCCGGGTGATCAACGTCGACTGGAACGAGGACTCCGAGTTCGGGCCGCCGCCGAAACGGCGCGTGCCCCGCGCCCGGTTCTTGCGCGATGCCCGCCGCGCCGGCCTGCGCCTGGTCCGGGAGCACCGGTTCCTGCCCCACCAGTACTTCCTCGTGCTGCGTCGCGCGCGCTGAGGGGGCGGCGGCCGGCCGATCTCAGTCCGGCTCGAAGCGATCCTTGTAGTCCAGCCGCAGGGCGGGGTTCTGCTCGTCCTTGCGCAGGTAGCAGTTGCCGGCGGCCAGGATCTCGATCTCGGTGCCCATGAAGCACCGAAACGCGTCTTCCGGTGTGCACACGATCGGCTCGCTGCGGACGTTGAAGCTCGTGTTGACGAGCACCGGGCATCCCGTCCGCGCCTTGAAGGTCGACAGCAGCGCGTGGAATTTCGGGTTCGTATCCTGGTGCACCGTCTGGATGCGCGCGGAATAGTCCACGTGGGTGACGGCGGGGATCTCCGAGCGTGGCACGTTCAGCTTGTCGATCCCGAACAACGCCTGCTGAGCGGCGGTCATCTCCCGGCGTCGGCCCTTGACGACATCGGCCACCAGCAGCATGTAGGGGCTATCGGCGTCGAGCTCGAACCAGGCCGCCACGTCTTCCCGCAGCACGGCCGGCGCGAATGGCCGAAACGACTCCCGATACTTCACCTTCAGATTCAGGAGCTTTTGCATGGAAGGCGAGCGAGGATCGCCGAGGATCGAGCGCGCACCGAGGGCCCGCGGACCGAACTCCATCCGCCCCTGGAACCACCCGACGGCGGCACCGTTGGTGAGGTCGTCGGCGACCCGGTCCAGCAACTCGCGCTCGTCGAGGACGTGGACCTTGGCCCCGAGGCGTGTCAACCGTTCCTCCACCTCGCGATCCGAGAACTCCGGCCCCAGGAACGCCCCCCGCATGGGGTCGGGCCCGGGGGTTCGCGGGTTGCCCAGGAAGCCGTAGTGCGCGCAGAGGGCGGCCCCGATCGCGCCGCCGGCGTCTCCCGCGGCCGGCTGGATCCAGATCCGGTTGAACCGTCCGTCGCGCTGCACCTTGCCGTTGGCCACACAGTTCAAGGCGACTCCGCCGGCCAGGCACAGGTTCTCGGCCCCGGTCTCCCGGGCCAGGGCCCGGGTCAACTTGAGCACGACCTCCTCGACCACGGACTGGATCGACGCGGCCACGTTCATGTGGTCCTGGGTCAGCAGCTCGTCGGGCTGGCGCGGGGGTAGGCCGAACAGCCGGTGGAACCTCTCGTTCGTCATCCGCAGGCCCGTGCAGTAGTCGAAGTAGCTCAGATCCAGTCGAAAGCTGCCGTCTGCCTTCACGTCGATGAGCGTGTCCCGGATGCGATCGGCATAGACCGGCGCCCCATAGGGGGCCAGGCCCATGACCTTGTACTCACCGGAGTTGACCTTGAAGCCCGTGTAGTAGGTGAAGGCCGAGTAGAGCAGCCCCAGGGAGTGGGGAAAGTGGATCTCCCGGAGAATCCGGAGATCACGGCCTCGCCCGAACCCTGCCGATGTCGTCGTCCACTCTCCCACGCCGTCCATCGTGAGCACGGCGGCCTCGGCGAAGGGCGAGGCGAAAAATGCGCTGGCCGCGTGGGACTGGTGATGCTCGGCGAACAGCAGCTTGTCGCGCACCTCCCGTCCGGCCCCCAGCCTCTTCAGTTCGTCCACCAGGAGCTTTCGCTGGAATAGCTTCTCGTGCAGCCAGACGGGGATGGCCATGGAGAAGGACCGAAAGCCGCGGGGGGCGAACGCCAGGTACGTCTCCAGCAGGCGCTCGAACTTCAAGAATGGTTTGTCGTAGAACGCGACATAGTCGACGGCCGGGAGCGAGCATCCGGCCGCAGCCAGGCAATATTCGATGGCGTGGCGGGGAAACCGGGAGTCGTGCTTCTTCCGGGTGAAGCGCTCCTCCTGGGCCGCGGCCACGATGACGCCGTCCTCCACCAGGGCGGCGGCGCTGTCGTGATAGAAGGCCGAGATGCCGAGGATACGCACAGTCGCCTAGAACAACGTGTAGATGAACGGCGCCACGGCGCTGCCCTTGGTGAGCACGATGAGGCCGCCGAAGACGAGCAGGGAAAGGAGAATGGGCAGCAGCCAGAACTTCTTCCGCACCCTCATGAACATCCACAGCTCAGCCAGAAATGACATGGGCCGCCCCTCAGAACTGGTTTCGCATGGTATCAGGCTCAGGACCCGGGGGACGTCGGGGGATCCAGTAACTCGGCGCGGATCCGTCCCACTGCACCCGGAGCGGATCCTTTCGGAGCACCCTCATCACGAACCCCATCGGCGTGAACACCAGGAAGAACAGCAACCCCAGGACCAGAGGGCTGGTGACCCGATGGAGCAGGAGCCCGAAGGCCAGCCACAGCCGGTTGGCGGGGGCGAGGAGCCCGGGCCGGAGCATCGCGACACCAACAAGGACCCCGGCGACGATCAGAGACCACAGGCGAACCGGACGCCCCCCGAGCAGGGGAAACAGCGCGATGATCACGAAGACACCGGCAAAGACGAGGCCGAAGCTCCGGTCCGAGCCGGCCTTGACCTCTTCACCGTGTCCCAGGTATTCGTGGGTCTGGGTCGATCGCTTGCTGATGTGCGTCATCCCCTGGCGTCCAGCAATGGGAATATATCTCACGGTACTCTGTCAGCCGGCATCACTCAAATAGGCAGATGGGTACAGGCTGACCCCGGTGGCATTTCGCCACGGGTCCAGGTAGAAGTAGGCTGAGCCCGTCCCCAAGGAGGAGCCGATGAGCGCGTTCCGGGTGAACGATGCCGACGGCCACATCACCGAGACGACCGAGCAGCTCCGCCCCTACTTCGACGGACGCGGGGGCGAGCGTGGGCACTGGGCGGGACGCCGGTCCTACTATCCAGAGGACGCCTGGGACCGCTCCCTCGGGGGACGGCTGGGGAGCAGCGCCAACGATGCGAAGACCTGGCTCGGGATCATGGACGAGGGTCGAGTGGAAACGGCCATCCTCTATCCGACGGCCGGGCTCGGCATCGGCTGGCTGCGCGAGCCCGACTTCGCGGTCGCCCTCTGCCGGGCCTACAACAACTTCCTGGCCAACGAATTCCTCCGGGTGAGCCCCCGCCTGAAGGCGGTGGCGCTGCTCCCGTTTCAGGACGTGCCGGCGGCGGTCGTGGAGCTCCGCCGGGCGGTCAGCGAGCTCGGGATGGTGGGCGCCTTCGCGCCCGCGGTCGGGCTACGCCGGCCCCTGGGCCACCCCGAGTTTCACCCGATCTACGCCGAGGCCGAGCGCCTGGGCTCGATGATCGCCTGTCACGCCACCGTGCGGGGCCCGCACTTCTTCGGCGCCGACGGCTTCGACAAATTCATCGAGGTACACACGCTCTCGCACCCGGTGGCCCAGATGATCCAGCTCACCGGCATGATCTTCGAAGGTGTGCCGGAGAAGTATCCAGGGCTGCGGATCGGCTTCATGGAGGCCGGGTGCTCCTGGCTCCCCTTCTGGATGGACCGCATGGACGAGGAGTGGGCCAAGCGGGGAGCGGCGGAGGCGCCGCTGTGCCGGCAGAAGCCCAGCGACTACCTGCGATCCGGGCAGCTCTACTTCGCCGCCGAGGGCGACGAAAAGTCCCTCCCCGAGGTCGTACGCCGGCTCGGGGACGACATCATCTTCTACGCCAGCGACGTCCCCCACTGGGATCACGATTATCCTGCGAACATCCAGGAGCTGGCTACCCGTGACGATTTGAGCGTGCAGACGCGGCGCAAGATCCTCGGCGAGAACACCCGTCGCCTCTACGCCTGCTGAAGACTGGAGATCGGCCATGATCCCCGACGAGACCGACGTTCCCCACGCCGTCGTGCGCGTGCTCGAGGAGGCGGGCATCCGCTTCGTGTTCGGCATGCCCGGCGGCGACACCGGGCGCATTTTCGACGCCCTCTACGACTCCACCGCGATCCAGACGATCCTCGTGCGCCACGAGCAGGTGGGCTCGATCATGGCCGAGATGTACGGTCGGCTCACCGGCACCCCGGGCGTGGTCATGGGCCAGGGCATCTTCCTGGCCGCCAACGCCCTCTTCGGCACGCTGGAGGCCGTGAAGGGCGCCTCTCCGATGCTGCTCCTCGGCGACTTCACCGACATGGCGCCGTTCATGCACCACGCGCCGTATCAGGCGGGCACCGGCGAGCACGGCAACCACGATCTCCGCAACCTCCTGGCCAGCGCGACCAAGTACACCGCCGCCGTATCGGAGCCCAAGCAGGCCGTCCAGACGGTCCAGCTCGCCATCAAGCACGCGACGACCGGCACCCCGGGCCCGGTGGCGGTCGTGTTCGCCAGTCGATCACTGGCCGGCACCGTGAAGACGAGACGCCCGCCGCGCCTGCACGCCACCAGCCGCCATCTGGCTCACGGGGTCAGCCGGCCGGCTTCCACCGACCTGGCCCGCGTGGCCGAGGCGCTGCTGGCGTCGTCCAGTCCCGTGATCATCGCCGGCAACGGCGTCCATGCCGCCCGCGCCTGGTCCGAGCTCCGGGAGCTCGCCGAGCTCCTCGCCATCCCGGTGGCGACGACGGCGACCGGCAAGAGTGCGATCGCCGAGGTCCACCCCCTGGCCCTGGGGGTGTTCGGAAACTGGGGTCAGGCGGCGGCGAACGCCGCGGTATCCACCGCCGACACGGTGCTCGTGGTCGGCTCCCGGCTCTCGCCCACCGACACGTGCTTCGAGAACCCGGAGCTGCTGGATGCCGATCGCCAGACGCTGCTGCAGATCGACGTGGAGCCGCTGAACGTGGGCCGGCACTTCCCGGTGGCGGCCGCCATCGTCGCCGATGCCCGTGAGTCCCTGGCCGGGCTGATTGCCGAGCTCGCGCCGCGGCTCCGCCCGGCCCAGCGGGAGGCCGCGCGCCGCCGTCAACAGCACCTGGCCGAGCTCAAGGCCCTGCACCGCTACTTCGCCGAGCCCGAGCAGGGCGCCGACGACGTTCCCCTCCGGCCCGAGCGCGTGATCAGCGAGTTGGCCCGCCGGCTCGACGAGCGTGCCGTGGTTACCATGGACGCGGGGGCCAACCGGCTCTACATGACCCACTATTTCCAGTGCCGGGGCGCCGGCACCGTCTATCAGCCCTCGTCCATCGGGGGCATGGGCTACGCGCTTCCTGCCGCGATGGCGGCGAAGCTCACCGCTCCCGATCGCGACTGCGTGGCCGTGTGCGGGGACGGCGGCTTCGCCATGACCATGAACGCGCTCCTGACCGCGGTGCAGTACCGGATCCCCGTCGTCACCGTCGTGCTGAACAACGGCGTGCTGGGCTGGGTCAAGGACGGTCAGCGCCGCCGCGGCAACCGGTTCATCGCCTCCGAGCTGGGCCGGCCCGACTACGGCAGGATCGCCCGGGCCATGGGATGCGCCGGCATCCGGGTCGAGACGGTCAAGGATCTCGTGAACGAGCTGGATCGCGTCCGGAGCGCGACCGAGCCGGTAGTGCTCGACGTGATCACCACCGAGGACGCGCCCTTCTGGCAGGTCCAGTCCCCGCTGGCCAAGGAGGGTCCGGGCGGGGAATGAGCCGCCCGACTAATCGGCCGCGGCCAGCCGGGCAAACTGCCGCTTCATCGCGTTGACCCGGGCGAGATAGCCCCGCGCGTCGTGATCGCCGCACCGCTGATCGGCAGTCAGCCGGAAGCCCCGGCGGGCGTAGGCGTCGCCCGGCCCTGCTCCGCAAAGGTGGATGACGGCGGCCAGATCCTGCTTCTGCGGGAGCGTGGCCGCGCCGATACGCTGGCGCTGCAGCGTATCGGCCACACCACGATCGAGGAGCGCCGCGGTCAGCTCGACGGCGTGGCCCGGCACGACACGGGTGTAGAGCGCATTGAACCAGCACGAGCGCACGTCGTACCAGGGACCAGCCTCGACCACCACGTGGTTGCGGATGCAGTAGCGTCGGGCGTCCTGGAACGTGGCATCGGTGATCTGGTACATACCGACCGCGCTCGAGGCCGGCCGGTATATCTCGAAGGGATTCCAGGTCAGGCGCCACCGCCAGTACGTCCGAGCCACCGGATTGCCCGCGCCCTCGACCTGGGCCAGGGCCGCCAGCAGCTCGGGCGTGATCACGGACGTCGAATGCCGGCGGAAGAGCGGCCCGTATTGCCGCCACGTCTCGGGCGGGGCCTTGGCCAGCGTGCCGCTCACCGGGAACAGCAGCTCGGTCGGTTTGCGGATGACCTGGTACAGCCAGTTCACCGCCGACCACACCACCACCAGAGCGACCACGCCCACGAGGATGCGGACGGCCAGGGGCGCGGCCAGGATCGCGCCGAGGACCTGCCGGACAGGCACCCGGCGATGGGCGCGCCGGCGCGGCCTTCGCGAGGCTCTCAGGGCACGGAACCGGGACATGGCGACGCTGCCCTTACTATGTCGCAGCGCCCGTGAATGGGTCGCCAGAATATCGGCGAGCGTGCCCCGTCTTACCCCGGCTGAAGATAGGCGAACAGCTTGGGATCGAGCTGCGCGCGGCGCCGGGAGAGCACCGGCTGGACCGCCTCGACGAACGCGTCCTGCTCGGCGGCGCTCAGCCGGACGACCTCGTTGGCCTGGGGATCGAGCCGGGCCAGGACATTCTGATCCTCGGCGGCGGCGAGCCGGCGCTGCTCGGCGGTCGCCTGCGCGGCCGCGTCGTCCACGGCGGCCCGGACGTCGGCCGGCCAGCTTCGGTACTGGCGGGCGTTGCCGAGCAGCAGGCTGGCGCCGAAGAAGTGGCTGCTCAGCGTGATGTAGCGGTGATAGCGGTGCACCCCGAAGGCGTAGATGTTCGTGAGCGGGTTGTCGTGGGCGTCGAACGTGTCACCGGCGACCTCCTGCACGAACTGCTTGATGTCGGTGGCGATGGGCACGAATCCCAACGCCCGGAACACTTCGCCGTGAAGCTCGCTCAGCTGGGTGCGGATCCGGAGCCCCCGGCAGTCCTGGGGGCTTCGGATCGGTCGCACCCGGTTCGTGAGGTGGCGGAACCCGTTGTCCCAGAGGCCGAGCACGCGGAAGGGCGTCGTCGCGTGCAGGCGGCGGGTGAACAGCGCGCCCAGCTCGCCATCGAGCGCGGCCCACACCGCGCGGCGGTCCCGGATCAGGAAGGGTAGCTCCAGGAGCTGCAGCTCCGGCACCCGCGCCGTGAACCGCACCGTCGACATGTAGCAGAACGCCAGCTCGCCGCGTTCGACCATTACGGGCAGATCGCCCGCCGGATGCCCCCGATCGAGGACGCTGCCGATCAGCTCGAAGTGGATCCGATCGCCCAGCCGCTCGACGAGCGAGTCGCAGAACCGCCGGGCCGCCTGGTTGTGGATGGACTTCGGCGGCTGGTAGCCGCCGAACGTCATCACGATCGGGCTCACCGGGTCGCTTGCGCCGACAGGCCGCTCGGAGTCGTCCGCGTGTCGTTCACCGTGAGCCCGGTGCTCCCGAGCAGGCTGTAGAACGACGTCGAGATTTGCAGATACACCTGCACTGTCACCGCCCCCGCGGCCAACCCCGGAAGATTGGGGGCGATTGCCGTGGCTGCGGTCGGGAACGGCACGGTGAGGGTGGTCTCCGTCATCGCTGTGGCCCGCGCTTGGGCCACCAGCACCCCGTTGCGCACGAAGTTGACCACCGGCAGCCCGAGGCCCAGGTTGGCGAAGCCTCCGCCGGTAATCGTGAAGGTCGCCGGCGGCGCGGCCAGGTCGATCGGGTTGGGCATGATACCGGTCACGCCGGGGCCGGGCCGCGTGTCGTTCACCGTGAGCGCGGTGCTCCCCAGCAGACTGTAGCCCGAGGGCCCAGTCTGCAGGTACACCTGGACGGTTACCGTCCCCGCCGAGAGCCCAGGCAGATTCGGCGCGATCGCCGTGGCCGACGTCGGGAAGGGCACGGTGAGGGTCGTCTCGGTCATCGCCGTGGCCCGCGCCTGCGCCACCAGTGCTCCGTTGCGCACGAAGTTGGCGATGGGCAGCCCGAAGCCCGGGTTGGCGAAGCCCCGGCCCGCGATCGTGAAGCTCGCCGGCGGCGTGGCCAGGTCGATCGGGTTGGGGGTGATGCCGGTCACGCCTGGCGCCGGGCGCGTGTCGGTGACCGTGAGCGTCGTGCTCCCCAGCAAGCTGTAGCCCGAGGGCCCGATCTGCAGGTACACCTGGACCGTTATCGTCCCCGCCGAGAGCCCCGGCAGATTCGGCGCGATCGCCGTGGCCGCGGTCGGGAAGGGCACAGTGAGCGTGCTGCCGGTCATCGCCGTGGCTCGCGCCTGCGCCACCAGCAACCCGTTGCGCGCGAAGTTGACCACCGGCAGCCCGAAGCCCAGGTTCACGAAACCACCGCCATTGATGGTGAAGCCCGCCGGCGGCGTGGCCAGGTCGATCGCGTCGGGGGTGATGCCGGTCACGCCCGGCGCCGGGCGCGTGTCGGTAACCGTGAGGGACGTGCCGCCGAGCAGCTTGTAGAACGCGGGGGCCGTCTGCAAGTACACCTGGACGGTCACGGGCCCGGCCGAGAGTCCGGGAAGATTGGGCGCGATCGCCGTGGCCGGAGTCGGGAAGGGCACGGTGAGCGTGGTCTCGGTCATCGCCGTGGCCCGCGCCTGCGCCAGGGCTGCCCCGTTGCGCATGAAGTTGACGACGGGCAGCCCGAAGCCCAGGTTGGCAAAGCCTCCGCCCGTGATGGTGAAGCCCGCCGGCGGGGTGGCCAGGTCGATCGGGTTCGGTGTGATGCCGCTCACGCCGGGCGCCGGCCGGGTGTCGGTGACCGTGAGCGTCCCGCTGGCCAGCAGCCTGTAGTTCACGGGCGTGTTCTGCAAATAGACCTGAACCTCGATCGGGCCCGCCGAGAGCCCCGGGAGATTGGGTGCGATCGCCGTGGCCGACGTCGGGAAGGGCACGGTGAGCGTGGTCTCGGTCATCGCCGTGGCCCGGGCCTGCGCCAGCAGGAGCCCGTTGCGCGCGAAGTTGACCACCGGCAGCCCGAAGCCCAGGTTGGCAAAGCCCCCGCCCGTGACGGTGAAGGTCGCCGGCGGCGTGGCCAGATCGATGGCGTTGGGCGCGACGAGCACTTCGGCACGGACCTCGACGAGGACAGCGGTGCTGTTGTTGCCTTCCTGCCCCTCGACGAGGGCGTCATCGCCGTCGGCCCGGGCGATGAAGTAGTAGTTCCCGGCCGCCGTCCCCACCGGCAGCGTAAGGGTCGTCGAGCCCGCGCTGCTGCCACCCGCCGCCAGTGCTCCAATCGTGCGGTTCCCCACCAGGGTGTCGCCGGTGTCGAAGGTGGGGTCGATCGAGAGATAGAACCGGGTCGCCGAAGCGCCGGCCGCGCCCGGGCCCTGATTGTTCGTGGTGTCGGTCACCGTGAAGGCCGCCATGTTGCCGACCGAGGACGGAACGGAGAGCGCCGCCACGACCAGGTCGGGCAGGAGCTCGTCGCTGGTGATCGTCGCCGTCGCGCTGCCCGGTCTCCCCACGATGTAGGCCGGGTCCACGCTCAGCTTGACGATGACGGTCTCGTCGATCTCGGGCACCGAGTCATCGATGGCGGTGACGACGATCGTGGCCGTGGCCGACTCGGCCGGGATGGTGACGCTTCCGGTGAGGGCGGCGTAGTCGCTTCCCGGTGTCGCGGTACCGGAGACGACGAACTGAACCGTCAAGGGCTCATCCGTGGAACCGCTGCGGCTGAGCGTGAGCGTGGCCGTGGTCTGGCCGGCTTCCGTGGCGACAGAATCGGTCGCGGCGATCGTGACGATCGGTCGGTCGATCCCACCCAGGGCGATCTGCGCCGACTGGAACAGGTCGAGGCGGCCGGCACCGAAGCTGTTATCGGGACCGGCCGGGCCCAGATCCACGGCGCCCAGCGTGAGGGCGGCTTCCAGCTCGTCCACGGTCAACGCCGGGTTGATCGAGCGCAGCACCGCGACGGCCCCAGTGACGTGCGGGGTCGCCATCGACGTGCCGTCCGCAGCCAGGTAATCGCCGCCGGGCAGGGTAGACAGGATGCTGACGCCGGGCGCGCTCAGTTCGGGCTTGATGATACCGCCGCACGGCGAGGGGCCGCGGGCGCTGAAGAACGCGATGTCGTCGAAGAAATCGGTCGCGCCGACGGCGAATGACTCCGGATCGGCACCGGGGCTGTGAACGCTCCCGGGATCGGGGCCGTCGTTCCCGGCGGCGAACGCCGGAAAGATTCCGGCCGCCCGCAGGGCCTGGATGTCGGCCTGAAACTCCGGGATGCAACCGGACTCGAAGAACCCCCAGGAGGCGTTGACGACGTCGGGGGCGTTGGCCGGGTCTCCGCCCGGCGCGAGGAACCACTCGAAGATCTCGTGAAAGGCCGAAGCCAGGCCGACCCCCTGATCGTCCCAGGCCTTGGCGGCGATCCATTGCGCGCCGGGCGCCACGCCGATGTTCGACCCCGACGCGTCGCCCCCGACGGCCGTCCCCGTGGTGTGGGTGCCATGGCCGTTCGGGTCGAATGGGCTGGCGTGCTCTCCGTAGGGGTCGAACCAGCTGATGCTATGGTTGCCGCGATACCGTGGTGCCAGATCGGGATGGTCCATGTCCACGCCGGTGTCGAAGCTTCCGACCACGCTGCCCACGCCGGTGTAGTTCGGGTCCATCGCCCACACCTCGGGCGCTCCGATCTGGGCGATGTTCCACTCGCTGACGGACGCGCTGGGCCCGGCGGTGGCGGCAGGTCGAATAGGCCGTGGTCCACGGATAGTCCGGTCCGGACGGACTTCCCAGACGTCCGGACGGGCGGCGAGGCGCCGGATGACGGTCTCGCTCGCGGTGATGGCCAGACCGTTGAACACCCAGAACGGGCGCAGCCGCTGCACATTGCCGAGGGACCGCTCTTGACCAAGGAACGACAGGATGGCGGCCTGATCCTGGTTGGCGACCATCTTGAGAACGTCGCGGACGGCCCGTTTCCGTGCCACTCGCTGGCGGCGCGGCGCGGTGTCGGCGGCGGCCACCGGGTCGGCCTGGGTCACCATCTCCACGATCACCGGGAGCGTACCCCCCGGGGGCAGCCCGCTCAGCTGCTGCTCGAGCTCGGGATCCAGACGCCCGGCCCAGGCCGCCTCACTGAGCATGAGCAGCGATGCGGCGACGACCGCGGCCAGGATTCGCAGGGTCACGCCTCGCCTGGTGAGTTTCTCCACATGCATGGCTGCCCCTCCCGGCCGTATCACGGCGCACATCCGATGCCAGACCGGGACGGATGCAAAATCCATCGGTTCACGGATCTGGTCAGAGAATCGCCAAGACGAATTGGCGAGAAACACTCTCGCCGGTGACGGTTTCCGTCACCGGCGCCGTGATAGATGCGAGGAGGGAGACCGAGAGTCGTCACTTCACGCCCCGCCTCTACGAGGAAGCGAGCGCATGACGTTTGGAGCCCGCTGCAATGAGCGTGAGGGGCATTGGTGCCTCCTCCCAACCGCCAAGGGTCGGGCTCTCCGCGACTCCCTGATATGCCAGGGGGCGTAGTTTGTACCACAAACTCCCGGCGTCGGCTAGGGGGAAGGGACGGTCGAGGTCAGCTGGACAACGTCAGGCCGGCGGGTGTTTACTGCGGACGCTATGAGACTCCAGGGCAAGGTCGCGCTGATCACGGGCGGCGCTCACGGCATGGGCGCCGCCGAAGCCAGGCTGTTTGCCAACGAGGGCGCGCGGGTCGTCGTCGCCGACGTCCGGGACGGCGACGGCAAGACGGTCGTCGATGAGATCGCTGGCGCCGGCGGCCAGGCGCGCTTCGTACATCTCGACGTCACCCGCGAGGCCGAGTGGCAGCGGGCCGTGGCCTTCACCGTCGAGGCCTTCGGCAAGCTGGACGTGCTGGTGAACAACGCCGGCATCAGCGGCGGCATCGATTCCGACATCATGAGCACCAGCGCCTGGGACCGGCTGATGGACGTGAATGCCAAGGGCGTCTTCCTCGGCATGAAGCATGCGATCCCGGCGATGCAGAAAGCCGGCGGCGGCTCCATCGTCAACATCTCGTCCATCTCTGGCATCGCCGGCCAGGCCGTGGTCCACATGGGCTACAACGCCTCCAAGGGCGCGGTGCGGGTCATGACCAAGTCGGCGGCCGTGCAGCAGGCGCTCCATGGCATCCGCGTCAACTCGGTCCATCCCGGCGTCATGCCGGCAATGCTGACGTCCAACCGGGATCCGGCTGTCCGGGAGAAGCTGCTCAAGCCGGTGCCCATGAAGCGCGAGGGCCGGGTGGAGGAAGTCGCCTACGCCGTGCTTTTCCTCGCCTCCGACGAGGCCTCGTACATCACCGGGGCCGAGCTGGTCGTCGACGGCGGCTATCTGGCGGTGTAGGCTCCCGCCGCGGCGGTCACCCCCGCATCAGCCGCCAGAGCTTCTCCGGCGTCAGCGGCATGTCCACGTGCGTCACCCCGAACGGCGCCAGGGCATCGACCGTGGCATTGACGAGGGCCGGCGGGATGGCGATGCAGCCGGCCTCGCCCAGGCCCTTGGCGCCGAGCGGGTTGCGCGGAGAGGGGGTGTGCATCTTCTCGATGGTGACCGGCGACACCTCGTCGGCGCGCGGGATCGCGTAGTCCATGAGCGTTGCCGTCAGAAGCTGGCCGCGCTCGTCGTAGACGATCTGCTCCATCAGCGCCTGGCCGAGGCCCTGGGCGAGGCCACCATGGAGTTGTCCCTCAGCGAGGAGCGGGTTGATGATGGTCCCCGCGTCGTCCACCCACACCAGCGACTCGATGCGGAGTCGCCCCGTCTCGCGCTCGATCGCCACGGCCGCGACCACGGCGCCGAAGCTCCAGGCCTCGCCCTCGGGCTGGAAGTAGGACGACGACTCCAGTCCCGGCGCCTCGCCGGCCGGCAGCGCGGCACCCCCCGCGTAGGCGGCCGTGGCCACGTCCCGCCAGGCGATCCGGCGTTGCGGCGCGCCGATCACGTGAAAGCCGCCACGGGCGCTGACGACGTCGTCGGCCCCGGCCTCCAGTAGCTTCGCCGCAATCCGCCGCCCCTTGTCGCGTACCACCACCGCGGCCTCCACCAGGGCGCCCCCGCCGAGCGCGGTGCTGCGGCTGCCGTGCGTGCCGAACCCCTCGGGACCGCGCCGGGTGTCGCCGTGCACCACCGTCACGTCCTCGGGCGTGACGCCCAGGGCGTCGGCCACCACCTGGGCGAAGGTCGTCTCGTGGCCCTGACCGTGCGCGCTCGAGCCCGTGATGGCCGTCACTCGCCCGGAGCGCTCGACCTTGACGCTGCCGCTCTCCCAGCCGAGCGCGCAGGGCTCGACGTAGCTGGCCAGCCCGACGCCCACCACCTCCCCGCGCGCGCGGCGCGCCTCCTGGGCGCGGCGCAGCGCCGGGTACTTCGCCGTGGCCAGCGCTCGCTCCAGGGCCTGCGGGTAATCGCCGGAGTCGTAGACCTGGCCGGTGATGGTACGAAACGGGAAGCGGTCCGACGGGATCAGATTGCGGCGGCGCACCTCGGCGGGGTCCAGCTTGAGCGCCCGCGCCGCCGTGTCCATCAGGCGCTCGATCACGAAGGAGGCTTCCGGGCGCCCGGCGCCCCGGTAGGCCGACACCGGCGCCGTGTTGGTGAGGGCGCCGTCCACGCTGATGTCACAGCTCGGCACGAGATAGGCGCCGGGCAGGCACCGCACGTGGTTCCACGGCGAGCCCGGCGCGGCGAACATCGCTGCGGCCCCCAGCGGCGACACGATGCGCGCACGCAGCGCCAGGATGCGCCCGTCAGCGTCCAGCGCAAGCTCGCTCTCGGACACGGAGCCACGCGCGTGGTTCGTCGTCTCGAAGTCCTCGCGACGGGTCGCCACCCACCGCAGCGGCCGGCCCAGGCGCACGGCCAGCCACGCCAGCAGCACTTCCTCGCGGTAGGGTCCCGTCTTCACGCCGAAGCCCCCGCCCACATCGGGCGCGATCACCCGGACCTGCGATTCGTGCAGGCCGAGGAGCCGCGCCACCTCCCCGCGGATGCGGAACGGCGACTGGCAGGACACCCAGAGCGTCAGCTCCCCGCCCACGCCATCGTAGCTGGCCACGACCGTGCGAGGCTCGAGGGCCACTGCGGCGATCCGCTCCTGGGCCACCCGCAGCGTCACCCGGTGCGCGGCCCGGGCGAACGCGGCCTCCGGCTGGCCCGCCTTCAGCGCGCGCCGCAGCGAGCGGTTGCCCTCGATCTCGGGGTGGAGCACGGGCGCCCCCGCCGCGAGGGCGGCCTCGGGCTCGGGCACGGCGGGCAGCGCCTGGTAGGCGACCTCGATCAGCCCGGCCGCGTCCCATCCCGCCGTTGCGGTGTCCGCCGCGATGGCGGCCACCGGCACGCCCGTCGCGTGCACCACACCCTCGGCGAGGATGGGATGCGGCGGGATCTTCATGTCGGGGATCGGGCCCCGGTTGACCGCCGTGAGCCCGAGATGGCGCACCTCGTCGCCGGTGACCACCGCCACCACCCCGGGCGCCTTCCGCGCGGCAGAGACGTCCAGCCGAGCGATGCGCGCGTGGCCGTGCGGCGAGCGCAGGAACACCACGGACAGACACCCCGGCGGTCTGAGGTCGTCGACGAACGTGCCGGTGCCCAGCAGTAGCCGGCGGTCCTCCCGCCGCTTCAACGGCCGGCCGACGTACGTGTCCGGATCACTCGTCTGCGCCATGGTCGGGGCGAGTATACTCGCCTGGCCACCGCACAAGGAGGGCGTTCATGAGAACCATCGACATCCACGCTCATCTCGTCCCGCGGTCCCTGTGGCAGGCCGCCGACACGGGCCGGGACTGGTACGGCTTCCGTCACGAGCCCGGTGACGGCATCGGCGCCATGGTGGGCGGGGGCAAGCGCACGAGCTTCAGCTCCCCCAAGGTGCGCTTCACACCGGAAGAACGGCTCAAGGACATGGACGCCCAGGGCGTGGACGTGCAGGTCATCTCCATCCACACGCCCTTCTTCGGCTACCACCTGGATCCCGCGCAGGGGCGGGCCCTGGCCCGCGACGTCAATGACGAGATCGCCGCGATGGTCCGGCAGTGGCCGCGGCGGTTCGCCGGCCTGGCCACCCTGCCCGTGCAGGACGTCAAGGCGGCGATCGAGGAGCTGGAGCGCGCGGTGACTGGCCTGGGCCTCAAGGGGGCCGAGCTCGACACGGTGGTGAACGGCGAGAACTGGGACGAGCCGAAGTTCCTGCCGCTATTCAAGGCGGCCGAGGCCATGGGGGCGGTCCTCTTCTTTCACCCGCAGCCGCAGCACAACTTCATGTTGCAGCGCACCACCCGCTACGGGCTCTTCAACAGCCTGGGGGTGATCGTGGAGGACGCTATCGTCGTCGCGGTGTTGATCTTCGGCGGCGTCCTCGATGCCTGCCCGGCTCTGAAGGTGTGCATCGCCCACGGCGGCGGCCCGGCCTGCTTCGCCATGGGGCGTCTGGACCGGGGCTGGCAGGGCAACCCCGAGGCGCGCCGGCACATCCAGCAGCCTCCCAGTACCTACCAGCACCGCCTGTATTACGACAGCGTCACGGGGAGCGAGGAAGCGCTCCGCTTCCTGCTCGATCAGGTAGGCGCCGACCGCGTGGTGCTGGGCAGCGACTGGCCCTTCGTGCCGTGGCATCCCTCGCCCGTAGCCTGGGTGCACAGCCTGACCACCCTGAGCAAGGACGAGAAAGAGAAGATCCTCTGGCGCAATCTGGAGTCGCTGCTGAAGCTCTAGGGGTACAATGCCGCCGGCGTAGCCGGTGAGCGCAGGAGGAATCGGACATGAGTTTGCGAGCTCTCGGCAGATTGCTCGGCGGCACGCTCATCGGACTGCTCCTCGTGGCGGCATCCGGATCGGTTGGAGCCCAACCGCGCGTTCAGGTCACGTTCTGGCACGGGTTGACCATGCCGTTGGGGGGATTGCTGGAAAAAATCGTCGCCGACTTCAACGCCTCCCAGTCTCAGTACCAGGTGACCCCCAGCTTCAAGGGCTCCTACCCGGAGACCATGGTCGCCGCCATCGCGGCGTTCCGGGCTGGCCAGGCGCCCCACATCGTGCAGATGTTCGAAGTCGGCACGGCCACCATGATGTCCGCGCGCGGCGCGGTCAAGCCGGTGCACGAGCTCATGCAGGAGACGGGCGTGGCGCTCGATCCCAACACCTACCTGCCCGCCGTGCGCGGCTACTACAGCCTGCCCGATGGCCGCATGATGTCGATGCCGTTCAACAGCTCGACCGCCATCATGTGGTATAGCCGGGATGCCTTCCGGAAGGCCGGCCTCGATCCGAACAAGCCGCCCCAGACCTGGCCGGAGCTGCGAGAGGCGGCTCGAAAGATCAAGGCGGCCAAGGCCGCGCCGTGCGCGCTCACCACCGCCTGGCCCACCTGGACGCAGTTCGAACAGTTCAGCGCCATCCACGACGTGCCCCTGGCCACCCGCGCCAACGGCCTGGGCGGGCTCGACGCCGAGCTCAAGATCAATAGCCCGCTGCACGTCCGTCACGTGCAGACCCTCGTCGACATGCAGAAGGAAGGCACCTTCAAGTACGGCGGGCGGGATGCCGCCGGCGACGCGCTGTTTCCCTCTGGCGAGTGCGCCATCATTCACGCCTCGTCCGGTCTGCGCGCGCGGATCGTCCGCGAGGCAAAGTTCGACTGGGCCGCGGCCATGCTGCCCTATTGGCCCGACGCGGCCGGGGCCCCCAAGAATTCCATCATCGGGGGAGCCAGCTTCTGGGTGATGACCGCGCCCAACCGCAAGCCCGAAGAGTATCGGGCGGTGGCCGAGTTCTTCCGCTTCATCAGCCAGCCGGACATCGTGGCCCGCTGGCACACCGAGACCGGATTTCTTCCCATCACCTTCGCCGGCTACGAGAAGGCCAAGGCGGCCGGGTACTACGCCAAGAACCCCGGCGCTGACGTCCCCATCGTGCAGCTGACACGCACCCCGCCCACCGAGAACTCCCGGGGGCTCAGGCTCGGGAACCTGCCCGAGATCCGCAACATCATCCAGGAAGAGGTGGAGAAGGCGTTGCAGGGCCAGCAGACCGCCCAGCAGGCGCTGGACAGCTCGGTGCAGCGCGGCAACGTGGTCCTGCGCAACTTCGAGCGGGCGAATCGCTGATTGCCTAGACGCGCGATCTTCGACAACCAGCTGCTGCCCTGCGTGCTGCTGGCGCCCCAGATCCTCATCACGCTGGTCTTCTTCTTCTGGCCGGCCGGGCAGGCCATCCACTGGTCGTTTCTGGTCCAGGACGCTTTCGGGCTCCGGCACCGCTTCGTCTGGTTCGAGAACTTCCGGGCTGTCCTCTCCGATCCCCTCTATATCGATGCGGTGGGGCGCACCCTGCTCTTCAGCGCGGCGGTGACGCTGCTTTCCATGAGCGCGGCCCTGCTCCTGGCCGCGCTGGCCGACCGCCGGGCCCGGGGCACCGGGCCGTGCCGAACACTCCTGATCTGGCCCTACGCCGTGGCCCCGGCCGTCAGCGCCGCGCTGTGGCTGTTCATCTTCCATCCTTCGATCGGGTTGTTGGGGCAGGGGTTGCGGGACGCCGGCGTGGCCTGGGACTACAAGCTGAACGGGGACCAGGCCATGCTGCTGGTGGTCGTGGCCGCCGCCTGGAAACAGGTGAGCTACAACTTCGTCTTTTTCCTGGCCGGGCTGCAGGCCATCCAGCGCTCGGTCATCGAGGCCGCGGCCATCGACGGCGCCGGACCCGGCCGCCGGTTCTGGAACATCGTGTTTCCCCTCCTGTCGCCGACGACATTCTTCTTGCTGGTCGTCAACGTGGTCTACGCCTTCTTCGACACCTTCGGGGTGATCCACGCCCTGACCGGGGGCGGCCCCGGCAAAGCGACCGAGACGCTGATCTACAAGGTGTACGTGGACGGCGTGGTCAACCTGGACCTCGGCAGCTCCTCGGCCCAATCCGTGGTGCTCATGCTGATCGTCATCGTGCTCACCGCCGTCCAGTTCCGGTACGTGGAGCGGCGGGTGCACTACTGAGTCCGGGCTCCCACCATGGTCGAGGCGCGCGGCGTCCACACCTGGGTCACCTACGTCGTGCTGGGGCTGGGCGTGGTCGTCTTCGCCTTTCCCGTGTACCTGGCCCTGGTCGGCTCCACGTACGACGCCGCCACCATCGCGCGGGGCGAGCTGCCCCTGTACCCTGGCCCCCACGCCGCCGAGAATTATGCCCAGGCCTGGAACCAGGGCAGCGGCCAGCGCGTCAAGGCCGTGCCCGTCGCCCTGATGCTGATCAACAGCCTGGTGATGGCCCTGGTGATCTCCTCCGGGAAGATCGCCGTCTCCATCATCTCGGCCTACGCGGTGGTCTTCTTTCAGTTTCCCCTGCGGCTGGTCTGCTTCTGGATGATTTTCGTGACGCTCATGTTGCCCGTGGAAGTCCGCATCATCCCGACGTTCAAGGTGGTGGCCGACCTGGGCCTGATCGACACGTTCGGCGGACTCACGGTGCCGCTCATCGCCTCGGCCACGGCCACCCTGCTCTTCCGTCAGTTCTTCCTCACCATTCCCGATACGCTGGTGGAGGCCGCCAAGATCGACGGCGCCGGGCCGCTCCGGTTCTTCTGGAGCGTGGTGCTACCGCTATCGCGGACCAACATCGCCGCGCTCTTCGTCATCCTGTTCATCTACGGCTGGAACCAGTACCTGTGGCCGTTGCTGGTCACCACCAGTCAGAGCATGACGACGATCGTCATCGGCATCACCAAGATGATCGGGACCGGTGACGCCCAGACCGATTGGAACCTCATCATGGCGACCACTGTGCTGGCCCTCGGGCCTCCGGTGGCGGTGATCCTCCTCATGCAGCGGTGGTTCATCAAAGGCCTCATCGAGACCGAGAAGTAGAGCGGGCGTGGGCACGCAGGCTGGCCCGCATGGTCGTCGGCCTCGGGCTCATCCTCGCCGCGACGGCGCTGGCCGCCGAGGCCCAGCCGATGGAGCCCCCCCAGCACGACCCCCTGCAGGGCATGGAGCCGAGCGGCCGGATTCCCAAGGTGCCCCTGCCCGACGATCTGCCGAATCCGGAGCGCTGGCGCTATCTGCCCGAGGGGCGCATCAAGCCCGGGAACGTCGTCGAGCGTTTTCTCGTCTCGAGCTTCGTCGCCCCCCAGTTCTTCTACGAGCAGGACATCGGCGCCGGGGCTGGCATCGCGCTGACCGACATCGATTTTCGTGACCAGCGCCGCCAGGAGTTCCTGGGCGCCTTCTTCTCCTACACCACCGAAGGGCAGCAGAAATACCGACTGATCTGGCGTCGCTGGCTCCACCACCGGAATCATCCCGCGGGCGGCGTCCTCGTGGAGGAGCGCAGCCGCATCGATGCCTTCGGCGGCTATGAGAAAAGCCTCACCCGGCGATTCTTCGGGCTGGGCCCCGACACCCACGCCAACGACGAGACCAGCTACACCGACGAGGTCACCGACCTCGGCGCGCGCGGCGAGCTCGCTCTGCCCCGAGCCGGCGGTGACTGGGTCGCGTCCGTCGGGGCCCGGGGCGAGCATCACAACCTGGCGCCCGGGCGGGTCTCGGGCCAGCCCACGACGAACGAGGTCTTTCCAGAGCTGTTCGCCGACGGCGATGGTGTCACCAGCCTGACCCTGAGCGCCGGGCTCCGCTACGACACCCGCGACAGCCAGCACCAACCCCACGCGGGCTGGCAGCTCGGCCTGTTCGTGGACGCGCCGCTGTGGCAGAGCACGGGCGACACCGGCGCTGTGGCCACGGCCTACGCGAATCTGGCGTTCCCCCTGCCGCCCCTGTTCCACCGGGGCGGCGACGACCGCGAGGAGCACCCGCCCACCGACACGCTGGCCCTGAGCCTGTTCGTGCAGGGCAGCGCCGGGGATCTGCCCTTCTACGAGCGGCCGAGCCTCGGCGGTACCGAGACCCTGCGCGGGTACATCGCCAACCGTTTCACGGACAATTCCGCCTGGCACGCCGCGGCCGAGTACCGCTTCTGGATCGTGCCCCGGGGATTCGCCCTCACCGACATGATTCGCATCGAACGCATCGGGATGGCGCTCTTCTACGAGGCGGGAACGGTCGCGGACGGGCTGGACGACCTGGTGGCCGCCCGGGTCCACACGAGCTATGGACTGGGGATGCGCTTCAGCCTCGAGCGCACGGCCGTCTTCCGGGCCGACGTGGGCTTCTCGAAGGAGGACGTCAACATCACGGTGAGCTTCGGGCTTCCGTTCTGAGGTAGGGCTGGCCCCACCGGTCTTCGAAGACGACGTCGGCGAGGGGCCCGCGGCCCACGGGACCGAATCGCCCCATGGGATAGCCGATGGGAAGGATGGCGTAGGAGTGGACCCCGGGGGGCAGACCCAGCGCCGCCTCCGCCTCCTTCTCGTAGAGCAAGTGCCGGGTGGTCAGGGTCGCCCCCAGGCCGAGGGCCCGCGCCGCCAGCAGCATGTTCTGCACGGCCGGATAGATGGAGGCGCCGGACCACCGCGTCGCCGGCGCGCCTTCCTCCAGGCACGCCACGATCCACACCGGGGCCTCGTGGAAGTGGTCGGTGAGGTATTGCACGGCCGCGTGCTGCCGCACGTAGCGCTCCCGGGTGACGCCCGCGGGCGGGGCGCTGCTCAGATAGCGCGGGCCGATCACCTCGTCAAAGGCCCGCTTGTAGTAGACCTGCACGTTCTGCTTGATCCGGGCGTCCTTGATGACGAGGAAGCGCCAGCGCTGCGTGTTCCCGCCGTTGGCGGCGCACACGCCGGCCTCCAGGATCTTCCCGATCAGCGCGTCGGGGACCGGATCCGGCTTCAGCCGCCGCATGGCCCGCGTCGTGTGCATGATCTCGAACAGGTCAGCTCCCTCGGGCATGTCGTTCTCCTAGGCCTGGGGCCGGTTACGCTTGACCGCGTCGGGATGGGTCGAGTCGGCGCCCATGTAGATGTCTTTCTCCCACGAGCGCTTGAGCGGATCGCGCACGTGCAGCTGCATGCGCCCGATCCCGTGGATCTCGAAGTCGATCACCTCGCCATCCTGCAGCGGGCCGAGCCCCTCGTGGTTGGTCCCGCAGGCGATCAGATCGCCGGAGTTGAGCGTCATGATGGCGGTGGCGAACTCCACGAGCTCGGGGACCGGATGCTCCATGTCGTCGGTGTTGTAGTTGTGGCGGAGCTGGCCGTCCACCCAGAACTGCACGTGGACGTCGTTGGGGTTGGGGATCTCGTCGAGCGTGGCGATGCAGGGTCCCAGGGGCGCGAAGGTGTCGAAGGACTTTCCCAACCAGCTTCCCGCTTTCCAGGTGCGCCGGCCCTCGCCCCGCGCCGACACGTCGATCATGCCGGTGTAGCCGAAGACGGCGCTTCGCCAGTCCGCCTGGGCGACCCGCTTGGCCGGTCCCTTGATCACGAGCGCCAGCTCGGCCTCGTGCATGAAGATCCAGGGCTCGGTGAGCTCGGGCAGCACGATCGTGTCCCCGGGACCGATCACCGCGTCGGCGTTCTTGAGGAACATGTTGAGTGGCCGGGCCGCCAGGGCGCCGTGCTCCCAGTAATTGGCGATGCAGGCCAGGATCTTTCCCGGTCGCGGCAGGGGGGCGCGTAGCCGCACCGTGGACAGAGCCAGCGGCTCGCCGTCGCGAGCCCGCCGCTCCAGGGCCGGACGCACTGCGTCGAAGCGATCGATGATGCCCTGCATGGTGAGCTGGGGGGTGTGGCCGGCCGGCACGACGTCGGCGATGCTGACGACGCCCCGACCCGTCAAGAGGCCGGGGAGGATCTCGCCCGCCCCGGCTCCGGGCTTGTCAAAGAGCACGAGCTTCATGGCGGTGTCACCGTAGTCCGGTCCCGCCAAAGAATCAAGGATGGCGTATAGTCGCGGGCGCGGGGAGGTGGACCATGGCCAAGAAGGGAACCATCCTGGTCGGGACCATCGGCCAGGGCGTCATGATGAGCGCCGACGACGGCCAGAGCTGGACGCGAGCCAGCGTCCGCCAGGGCATGCACTCCGACTGCATCGTCAAGAGCCTGCTGGCCGATCCCCTGAGTCCCGGCGGGGTCTTTGCGGGCACCGACCGGGGCCTCTACCGGAGCGATGACGGCGGCGCCCGGTGGCGCTGGCTCGACACGCCGATGAGCGGGTCCATGCTCTGGAGCATGACCATCGACCCCGTCGATCCCACGGTGATGTTCGCGGGCGTGGGCACGCCCAGCAAGCCTGGCATCTATCGCTCGACCGACGCCGGGAAGAGCTGGGAGCAGCTTCCCGTGGAGATCGCCGCGGAGTGTCCGAACGTCGGCATTCCCCGGCCCACGGGGATCGCGGTGGATCCCACCGACCATCGGCACGTGTGGGTCGGGCTGGAGGTGGACGGCGTCCGGCATAGCGCCGACGGCGGCCAGACCTGGACCAGGGTGAACGGCCAGATTCCCAACCCCGACGTTCACAGCGTCCTGGTCGTGGCGGGCCCTCCCAAGGCCGTGTTCACCGTGGTCAACGACGATGTCTGGCGCAGCACCGATGACGGCAAGACCTGGCAGGCGGCGCGGGCGCGGGAGGTCTTCCCCTGGCATTACCCCCGCGCCATCGCGGTCAAGCCCGGTGATTCCAGGACCGTGTTCCTGACGCTGGGCGACTCCACCCCGGGCCGCGTGGGGACGGTCATGCGCTCGCGCGACGCCGGCGCCACCTGGCACAGCCTGGCGCTGCCGGTGCCGCCCAACTCCGCGGTGTGGACCGTGAGCATTCCGGCCTCCGCGCCCGAGCTGGTCTTCGCGGCCAGCCGCTACGGCTACCTCTATCGCAGCGATGACGGCGGCGACTCCTGGCGCAAGCTCTGGCGGGAGTTCGGGGAAGTGTCTTCGATCCTCTGGATCCCTCAGTAGAGGAGGCCACGCCCATGCGAGACGGTCTGCGCGCCTTCGACGCCGACACGCACGTCAACCCGGCCGCCGAAGTGCTAGAGCGTTACGTCGATCCGGCCTTCCGACCGCGCCTGGCCGACCTGGCGCCCTACCGACTCGCCGCCAGCCCCATCGGAGGGACCCCCGACACCCACCAGTATCGGATCGGCACGAAGTTCTTCCGGCGCGTCCTCGGCCAGGCGGGGCCCCACGAAACGTTCACCGGGAGAGGCACGCGCTGGATGGGGACCAAGCAGCCCAGGGTCGGAGTGCAGGACGATCAGCCCGAAAACCGCGTCCGGGACATGGACGACGAGGGTACCGACGCGCATTTCCTGGTCCCCACGCTCTGGGTCAGCGTCGTGGGTCTCCCCGATGTCACGCTCGAAGTCGGATTGATCCGGGCCTGGCACCGGCATGCCGCGGAGTTCTGCGGGAAGTTCCCGGGGCGCCTTCAGACTGCCATCGTGGCCTCCACCCGGGCCGTCGACGAGGCCGTTCGCGAGATCAAGCAGTGGGGCACCTCGAAATGGGCGGTGGCGGTCCTGCCCGTGCTCGGCAAGGATGTTCCCCTCGACCACCCGGACCTGGAGCCCATCTGGCAGGCGGCCCAGGAGCATGACCTCGCGGTGGTGCACCACAGCTTGACCTGGGATGCGCCGTACTTCCCCGGCTATCAGGACCTGTGGGACAACATCTTCCTGGGTCGTCTGGCCTCCCATCCCTGGGGCGGGATGCGGTTCATGGCCGCCTTCATCGGGGCCGGAATCATGGATCGCTATCCCCGCCTGCGCATGGGCGTGCTGGAGTGCGGGTTCGGCTGGCTGCCCTTCTGGGCCAAGCGCATGGACGAGCAGGCCGTCTACGTCGGCGGCATCGCCCCGCTCAAGCACGCCCCCAGCGAGTACCTGACGAGCGGGCGGTTCTTCTGCAGCATCGAGCGGCACGAGGGAGAGGACATGTTCAACTACGTCACCAGCGTGCTGGGTGACGACGTGCTGATGTACGCCTCCGACTACCCCCATTCGGAATGCCAGTTCCCCAATTCCGTGGACAACATCGTGAAGTGGACGAGCCTCAAGCCGGACACGAAGCGCAAGCTCCTGTGGGACAACGCCCGTCGATTCTACAAGCAGACGTGAAAGCGGATCACA
>DATBIM010000075.1:0-3241 GCA_036556905.1 Candidatus Methylomirabilota bacterium
GCGATCTCACCGTCGATGAGCCAGCGCCCCGCCTGAAAGTCGAGCATCGTCACCATGGCCTGGAGCAGCGAGGTGTGAACCCACTGCCCGCGGCCGGAACGCTCGCGCTCCAGGAGGGCCACGAGGATCCCCTGGGCCAGGAACATCCCGGAGGTCAGATCGGCCACCGGAATGCCGACCCGAACGGGCCCCTGGCCGGGCAGCCCCGTGATCGACATGAGCCCGCCCATGCCCTGGGCAATCTGGTCGTATCCGGGGCGGTCGCGATAGGGTCCGGTCTGGCCGAACCCCGAGATGGAGCCATAGACCAATCTCGGATTGATGGCGGACAGCGTCTCGTAGTCGATGCCCAACCGGTGCTTGACGTCAGGGCGGTAATTCTCCACCAGCACGTCGGCGCGCGACACCAGCCGCTTGAGGACCTCCACGCCCCGGGGGTGCTTGAGGTCAAGCGTCATGGCCCGCTTGTTGCGGTGCAGATTCAGGAAGTCGAAGCCGATCGACGTGGAATCACCCTCCACCACGTCTCGCGTCTCCACCTTGATGACGTTGGCCCCCATGTCGGCCAGCTGGCGGGCGGCGGTGGGGCCGGCGCGGGCCCGGGTCAGATCGATCACGGTGATGTGGGCGAGGGGCAGCGTCATGAGCGGCCTCCGACCGAAGCGGGCAGCGTGGCCGAGCCGGTCTGCGACGCCGGATTGCGGCGCGGCCAGCGTCCGGCATCCACGGCGGTGAGGAAATCGAGCAGGGCCCGGTTGAAGAGATCGGGCTCCTCGAGGTTGATGGCGTGCCCGGCCTTGGGCATCACCACGAGCCCGGCCATGGGAATCATGCGCTTCAGGAACAGGGCCGGCTCCAGACAGGGCTCGTCCTCGTCGCCGGTCATGATGAGGGTGGGGACGTCCAAGCGCTGCAGCCGATCGCCGAGCTCGAACACGGACGGCCGCGTCATCTGCACCCCACGCAGCGTGAGGGCGTGTCCGGCGGCCGAGCCCGCGGCCAGCCGCTCGTAGAAGTCGCGCCAGCCCTGGGGGTCTTTGTCGAGAAACTGCACGCGGGTGGGGCCGCGAGCGTAGAACTCGGCCACGGCCTTCATGCCGTCCTCTTCCAACCGCCGCGCCGTGAGCGCCGAATCCTGACGGAACCGCTCGCGCTCGGCGGCCACGCTGCCGTAGCCGGCGCCGGCCACCACCAGCGACAGCGCCCGCGACGGGTGGCGCAATCCGAAATGCAGCGTGGCATAGCCGCCCATGGAGAGCCCACACACGTGCGCCCGCGTGATGCCCAGCCCGTCGAGCACGCCGCGGATGTCGTCGGCCGCGCGATCCTGGGAATAGGCGGACACGTCGCCGGGCACGTCGGAGGGTGGATATCCGCGCGCGTTGTAGGCAATGGTGCGGTAGCGGCGCGAGAAGAAACGCACCTGGAGCTCCCAGCTTGCCGCCTCGCCGGCGAACTCGTGGACGAAGACGAGCGGTATGCCCTGACCGACCTCCTCGTAGTACAGGCTGACGCCGTCATCGACGCGGACCTTGGCCATGCTGGTCGGTCCCCCTACTCGGGCCAGACGAAGTTGGCCTGGATAATGTCGAAGGTGCGCGTGCCGCCGGGAACCTGGGCGGCGACGCGATCACCGACACTCTTGCCGATCAGGGTGCGGGCCAGCGGCGCGAGGATCGAGATCTTGCCGCGGGCGGGGTCCGCCTCGTCCGAGCCTACGATCCAGTAGCGGTACTCCTTGCCCGTCTCGTCCTCCAGCACCACGGTGGAGCCGAAGGTGATGCGGTCGCCCCCGCCCGGCGCGTCGATCACCTCGGCCGCCCCGACCTTGGTTTCCAGCTCGGCGATTCGGCCCTCGATGAACGACTGCTTCTCACGGGCCGCGTGATACTCGGCGTTCTCGCTGAGATCGCCGTGGGCCCGGGCTTCGGCGATGGCGCGGGAGATCGCCGGCCGGTCGACGCGCTTGAGTCGCTCGAGCTCGGCGGCGAGCTTGTCGTACCCGGCGCGCGTCATGGGCGTCCGCTGAATCGTCATGGGGGTCTACCTTACCATGGGCTCCGGACATCGGTGTATTCTGGGCAGGTGATCAGCACGCGCGCAACGCTCGTCCTGTCTCTGCTGCTGGCCACGCTGCCGGCATGCAACCGGTCCCAGGCCGACGCGCAGGCCCCGGGCAAGCCCCGCGAAGCGGTCGCGCCGGCCTTCCGCGCGATTCCCATCACCGTGGGCCAGGCCGAGGCGCGGACGGTCCAGCGCGCTGTCGAGACCAGCGGCAGCCTGCAGGCCTGGGAAGAGGTGCAGGTCAAATCCGAGCAACCGGGAACGATCGCCCGCCTGCGCGTTGACCTGGGGGACCGGGTGCAGACCGGCGCCGTGCTGGCCGACTACGACCGTAAAGAATTCGAACTGGCCGTCGAGCAGGCCCAGGCGGCGGTGGCCGCCGCGGCGGCCCAGCTCAGCCGCCAGCGGGACGCGCTGGCCACGCTGGAGGCCGAAGTGGCCCGCGCCGAGTCGCAGTTCGAATGGGCGAAGTCCGAGCTGGATCGCTCCCAGCGGCTCTGGCAGCAGCAGCTCATCGCGGCCCGCGACGTGGACAACGCCCGCAACAGCTACAACGTGGCCGCCGCGCAGGTAGCCGCGGCCAAGGTGAGCCTGGCCCAGCATCCCGATCAGGTCCTGGCGGCTGAGGCCGAGCTCAAGCGCGCCCAGGCCTCGCTGGGGATCTTCGAGAAGCGCCTGCGCGACACCACCGTGCGGGCCTCCATCACCGGGCTGGTGGCCCGCCGCCACGTCTCGGCGGGCGAGTACATCAAGGAGAACACGCCCCTCTACACGCTCGTCGTGGCTAACCCCTTGAAGTACGTCGGCTCGGTGCCCGAGCGCCACGCGCCCGCGCTCAAGATCGGCCAGCCGGTGCGACTGGGGGTCGAGGCCCATCCCGGTCGGGAGTTCACGGGTACCGTCCTGCGCGTGGCCCCGGCGGTAGAGGTTCAGACGCGCACGCTGACGCTGGAGGCCCGGGTGCCCAACGACGCCGGCGCCCTGCGTCCCGGATTCTTCGCCAAGGGCACCATCCTCACCCAGCCCCGGGCCTCCGCCGTGGTCGTGCCCGCCGATGCCCTCATCTACGTCGCCGGGCTGAGCAAGGTCTTCGTCGTCGCCGGCGCCGCCGTCGAGGAACGGCGCGTGCGCCCCGGCGAGCGGCAGGGGATGTGGGTCGAGATCCTGGACGGCGTCA
>DATBIM010000076.1:0-12076 GCA_036556905.1 Candidatus Methylomirabilota bacterium
GCCCACGCGATAGGGCGCGCCGTCCCGCGGGTGCACGGGTTGCCCGTCCAGGTGGTAGGGACTGGCCGTCACCCGGACGGAGCCGCGCGCGGGATGGGGCACCGTGGGAAAGAACTGGCGCTCGGCCAGGTGGGGGGAGGCCACGACCTCGGCGGGGCGGAGCACCGGCGCGCAGGGAATGCGAGCCTCGCCCAGCGCTCGCAGCGCGTCGTCGCTGGTCTTGAAGGTGGCCAGCCAGGCCTCGATGATCGTACGCAGCTCCCGCCAGTTCGCCCGGCGCCGCTCGGCGCTGTCGAAGCGAGGATCGCGCTCCAGCTCGGGGCGGCCCATCAGGGCCACCAGCCGCGGCCAGAGATGCTCGGCGCCCACGAACTGCAGAGCCACATAGCGCTCACCGGCGCGGCCCACGATCATGCCGGGCCGGGGGCTGCCGTACTCCTCGCCGCCGTTGAGCACGGCCGCGTACGTCGTGCTGTCGGCGGCCACCAGGGCCTCCAGCATGGACACGTCGAGGTGGGCACCACGTCCCGTGCGGAGCTTCCGCACGAGCGCGCCCATGATCAACCCCGCAGCGTGGGTGCCGGCCAGCACGTCGGCGGCCTGGAGATTGGAGGACCGCGGGGCGGCCTCGTCGCCCTGCTCCAGGTGCATGAGACCGGAGATGGCGTTGACGATGTGGGCGAAGGCCGGACGGGCCCGCCAGGGCCCGGTCTGCCCGAAACCCGAGATCGAGCAGTAGATCAGGTCCGGCCTGACGGCCCGCATGGCCTCGTAGTCGCAGCCGAGCTTGGCCACCACGCCGGGCATGAAGTTCTCTACCATCACGTCGGCCCGGCGGGCCAGGTCGCGGATGATCGCCTGGCCCTCGGGCCGCGCCATGTCCACGGCCACGCTCTCCTTGCCCGCGTTCACGCGGGCGAAGTACGTGCTCTGGTCGCGCCGGCCGGCCTCGAGCTGCAGGTAGTTGCGCCGCTGATCGTCGCCCTCGCCGGGACGCTCGATCTTGATCACCCGGGCGCCCAGATCGGCGAGCAGGCGCGTGCAGTACGGTCCGGCGAGCACGCGCGTGAGGTCGAGGACCAGGATGCCGGTCAGGGGCAGATCGGTCACGGCGAGCGATTCTACCAGGGTGGACGGGAGGCGCTCACCCATGATAAAGCCTCGCCCCATGCGCCACGTGAAGCTCGGCCGTACCGGCCTCAGCGTGTCCCGGCTCTGCCTGGGCACCATGACCTTCGGCTTGCAGTGCGACGAGGCCACGTCGCTCAAGATTCTGGACCGGGCGCTGGCCGGCGGCATCACGTTCCTCGACACGTCGGACGTCTATCCCCTGGGGGGCGGACTCGACACCGTCGGGCGGACGGAGGAGATCATCGGCCGCTGGCTCCGCGGGCGCCGGCCCGATGTGATCCTGGCCACCAAAGGCTACGGCGTCACGAGCCCCCGCCCCTGGGACCGCGGCAACTCGCGCAAGCATCTGCTCGACGCCATCGATGCCTCGCTGCGGCGCCTGGGCACCGACTACGTCGATCTCTACCAGCTCCATCATCCCGACGACACGCCGATCGACGAGAGCCTGCGCGCCCTGGACGACATCGTGCGGGCCGGCAAGGCCCGCTACGTGGGCTGCTCGAACTTCTTCGCCTGGCAGGTGGCCCGGGCCCTGGGACGCAGCGAGCTGCTCCGCCTGGCCCGTTTCGACTGCGTGCAGCCCCGCTATAACTTGCTGTTCCGTCAGATCGAGCGCGAGCTGTTGCCGCTCTGCCGGGAGGAAGGCCTGGGCGTGATCCCCTACAACCCGCTGGCCGGCGGGTTTCTCACCGGTAAGCACAGTCAAGCCGCCGGGCCGGCCACGGGCTCGCGATTCGCGTCGGCCACCGCCGGCCCCCGCTATCGGGAGCGCTACTGGCACGACCGCGAGTTCGCGACGGTTGAGGCCCTGCTGCCCCTGGCGAAAGAAGCCGGCCTGCCGCTGACCCGCCTGGCGGTGGCCTGGGTGCTGGCGAATCCCACCATCACGGCGCCGATCGTGGGCGCCAGCCGGCCCGAGCAGCTCGACGACGTGCTGCCCGCAGTGGAAACGACGCTCGGCGCGGAGCTGCTGACCCGGCTCGATCAGCTCACGCGCGAGTATCGTTGGGGCGACGACATCCGGTAGATCTACACGGCCGGGCGAATCTTCGTGGCGAGCAGATCGAGGAGCTCGAGCATCCGCCCGAGCTCATCGCGGCGAAAGTCCACCATCAGGTGGGCCAGGCCCAGGCGCTTGTACTCGCCGAAGAGATCGATGACGGCCTGAGGGCCCTGGCGCACCAGCTCCTCGGTCAGGCCGAAGCGCAACGAGAGCGCGATCGACTCCCAGGGCCGCCGGGCCTCGTCGGCCAGCTTGCGCAAGCGCTCGATCCGATCTTTCATCTGGGCCGGCGTCTTGCCGGAGGCGTGCCAGCCGTCACCGAGCGCGATGACCCGGCGGAAGGCGCCCGGGCTGTCGCCGCCCACCCAGAGGGGCGGGTGCGGCTTCTGGACCGGCTTGGGCGCGAAGCCCAGATCGCGGAAGCGGTAGAACTCGCCCTCGAAGCGCGGGTTGTCCGACGTCCACAATTCCTTGAACACGCGGAGAATCTCGTCGGCCTGGCGCCCGCGAGCGTGGAATGGCGAGCCGAGGGTCTCGATCTCCTGCTTCCACCAACCCACGCCCACGCCACAGATCAGACGCCCGCTCGACAGCGCATCGAGCGTCGCCAGCATCTTGGCCATCACCACGGGATGCCGATGGCCGAGCACGAACACCGAGGCCCCCAGGCGCGCGTGGTCGGTGCACATGGCGGCCGCGGCCAGCACGGTGACCGGCTCCAGGTACGGCTTGTCGGGCGGATGGTGGAAGCGGCCGCCGGCGTAGCCGGACGAATCGTACGGGATCACCACGTGGTCGCTGACCCACAGCGACGCCATCCGATGCTGCTCGGCCGCGCGCGCGAACGTCGTGAGGGCCTCGCGCGTGGGCACCATGGGAAACTGACAGCCGATGTCCATGCCTCGTCCCCTCGTCAGATCTTGAGCAATCGCTCGAGGTTCTTGTAGAGAATGGCTTCTTTCTCGTCCTGGGTGAGGCTCTTCATGCCCAGGATCCAGGCCACCGGCCAGTCCAGGGCCATGTCGTAGGGCCAGTCCGTCCCGAAGACCACGCGGTCCACGCCCACCGAGTCGATGAGGTAGCGCAGGGCGTCCTCGGTGTACACGATGCAGTCATAGTAGAAGCGGTTGAGGTAGGCGCTGGGCGGCTGCGGGGTGTGCACACGCGCCTCCGACCGCACCTTCCAGGCGTGGTCCAGGCGTCCGATCCCGTAGCAGGTGTAGCCGCCCCCATGGCCGAGGACGATCTTGAGATCGGGACACTCGTCCATGACCCCGCCGTGGACGAGCGTGGCGAACGTCACCGCCCGGTCGGCCAGATTGCCGATGCTGTTGGGGAGGTGATAGCGCTGGCTCCGGGCGCTCACCATCGTCTCGCCGCCCTGGTGGAAGAAGATCAGCGCGTCCATCTGCTCGGCGGCCCGCCAGAAGGGGCGGAACTCCGGATCATCGAGGGTCTTGCCGTTGATGTGGTCGTTGATCTCGGCCCCTTTGAGGCCGAGCTGGGCCAGGCAGCGCTCCAGCTCCCCGATGGCGGCCTTCACGTCCTGCATGGGCAGCGTCCCCAGCCCGGCGAAGCGCCGGGGCCGGGCCCGCGCCATCTCGCTGATCTCGTCGTTGATGGCCCGGGCCGTGGCCAGCGTGGTGGCCGGGGGCAGGTGGTCGTTGTAGAAGCCCACGTAGGGGGAGACGACGTGGACGTCCACGCCCAGCGAATCCATGTCGGCCAGCCGCTCTTCCGGCGTCCAGCGGGCCCGGGGCGGCAGCGGCTGCCGACTGCTCCCCACCAGGGCCACGTCCCCGCCCTGGGCATCCTTCTCGCGCCGGATGGTGTGCCAGTCGCCGCCGTTCTCGGTGGCCCGCCAGAAGCACTGCGGAGTCAGATGGGCATGGATGTCGATGCTTCGCATGTCGCTCCTTTGGACCGCAACATACGGTCCCAAAACTCCCCGAAGGGGCCGGGCCGCGATCTCATCGACGAGGTAGGCCTGGACACACAGCGGGCGGCCAGCTCTACACCTTCTTGTTCTGGGCCCCGATGGCCTCCATCATGCCCCACTTGACCACGGTGCGGCGCTCGAGGGGCTGGAAGAGAACCTTCTCGCCCAGCAGGTAGCCAAACAGGCCGAGGGTGGCGATGGACACCAGCATGAAGGGGACATCAAGGGACTCCACCGAGTCGAAGATGCCGGCCGAGAGCCCCCAGCGGAGGCCCGCGAGGGCCTCCGCGCCGACCAGGGCGATCCACGCGCGCCCCAGGCCAAGGCGCAGGCCGCCCAGCACCATCGGGAGCGCGCCGGGGAGGACGACGGTACGGAAGATCCTGAGCTTGCTCGCGTTCATGGACCGCGCCGCGCGGACCCACACCGGGTTGACCGTCTTCACACCCATCCACACGGCCTGGGTGATGGGGAGGGCGGCTGCAACGGTTGAAACAATGATGACAGTCTGATCGCCCAGGCCGAACCAGATGACGGCGATGGGGGTCCACGCCAGGGCGGGGATGGGCGTCACGAATGCGATCAGGGGGATAAAGAACGACTCCCAGAAGGAGGAACGGCCCATCATTATGCCGAGGATCACCCCGACAGCCGAGGCGACGATGAACGAGATGGGAAGTCTCCAGGCGGTGGCCAGGAAGTGCCACCAGAGGGCGCCCTTCCCGAGGTGGATCAGGAAGTCGGACAGCCCCTGGACCTGTCCCGCCATCCATGCGGTGAAGAGCGGATGGAAGGTGAGCTCCCAGGCCCGGATCACCACCTCCGGGGGCGTCGGAAAGAGCTGCTTGAGGCCGCCCGTGATCTGCATGGCGGCCAGCTGCCAGAGCGCGAGGACTACGACGAAGGGAACGATGGGGCGGAGCTTCGTCAGAAAGAGGGCGATCTTCGCCTGAGACCCCTGCAGGAGCGCAGGGAGCGCGAGGGGCGGCGCGTGGTCCTGGGCCATGTAGGATTCCTCGCTCGGGGGTTGAAATACTAGCAGAAAACGCCTGGAGGGAAAGAGGCCCCAAATCCTCCGTGGGCCGCGCGGGACGGTCGCTTTCGAGCAAGGACAGAATTTGATAGGATTCCGACCCCGTACCCGCTGATGCCGATAAAAATCCAGATCAAGGCCCTCCGCAAGGTCTACGACACCCCCGAGCGGAAGGTGCACGCCCTGGAGAACATCAACCTCGACATCGAGGACGGCGAGTTCCTTTGCCTGGTCGGGCTGTCGGGGTGCGGCAAGACGACCCTCCTCAACATCCTGGCCGGCTTTGTCGAGATCACCTCCGGCCAGATCCTGATGGAAGGCAAGCCGCTGACGGAGGACTACGACAAGGGCGTCGTGTTCCAGGAATACGCCCTCTTCCCCTGGCGGACCGCGAGCAAGAACGTGGAGTACGGCCTCGAGGTCCGCCGGGTGCCGGTCGACAAGCGCCAGCAGATCGCGCGCGAGTTGCTGCGGCTCGTCCGGCTCGAGGAGTTCGCCGACTTCTATCCCCACAACCTCTCCGGCGGCATGCGCCAGCGCGTGGCCGTGGCCCGCGCCCTGGCCTTCGACCCCCAGGTGCTCTTGATGGACGAGCCCTTCGGCGCCCTCGACGCTCAAACGCGCGAAGAGCTCCAGGAGCTCACCGTGGACGTGTGGCAGAAGACCAGGAAGACGGTCGTCTACGTCACCCACAACCTGAGCGAGGCCGTCTACCTGGGCACCCGCGTCGTGGTTTTTCTCCCGCGGCCCGGCCGCATCCGGGAGATCCTCACCGTGACCCTGCCCCGGCCGCGGGAGGCGCTCTCGCCTGAGTTCATCGACATCCAGCGGAAGCTCGACCACCTGATCCGAGAAACCTGAGAAGGGGAAGGGTCTCTATGCCAACCAGCGAGACCGCGGCCGCCCCGCTGAACCTCGATCTCGGCCCCCCCAAGAAGCAGGTCGTTTCCATCTGGGTCAAGCTCCGCGCCGTGTATCCCTTCCTCGCCGCCCTGGCCGGCTGGGAGGTGGCCGCCTGGTACGCGCAGAGGAGACACAACCTGGGACAGCTCTTCCCGACCCTGGAGGATATCTTCATCCGGGCCTGGGAGCTCGTCGCGGGCCCCCTCATGAAGGCGCTCCAGGAAGAACCGAGCCTCGGGCTCCTCGACTACTTCTACTATCTCGGGCAGAGCGAGATCCTCCTGCACACCCTCGCCACAGGCTGGCGCCTCCTCGTCGCCTTCGCCATCGGGTCCTCCATCGGCGTCGCCATCGGCATCCTGATGGGGCGGTACTCCTTCTGGGAGTCGTTCTTCGTGCCGCTCCTCGCGGTCCTGCTCCCCATCCCGGCGCTGGTCTGGGTGCCGATCGCCACCATCTGGTTCGGGCTCGGCAACCACGCCGTCATCATCGTCGTGTCCTTCGCCGTTTTCATCCCGATCGCGTTCGGGGTGTGGACCGGCGTCAAGACGGTGAACCCGATCTGGATCCGGGCGGCGCAGTCCATGAACGCGCCCAAGATCATGATCTTCCGCACGGTGGTGCTGCCGGGCTCCCTTCCGATGATCATGAGCAGCCTCCGCGTCGGCATGGCGCGCGCCTGGCGGGCCGGGGTAGCCGCCGAGTTCTTCTCCGGTATCGACACGGGGCTCTCGGCGGCCATCTTCCTCCACGGCCAGCAGTTCCTCGACATCGCGTTCATGATGGTGGCGCTCGCCGTGCTCGGGGGCTTCGGCTACGGGCTCGAGAGGGTCCTTTTCCAGCCCATCGAGCGCCGCACCCTCGTCCGGTGGGGGATGATGGAGGCGATGGGGGCGCAGGGCAGGAGGGCCTGAGAGCGGGGCGCCCCGCGCGCCCGGGAACAGAAACGGCCCCGGGGGGTCCCCCGGGGCCGTTCTCGTTGCAGACGCGGCGGCCGAGCGTCAGTTGGCCGGAACCTCGAACCCCATCTTCTTGGCGACACCACGGAGGAGGGAGTCGTCCTGGCTGTAGCCCTTCGCAAAGTCGGGGTAGTCCTTGATGTAGCCGAGCTTCACCTGGTCCTTCGCGATGTCCTGCAGGTCCTGCCGCGTCAGGTCGCTGAAGAAGGGGGCGGAGGGCAGGCGCTTGATGACCGCCAGGACGACCCCGTACTCAGTCTTGTCGCCCACCTCAATCAACGCCTCGTGGTACACCCGGGCGTACTCCTCGGGATTCTCCTTGAGTAGCTTGTGGGCCTTGAGCCAGCCCCGGATGTACTTTTCGTAGAGCTCCGGCTTGGCCTGCAGGGTGGTAGGGTTCCCGATGTGCATCATGCGCGTCCGGTCAACGTCACACAGGTTCTCGATCTCCCGGACCAGCCCCTTCTGCACGGCGATCTCGGCCTGCGGGTCGCCGATCAGGGCCGCGTCGGCGTTCCCGGCGACGATGGCCGCCACCCGCTCCGTGGCCACGACGTTGAGGTACTTCAGGTCATCCACCTTGAGGCCGTGCTTCGGCAGGGTCTTCGCCCGGAAGGCGATGTCCGTGCTCGTCCCGTCGAGGGTCGCGAATCGCTTGCCCTTGAGGTCCGCCACGCTCTTGATGGGCGAGTCCTTGGGGACCATGATGCGGCCGGAGGTGGCGCAGATCTCCGTGGTCACTCCGAGGCCTTTCAGCTTCGCGCCCTTCGAGACGGCCGTCACGAAGGGAGAGAACCCGGTCGTGCCGGTGTCCAGGTTCCCCTGAATGACGGCGTTGGTCATCAGCTTGCCCTGCTTGAAGTACTGGACGGTGTACTCCAGCCCTTCCTCTTTCCAGTAGCCCTTCCGGTCGGCGATGACGTCGAAGGAGCCCATGATCGCCCGGTGGATGCCGATGCGGAGCTTGTCCGCCGCCTCTGCGGGAATGACCGGCCAGCCCGGGGCCAGGAGAATCACGGCCAACGCCGCGACAACAAAGCCCGTTATGAATCGCTTCATCGCTCTCCTCCTCATGCGGTTTCCGGAGCCAGGCTGCCCGCCGACACCAAGACTGGCCGGAATTTAGCGACCGTTCCACAGGTTGTCAAGCCGGCGCATCGCGTCGAATTTCGGTGATCGGCTCACAGGTCAGAGGACCGCTCCTTGACACGGGCCCGGCCTCGCGGTACGAGAAAGCCGCCGCACCGATCGACGAGGAGGGACGCGCATGAAAGTGAAGGCGACGAACGGCCTGGCCCGGATCCTCAAGGCCGAGGGCATCCCCTGGGTGAGCTGCTATCCCACCAGCCCCGTGAACAACGCGCTTGGGGAAGAGGGCGTCCCCATCCTCATGATGGGCGAGGAGCGATTCGCCGTCGCCGTGGCCGACGCCTTCTCGCGGGTGACCAGCGGCAAGCAGATCGGCGCCTGCACGGTGATGGCCGGCCTCAACGCCGCCGGCATCCAGATGGCCTACGGCGCCGTGGCCCAGGCCTGGGAGGACTCGTCCCCCCTCCTGGTCATGGCCGAGCGCGTCGGCACCGGCGCTAGCCGGCACACCCACTACGACATCGGCGAGGCGTTCCGATCGGTGACGAAGTGGGTGGGCGAGCTGGATCGTGCCGACCTCGTTCCCGACTACCTGCGCCGGGCCTTCACCCAGCTCCGCTCGGGGCGGCCCGGCCCGGTGCTGCTGCTCATCCCCCGCGACCTCGGCGAGTACGAGGAGGACGAGCACCCCTATGCCCCCGTGAAAGGCTGGCGGTCCGGCCCCGACCCCGACGACGTGAAGGCCGCCGTCAAGGCGCTGCTGGCCGCCAAGAGTCCACTCCTGTTCGTGGGCGAGGGCGTCCTCTACGCCGACGCCACCAGCGAGCTCCTCCAGCTCGCCGAGCTGGCCCAGGTGCCGGTGCTCACGACGCTGAAGGCCAAAAGCGCGTTCCCGGAAAACCATCCGCTGTCCGTCGGTGTTCGCGGCTCGCACGCCGAGCACTTCCTCCGCGCGTGCGATCTCCTGTTCTCCGTCGGCTCGAGCCTCTTTCCCAATCGCTTCAGCCACGCCGTGCCCGACGCCGAGAAGAAGACGATCGTGCAGTGCACGGTCGACACGCTGGACATCAACCGGAGCTACGAGACGCGCCACGCCGTGATCGGCGACGCCAAACTCACCCTGCAGGCCCTGATCGAGGAGCTGTCCAGGCGCGGCGGCGGCGGCAAGAAGCCGCACGTCCTGGAGGAGATCCGTACGGCCAAGCAGGCCTTCACCGCCAAGTTCCGGCCGTGGCTCGAATCGAGCGAGACGCCCATCAACCCCTACCGCGTCCTCGGCGATCTCATGAAGGTGCTCGACCCCAAGAACTCGTTCGTCACCGCCGACTCCGGCAACACGCGTGATCAGACCAGCACCGTCTATGAGGCGCAGATCCCCCGAGGGTTCCTGGGCTGGGGTAACGTCTCGACGCTGGGCTTCAGCCTGGCCGGGGCCGTGGCTGCCAAGCTGGCCTATCCGAACCGCCAGTGCGTCCACATCACCGGCGACGCCGGCGTGTGCTACATGATGGGCAACTTCGAAGCGGTGGCCCGCTACAAGATCGGGATTACCACGCTGCACATCAACAACGGCGGCTACTCGGGCTACGGACCGGGCTTCTGGGGCAGCGGTCACGATCCCTACACCTGGAAGGTATCCGATCACTCCTCGGCGTGCATGGCGGCCATGGCCCGGGCCGTGGGCTTCCACGGCGAGGACGTGAGCCAGCCAGCCGAGGTGATCCCGGCCCTCAAGCGCGCCTTCGACGAGAACGCCAAGGGCCGGCCGGCCTTCGTGGAGTTCATCTGCTCGCATCATCCGGTCCACGGAGGCTGGGTGAGGCCGAGCGACGGCCACTAGCCAGAGGCCGCGGCCCGAGGGCGCCGTCCGGCGCCCTCGGCCACCCGGTTACCCTACTTGGGCTGGGCCACCGTCCGCAGATAGGGCTTCAGGGTCTTGAAGCCCTGGGGATACTTCTTCTTGGCGTCCTCGT
The DNA here is from genome assembly GCA_036556905.1 of Candidatus Methylomirabilota bacterium. Lineage (GTDB taxonomy): Bacteria > Methylomirabilota > Methylomirabilia > Rokubacteriales > CSP1-6 > 40CM-4-69-5. Next base: position 10,031 of record DATBIM010000076.1, read on the forward strand.
CGGACACCGACGTGGGAATGATGACGTCCTGGCCCGGCTTCCAGTTCACCGGCGTGGCCACCGTGTGCCTGGACGTCAACTGGCAGGAGTCGAGCAGGCGCAAGACCTCATCGAAGTTCCGGCCGGTGCTCATCGGGTAGACGATCATGGCCTTGACCTTCTTGTCGGGCCCGATGACGAACACCGAGCGTACCGTCGCATTATCCACCGCGGTGCGCTTGCCGCCCACCGCGTTGGGATGGATCATGTCGTAGAGCTTGGCCACGGTGAGGTCGGCGTCGCCGATGATCGGATAGTTGACGGCGTGGCCCTGCGTCTCCTGGATGTCCTTGACCCAGTTCTGGTGATCGGCCACCGGATCGATGGACAGGCCGATGATCTTCGTGTTGCGCTGCTCGAACTGAGGCTTGAGCCCGGCCATGTACCCGAGCTCGGTGGTGCACACGGGGGTGAAGTCTTTCGGATGCGAGAAGAGGATGACCCACTTGTCGCCGATCCATTCATGGAAGCGGATCTTCCCCTGGGTGGTGTCCGCCGTGAAATCCGGCGCCTCGTCACCAATACGTACCGGCATGTCTGACCTCCCTGGCGTTGAGAATCCGTTGGGGCACTGCTGGCGGAGGTAGAGTGTAACGTATCGTCAGCTCGGCCGCACCCTCAGCGGCCGGGCGCTGATGCGTAGGCCTCGGCCAGCGTCACCTTGATCAGCTGCCCGTCGCGGAGTCGATCCCCCACCGCCAGACCGTTGGCGACGGCGACTTCCTCCTTCGTCCAGGCCGACTTCACGCGAAGGGCCAGGGCCTCGATCGTCTCCCCGGCCCGTGCCGTCACCAGGCGAAGCCGTGCCTCCTTCACCCCGGCCCGCTCGGCCGCCGTGAGGGGCCGGAAGCTCCGGGCCACCGCGGCAAAGCGGGATTGCACGCCGGCGAACCGCTGCTTGGTGGCAAGGCCGGCCACCTGATAGACGACCTTGCGGTGGGCGATCCAGGTCAGGTCCAGGCCGACCTTGCCCTCCACCTCGAGCTGCGTGTGGGCTGCCGGCAGGCCGTTGATCGTTAGAGTCTGGGTCTTGGCGACAACGGGGGTCTTGATGGCCTTCTCGGCCCGGCGCGCCCCCTCCAGCGGATCGTCTCCCTCGGCCACTGCGCGGAAGAGCACGGCGGTCTCTTGATCGGGGGCGACCGCCACGACCCGTTGCGGAGTGTTCTCCACCGCCCACTTCTCCGGAAGCTCGAGGAACACATCGAGATCCGGGTGCACGAAGGTCCGGCCGACGATGAGCCCGTGGGCCGCGCGCGGGCCTACGACCAGGCCATCGAAGCGGGCGAGGAATGCCTCGCGGTTCGGGCTGATGGGGGGCCGTTTCGCCCGCGTGAGCTCCTTGGCATGCGCCGTGGTCCGGGCGACTCGATCAGGCGTGGTCGGATGCGTGTCGAAGAACGAGGGCCGGCGCCGCCCCTTGCTCTGCAGATCGACTTCCCGGCCCAGCGTGGTGAGGAAGGCCGCCAGGCCGGCCGGCTCCCACCCCGCCCGCGCGGCGATCTCCTGGCCCACCCGATCCGCCTCGGTTTCCTGGCCGCGGCCGTAGGGGGCGAACACCAGGCTCTGGGTGAGGTCGCCGATCCCGCCGATGATGTCGCCCACCGTCGGCAGGATGAGGCCGGTGACCCCGGAGACGACCCCGAAGAGCACCGCGACGGGGCCCTGACGCGAAATCTGCTGCACGCTGTGGCGCGCGGCCACGTGCCCGATCTCGTGTCCGACCACGCCGGCCAGCTCGTCTTCCGCGTTCACCAGGGCGAGCAGACCGCGGCTCACGTAGACGGGGCCGCCGGGCAGGGCGAAGGCGTTGGGCTCGGCCATGTCCACGATGCCAAAGCGGTGGGTGACGTCCTGGCGTGGAGACTCCCGGGCTAGCCGCTGACCCAGGGCATCGAGGTACGCGGTGAGCTTGGCGTCCTCGAGCACGCCCATCTGGGCCTCGACCTTCTTGGCCTCCTCCTCGCCGAGCTGCTTCTCCTGCTCGACGGACACCAGGGTGAACTC
>DATBIM010000077.1:0-17816 GCA_036556905.1 Candidatus Methylomirabilota bacterium
GCCAGCTCCTCGTCGGAGAGGGTCACGGGCCCGGCCACCGACTCGCCGGTGTTGGGGTTCCTCCGGGCTTTCTCGCCCCTCCCGTACTGGACGTTGATCACCTGATGCTTGGCCCAGGCCTCCTGGAACTGGCTCAGGATCCCGCCGTGATAGCTCGAGTCGCGATACCGGTCGTTCTGCCCCTCCCACGGGATCATCGCAGTCAGGTGGGGCGGATGCGTGACCGCCACGCGCCACTGGTTGGCCGCGTAGTACGAGATCCCCAGCATCCCGACCTTGCCGCTGCTCCAGGACTGGGTCCCCGCCCACTCGATGCACTGGTAGAGGTCTTCCAGCTCCCGCGGCGAGTTGGGCTGCATGAACCCCGGCGACCAGCCGGCGCCGCGGGAATCCACGCGGATGACGATGTAGCCGTGGGGGATCCAGCGCTCGGGGTCGGTCGTCTCCCAGTTCTGGTACTTGTTCGTCGAGCCCTTGAGGATCTCGGGATGGTCTTCGACCATCTTGCCCCACTGGTGGGGGTAGCCCTCCTGGAAGGCCAGTCCCTTCGCGTAGACCCCGTAGCTCAGGATCACCGGATAGCGGCCCTCCGCGATCGGGCGGAAGACGTCGGCGCGGAGCACGACGCCATCGTCCGCGGGGATCTCCTCGTGCCAGGTGATTCGCATGCCGTCCCGGATCTCGGTGCGCGCTGTGACGCCCAGAGCTTGGCTCATCGCGGTGATCTCCTTGTCGCGCGGGTCCGTGGCTCGTCGACGCTTCGGGGGCGTTTACCCTACCACGAGTCCCGACCTTGGGTATACTCGGCTGCTCGATCACGCGGAGGTTCGTCGGATGAAGCGGTGTCCCGTGTGCCGAAGGATCTATGACCACCGGTCCGTGGTCTGCCAGGTGGACGGGACCACCCTGGGCGAGAGTGCCCCCAACGCCGCGCCGACAGTCACGCCACGGTATCGCGCGATCCGGAGGTTGGGTGGCAGCGGGCTCGGCATCGTCTACCTGGCCGAAGAGATCGCCACCGGAAATCAGGTCGCCGTCAAGGTGCTTCTCAGCGAGATTCCCCGTGACGTGGAGCTCGTGAAGCAGTTCTGGTGGGAGGCGCGCCTGGCGGCGGCCAGCAGTCCGTCCCACATCGTGCGCGTGTTCGAAGTCGATCGCACCGACGAGGGGCGGGTGTTCATCGCGATGGAGTACCTCGAGGGCGAGAGCTTGGCCGAGGTGATCCGACGAGAGGGGGCCCTGGAGCCGCAGCGCGCGCTGCGGCTGGCCATCCAGATCGCGCAGGGTCTCGCCGCCTCATTCCAGGCGGGAGTCACCCACCGGAACCTCAAGCCCCAGAACGTCATCGTCGTGGGGCCCGCCGAGCAGGTCAAGCTGACCGATTTCGGGGTTGGCCGACTCCGCGAGACCGCGCTGGGCGCCAGATTGACCGGCCCCGGCCTGCTGGCGCCCGAGTACATCGCGCCCGAGCAGCTCCGGGGCGACGACGTCAGCTTCCGGGCCGACATCTGGGCGCTCGGGGCCCTGCTGTACACGATGCTGACCGGCTCGGCACCGGCGCCAGACATGACGCCCGTGCGGAGGCTGCGCCCGGACGTTCCCGCGGCGCTCGAACAGTTCGTCATGCGAGCGATGGAGCGGCGGCCCGAGCGCCGACCCGGCGGGATCGAAGAGGTCATCGTCACGCTCACGGCCCTGGCCGCCTCCGCCCGCCTCCCGGCGCCGGCCCCGGAGCTCCAAGCGTCCCCAGTTCATCCGGACGAGCCGGCCCCGACCGGACTTCTGACACTGCTGCGCGAAGATCCCTGGCCGCCTCGCTTTGTCGAGTGGCGCCTCCTCGCCCTCGAGCTCGTCGATCACGTCCGCGCCGGCGTGTGGCAGCCCTGGCTCGGCAAGCTGAAGCGGTCGGCTGTCGATGGCTGGGAGCGCCTGCGCTCTCCCCTGGGCCGGTGGTGGGCGCGGCGGGGACGCGTGGTCGTGATCGGCGCCGCCGCCCTGTTCGTCGTCGGCATGACGACGTGGGCCTTCCTGGACTGGCGGTCCGCCGTCAGCGGGAAGGGGTCGTCACCGTCCCGGATCCAGCCGGTCGGAGAGCAGTTCAAGGCGCGGGTCCTGTTGGCTCGATCGCCGGAGCCGACGCCGGTGAAGGCTCAGCCGCCGACGCGCTCGGCCGAGGAGCTCTTCCGCGTTCGCACCCAGGTCCAGCAGAAGCTCTACCGTCGCGGCCTCTTCCGCGTGAGCACGGCCGATCGGTGGGGCGTCACGCTGGAGATCGGAGCTCGCGGCGAGGTCATCCTGAGTGGCCTGCTTCCGGACATGGTCCTGTACAACGAGGCGCTCCAGCTCGTCCGCGAGGTCCCCGGCATCGGGGAGGTGCAGGCCGCCGATCTCCGGGTCGCCACGGCGGCAACACAGTAACGCTCCCTCACGTCGCATAGAGATGGCAGGCCACGGGGTGGCCCGGGGCCTGCTCGCGCAGCGGCGGCTCCGTCTCCGCGCACACGGGCATGGCGTGCGGACAGCGCGGGTGGAACCGACAGCCCGGGGGCGGATCGAACGCGCTCGGCACCTCGCCGCGGAGAATGACCTCCTCCCGCACCTCGCCCGGATGCGCCGGCAAGGCGTTACTCAGCAAGGCCTGCGTGTAGGGGTGCAGCGGATGGCTGTACAGCTCGTCGCTGGTGGCGATCTCCACCAGCTTGCCCAGGTACATCACGCCGATCCGTGTGCTGACGTACTTCACGGCGGCCAGGTCGTGGGCGATGAACAGATAGCTCACCCGCAAACGCTCCTGGATCTCGCGCAGCAGGTTCATGACCTGGGCCCGGATCGACACATCGAGCGCCGACACCGCCTCGTCGAGGAGGATGCACGCCGGGTTCGTGGTCAGGGCCCGGGCCAGGGCCACCCGCTGGCGCTGGCCGCCCGAGAGCTCGTGGGGATAGTCGTCGGCGACGCGGGGCCGCAGCCCCACCCGCACCAGGGACTCCGCGATGCGCTCGGCCACCTCGGCCCGGCCGAGCCCCGGCTGATTCTGCACGAGCGGCTCGCCGACTGTAGTGCGAATGGTCAGCCGCGGGTTCAGCGAGCTATAGGGATCCTGGAAGACGGCCTGCACGGAGCGGTGGTAGTCGGCCAGCTCGGCGCCCCGCAGCGCGTGGACGTCACGCCCGCGGAACAGGACGGCGCCGGCGCTGGGTCGCTCCAGGCGCAGGACGAGCCGGGCGGTAGACGTCTTGCCGCATCCGCTCTCGCCCACCAGCCCGAGCGTCTCGCCCCGGCGTAGCGTGAAGCTCACGCCGTCCACCGCCTTGACCGTGCCCACCGTGCGGCTCAGGATCGCGCCGCGGGTCACCGGGAAGTGCTTGGTGAGGGCCCGGGCTTCGAGCACGACCTCGGCCGTCCCCTCTTCACGGGGAGGCGTGGCCGGTCCGTTCGCCATAGCCTGGACCCGGGGGGGCCGCGTGACCGTGGCGTCGGCGCGCAGGCAGGCCACCAGGCGGTCGGGACTGATGGCCTCCAGCGGCGGGCGCACCTCCTGGCAGCGGGGCTCGGCCAGCGGGCAGCGCGGCGCGAAGCTGCAGCCGGCCGGCAGGGTGGCCAGATCGGGCGGTTGGCCCTCGATCGCCGTGAGCGGCTCGCGGCCGCTGCGGAGCGTGGGCAGGCAGTTCAGCAGGCCGATGGTGTAGGGATGTCGGGGTCGGCCGAAGATGTCCGCCGTCGTGCCTGTCTCCACGATCCGGCCGGCGTACATGACGGCCACCCGATCGCAGAGCTTGGCCACGATGCCGAGATCGTGGGTGACGAAGATCATGGCCAGGTTCGTCTCCCGCTGGATCTCCTTCAGCAGGCGCAGGTATTGCGCCTGGATCGTCACGTCCAGCGAGGTGGTGGGCTCGTCGGCGATGAGCAGGCTGGGCTGGCAGGAGATGGCGATGGCCCCGGCCACGCGCTGGCGGATGCCGCCGCTCATCTGGTGCGGATAGGCGTGCACGCGGCGCTCGGGATCGCTGATCCCCACCTGGCGCAGCAGCTCGACGATCCGGCGATCGAGGGCGCGCCCCCGCAATCCGCGATGCAGCCGCAGCGTCTCGGCGATCTGCTCGCCCGCCGTGAAGGCCGGGTTCAGCGAGGCCATGGGATCCTGCAGGATCATGGCGATCCGCGAGCCCCGCAGCTGCCGCATCTCCTCTGCGCTCCGGGTGATCAGGTCCTCGCCCTCGAAGACGATCTGCCCGCCCACGATCCGCCCGCCCGGCTCGGGAACCAGCCGGAGGATGGAGAGGCAGGTCATCGACTTTCCCGAGCCCGACTCCCCGACGATCCCCAGCGTCTCCCCGCGCCGAACCGAGAACGTGGCGCCATCCACGGCCTTCACCACGCCACGCCGGGTATAGAAGTAGGTGCGCAGATCGCGGACATCGAGGAGGGGACTTACCACAGGGCTCGCGATGCCAGGCGCGCCCCTTCCACCAGCGAACGGAGCTTGTGCCACACGATGTTGGTATCGACCTGGACGCGGCCGGCGAAGGTCCCGAAGCCACAGTCACACCCGGCGATGACATTCTCCCGCCCGACCACCCGGGCGTACCGCTCGATGCGCTCGGCCACCAGCTCGGGGTGCTCGATGAAGTTGGTGGTGGTGTCGATGACTCCGGGGACGAGCACCTTGCCGGCGGGCAGCTTCACGTCCTTCCACACCTTCCACTCGTGCTCGTGGCGGGGATTGGCGCCGGCGAACACGAGCCCCTGGGGGCGCCCCTGGATCACGATGTCCACGATGTCCTGGAGCGGCACGTCGCGATGGTGGGGACCGCCCGTGCTGGCCCAGCAGATGTGCATGCGCATGCGGTCGGCCGGGATGTCGGCCACGGCGTGATTGAGAATCTCCACGTGCATCGCGGCCACCTTGCGAAACTCGGCCAGGCTCAGGTGAGCGAACTGGGTATGGCGGCCGAGCGCCAGATCCGGACAGTCGAGCTGCAGGATGAAGCCGGCGCGCACGATGGCCTGGTACTCGCGCTTCATGACGTCGGCCAGCGTGGAGAGGTAGACCTCGTCGCTGGGATAGTACCGGTTCTGGAGAAAGCGCCCGATCTGGCCGGGCGAGGGTGAGGTCATGAAGACCGCCTGCCCGGCGCCGGCGGTGGCGGCCTTGAGGGTCTCGATGTCCCGCTCCACCGCCGGCCAGTCCTTCCAGGCGATGGGGCCGGTGCAGGCCGGTCGCTTCTGGAATGGGGGGGCGAACTGCCTGGCCATCTCGGTCCACTCGGGAAATTCCTCGGCATCGGGGTTGGGCCAGGGTGTGCTCTCCCCTTCGTAGCCGGTCAGCCGGTCCTTCACGTAGATGGTGTAATCGGCGCGCCCCTGCTCGCCGTCGTTGATGATCGCCAGGCCGCTCTCGACCTGCCTCCGGACGACGTCCAGCACGGCCGACCGCACCCGGGCCTGAAACGCGAGCTCGTCGCGCAGTCGGCCCTCCTCGCGATCCTGCAGCAGCGCGACCAGGTCGCGGGGCCGGGGCAGGCTTCCCACATGTGTGGTGAGGATCATGGTTCCTAGACCTGGCGGAGCTTGGGGTCGAGCCGATCGCGCACCCAGTCGCCGAGGATGTTCAGCGAGAGCACGGTGACCAGGATGGCGATGCCGGGCAGGATGGAGACCCACCAGGCCTGCTCGATCAGGCCCCGCCCGTCGGACACCATGACGCCCCACGAGGGGGTCGGCGGGGGGATCCCCACGCCCAGGAAGCTCAGCGCGGCCTCCAGCACGATGACGAAGCCCACGTGCAGCGTGGCCAGGACCAGGATCGAGGGGACCAGGTTGGGAACGATGTGGCGGAACATGATGGTGAGGCTCGAGCAACCGGCCACGCGGGCCAGGGCCACGAACTCCTGGTGCTTGATGCTCAACGTCTCGCCGCGGGTCAGCCGAGCGTAGCTCGGCCACAGGAGAAAGACCACGACGATGATCACGTTGGTGAAGGAGGGCTCGAACACCACCGAGAGCAGCACGGCGATCAGGATGCCGGGCAGCGACAGCGAGATGTCGACCAGTCGCATGAGCACCGTCTCCAGCCAGCCGCCCACGAAGCCGGCCAGCAGGCCGATGAAGGCGCCCAGGGCCCCGGTGAGCGTGATGCCCACCACCGACACGCTGAGCGAGATGCGCGCGCCGTAGAGCAGCCGGCTCAGCGTGTCGCGGCCGTGCCGGTCGGTGCCCAGCGGATGCCCGGGCTTGGCCCCCTCCATCCCGATGGGCGGGGCTAACCGCTGCCCCAGCGAGCCGGTCAGCGGAGAATGCGGAGCAAGCAGGGGGGCGAAGAGGGCACAGAAGACCAGGGCGGCGACGATGGCCAGGGGCAGCAGCGGCGGCCAGCGCCGGTCCCGGCGGCGCGGGGCAACGTCGATGGGCTCGACGGCAACGGAGCTCATGGCCGGATCACGGGATCCCCAATGCTTGACGTTCGGGGACTCGGGTTGGTAGCTTTACTTTTCATGAGGTCGGTAAAGCATCCGGTCCGCCGCGGACGTACCCGGCTCAGCGCCAAGAACCAGGCGACGATCCCGGTCGCCGCGCTCCGGCAGGCCGGGCTGAGGCCGGGGGACGAGCTCCGGGTGGAGGCGGCCGGGGCCGGCCGCATCGTCCTGGTTCGCGCCGATGAGGTGACCGCCCGCCACGCCGGCCGCTTGACCGGGGTATATCCGCACGGGTTCCTCAGGAGGCTCCGGCGGGAGTGGCGGTAGTCGTCCTCGACGCCAGCGTTGTCATCGCGTTCCTCGACGCCAACGACTCCCATCACACGCGCGCGGTCAGCGCGCTGAATGCCGCCCTGGCCAGCGATGCCGTTCTGCCCGCCAGCGCATACGCGGAAGTCCTCGTCGAGCCCTGGCGGCGCGGCGCCGATACGGTCGCTCAGGTGAGGAAGTTCGTGGCCGATTTCGGGATCCGGATCGAGCCGCTGACGGCCGACGTGGCCGAGCGCGCGGCACGGCTCCGCGCCCGGCAGCGGGGCCTCCGCCTGCCTGACGCCCTGGTCCTCGCCACCGGCGACGTCCTCGACGCTCACGTTTTCACCTGCGACCGAGCGTGGGCCAGGGTGAGCCGGCGGGTCGATGTGATCTAAGAGACGCGCCCGGTCACTCACGCCGAGTACCGGATCTTCGGGTTGAGGTACGCGTAGAGGATATCGACCAGCAGATTGACCCCGATGTACATTGCCGACAGGCACATGACCACGGCCTGCACGATGGGATAGTCCCGCGAATCCACCGCCTCGATGACGAGCAGGCCCAGACCGGGCCAGCTGAACACCGTCTCGGTGATGATCGAGCCGTTGAGCAGCGCGACGAAGAGCAGGGCGGCGAAGGTCACGATCGGCAGGGCGGCGTTCTTGAAGGCGTGCTTCCAGATCACCTGCCACTCGGGCAGTCCCTTGATGCGAGCCAGCTTCACGTACTCGCTGCCCAGCACGTCGAGCATGGCCGAGCGCGTGAGACGCATGAGGCCGGCCACGGCGAACCACCCGAGCGTGATCCCGGGCAGGATGACGTGCAGTGGCGTGCCTCGCCCCGAGGTGGGCAGCAGATGAAGCAGCACGCCGAAGATCAGCACGAGGAGCAGGCCCAGCCAGAACGGCGGCATCGCCTGGCCCAGCGCGGCGAAGCCGCGCGCGAAATAGTCCAGCGGCGTCCCCCGCCGCACGGCGGCGTAGACGCCGACGGGCAGAGCCATGGCGATTACAATGAGGACGGCCAGGCTGCCCAGCTCCAGGGTCGCCAGGTAGCGCTCGGCGATGAGCTCCATGGCCGGACGCCGGAAGCGGACCGACGTGCCGAAGTCACCCTGGACCGCGTGGCTGATGAATGTCCAGTACTGCACCGGCCAGGGGCGATCCAGCCCCAGGTAGGCTCGCATCATCGCGATGTCGGCGTCCGAGGCCTCCGGCGGGGCCATGATCTGGATCGGATCGCCGGACAGGCGGACGAGCGTGAAGACGACCAGCGAGACCACGAGCATCGAGACGAGGGACTGCGCCAGGCGCCCGAGAATGTAACGTTGCACGGGGCCCTACGCGCCGATCAACCGCTCCGGCTCACGTGCTCGTAGTTCGTCTCCGCCGGGACGTAGGCAAGCGTCTGCCAACCACCGACCTTCTTCGTCACCGCCCAGGTGAGCGACTTCATGCCGAGCATGACGCCGTGGTAGCCGTCGTAGAGCTTCTGGCCGAGGTCGCGGGTCAGCTTCAAGCGCCTCTCGGCGTCGAACTCTCGCATGCCGGCGTCGATCTCCTCGTCGAACACGCCGTCGAGCAACAGGTTGAACGCGGCCTTGGAGTGGATCACCCGCTCCCAGCCGGCCAGCGGCTCGTCGTAGGGCGGCGAGCCGTAGACCGAGAACCGTTTGTCCGTCTTGCGCAAGCGGATCTTCGGGCCGTAGCTGCTGGCCGCCTCGGGGACCCGCTTGACCTTGAGGCCGACCTTCTCCCAGTCGAGGGCCACGGCCTCCATGACGTCCGGACCGTCCTGGGCCACGAGCTGCACGTAGGGGTTCACCTTCACCTCGAACCCGCCGGCGTGCCCGGCCTCGGCCAGGAGCTTCTTGGCCCGCTCGGGATCGTGCGGCGGAATCTTCCAGTCGGTGCTGTAGCCTTTGTTGAACGGGTAGTAGTAATACGAGAACGGCGTCTCCCCGCCGCGCCCCCTCCAGAGTCCGCTATAGATGGCCTTCTTGTCGACGGCCAGGTTCAGCGCCAGTCGCACCTTGCGGGCGTTCTCCCAGCTCTTGGGATCCTTCTGGTCGCCGCCCCACGGGCACTGCGGGCAGAAATCCTCCCGGTTCGATGTCGTCTGCCCGGTCAGGATCACCCAGTACTGCGCCGCGTTCGACGACTCGTGAACGCGCAGTCCCGCCCGCTGGGCTTGCTCCAGGAAGTCGCCGAAGACCTGGGCGATGTCGATCTCGCCCGCGCGCAGGCCGGCCAGGCGCGTGGCCGGCTCGGGGATGCGGCGGATGACCAGCTCCTTGAAGGCGGGCGTCTTCCGCCAGTGGTTGGCGACGGCCTCGAACCGATGGTAGTCGCCTTGCTTGCCCTCCACGTGGCGGTAGGGCCCGGTGCCGATGGGATGAGCGGCGGCCTTCTGCTCGCCCACGGACTCGAAGTACTTCTTGGAGATGGTGTTCTGGTAGCCGACGTACTGGGTGAAGAGCGACGGCACGATCCACTGCCGGCTCTTGAAGTGCATCACGACCGTGAGCTTGTCGGGGGTCTCGATCCGGTCGAGATGGGTGCGGAAGAAGTAGGCCGAGCCCCCCAGGGCGTCGGGCTTGAAGCTCTGCTCCACGGTGAACTTGACGTCCTCGGCGGTCAGCTCGCCCCAGTTCTCGTGGAACTTTACGCCCGGGCGGAGCTTGAAGGTCCACGTCCGCATCTCGTTCGAGGGCTTCCACTCCGTGGCCAGGCCGGGCCGATACTCCCACGTCTTCACATCTCGCAGGATCAGCGGATCGTAGACGCAGTCCCACAGGGGCTTCTCGGCCTGAACGCTGCGCCAGGCGAAGGGCGTCTCCGTGCCCCACTGCCCGACGGCCACCACCAGGCGATCGCTCTGGGCGGCGGCCCGGGACGTCAGGAGCGGCGCGCCCATGACGGCGGTGGCGGCCATCCCCGCGCGCCTGAGGAACGCTCGACGATCGATCGATCCGGCCATCACTTGCCCTCCTTGCCCGGCCAGGCCTTCACGGATTCCGGATGCCGGTCGCGGCCGGCCTGCACGCGGTACAGCACCATCCGCGTGAGGCACTGGACCCGGTGCACCTCGCCGGCGGGGAAGATCACGGTGGCCCCCGGCCCCAGCTTCAGCTCGCGCTTCCCGTCGTTGAAGAGGCCTTCGCCCTCGAGGATGTGGTAGATCTCGTCGGCCGTGGGGTGGGAGTGGATGGGAGAGGTCTGGCCTGCCTCCCATCCGACCACGCTGATCGAGCAGTGCGGCGTATCGGCCAGGGTCGTGTAGACGTGGTGGTCGGGTGAGAACTTCAGCGACCCCCGCAGATCGAGAATGTCCATCCGGCCCTCCTAGGACCGCGCCGGCTCACGTTCCCAGCGCGCGTGATAGACGCTCCAGCCGGGAACGATGTCCTTGCAGTTGATGACGGTGTAGTCCTCCAGGATCTTGATCCCGTGCTCCACGTTCGAGGGGAACAGCACGCCGCCGCCGGCCTCGATCACGTGCTCCTCGCCGCCGATGACACCCCGGACCTTGCCCTGGAGCGCGACCTGGATCTGCTCGTTGGGGTGCGCGTGGGGCTTGCCCTCGGTGCCCGCCGGATAGAACATGAAGGCCACCTCGATCCGCTCGCCGGTGATCGTGGGCCCCCGACCCGAGGAGTACTTCGGCGTGATGAAGTCCGACTCCATCTCGTCCCACTTGAAGAAGACGGGGCCGGACCCGCTCCCGGGCTCGACACCGGCCAGCGGTCCCACGTCCTGGAAGCCGATCACCTCCAGGTCCTGGAGGATCTCCACCGCGTGCTCGGTGTTGGGACGGATGAGCACGACCTCGCCGGGGCCGACCAGCTTTTCCTCGCCGTTGACCCGGTAGGTGGCCTGGCCGCGCACGATCGAGTGGATCTGCTCGCGGCGACTGGCGTGCGGCGGCACCTTGCTGCCGGCCGGATAGCGAACCCGCGCCACCGCGATCTTCTCGCCCCGGAGCACCGAGCCCGTGGCCGGGCTGTGATCGGGGTAGAGGACCTTCTCCTCCAGCTCGCTCCACCTGAATACCGGCATGGGGTGCCTCCCGTCCCGATCGACGACTAGCGCAGCGACGCGAAGCCCTCGGCGTAGGCCGGCCCCGAGGCCGTCCCGTCGGTGGCTCGCCCGGCGATCCCGTGTGACATGTCCTTGGCGGTGAGGAAGACGACATCGGCCTCCAGGGTCGCCAGGGCCGAATGCACGGCGTTGGCCGGGATGTAGATCAGGGAGCCGACGCTCCCCCGGGACTTCACACCGGCCACCTCGCTCTCCAGCGTGCCCTGCACGACGTAGATCCACTGCTCGTTGGGATGGCTGTGGGGCCGACTGCCGGTGCCCCGCGGCATGCGCATCAACCCGATCTGGATGCGCTCACCCTCGACGACGGGCCCATGGGACGTGGAGTAGCCGGGACCGGCGTCGATCGTGGTCAGCTGGGCGAAGTCGAACGTATAGCGGCCGCCCCCGGCCTTGATCGCGCCCGCGGTCTTCGTGGTCGCCGGTCGCCGGCTCGCGGACTTCCGCGCGGTCAGCTTCGTGGCGGCCTTCTTCCTGGCGGCCTTCTTCCTGGCAGCCTTCTTCCTCGCCATCGTGCGGCTCCTTCCTGTCTCGGGGGACGGCCTCGGTGACGGAGACGCTAAGCGCCTGACGCAGCCAAGTCAAGATGGCTTCCGTCACGCGCCTTGACAAGTGCGGGCGCGCGCCGGACCATTCCGCCATGAACGCCGCCAAGGTCTTCGTCTTTGCCCCCGCCGATGAGTCCGGGGAGAGTCACAAGCGACTGCGCGAGCAGCGATGCGAGCTGATCATGGGCAAGCCCGCCTGGGACACTCCGCAGGGCAGCAACGAAGCCGAGATCGCCGCCCTGGCCGCCGGGTGCGATGCCCTGGTGGGGACGTCCATCCGATGCACGCCCATCAGCCGGACCATCATGAAGTCCTCGGACCGGCTGCGCATCGTCGCCAAGTACACGATCGGCGTCGACGACGTGGACGTCGAGGCGGCCACCGAACTGGGAATCTTGGTGACGCACAGCCCGACCGAATCGAACTGGGGCGGCGTGGCCGAGGGGACCGTCACCGCCATGCTCACCCTGCTCAAGAAGTCGCGCGAGCGGGACCGGCACCTCAAGGCGGGGGGATGGCGAGACCCCAAGTTGCAGGGAACCTACGTCGGCGCCCGCGCCGACGGGTACGCCGGCCTCACCATCGGGCTGATCGGTCTTGGCCGAATCGGAAGCCGCGTGGCCACCCTGCTGCGTCCCTGGAACGTGAGAATCCTGGCCACCGACCCCTACGTGCCCGACGCCAAGTTCGCCCAGCACGGCGTGACTCGCGTGGACCTGCCGACGCTCCTGCGCGAGTCCGACGTGGTGAGCCTGCACGTGGTCTTGACCCGGGAGACCCGGCACATGATCGGCGCGCCCCAGCTGGCGCTCATGAAGCCCAGCGCCATCTTCATCAATACGTCCCGGGGGCCCTGCGTGCAGGAGCCGGCTCTCATCGAAGCCCTGCTGCGGGGACAGATCACCGGGGCCGCGCTCGACGTGTTCGAGCAGGAGCCGTTGTCGTCGGACAGCCCGCTGCGCAATCTCGGGGACAAGGTCCTCCTCTCCCCGCACAACGTCTCCAACAACGTGGGCAGCGGCCTGGGCCCCGGCATCCGCTGGGCGACGGACTCGGTCCTGGCCGCCCTGCGCGGCGAGGTGCCCGACAACGTGTACAACCGGGAGGTCATTCCTCGCTGGCAGAGCCGCTTCGGCGGCGCCAGCGTGTGGGCTACTTGAGGTCGAGCGCCCGCCCGTCCAGGTCCTCGGCCCGCTCGACCTGGATGAGCACCCCGAAGCCCTTCTTGTCGGGGTCGCGCTCTTTCTCCGGCTGGATGAGGCGCGTCCAGATCTCCTCGTACACCGGTCCCGACTTGTAGAGCTTCGCCGTCCCGTAGAAGCGCGCCACCCCGCCCTTGGGCAGGAGCCCGCTCTCCCGCAGCTGGGGCTTGCGCAGGAAGACGGTGATCCGGGTGCCGTCCTTGAGGTTGGCGTTCGTGGAGCCTCGGCCCCGCTCCCACAGGGCCAGGTGCTCGTCGTCGAACACCATGGTGCTGCCCCGCGGGCTCACCTGGGCGAAGCCGTTGGGCAACACGGTGCCGACCAGGCACACGTTGGCGGGAAACGCGGTGTTGATGTGCTCGTGCAGCGCCTTGGGAATGATGGCCATGACCGCTCCTATCAGCTCCGTCGTGGACCCCTGCCGGTTGAAGAATGTGCGGGCTCTTGTGTACGCTGTCAACCGCGAACCGTTCGGCTCGCCGGGGAGGCGACATGCGCTACCAGAGGATCTCGGCCGACTGCCACATCGATCTGCCCTGGCTGCCGCCCGATCTTTTCACCGCGAACGCCACGCCGGGCCTGAAAGACCGGATGCCGTACGTGGTCGAGGGACCCGAGGGGCCGTACTGGACGACGAAGACCGTCCCTTCCCTCGGGTTCGCGTGCGCGGTGGGCTCGGTCGGGAACAAGGTTGTGCCCGGCCAGAACCGCCGGGTGGACATCATGGCCGCCACCGGGCTCTACGAGGACGGCCGGAAGGGCATCCGCCGTCCCACCGACCCCGACCGCCGGGTTCAGGACATGGACCGTGACGGGGTTCAGGCCGAGGTGATCTTCGGCATCCTGGGGGCGGCCACGCGGCTGCGCGACCACGAGGCGGCCACCGAGATGTTCCGCATCTACAATGACTGGCTCGTGGACTTCTGCCGCCATTATCCCGAGCGCTCCATCGGCCTGGCCTGCCTGCCCTACGGCGACATCGACGGTGCCGTCAAGGAGGTGGACCGGGTGGCCCGGCTCGGGCTGCGCGGCATGGAGCTCTCCTGCTCCTGGGACATGGAGCCCATGTGGCATCCGGTGTGGGAGCCGCTCTGGAAGGCCGTCAACGACGTGAACCTGCCCCTGCATTTCCACACGTTCCCGGCGCTCCCGCCCGGCAAGCTCGACTCGCAGACTGGGCTCTCCCGCCGCGCGGCGTTCTTCACCGTGGTCTCCGGGTTCCAGATGAACCTCGTCAACATCCTGGCCGCCGTCATCGGCGCGGCGGTGCTCGAGCGCTACCCCAACGTCCGTATCGCGTTCGGCGAGAGCGGCATCGGCTGGATCCCCTACGCGCTCGACCGGATGGACTTCGAGTGGGAAGACCGCTTCCGCGACCTCGGCCTCAAGATGAAGCCGAGCGAGTACTGGCGCCGCCAGTGCAAGGGCACGTTCCAGTTCGACCGCATCGGCACCAAGCTCATCGAGGACATGGGCGTCGAGACGCTGATGTGGGGCTCGGACTACCCGCACGGCGACGGCGTGTGGCCGGAGTCGTCGAAGTACATCGAGGAGCAGTTCGGCCACCTGCCGGCCGGCGTCACGCACAAGATCACCTGCGAGAACGCCGGGAAGTTCTACGGGCTGATGTAGGCCTGCGCGTACGCGTCACCGGCCGCGGCGCCGGCTTGCGCACGACCACCACGGGCGCGACTCGAGGCGCCGCCTCGACCGGCTCGAGCGCCGCGAAACCCGCCGGATCGAGCGCGGCGCGGGCCTCGCGGGCCGGCGCCCTCGGTCAGCGGCCCAGATCGCGCACGACACCGCGCCAGAGGGCGACCGTCTCGGCGCCGCCCGGATCGACCGGCAGCTTGCGCACGGCGGTGTGGACCATGACGAGCCGGCGGGACTGATCGACGTAGATCGTCTGCCCCCGCACGCCGAGGAGCGCGAACATCCGGGGCTCGTCCGGGAAGATCCAGGTCTGATAGCCGTACCCGAAGAACCGCGTCGCGGTGCGCGGTGCCAGGTACGGCTGCTCCGGGCGCACGGTCGTGGCTTCCCGGATCCACGCCGCCGGAATGATCTGCCGGCCCCGCCAGTTGCCCTCGTGAGCGAGCAGCAGGCCGAGCCTGGCGTAGTCGCGTAGGACCGCGTTGAGGCAGCAGAAGGTCGACTCCTGGCCCGCGCGGTCCACCAGCCAGGTCGCATCGGCCTCCGCGCCGATGGGCTGCCAGATCTTCTCCTGCAAGTAGGCCGCGACCGGGCGCCCGACCGCCTGAGCGAGGACGAGCCCCAGCACCTGGGTCTCGACCGAGGCGTACGAGAATCGGGTCCCGCTCGGCGCGATCCGGTCGTTGAACTGGGTCACCGCCGCGGCGCCGCCCGGCCCGCGCAGCCAGAACGTGTCCATGGCCAGCTTCGTGATGTCGTCGCGCCCCGAGTACTCCTCGAGGAAGCGCACGCCGGACGACATCTGGAGCAGGTGCCGGAGCGGCGTGCGTCCGTACTCGCTGCCCGCGAGCGCCGGAACGTACGCCGACGCGAGGTCGTCGACGGAGCGAATGCGGCCTTCCGCGATGGCGATACCGATCAGCATCGACGTGACCGTCTTGGCCATCGAGAACGACGTGAAGCGATGACGGTCGCTGCGCGCGTACTGGTAGCGCTCGACCAGGATCGTGTCGTCGCGCGCGATGAGGAGCCCGGTGGCCGGGTTCCGCGCGAGGTACTGATCCAGGCCGAGGCTCTCGCCCCGGTAGTCGTAGCGCACCGCCGGCTCGGCGGCCACTCGCGCGAACGGCGACGGCGCCGCGGCCCGCTTGACCAGCCGCCCCTCGAAGATCTCGTCCATGTGGCTGAGGGAGCCGACGAGGAAGGGAGCTCGAGAGTAGGTCGACCGGTCACCGACCGGATAGTCTCTGGCGGCGCCGTACTGCTCGGCGTCCGGGCCGGCCGGAGAAACGCGGACCTGGGCGGAGGACGGCGCCTGGGCCGGCGGCGCGGAGGATGACGGGGCCGACGCGGAACAGGCGGCGATGGCGATCGCCGCGAAGGCCAGCGCGACCGGTGCTCGAAGAGTTCTGATCACGGCGCCGGAGCGGACGCCGCGTCGCGAGAGCCGTCGGTGGCCCTGGCGACGCGGCGTCGCGCCGAGACTACTTACTGCAGCGGCGAGAACGCCGCCGGAAGGAGGATCTTGTTCTCCTGGCTGATGAGGCGATCGCCGCCGCCCGGCGGTGGCCACACGCCCTTCTTGCGCGCGTCGTCACGCACCTGCATGCGATTGTCCATGCTCGAGTAGGCCCAGATGTGGACGAACCCGTTGGCGCGGCCGAACTCGACCGGGCCCGCGAACACGATCGGGGAGAGCTTGCCGCGCTCGGCGATCTTCGATTCCCAGCCCTTCGCCATGTCCGGGAGCGTGCCGGGCTTGAGCGTGTAGTAGCGCAGCTCGTAGACCGGACCCAGTTTGCCCGGATGCGGCTCGGGAATGAACGCGAACGGCGTGATGATCTCGGAGCGCATCGCGCGGATGAACTCCTGGATCTTCGGCGGCCAGTTCGTTTCCTTCGACGCCTCGCCCCGCACGCGCGCGCGATCGGCCAGATCCTTGTAACCCCAGATGTGGACGATCTCGTTGAGCGGCCCGACCTCGGTGTGCAGGAAGGCCGTCAGCTCGGAGTACTTCTTGCGGTACTGGTAGGCGTCGCCGAAGCGCTTCTCGACCTCGGCCAGGCTACCGGGAGCGATCTGGTAGGTGCGAATCTCGTAAATCACGTGCGACTCCTTTCGGCGGTGAGGGTTGGCGCCCCGCACATCGCGGGTAGGGCCTTCATTAAGCCCGGAGCGTGGGCCCCGTCAACTGCTTTCGTGGACAGGGTTCTACGAGCCTCGCACATTCGAGGGCGGGAATGATAGAGTCTGGGCAATCAAGGAGGTCGGGCATGGCGAACACCTCAGGAACCTCGCACGTTTACGTCGGCACCGCGGCACGGATCTCCGGAGCCCTCGGGGGGATTTTCCGGCAAACCGTCGGCAGCGACCAGTGGGAGCTCCTTCGCAAGGGCCTGCCGGAACGCATGGACGTGCAGGCGATCACCATCCACCCGACCGATCCCAACCTGATCTACGCCGGCTCCCAGAACGGGCCGTACCGTAGCCGGGACGGCGGCGAGAGCTGGGAGAAGCTCCCCTTCCCCGACGACGGCCTGGAAGTGTGGTCGATCCTCATGCACCCGCGCGACCCGCGCATCATGTACCTCGGGACCTCGCCGGTGGCGATCTACCGGAGCGACAACGGCGGCGACAGCTGGAGCAAGCTGCCGCGCGTGACCTCGCCGGGGCGCGTGAAGATGAATTTCCCCTGCCGCGTCATCCGTCTCGCGATCGACCCGACGAACCCGGACGAGATCTATGCGGGGCTCGAGGTCGACGGCGTGCTGAGATCCCGCGACCGGGGCGAAACCTGGGAAGACGTCGGCGACGATCTCGTCCGGCTCGCTCAGCGCACGCACCTCAAGAGCCAGATCGCCAGCGACACCGAGAACGAGGGCATGCTCGATTCGCACGCGCTCACGATCTCGAGCGCCCAGCCCGGCACGGTCTTCCTCGCCGTGCGCATGGGCCTCTTCCGCAGCGCCGATCGCGGCAAGACCTGGGAGGACATGGAGATCGGCCGCTTCTCGCCGCTGACGTACGCGCGCGACGTCAAGGTGTCGCCGCACGATCCCCGGACGCTGGTGGCCGCGCTCAGCCCCGCCGCGCGGAGCAAGGACGGCTCGCTCTATCGCAGCGACGATCTCGGCCAGTCCTGGCGCCGCATCGACCACGGCATCAAGGCCGAGAGCACGATGATGGCGGTGTCGCTGCACCCGCGCGATCCCGACCAGGTCTACAGCGTCGCGCGGCTGGGCCAGGTCTTCGGCACCCGGGACGGCGGCAAGAGCTGGAAGGAGTGGCGGCTCCCGGCAGAGGTGAAGGACGTCTACGCGGTCGCCTGCGCGTAGCCAGTGGCTGGGAAGATCGGGACGGCCGTCGCCCGGGAGATCCGCGAGGCCGTCCCGCCGGCCATCTTCTTCCTGCTGTTGTTCCACATGCTCGGCCTCACGAGGGCCGTCGCGGTGAGCGACCACAGCTTCACCGCGCTCCGCGCCGCGAGCGCGACGGTCGCCGCCCTCATCGTCGCCAAGGCCATCCTCGTCGTCGAGGCGCTCCCACTCGCCAGACTCTTCTCGCGGCGCCGGATCGCGCAGG